>MENK01000025.1:0-18472 GCA_001768235.1 Bacteroidetes bacterium GWB2_32_14
TGTAGTAACCGTTACCACAATCCCAACATGGGGAACAGCAAATGTTGAGATTGATAATACAATAACCTATATCCCTGCATCAGGATATTCAGGCGAAGTAACATTTAACTATACCGTAACGGACAATGATGGCGATTATTCAACGGCCACGGTAACGATAACAGTGCTGCCTGACGGGGTAATTAATTATATTCCTGTAGCAGTTGCTGACACGACAACGACTTTAGCAAATACATCCGTAGATATCAGTGTACTGTCGAATGATACAGGCTTAGAAGATGGTTTTGGCGATTTATTGATTTTTACAGAACCTGTTCACGGAACAGCGACAGTAAATCCGAACCGGACAATCACTTATACACCATCAAACCTGTTTATAGGCGATGACAGTTTCGAGTATTGGGTAGCAGATATCCACGGTGATTACGATATAGCAAGAGTAACAGTAACCGTAAGCGACAAACCCGATTATTTTCCTGATGCTAATGATGATAGAAGAGGAGCAAGCTTTAATACTCCTGTAATAGTTGATGTACTTATTAATGATACAGGATTGGAAGATGTTCCGGTTGTTGTTTCAATACAAACTCCACCGAATTCAGTATATGGAACAGCAGCAGTAAATACAAACGATAATACAATTACATTTACACCGGAAATTGGGTATATTGGAATAGCAACATTCCAGTATAAAGTTGCTGATAAAGATGGTGATTTGGATATAGCAAATGTATCTGTTAATGTTAAGGAAGGTACAAACTATGTTCCTGACGCTGCTGATGATGATATATTAACTATAGAAAATATCACAGTAGATATAAATATTTTAGCTAACGATAAGGATTTGGATGATGGTATTGATAAAGTAGTTATATTTAATTTACCGCGATATGGAAGTGTTATTGTTAATGCCGATTATTCAGTAACTTATACACCATCGGCATGGTTTATAGGTACTGATTTTTTTGATTACATGATTACTGATATTGATGGTGATTATGATATTGCCACAGTTACAATTACAGTTAATCCTGTTGTAAATAATATACCTGAAGCACATGATGATTCGAGGGGTACAAGTATAAATATACCTGTTAATATTGATGTATTGATAAATGATACAGGTTTGGAAGATGGGGGCTTAGTTCTTTCAATTACTAACAATCCAACAAATGGAATATTTTTAGTAAACACCGGTAATACAATTACTTATACACCTAATAATGGATTTTTAGGAATCGATAACTTCGATTACCAGGTGTGTGATGCAGACAATGATTGCTCGTCAGCAACGGTCACGATTAATGTAAAAGAGAATAACTCTATTCCGATTGCAATTGATGACAGGTTTTATACAAATATGAATACTACCAGGATTCTTAATGTGTTAGATAATGATACAGGTTTAGATGACGGTGGTATTGTTATTGAAATATTAACACAGGTAATTGCAGGAGAGGTAACAGTAAATGATGATAACACCTTAACCTATACTCCGCTTACAGGATTTGAAGGAACGGATTACTTTGCATACAAAGTTTCCGATGTTGATGGTGATTACGATATTGCTTTAGTTACTGTTGAGATTGTGCAGGGAACTTTACCTGATGTTATTATTTCTTCATCAGGTAACACAAATGAAGATGGTACAAGCGTATCTGTTTCGTTTGCTCTTAGTGTTGCTCCGGTTGATGATGTTTCAATTGATATGCATTCAACAGATGAAACTGAAGCTACATTGTCTGAATCAAGACTTACTTTTACACCAGAAAATTGGCCAGAAACACTAAATATTATTGTTACTGGTATTGATGATTATGTTGTGGATGGAAATATTGATTATTCAATTATTACAAGCAATATTGTTACTACCGACAATACATATAGTAATTTAAGTATTGATAACATAAACCTGATGAATGAAGATAATGATACAGCCGATGTAAAAACCACACTTGCAAATAACATTACATCAGAAGATTTAGAAAATACTGATTTCTCTGTTGTATTATTATCAGAACCCGTTGAAGATGTAATTATTAATATGAGTTCGTTAAATACATCCGAGGGAAGTTTAGATTCATCTCAAATTATATTTACTTCGTTAAACTGGAATATTCCACGATCGGTATTGGTAAAAGGAGTTGACGACGATCTGAAAGATGGAGATATTGAATACGAGATTCAATTTACAACATCAAGTACAGATCAGAATTACAGCAGTTTAATAATCGAGAATCTCGAGTTGATAAATATTGACAACGAAGGTGTTAGCGGTTTAATTATTCCGGAAGCATTTTCACCTGATGGAGATCAATACAATCAAAAGTTTGAGATTCTGGGATTAGAAAAATACGATAAAGTTTCATTAAAGATATATAACCGTTGGGGCAACCTGGTTTACTCTAAAGATAATTACCAGAATAACTGGGATGGTAAAACAGATTCCGGCTTAGCTGTTGGAAACGACTTACCTACTGGTACTTATTTCTATATTCTTTATATCGAAGATATTAATAAAGAAATAAGTGGTTACGTATTTATAAAGAGATAAATAACTTGGACAAAATAAGTATTATGAGAACCATTAACTACAGGTATTATTTAGTATTCCTTTTTGTATTGACATTATTGACAGGTGAAATTAATGCACAACAAGAACCCATGTTTACTCAATACATGTTTAATACTTTGTCAATTAATCCGGCAATTGCAGGCACAAAAAAATCGATAAATGCAAATTCATTATCCAGATTTCAATGGGTTGGTATGGAAGGATCGCCTAAAACCTTTAGTGTTGGCTTGCATTCTCCTGTTAACAACAGGAAAATAGGTGTCGGGTTAACAATTTTAAGTGATAAGATTGGCCCTGTCACAAATACACATATCTCATTAAACTACGCCTATCGATTAATAATTACAGAAGATTTAACGCTATCAATGGGAATAAAAGGCGGAATAAGTAGTTATTATGCCGGGTTAAGCCATTTAGATGTAATTGATAACGAAGACCCCCAGTTTATTGATAACGAGAAAAAATTAAGCCCTAATTTAGGATTTGGTTTTTATTTGTATCACGAACGGTTTTATGTTGGTTTTGCTGTTCCTAAATTGCTTGAAACATCCATAGATGAAGAGTATGCAGAATCTTTTACTGATCTTAAAAGGCATTATTATATACATGCCGGATATACCATGCAACTGAGTTCAGAATGGGTATTTAAACCATCGCTTTTAACTAAAGCAGTTTCAGGATCTCCGACTTCAAACGACATTACACTGCAATTCCTGTACAACAATAAAATCTGGATTGGCGGTATGTATCGTCTCGGAGATGCTGCAGGCTTATTTGTTGATGTTGCCATAAACCGCCAGCTTATGTTAGGCTATGGGTACGATTTCTCCTTAAATAGCATGATGGGTGCAAATAGTGGCTCTCACGAATTAATGATTATATATGAATTCGATATTAGAAGAAAATCTATACCATTGTTCTAATTCTTTTTTATTAGAAATACAGTAGGTTTTTTATTCAAATCAGGAACTTTACTCTTCCATTCTTTTATTGTTTTTGTTTTAATAAATTCTGATTCAAGCGTGATATCTGTTGCTATACAGAGCATCGTTTCAGGATGGCAGGTTGTAATAATATCTTCAAGGAGGTGATTGTTTCTATATGGGGTTTCGATGAATAGTTGGGTTTGATTCTCGTTTAAAGACCGTTTTTCAATCTCTTTTAGTGTTTTAATACGTTCTGCTTTCTGAATCGGTAAATAGCCTAAAAACGCAAAATTCTGCCCATTTAAACCGGATGCCATAACAGAAAGTAGAATAGATGACGGCCCAACCAGCGGAACAACATCAATATTTCGTTGATGGGCTATTTTTACAATTTCTGCACCCGGATCGGCTACTCCGGGGGTACCTGCTTCTGAAATAATACCAACATGATTATCCTCGAATATTGGCTTTAAAAACGATTCATATTCTTCAGGTGATGAATGCTTGTTTAGAGTATAAAAGGTGAGATCATCAATTCTTGTTTTTATCCCCGCTTTAATCAAATACCTGCGGGCAGTTTTTACATTCTCTACAATGTAATGATTGGTTTGGTTAATAATATCAATTAGATATGATGGTATTACATTTTCTATAGGGCTTTCGCCGAGGGTTGTTGGTATTAAATATAGTTTAGCAGTCATTTTAACTAAGGTTTGTAATACAAAAGTAGTTAACTATTTGGTATTATTTTCAATTTAATTGTTTGAATTGAATAGGAGCTTTACACATGTACCATGAGTACCAGAATCAATCACAATATTCCCTTTATTTGAAAACATGATTTGCTGAGCAAGAGCCAGGCCAATTCCACTGCCTTCTTTTTTGGTCGTAAAAAATGGAATGAATACTTTTTTTATGATTGATGAATCAATTCCATGCCCATTATCACATATTTCAATAACTATATGCTTATTAACAAGGTAATTTGTAAATACAATTTTCGGATTATCACTTTTGAATAAGGATTCAATCGCATTTTTAATAATATTGTTAATAACAAGCTCTAAAAGGGCTTCATCGGCAAAAATTGCCAGCGGATTGCTTGTCGGGTTATTTATAAATTGAATGGCTGGGAAATTTGACCTGTATATTTCGATTATGTTCTCCAAAAATGAATTTACGTTTATTTTAGCAGGTTCGGGCATGGGTATATCAGAAAATTGCCTGAATTTGACGATAAAATTCTTTAAACTTGTTATCCTGTTTTCAATGAGTTTTATTCCTTTTACTGAATCACTGATATCTTTAATATCCAGGTTATTAATTTCTTTTTCAATCCCATTTATAGTTAAACACTCGCTTAAAGTATTAATTACTGTAGTTAATGGTGTTATGGTATTCATAATTTCATGAGAAAAAACTTTTATTAATCCATTCCACGATTGTAGCTCATAGTCGGTCATTTCACGATCAATGTCGTGGAATGAATAAATTTTTTGCAATTCATTCTTTTCTTTAATTTCTGAATATGAAATTAGTATCCTGCGGGTTAAATTTGAAACATGAATGGTTGTAATTTTTTGTTCGCCTGGTTGCAGGTTTGCAAACTCGTTTATTGATGAATTAATTCTTTCAAGTATAAGTTTGCTGTTTGTGTTTTCGTAGATTTCAAATAAATTTAATAATGCCATGTTATGAAGCACTATTTCCTGATTATTGTTTATAACCAGGATTCCTGTTCCCACGCGATTTAGTATTAAGTTCAGGAAATTTTGCCTTTTTATTTCCTGATCCTTAATTTCGCTTAACCTGTTATTAATATTTTCAAATTGTTTTGTTAAACCACTAAAGGTTTTATCAAGGTTGTTTTTTGAAAATGCCAAAGTTGTATTTTGTTCTTTTATGTGAATAAGAAAATTGGCCAAATCACGGTTTATTTTTGTTGAATATCTTATTAACATGTAAACCTGTAAAATAAATAATAAACACAAAAAGATGAAGGTAAAAACCCACTCGGAATTTGCTGCTAAAAAAGCTATTAAAAGTGAATTTATAGCTAATAATACAGATCGCAATATAATATTCAGGGTAAACTTGTTAAAGCCCATATTTAGATAATTTAAAGTACAATGTAGTTCTGGAAATCCCTAAAATCTCAGCTGCTTTTGACATATTGCCTCCTGATTTTTTAATCGCTTTTTTTATAGCAACTTGTTCCAGTTCCAGCAGGTTTAATATTTGGTCGTCTGTTTTAGCTTCCAAAGGTTCAATAAATGCAAAATCTTCTGCTTTTATATTATTATTTGTCGAAAGAATAGAAATTCTCTCGATAGAGTGTTTTAACTCCCTGATATTTCCGGGCCAGTGATAGTTCTCTAGTTTCGAAATTGCAGATTTCGATAAAGTATTCTTTTTCGAATATTTTTTGTTATAAATATCCAAAAAATACTCGCAAAATGGCAATATATCTTCTTTTCGGTTTCGCAAAGCAGGAATTTCAATCTGAACCGTATTTATTCTGAATAACAAATCTTCTCGAAACAATCCTTCCTGAATCAGCCGGGTTAATGGTTTATTTGTAGCACAAATAAGCCTGAAATCAATATTCCTGGATCGTATTGAACCTAATCGGGTAACTGATTTGGTTTGAATAACCGTTAATAATTTTGATTGCAGGTTAACAGGTAAATTTCCAATTTCATCAAGGAATAAAGTTCCATTATGCGATGCTTCAATTTTTCCTAACCTGTCTTCTTTTGCATCGGTAAATGCTCCTTGTTTATAACCAAAAAGCTCGCTTTCGAATAATGAGTTAGTTAACGACGATAAATCAACACTCATAAATACCTGGTTGTTTCTAAGTGATCTCCGGTGAATCTCTCTTGCAATTACTTCTTTTCCGGTACCATTCTCTCCCAAAATTAAGATGTTTGCATCAGTCCCGGCTACCTTATTAAGTATTAAATCAATTTTCTTCATCGATAAGGACGGCCCGTGCAGGTATTTATAATCGTTGATTTCTGATGTATTAAATAGTTGTTGCTTTTCTTTTAGTTCTTTTACTTCGGTATTTGATTTTTTAAGTTTTATACCTGCTTTAATAGTCGATAACAACTTTTCATTTTCCCAGGGCTTCAGAATAAAATCAAAGGCACCTTCTTTTATTCCATTTACCGCTAAATCAATTTTCCCATAAGCTGTAATTAATATAATTACCAATTCGGGATTTCGTTTCAAAATTTCTTTTAACCAAAACAACCCTTCATTACCAGAATATTTTCCTCTCGAAAAATTCATGTCCAGTAATATGATATCGAAATTGTTGTTGTCAATTACATAAAACAGGTTGTTTGGAGCTGACAGACTAACTATATTTGAAAAGTGGCGACCCAGAAATAGCTTGAGAGATTCACGTATTTCATCATTATCGTCAATAATTAGAATGCTGGATTCTGTAAGAATCATTTTTTTATTTCAAAGATAAAGATTTGTTCGGTTTCCTTGCAAAAAGTGTTAAGTTTCTTAACACTTTACAGCTCTTATTTTCTATTGCTCGAAAATAAATTACTGAATATTAAGAAGATGCATTTAATGGTATATCAATTGCTAAATTATGGTAAAATAAATAGTTTGAATTAAATTTAGAAAGTTATGATAAGAAGTTATTTAAAAGTTTTTTTACGAAACACGATTAAAAACCCGTTTCATTCTGCAATTAATATTCTGGGATTGGCAGTTGGTTTGGCATGTAGCATTGTTGCATTTCTGTATATACTCAATGAAACGAGTTATGACAAAGATTTTGACAATTATGATAAAATTTACAGGATTGGCGCAGGTATTCGAAATGAAACGCTAAACGATTCAATGGCAACCACTTTATATGAAGTGGCTCCTGCTTTAATAGACCAGGTTCCGGAAATTGAATCTGCCACGCGATTTGTTAAATGGTATTTTGGGAATGCTTTGTTAAAAGTAAATAACGAATTTTATCCTGATATTAAAGTGCTAATATCGGATTCGTTGTTGCTTAAAGTGTTTTCATTTAAAATTTTAGAAGGAGATAAAAACACATTTTTAAAATCGCCCAGCCAGATAGCTATTACCAGGTCGTTAGCGGGTAAATTATTCAAGAATGGCGATGCAATGCACAAATTAGTAAAATTCGAAGGTGTTGATCTGGAAGTTGCATGGATCATGGAAGATACAGAGAAAACAACTATCAACTTTGAAATGCTTGCCAATTTTGAATTTAAAAAACCTTTTAAAGAATATCTAAGACTTGATGTTGTTACTTTTTTTCGTACAAAAGATTATTTAAACCAGGAAACTAATGCTAAAATCAGAAGAGTATCTGACAAAATAATTCTGGATAATTTTAGAGATTGGACGAGTAAAACAAATAGCCCAATACAACCTTTAGAAGAATTGTACCTGAAAAGTAATATTGGAAACGAACTTGGCAGGTCGGGCTCATTGCGTACGCTTTATATTTTTGGTTTTCTTGCTGGTATTATTCTGCTTATAGCAGTAATTAATTACGTGAACCTCCTTACATCACGATCGGAACAAAGAAATAAAGAAGTAGGTATTCGAAAAGTGGTTGGTGCAAATAATTTAAATCTTAAAAAACAGTTTCTGGGCGAATCAGTTGCTTTATCAACTCTTGCATTACTAATTGGTTTTGTAATAGCTGAATTTTTTTTATATATTTTAAATAGCAGGTTGAATATTAAATTGTCGTTGTTTCATCAAAGCAATGGTTTAATTTTTGCCGGTTATTTTTTTGTTACAATAATTATTGGTGTTATTTCCGGCATTTACCCTGCTTTTGTAATGGCGCGATATAATCCATTAAAAGTTATAAAAGGAATATTTGATTCTGATGGCAACTCCAATTTCCTGAAAATCATACTTGTAATTATTCAGTTTTCAATTTCAACCTTGTTGTTAATAACTATATTGTTATTTAATTCTCAAATTAAATATCTAAAAAGTAAAGATTTAGGATTTGATGAGAAAAACCTCATGGTTTTTCCTGAATGCACAAAAAAAATGCAAAATAGTTATCAAAGTATTCGGAATGATTTAATGTCATATCATCATATAAAAAATGTATGTGCTTCGCAAAGCGTACCCGGATGGGGAAGAAGTGGACAAACAATTAGAAAAACAACGGATGATTCAAAAATGGCAATTGCCTGTGCTGAAAACAGGGTGCAGGATTTTTATACAGAAACCCTGGGAATTGAAATTATTAAAGGCAGAACATTTGATCCCGATTTAGATGACAATAAATCAATAATAATAAACGAAACCGCTGCGAAATTGCTAAATGTCGATAATCCTATTGGTTTGGATGTAATTACTAACAGAGAATCAGTTGTAATTGGTGTTGCAAAGGATTATCATTTTGATGCGACTACACAAAAGCTAGAACCACTTTACTTATCAAACTATGCCGATAGGTTTTATAATATTGTTGTTAGAATTGATCCGGAAGATAAATTGGCTACTTTACAGTATATTAAAGATATAATTATGAAGTACGATCCAGATTACTATTGGAACTACATTTTTATCGATGATATATTTGCCGATATGTACAAAATGGAAGACCGACTATTTACTATGATTACATGGAGTTCAGGCATAGCTCTTATTTTATCGGTTTTAGGCTTATTTGCATTAACATCCTATACTGTTTCTAAACGATTTAAAGAAATTGGCATTCGAAAAACTTTTGGGGCAAGTGTAAATAGTATTATATATAAGTTAAACAGAGATATAATTCGTTGGGTGTTACTTACGAATATCATTGCGTGGCCTGTGGCATATTATTTTATGAAAAACTGGCTTGGCAATTATCCCTATAGGGTTGAAATTAACCTGTGGTATTTTTTAATCGCCAGTTTTATTAGTTTATTAATAGCATTTTTAACAATATCCTTTCAGTCATTTAAAGCAGCCAGAATGAATCCGGTAGATGCAATACGATATGAATAAAAAATGATTTGTAAATTGTAAAAGCTAACCAAAAATCAAAGGTTAGCTTTTTTTATATCTTATTGCCCATATTTAAATGCCAATTCATAGATTTTATGCTTGTCAGATACAACAATAAAAAATTTAAAATAGGTTCCGTCTTTCTTGTATTCGGTTCCGTGTGGATTCCACCCATCGTTAGGTTTTGTCCATCCTTTGCTTAGTAAAATATCATCGAATTGTTTTTCGTAATATTTCTGTAATGAATCCTGAATATTCTCAAAAGGTTTTATAGTATAAAAAATCTTGTAATTGCCATCACTGGTCTTTTTAAGTTCTTTAAATGTTGCTTTTTCATGAATAACAATCCCCCTGTCGGATAAGAACTTCTCATAATTCTGCTGTGTTGATAAATTAATCTTTTTATCAATACTTTCAGTAGTTTCTTTAGTTTCAGTTTTTTGATTACACGACGGAATAAAAACTGTTATTAATAATGTAATGCAGAATAACCGGGTTAAATTTTTCATAGGATGTCTTTTTTTGATTAATAATCAAATTTATTAAAATCAGATGCTATATTCAAATAAAGTTTGTTTCTTAGAACAATCAATATTTAAAATTGTACTAAACAAAGGTATTATTGAATTATTATAATTCGATATTAGCGTTTATATTTGTTAATTAATGAAATATGTTGCATGAATTTTATTTTTAGAATAATACTAAACAGGAATTTTATTCTTGTTATTGCTGTCATTATTGGATTAATATTTGGCGATTATGCTGCCTATCTCCAGCAATTGACCATTCTTATTTTGGGATTAACTATGGTTTTTTCAACTACCGGTATTCGTACAAGATCTTTTTTCCCCTTAAAAAAGGTTGTGCAACCAATAATATTAGGCACAGTATTAAATTACCTTGTATTTGGAGCAGTAATTTTGGTTACGGCCTGGTTTTTAATGCCAACCAAAGAGTTATTCCTTGGTTTTGTTGTCATAGTTGCAGCACCTCCCGGAGTAGCTGTTATCCCGTTTACAGGAATATTAAAGGGAGATTTGGAATATTCAATATTTGGAGTATTTGGAGCATTCCTGGCATCAATTGTTATCGCTCCTGCATTAGTTGGAATTTTTTCTGATGGAGTTATCAGCTCTTACAGTTTATTTATTTTAATGGTGAAACTTGTTCTTATACCTTTACTTATATCGCGGATTTTACTACATAAAAGTATTTTTAAATATGTTAGCATTGTTCGGGGAAAAGTGGTTGACTGGGGTTTTGCCTTGCTTATTTTTATTGCTGTTGGAATGAATCGCGATGTTTTCTTCAGTAATCCCGAATTATTGATTCTTATAAGTACGGTTTTAATATCTGCTACATTTATTATCGGAAGCATTTATGAATATTTATTGAGCAAAACAACTGTTTTAAAAGAACGGATCACGTCGCAGGTTTTATTGTTAACTATTAAAAGCTCTGGTTTTTCAGTAGTTACTGCTTTAACATTATTTGGTAAAGAAGCAGCAATACCATCGGCTGTTTTGGCTGTAATAGTTTTACTATATTTGTTGTTTCTGTCAATAAAAATGGAATTAATTAAAAAGTAAAATTTTGAAAGTTAAGATTCTTGGTACTGGTACTTCGCAGGGCGTTCCTGTTATTGCCTGCAATTGCAATGTGTGTCAATCAACAGATCCAAATGATAAACGACTACGTGCATCGGTATTATTAGAAATAAATGAAACCACTATTGTTATTGATGCAGGGCCTGACTTCAGGCAACAAATGCTTCGCGAAAAAATAAATAATATTGATGCTATTCTTATTACCCACGAACACCGCGATCATATTGCAGGCCTCGACGATGTCCGTTCCTTTAATTTTAAAAAACAAAAACCGGTTGATATTTATGCCGAACTACGTGCCAGGGAAGCTATAAAACTCGAATATTCTTATTCTTTCGGCGATAATAAATACCCCGGGGTTCCGCAATTTAATCTCTTAGATTTAACTGATGAACCATTTTTTGTGAACGGGGTAAAAATTATTCCTTTACGTGTAATTCATTATAAATTACCCGTGTTTGGTTTTCGGATTGGCGATTTTACCTATATCACCGACGCCAATTATATTACAGAAGAAGTTAAAGAAAAGATTATTGGTACTAAGTTTCTGGTTATAAATGCTCTCCGGAAACAAAAACATGTTTCTCATTTTTCATTATCAGAGGCAATAGACTTTATTAATCAAATTAGTCCTAAACGGGCATACATCACTCATATCAGCCATCAAATGGGATTGCACCACGACGTGAACGAAGAATTACCCCGTCATATTTCACTTGCCTATGATGGACTGCATTTTGAATTATAATAGAATAGATAAGAGTTATTAAACTTTATATTCAATTTTAGTTTATTTACATTGTAATAAAAATGAATTAAATTTATTTGCACTTAATTTTATGAATATGTCAGATAAATCTATTGCCGACAGGCTTTTTATAAAAACAGGATATCGCATTGCTTTAATCGGGGCTCCTGATACATTTTTAGATCAAATAGGCAACTTGCCTGAAAAAGTGATAATTACAAGATCGGTTGGAAAAACAACAAACATCGTTCAGGCGTTTGTAGATAAAAAAGAGAAACTTATCGATTTCCTGGAAAACCTGTTTAAAGAAAATAAGGAATTGATAGTATGGATAGCTTATCCCAAAGGAACATCAAAGATTAAAACAGATATAAATCGGGATATAATTGCCAAAATGGCTCTTGAATATGGCATGAAATCTGTTGCAATGATTTCCATTGATGACACATGGGCTTCTATGCGGTTTAAATTTTTATAACGAATAACTTTATTATAATGAGAAAATTATTGATTTGTATGTTTGTAATTGCATCAATGTATTCATGCAATTCTCCAGGTGGCAGGCAATCTGACAAAATGGATATGGATAGTTATGAAATGAATGAAGCTGTTGCGCCAATAACCCGTTCTATGGCTGCTCCCTCATCGCCTATGCAGAAACCCGCGGAGTTTAGTATTGAAAAAAAGATAATTAAGGATGCACGCGTTGGTATTGAAGTTTCAGATTATTATGTATTCAGGATAAATCTCGATTCCTTAATTGTTATTTATGGCGGATATACTTCAAACGATAATTTATACAACAATGACGAAGCTATAAATTGTGATATTGCAATACGAATACCTGAGAAAAACTTCGAGAAATTTATTACTATTCTGGAAAAAGGCAGTGAGAAAATACTCTATAAAAACATTTCTGCCCGTGATGTAACCGAAGAATTTATTGATATTGAAGCTCGTTTGAAGAATAAAAAAGATGTTGAAAAACGATATTCAGAACTGCTTTCGCGGGCAAAAACAATTAAAGATATACTTGAAATTGAAGAGAAACTCAGGGTAATCAGGGAAGAAATTGAATCTGTCGAAGGCCGGTTAAATTATTTAAAATCACAGGTATCGTATAGTACTATTGATTTAATGATTACCCAGAAACTTGATTTTAAATACCAGCCATCAAAAGAAAAGAACTTTTTCCAGCTCCTTATTAAATCGCTCGACAAAGGTTGGAAAGTATTTCTTCAGTTTACTCTGTTTGTATTTAAACTGTGGCCTTTCATTATACTTATTTTGATAGTAATTTATGGTATTCGTTGGTATAGAATAAAAAGAAAAAAGAAAAAAGAAAAAAAATAATTAATCATTTTAAAAAATAAAAATATGGAAAAGCAAAGTAACATCGGAAGGGCAATAATTGGTGTTGTTCTAATTTTAATAGGTATTGCATTTGTGGGAAGAACATTTGATTTATTTCCTCACAGAATATTTCACCATCTTTTTTCGTGGCAAATGATTCTGATTATTCTTGGGGTTATTTTTATTTCATC
Source organism: Bacteroidetes bacterium GWB2_32_14 (assembly GCA_001768235.1). Taxonomy (GTDB): domain Bacteria; phylum Bacteroidota; class Bacteroidia; order Bacteroidales; family UBA12077; genus UBA12077. The sequence continues at coordinate 13,410 of MENK01000025.1, forward strand.
CGATCATAATAAGACTACCGGATGGATTTTACTCGTGTTAGGAGTTGTTTTTTTAATTCCGGATTTTATTCATATTTCATACCCGGTTCGCCATTTATTCTGGCCATCAATTTTAATATTAATTGGCGTTTTTATACTTGTTCGTTCATTTAGCTCCCACCAACCAGCAAAAACATTACCAGGAACAGATTATATTGACGATTTAGCCATTTTTGGCGGAGGAGACAAGGTAATAACGAGTGAAAATTTTAAAGGAGGAAGAATTACAGCAATATTTGGAGGTTCAAAAATAGACCTTACCCATTCTAAACTTGCGGCTGGCCAAAATTCAATTGATGTTTTCTGCATGTTTGGAGGGTCTAATCTCATTGTTCCTGAAAACTGGAATATTAAAGTAGATGTGGTTTCAATATTCGGTGGTTTTTCCGATAAACGTCACAAAAAGCCTGAACCTGTTGATGTTGGTAAAGAACTTATTGTGAAAGGTTTCGCTATTTTTGGTGGTGGCGAAATTAAATATTAATTTTTTCATGCAAATATGTAAATATTCAAATGAATCTGTCAGGCTTTTGCCTGACAATATTAAAATTAAATGAAAATTAGTGGTTTTTCTTATGTGAGAAATGGAATTGAACTTGATTATCCATTTGTAGAATCTGTAAAGTCGGTTTTGCCCATTTGCGATGAATTTATTATGGTCGTTGGCGATTCGCACGATGGGAGCAGGGAAGCTGTTGAAGCAATTCAATCGGATAAAATAAAAATTGTTGATTCTGTCTGGGATATGAATCTTCGTGTTGAAGGTGGTGTCTTTGCCCAGCAATCGAATTTGGGAATTGATCATTCAACTGGCGATTGGTTAATTCATATTCAGGCCGACGAAGTTATTCACGAAGATGATCTGTATAAAATCAAGGAAAATATTCTAAAATACGATTCCGATAAACGGGTTCAGGGATTACTTTTGCCTTATTATCATTTCTGGGGAGGGTATAATTATATTCGCACAACACGCAGGGTACACCGTTACGAAATTCGTGTTTTACGAAATATTAAAGGTATTCGTTCTTTTAACGATTCGCAAGGATTCCGGATGTATGCATCAAACGAAGCATATACGAATAACAAAGAAAAAGGCACAAAACTTCGGGTAAAAAAAATTGATGTCCCGATTTATCATTACAAGCGTGTTCGCCCACCGGCCGAAATGAAAAAGAAAATGAATGTGTTTTTTCATTTCTATAAATCGGATGAATGGCTCGAAAAATACAAAAATAAAAGCCAGGAATACGATTATCAGAATGTGGATGCACTCGAAGAATTCAAAGGTACACATCCTGAATTAATGCACGAACGCATGGCTAAACAAAATTGGGAGTTTGTTTATGATAAATCGAAATCGAAAATGAAGTTCAGATACTGGATACTTTATAATTTCGAAAAACTAACAGGAATAAGATTATTCGAGTACAAGAATTACAGGCTATTAAAATAAGGATTTGAATATTGAATCTTATTTCATACTGTAATAGGTTTTCCCAATCGATTCATTTTTTAAAATTTTAGGGTATAACTCGTTTTTTACATAAACTAAATCGGGCTCTTTCTTTAAAACGATTTGAAGTACAGATATAGCCTGCTCTGTTTGCCCGTTTTTATCGTATGAAATTGCTAACCAAATCAGGGTGTTTAAATATTGCCAGTTGTTTTTATCCTGATTTTTTAATTCTAATAATTTGATAGCTTTTTTGTAATAGGATATGGCATTTTCAATACTTCCTCCTAAAATAGATGGAGTGTGGTATGCATAATTACCCAGCTCAATTATCACCGAAGGAGTGATATTTTTTATAGATGAAGCTTTTTCGATATAATTTTTTCCTTTTGGGCCATTAATCATAACATAACCAGGATACAACATTATTTTGAAACCGTAAATACCAGCCAAAAGAGCATTTGCATCAGCTGACCCGGGGGCTTGTTTTACTAAATCCTGAACATTTTTTTCTGCTTTAGGTAAAATACTTTTTGCTTTTTCAAACTCTTGCCTGTCAATCAATAACCCGATATAACCATACTGGCTCCTGGCAAGTTCGAATAAGATAATTGGATTCTTGGTTTTATTATATGAAAGCTCTAATTCATTCATTCCGGTTAACCACAATGCTGTGTTATTGGAAATATATGCTTTGTAAAGTTTTAAATGTATGGATTCAATGTTATTAATACTGGCTGATGCTGTTATATTGATTAATAATCCAAGCATTAATGCTGTTATATAATTTCGTGTTTTCATGTTTCTCTGTTTTAGATTTATTACTAAAACAAAAAAATAAACATTATGTTTAAAAATAATATAAAAAAATTAAACAAGAAATTATAACAATGCCGGAATAACTCTAAAAGTTATAATTATTTGTTTTTTATCAATGATATTCCATTGAATAATTTACAATAACAATTCTTTGCAGATGATAATTATAATTAGAACATATTTGAATCTTTTTTTTTAATTTTTCGTATCCCCACAAGTAAGAAAGACATTACATGTATTAGTTTTTGCTAACAAATAAAAAGAGTATGAAAGGCCTGGTTTATAAGTTATTTTTATTTATCTTTTTTATTTTGATTAATATCTCGGTATATGCTCAATGTGGAGCATTTAATGCAGATTTATTATTAAGCCCTTCAACTCCTATCCCTCATTGCGAGCAAACTCCCTTAAAGTTACAGTTGTCATTAAATAAATCAGTTACCAGCTTAGCAGAACCTTTTACATTATATTACACGGATCCTGTACTGGGTGCTCAAACAATATCAGGGATTGTTTCTTCTGATTTTGATGCAACACTTAAAATATATGAGTTTTCTGTACCAGGCTATGCCGGAAATTATATTCTTACCGGATTTGAATCAAGCGATCCATGTGCTGTTTCTATCTCGGGAGTTAATACAGTAACTGTTACAATTCTTCCATCAACAACAATTGTTTTCACACCTCCAGCTCCATATACTTCAATTGGTGTACCTGTTAATATTTCTGCTTTGGCAACTAATACAGACGATCCAACTGGAGCATCATCAACTTATACCTGGGTTGATTTAACGCCTTCTGTACTGACACCTCCATTAACTAATAACAATGTTAATTTTACCAGTGGCTCTGCAGGGGCATTCAATGTAACATGCGTTGCAACTGATATTAACCTTTGCAAAACTTCTGACCAAATTACTGTTAATGTTTATGCCCTAGATGCAACCCTAACAGCATCTAATATTTCAGAGTGTGCCGGAACCACTGTAACATTAAATGGTAATCCAATAGATGGCTCTGGCTCATATACCAATTTTTGGGATGTTACTCCATTTGGAACAGTTACTCCTACAGGAGTTGGTACTACAGCAGAATTTACTACTGCAACCCCTGGTACTTATAATATAACATATCAAGTGATAGATAATGTTACAGGAGCTTCTGCTTCTGACAATATAGATATTACTGTTAATGCTATACCTGCGTCAAAAACAATAGTCAGGGTAAACAGATGTATTCCTGTTGATGGTTCGGTAACTGTTATAAACTCAGATATTGGAGTAGATTATAGTTTGTATGAATCAGGCTTGGGCTTTCTTGGTACTGAACCTGGCAATGGAGTGGATATAACATGGGTACTAGGGGTAGGGGACTATTCTGTTATTGCAACAAATGCTGTTGGATGTACCCGATCGTTTCCAGGACCATATACAATAGGTGCGTATATTCCTCCTACAGTAAGTCCAACAGCTGTGGATCCTACAATTTGTGAAGGAAGTTCAACAGAGCTTAATGCAAATGCGGTTGCTGCCCCGGGCTCAAGTATTTCTTCTTATACATGGGATAACGCAACCATATTATCAGTACCTAATACTGTAGCAAATCCCACGGCATATCCTATTGCACTGGGTACAACAACCTATTCTGTTACAGTAGTTGACGATAAGGGGTGTAGCGATAGCGAAGGTGTTGATGTTGAAGTTACACCAGCGCCAATTGTTACTATTAATAGTACTGATAATCCTATATGCGTGGGCGAAACTACAACTTTGTCTGCTGCTTCTGATAAAACAGTAGCATCCTGGTACTGGGATTCAAATGTCCCGACAGCAACTGCCACTATTGGGGACTATTCTATAACGCCATTGATTACAACCAATTATGATTTAACTGTTACGGATATTGATGGTTGTTCAACAACAGAAACTTATACAGTTACTGTAAATAGTAAACCTACAGCTAATGCAGGTTTGGATCAAACCATGTGTTTAGGTGCCGGTACTATCTTATCGGGCTCTGCAACAGGAGGAACAGGTGCAGGTACATATATCTTTAGCTGGAGTGGGGGGGCAATTGTTTCACCTACAGATGTTACAGTAAATCCTTCACCTGCAGGGGTCTATCCTTTTACTTTAACTGTTACTGATACAAATAACTGTACCGATGATGACCAGGTTAATGTCACTGTTGTTACAAATCCTACTGTTGATGCCGGGGCAAACCAATCGTCTTGCTCTGGCGAAATGGTTAACCTGGCTGCTTTACCATTATCCGGATTGGCACCTTATACCTATTCTTGGGAAGGTGGAGCATTTATTGCTGCCACAAATTATGATGTTAGTCCAACAAATCCAATTGCAGGTTCAGCACCAATATTGGTTAATTATAATGTAATTATTAAAGATGCAAATAGTTGTACGGGTACCGATAACGTAAGTGTTACCGTTAATGCACCTGCTAATGTTACCATTATCAATGATGGGGCTAAATATTGCACAGATGCTGGCATTATTACTATGAATGCAACACCTGCAGGAGGAACATGGACTGAAATTTCAGGTACAATCCCAATGCCTGGAAATACGTTTGATCCCATGTTGTATCTTCCTGGATTTTATACATTTGAGTACGAATATACAGATCCTGTAGCTGGTGGATGTACTACTTCAGAGCAAGCAACAATTCAAATTCTGCCTTATGCAACACCTAATCCAACAGACATTGATATAGAAAATGAACCGTTATATTG
>MENK01000025.1:18492-53832 GCA_001768235.1 Bacteroidetes bacterium GWB2_32_14
TCATATTCCGGCAATGGAATAACCGATAATTTAGACGGAACTGCAAGTTTCGATCCGACAGTTGCAGGCGCCGGTGTTCATACCATTACATATACAGTAACAACACCCGGATGCAGCAACTCGTTTACCGAAGATGTTACTATTGGAACCGAAGTGAATTATATTGGCTTACCTGCATTTATGTGTATGGGCGATCCTGATTTTGTCCTTGCTGCAGATAATGTAAACGGTGAGTGGAGCATTCGCTTTATAGATGATGCTACTTCAACAACACATCTATTAGGACCTTATACTTATGGAGATCCAGGTGCGGTTTTACAAGCTGCTGAACCCGGGATCTATTATATTAGTTATCAATTAACAAACCCGGGAGAATATAATTGTTCGCCCGAAGCATCTGTTAGAATATACGATATCCCAACTGTAAGTTTTACAATTGATGGAAAAGATCACGATGAGCTGGATATTAATTTCTGCGATAATAGCACTTTTGTAAGTTTATCAGGTACTGCAGATGGGATTACTTCTGCCATAGGTGTATTTACTGGTGCCGGAGTAACGCTTAATCAGTTTAATCCTGCTACCGGGGCAGGAACTTATTATGTAACTTATACACATACTGATGCCAATGGATGCTCAAACTCGGTTACAAGCGAGGCTATTACAGTAAATGCTGCACCAATTGTTACAATCGATGGCCTTAATATCACAAATTCATATTGTAAAAGCGATATTGAATTCACAATAACAGGTAACCCGACTACCGGTTCAGGAGGAATTCCCGGAACATTTAATTTCCCTGCTACATGGAATAATGGCGACGAATATACATGGCCTACAGCTGTAGATGGTGAAGCACAAATAGACCCTTCTATTGTTGATCCTACAGGATCGTATAGTATAAATTATCAGGTAACCGATTTAAATGGTTGTATAGGAACTATAACGGAAATTATTGATATAAATCCTTTGCCAACACTTGATATTAATGGAATACCTGCACCCGGGATTTGTAAAAACGATACTCCTGTTACATTAACAGGAAGCCCTACAGATGTTAATGGATCGTTTACCGGAGATGGAATTACAGATAACGGAAATGGAACAGCTACTTTTGATCCTGGCTCACTGGCTGTTGGAACATATGCCATAACCTATACTTATACCGATGTGGTTACAGGATGTACAAATAATATTACCAAAAATATTAATGTAATTGAAATTCCAATACAATATTCAATTACCGCTCCAGGTGGGGATGAATATTGCGAAGGTGCTGCCGGGGTTCAGCTGGCAGTTAGTAATGCCCAGAATACATTTGAGTACGATTTAGTAAGAAATGGTACTACTGTTGTTATTACTTATACTGCTTTAGCTGATGGTACATTTACATTTCCAGGAACATATTTAGATGGAATATATACTGTTGTGGCGAGAAACCCGGTTTCAGGATGTACTGTTAATTTTAACAACTCTGTTACTATAACTGAAATTCCTGCAATTGATGATGCTGGAGCAATTTCTGGTAATACGGATATTTGCCCTGATGGAATAACTGTTTACACATATTCTGTTCCTGCTATAACAAATGCAACCGATTATGTCTGGAATCTTCCTGCAGGCGTTACATTATCTGTTGATGGAGGAAATACAATAGGCGTTATTTTTGATATAACCTATGTTACGGGTGTAATAGAAGTGTATGGGATTGATCCTGCAAATACTGTTTGCCCCGTTGGAGCATCAAGTACTAAAACGGTGAATAAACGAAATATTCCGGTTGCTCTGGGTGCTGCAATTTCAGGTGATAATGTTGTTTGTACAGGTGAAACAGGAAAAATATACTCAATTGATCCTGCGAATTTTGATTTTGAAACATCATTCGAATGGCAAACAACGGCAGGAACAATTACATCAGATCCAACAGCAGCGAATGTTACAGTTAGTTTCCCTGTTGGATCAACCACTGGTATTTTGAGTGTAAGAGGAGTTAATGCTTGCGGTACTTCTGCATGGGTAACATTTGCTATTACAACAAACCCGATACCAAATGTAACTATAAGCCCACTTGGAGCAGGCGATTTAATAGATTGTGATCCTGCAAGCCAGGTTCAGCTAACGGCGAATACAACGGAGGTAGGAGCATCATGGTTATGGACAGCCAGCAATGGAGGCATTATTCTGGTTGGAGATGAAAATGTTCAAAATCCACGTGTAACCCACGAGGGAGATTTTACAGTTCAGATTGAAGTTACAACCAGTGGCCAGGCTTGTTACAATACGGCAACAATTTCTGTTGGTGCCGATAAAACAGCTCCGGTAATATCTATTGATCCACATGATATACTTACTTGTGATAATACATCAATTTTCTTGCAGGGAAACTCCAATGCCACGAATTCTGATTACAACTGGACATATACTCCCCCGTCAAATGTAGTAGGTTCAACAAATACCGATAATCCTGAAGTGGATGCCCCGGGAACATATACTTTAACAGTTACCGACCTGGATAATAGTTGTATATCTACAATATCAACTATAGTCACAGAAAATATTTTAGCTCCTAATATTTCTGTTACAGATCCTGCAACGAATACAATAACCTGTGTTGTTCCTGCTGTTCAGGTAGCAGGAAATTCTACAACGCTCAATGCAACGTACGAATGGACAACAGCAATTGTTGGTGCCACAATAAGCACGCCAACGAATAATACAACGAATGTTGATAGAGGAGGAGTTTATTTATTAACGGTAACCGATCCTGCAAATGGATGCATTTCATCTTTGCCTGTTACAGTGAACGAAGATATTGCTTTACCTGTAATTACATCTTTACTCAATAATGATGTTCCCGGTGAACTTTCGTGTAATAATTCATCTGTTGAATTAGAAGCTCAGGCAGCAGCCGATCCAAATGCCACTTTTGCCTGGAGTACAATTACAGGAACAATTGTTTCAACATCAGGAACTAATAATCAGCTTGCCGAAGCTTCTGCTATTGGCGATTATTATGTTGTTGCAACAGATCCTGTAAATGGATGCCAGTCATTAATTGCTGCAATTACAGTTACTGAAGATTTCACTACTCCGAATATAAGCATAATATCGCCACTTTCAGAGCTCGACTGCAATAATACAACCACAACTATTGATGCATCTGCAACAACCGATGCTGATGTTTGGACATGGACTTATTCTGCAGGCGGGAATATTGTTGCCGGGCAGGGAACAAATACGATAACAGTTGATGCTCCTGCAACATATACCTTAATAGCCGAAAATACTACAACAGGTTGTACATCTGTAGGTAATTATATTATAACTGAAGATATTATTGTACCAGCAGTTTCTATTAATGCAGGAATATATGAAATAGCCTGCGATAATCTTATTGAAACAATTAATGCTACAGGTGACACAGATCCTTTAACTACTTATTTATGGACAGGCCCTGTTGGAGGTATTGTTGGCCCGGATGACATTTTGAATATTTCTGTAGATTTGCCCGGAGTTTATACTATTACTGCAACATCAGTTAATGGTTGTACTAATACAGATGTAGTTACAGTTGTTGATAATACTGCTATACCAGATATTACTTTAGCACCTGTTTTAGATTTAACCTGTACACAAACAAGTGTACAGATTAGTGGTTCTTCAATAGTGGCCGACACGTATTTGTGGAATGTCCAATCTGGCAGTGGAACTATATTAAATCCAAATGTTTCAACAACAACTGTTGACGGACCAGGTACTTTTAGATTAACTGTTACGAATAGTTCGAATGGCTGTTCAGCCTTTGGTGATGTTGTTGTAAGTGAAGTGCTGACTACCCCGGCATTAATGGTTACATCCCCGGCTGCCAATCAGCTTACCTGTGATGTTACTTCTGTACAGTTAGAAGCAGACGCTGTGGCAGGTACTACCTTTAGCTGGACAACGGGTGTCGTGGGAGCCATAATTAGCGATCCCTCGGTTGCAAATCCTTATGTAAATAAAACAGGTAATTATACTGTGGTTGCTCAACATCCAACAACGGGTTGTACTCAAAGTGCCGTGGTAACAGTAAATAGTAATTACCTGAAACCAACGGTAAATATTGTTCCCGATGCATGGACAATAACCTGTACACAATCAACAATTAATTTAAACGCATCTTCCAGTACAGATGCAACCAGTTTTGTTTGGTCAACTGGCGATGGAAATATTGTAATTGGCGGAACAACAAGTATTGCAACAATAAGTGAGGCTGGTACCTATGATTTAATTGTAACCAATGGAGTAACAGGTTGCACCGAAACGGGTCAGGTAATAATCACGGATAATTTAACGGCTCCGAATGTTAATATTATTGGTGGCCCATATTCTATTACTTGTACTGATCCTACACCTGAATTATTAGCAACTGTTGATGCCGGTTCAACAGTATTGTGGTCGGGTCCGGGTACTATTACCAATGCCACAACATTAAATCCAACCGTTGATGCTGATGGGACATATACAATTACAGCTACGGCTGCAAATGGATGCATTGCAACAGATAATGTTCTTGTTTCCCTAGATAACAATAGCCCTAATATAACAGTTGATACAAATGCCGATGATATTACCTGTACCAGGGCAACTGTAGATGTTTCAGGAAGCTCGACAACAGCCGGGGTTACTTTTTTATGGAATGTATTAAGTGGAGGCGGAACAGTTACAAATCCTGCAAATCCAACAGCAACTGTAAATGCTGATGGAGATTACCAACTTACAGTAACAGCTCCAAATGGGTGTATCAATTCTGACATTGTAACTGTTGGTGAAAATACAATAACTCCAAATGTTAACCTGCCATTAGTTGATGATGAGCAAATTACGTGCAATCAGACAATTGTAACATTAAATGCGTCATCAACAACACCAGGTGTTATGTACTCATGGTCAACATTAATAATTGGTGCAACAATTAGCAATGGAAATTCTCCAACACCTGATGTAGATAAAACCGGTGATTATACAGTTACAGTTACGGATCCTGTAAATGGATGTACTTCTTCAGCAACAACAACTGTTACCGGAGATTTTACTGTTCCTGCTGTAAGTATAGCAGCTGCTTCGCAAATAACCTGTTCTAATCCAACGGTAACTTTAAATGCGTCCAGTGTAGATGGTATTAATTATACCTGGGTAGCCACTTTAGGAGGGCATATTTTATCAAATTATAATACAGCAACTCCTACTGTTGATGCTGCAGGCAGATATACAGTTACCGTGGAGCATATAACTACAGGTTGTACAACCACTGGTTTTGTTGATGTTAATCAGGATAATTCAGTCCCTGTGATTGATGTCTTCAATTCATTTCCCGGAGAAATAACATGTACGAACCCAACAGTAACTTTATTGGCCGATGCAACTGCCTTAACAACGAATAAAAATATACTCTGGACTACTTCTGACGGACATTTTACAACGGCAACCAATATTTCAAATCCAGCGGTTGATGAGGCTGGAACTTATGTTGTGACAATAACGAATACCGACAATGATTGTTCTACAGTTCGAAGTGTGACTATTGATGAAAACACAACACCTCCCGCAATTTCAATTGATGTACCACTTGAACTTACCTGCTCGAGAACACAGGTAAATTTAAATGCCACAGGAACATCGGTTGATTCGTCGCCTGTTACATACTTATGGAGCGCGGGTGCCGGAGGTAGTATTGTTTCTGGCGCATCTACTGCAACAGCAGTAGTAAATGCTGTTGCCAATTACACGGTAACTGTAACTGACCTTGGTAATGGTTGTACAAACTCATCTACCGTATTTGTTGACGAAGATAAAGTACTGCCTGATGTTTCTGTTAATACAAGTCCTGATTACATAACATGCGATAATGCAACAGTTATTCTGAACGGTGTTTCAATATACCCAAATGTAAGTTATCAATGGACTACAACCGGATCGGGAACTATTCTAAATAGTACAACCCAAACACCTGTAGTTAATGCTGCAGGTACATATAATTTAACAGTTACAAATCTTGATAATAATTGTTCTGCTACTTCAGTTAATGTGATTGTTACAGAAGATAAAGTTATTCCTGTTGTTTCTGTAAATGCTCCATCAGGAGATTTAACTTGTTCTGTAAATGAAGTAACAATAAGCGTTAGCAATAATATTGATTATAGCTATAGCTGGAGCGGACCTGGAACAATTATTACCCCGAATTCCTATTCAACAAATGTTGATGCTGCAGGAACATATACTGTAGTTGTTGAGGATATCGAAAATGGTTGTACAAATATGTTTACTGTAGATGTTGATGAAGATTTGACACCGGTAACCAGCCCGATAATAAGCAATATTGAAACATGCTACGGTACATCAAATCCGGGCTTTACTGTGACATCAGGAACAAATGTTCGCTGGTATAATGATGCGGGATTAATAACTTATCTCACAACTGGGAATTCATATACTCCGGTGGTAACCAGTGCAGGAACACATAGTTTTTATGCAACATCAACAGGTGCAAATGGTTGTGAAAGTTTACCAAGAGAAGTTACATTAACAATTCATGAATTACCCGTGGTACCCGTGGCTATAGGTAATACAATTTGTGAAGGAGATGCTCCTGAAATGCTGACAGGTATTGGAACAAATATTAAATGGTACGATAATACAAATGCCTTTATTGTAGCAAGTACCACCTATGCACCAACTGATGTTTTAAATGGAACATATACGTATTATGCCACACAAACCGACGCCAATGGTTGCGAGAGTGCTACCGCATCAGCTCAATATGTTATTAATTCAATTCCTGTACCGCCTATTTTTATTGATCCAGATATTGAAGTATGTCAAACACTTACCAATCCCAGTTTTACTGTTGTAGGAAGTGATATAAAATGGTATAAAAATATAATTGGTACTGCCATTGCAACTGGAAACACTCACCAACCTGATGAGATTATTCCGGGTACATATAATTATTATGCTACACAAGCTGTAAATGGATGTGAAAGTAATGATGCAACAGGTACTTTTACTATTAACCCAATGCCTGTAAAATATAATGTTACCGGCGGAGGCTCTTATTGTGAAGGTGGATTGGGGGTTTTGGTAGGATTAGCAGATTCAGAAACAGGTGTTAACTATGAACTTTGGTTAGATGAATCAATTCTAATGGCAGATTTACCGGGTACTGGTGCAGCATTAGATTTTGGAAATCAGACAGATGAAGGGAACTACACTGTTTATGGTTATAATACTACAACTTTGTGTAAATTTAAAATGAATGGAGGCGTATCAATAGTTATCAAACCTTTACCCGGAGATGCAACTTCAATTGTTGGTTCAACAACAGTTTGTCAAAACGAAACAGGTGTTAATTATACTGTCGATCCAATTTCAGATGCAACAGACTATGTTTGGTCAGTGCCTGTGGGATTTACAATAGTTTCAGGGGATAATTCAAATTCAATAACGGTTAATATTGATAATACAGCAGTCGATGGTGATATTACTGTATATGCTCAAAATTCTTGTGGAGCAGGGAATGTTTCCCCGGTATTTTTTGTAACTGTAAATCCGATACCCGGGCCTGCACTTAATTTAACGGGTCCCGCGATTATATGCAATGATGAAGATGGTGTTCTATTTTCGGTTGATGCCGTGAGTGGAGCTACATACTATAATTGGACATTACCTCAGGGCGCAACGGTTGTTGCAGGCGCAAATTCAAGACAAATCACACTTAACTTTGATTATACCGCGGTTGATGATGAAATAAGAGTAGCTGCAGCAAACGGTTGCGGTGAAGGTACTTCAATCAGCCAGATGATAAGCGTAACTGATCTTCCGTATGTGTCAGCAGGGGATCAACAGGATTTATGTGATGATAATACAATATTGGATGGAAACACTCCTTCTGTTGGAACTGGAACCTGGAGCATTTTTAACGGGGCCGCTACAATATCAAATATTAACGATCCAACAGCAACTGTAACTAATATTGGTGAAGGCCAAAATACTTTGGTTTGGTCAATAGTTGCAAGCGGTTGTTCGTTGAGTGATACTCTTGTAATTACAAATAATAAAGTATTTGTTGAAGCAGGAAATAATCAGGCCATTTGTTCTGAATCAATCACTTTGCAAGGGAATGCTGTACCTGTTGATGCTGTAGGCAGTTGGTCTGTAACTACAGGTACTGCCAATTTTAGCAGTGGAAATATCCCAAATGCTGTAGCTTCTGGCTTTGCGACCGGAATAAATATCCTGAAATGGACAATCTCTAAAAACGGATGTACTAATTTCGATACTGTTATAGTTGATAATCAAAGACCAACCCAGGCTTATGCGGGTATTGATCAATCTATTTGTCGTGATACAACACAACTTGGAGCAAATACCCCTGTTGTAGGTACAGGCTTATGGACAGTAGCTGTTGGTGCAGCTACATTCGATGATGCATCTAATCCCAATACAATTGTCAGAAATTTAAGTAAAGGAGATAATGTGTTAAGATGGACCATTTCTAATGGTATTTGTACAACATCAGATGATGTTAAAATTAGCAATAACAAGGTAAATGTTTTTTCGGGAGTAGATCAGGTAATCTGTGACAGAACAACTACCATGGATGCTACAGCTCCATCATCGGGTACAGGGTATTGGGCAGTGGTTTCAGGGTCTGCGGCCTTTGTAAATCTGAATCTGTATAATACAATTGTTACTGGTTTGTCTAAAGGATTAAATATTCTTTCGTGGAATATTAATAACAATGGATGTATTAGCTCAGATACTGTTTTTATAACAAACGATTCTCCTACAGAAGCAAATGCAGGTTTAGATCAAATTATAACGGCAAATCTTACAACACTTCAGGGAAATACCCCGGTAATAGGTACAGGTGTGTGGAACTTAATAAGTGGTTCGTCCATTATTGATAATATAAATGATCCTAATACAAATGTTTCTTCATTAGGAATTGGAGAAAATACTTTCCGCTGGACTATAACAAATAATTCATGTATTTCAACGGATGATGTTGTAATTACAAATTTCATGTCATCAGAAACAAACGCCGGTTTAGATCAAACAATTTGTGGTAGTGAGACAACTCTTTCCGGGAATCAACCTGCTTTTGGATTTGGAGAATGGTCTGTTATTCAGGGTACAGCTCTGTTTACTAATATTAATGATCCAAACACAAAAGCTTCGGGATTAGCAACGGGGGATAATATATTGAGATGGTCTGTTTGGGAAAACGGGTGGACTTATGATGATGTTATAATATCTAATGATTCTCCTTCCGAAGCAAATGCGGGAACTGATAAAGTATTGTGTTCCGATAGCACATTCTTAGCCGGGAACGAACCTATAATTGGTAAAGGTAAATGGACAGTAATTAGTGGTTCAGGGATATTTGAAAACGATACAATTTACAATACAAAAGTTAGAAGTTTAGCTAAAGGGGAAAACATATTTAAATGGACAATTACAAATAAATCATGTAGTTCAACAGATTTTGTAAAAATAACAAATGATTTACCAACACTTGCCAATGCAGGTATTGATGAAATAAGTTGTGAAAATTCTGTTGATCTTTATCCAAATACCCCTTCAGTTGGAGTGGGCGAGTGGAGAGTTCTAAGTGGTTCGGCAAATTTTGTTGGTAATACGGCAATTAATTTAGCAACTGGCCCGAATATTTTAAGATGGACCATAGTTAATAATTCATGCAGTTCTTATGATGATGTAACTATAACTAATAATGAACCATCAGATGCCAATGCAGGAGCGAACAAGGTAATTTGTTATGATTCGATATTTCTGGCTGCTAATATGCCTGTTGTTGGAACCGGGGTATGGACAATTCAGAGCGGGTCAGCAACAATTGCGGATTTAAATAATCCAACATCCAAAGTAACAAATTTAAGCCAGGGAATTAATGTATTTCGCTGGACAATAACATACAATGGCTGTACTAAATTTGATGAAGTCACTATTAATAATGCATTAATTGAAGCAACTGCAGGAATTGATCAAACAATTTGCAGTGAAACCACGGTCTTGGAAGCAAATAACTCCGGGGTGGGAAATGGAACCTGGTCTGTTTTGGGAGGCTCCGGCTCGGCTGTTTTTAGTGATATTAACCAGCCAGATACTCGTGTTAACGGGTTACACACGGGCGCAAATGTTTTGCGTTGGACTATTACAAATGAGATTTGTGTTTCTTATGATGATGTTATTATTACTAATAGTTTACCAACTACAGCATTTGCAGGCCCGGACCAGGCTATTTGCTTAAACAATACAAGTTTGCAGGCAAATACGCCAATCGTGGGAGTTGGGGAATGGTCAATATTAAGTGGTTCGGCTTCCATAACAGATTTGAACGATGCGGCAAGTACGATTAACAATCTTGAGTATGGCGTAAATACTTTAAGATGGACAATCACAAACGGAAGCTGTATATCATCTGATGAAGTTGTTATATCAAATAATTCAACAATTACAAGTAATGCAGGAATAGATCAAACCTTATGTACAGACTCATCATTTTTATATGCCAATATCCCGACAAACGGTACAGGATATTGGTCGGTTGTATCAGGTTCAGCCACTTTCGTAAATAATAATAGTTATAATACTAAAGTTATTAATATTGGAAAAGGAGAAAATATTCTTCGTTGGGTTATTTCAAATGGAGAGTGTTCATCAGCTGATGTTGTCTCAGTTGTAAATAATTCTCCGACAAAAGCTGTCGCCGGGGGTGATCAGGCTATTTGTGGCAATTCGACTTACCTTCAGGCCAATATCCCGGTAGTTGGAACTGGAGCATGGAGTTTAGTCAGTGGTGCAGCTACATTTGCTAATAGTAGCCAGAATAATACACAAGTTACAGGATTAAATCCCGGTTCAAATACACTTCGTTGGACCATTGAAAACAATGGATGCACATCATATGATAATGTTGTTATATATAACGATTTGCCATACCTGGCTAATGCAGGAGACGATTTCGGGGTTTGTGGAAATTCAACATCTCTTTATGCAAACGATCCTGTTATTGGAGTTGGAAAATGGACTGTTGTTAGTGGTTCCGCAGCCTTTGATGATGATTCGCGATATGATGCTATTGTTTCGGATTTAGGTTTCGGGGCTAATACTTTACGCTGGACTATTACTTACGATCATTGTACTACATACGATGAAATTATTGTTACTAACAATAAAACTGAAGTATATGCAGGAATAGATCAAACTGTTAATGTTTCAAATACCTTGCTGGCTGCAAATAATCCTTCTACAGGAATAGGAGAGTGGACTGTTATTGGAGGTTCCGGTGTATTTGAAGAACCAAACAATTCAGTTACAAATGTGTCGAATTTAGGTTCCGGTTTAAATACATTTAGATGGTCGTTGTTAATTAACGGATGTGTAAGCTCTGATGATGTTTCCATTATTTACAATGTACCTCCCGAAGTAAATTTTGTAATTTCAAGTTCAGCAGGTTGTCCGCCTTTAACAGTTTATTACATCAATAATTCTTTAAATAATTTAGATTTTATATGGGAATTTGGCGATGGAAACACATCAACGGATGTTACAGTTCAACATGTATATAATGAACCTGGCGACTACCAGGCAACTCTGAAAATATTTGGTGCAAATGGAGAAATAGTTTCAAGGGATACAACCATAACTGTATATGAACAACCCAAAGCATCATTTATTGTTGTAAACCACGAGGTTTATATTCCCGAAGAAGATGCTATATTTATTAACACATCCGAAGATGCTGTTAAATACAATTGGAATTTTGGCGATAGTACAACATCAACACTTAAAGATCCAAAACATGAATATACCAGCGAAGGAGAATATGATGTATTTCTTGAAGCCTGGTCTGAAAATAATTGTTACGATTATCATTTAGTGGAAAAAGGTGTTGAAGTATATGATATTGGGGTGATTTCATTTCCAAATGCATTTACTCCAAATACCAATGGCCCGTCAGGCGGGGTTTATAACCCAAGTGATTATAGTAATGATGTATTCTACCCAATTGGAGAGGGAATAAATGAATACCATTTAGAAATATTTAATAAATGGGGTGTTTTTCTGTTTGAAAGCAATGATATTCTGATTGGTTGGGATGGTTATTACGATAATAAACTCTTAAATGAAGGAGTATATGTATGGAAAGTTACTGGAAAATTGAACAATGGCAGAGCATTCAAAAAAGTCGGAACAGTTTTGTTAATTAGAAAGTAAACAGGAGGTTGATGAATTATGAAATTTATTAAAGGAATTATAATAGGTTTACTGTTTATAAGCAGTCAGTTAAAAGGACAAGATTCTTATTTTTCGCAGTTTTATGCATTACCCATTTATTTAAGCCCCTCGTTAGCAGGCTCAACTGAACAAACGCGGTTTGTATCTATATATAGAAACCAATGGGCTAATCTCCCGAATGCTTACGTTACCTATGCATTTTCATTTGACCATTATATTCGAAATTATAAAAGCGGTATTGGAGCAATGGTTATTAGAAACCAGGAAGGAGGTTTATATAATAATACAAGCATAGGACTGTCTTACAATTATACAATCAAGATAAACGAGCAGCTTAATATACGGCCGGGAATTTTTGCAGCAACAAATATTAACAATATTGATTATTCTGAGATCGAGTTTGCCGATCAGATGACAAGGAATTCATCAACAACAATTGAAGTTCTTGATAAGGAACAAATTCAATATTATGATTTCTCTGTTTCAGCACTGGCATACACACCAAAATACTGGTTTGGTGTTACGGGTGATCACCTCATGACATTAAACAAACAAGTTGCATTTGATAATATTTATCCTCCGTTAAAAATGGTGTTTTATGGGGGTGCAAAATTCAAATTGTTCGAAAATGTCAGATCCCAGGTCGATAGATATTTCTCATTATCTGTCTTGTATAAAACTCAGGCTGGATTTCATCAGTTTGATTTAGGAACAAACTTCGAACGTGAGCCATATAGAATAGGATTGTGGTTGAGGGGATCCCCGGGAATTAATGAGTCGTTTAATATAAATGCTTTGGTATTGCTTGTAGGAACTACCTATAAAGATTTTTTAATAAATTACAGCTATGATATAACTCTTTCAAGGCTGTTATCGGCTACTGGCGGGGCCCATGAAGTATCATTATCTTACAGGTTTGATTTTAGGGGTATAAATAATAAAAGAAAAAGAATGGCTGCTCTTCCATGCCCCAGTTTTTAGGGTGTTAAAAGGAGATATAAGAGAATTCTCAGGAAATCTGTTGATTCGCAGGAAGTAAAAAATAAAATACACTCCCTTTCCCAATTGTGCTTTCAACCCGGATTTTACCACCATTTTTTTCGACAAGCTCCTTGCAAAGGATAAGCCCTAAACCGGTTCCTTTTTCTTTTTCAGTACCATAAGTTGAAATATTGGTTTCAATTTTAAATAGTTTATCAATATCTTCTTTAGGAATTCCGACTCCATTATCGGTTATAGCAACTTCAATAAAACCTTTCTGCAAGGAGTTTAATTTGGCGTTAATTAAAACCTGACTGCTTCTGTGAGAAAATTTTATGGCATTCGATAATAAGTTTCTAAAAATAGTTTTTACCGATGTGTCATTTGCATAAAAAAAGAGGTTTTCGTCAATGGTGTTAATGATTTCAATATTTTTCTTTTTGGCATTTTCGCTAACTATTTGTATTGATGAATTCAGCATTTGTGACAGGTTATGTACCCCGGGTGTTAAATCAATTTTATTCATTTGTATTCTCGACCATAATAAAAGATCATCAAGCAAATTGTTTGTTTTAATCGAGAGTTCGAATAGTGTTTTAATAATATCGTCTTTTTCTGATTCTGAGTAATCCGATGACTTTTCGGTTAACAGCTCCAGGAATTGAACAAAATTTCCAACAGGACCTTTTAAATCATGAGCAATAATTGAAAAAAACAAATCTTTAGCAGCGTTTGCACGTTTAAGTTCTTTTTCTGAAAATTTCAATGCATCTTCGGCTTCTTTTCTGGCTGTAATATCTTCTTTTACGGCAATATATTGAATTATTTTGCCTTTCTCGTCAATAATTGGTGAAACAGTTGCAAGCTCCCAATACAATGTGCCATCCTTGCGTTTGTTATGAAATTCTCCTTTCCACATTCCTCCTGTTGTTATGATTTTCCATAATTCTTCATATTCTTCAGGCGATGTGTAGCCCGATTTTAAAATGCGGGGGTTTTTACCTGTTGCTTCATCATACGAATACCCGGTTATTTTTGTGAACTGGGGATTAACGTACTCAATATTTCCTTTTAAATCTGTAATTACTATTGATGCAGGGCTTTGCTTAACTGCTGTTGATAATGTAAGAATCTCCTTTTCTGTTATTTTACGTTCACTTATATTTCTAAAAGCAACAACCCTGTATTCTTTACTTTCAATAAAAACATTTCTGGCTTCAATTTCAACAACTAAACTTGAATTATCGGCGCAAAGAATAGAAATCTCATATATTCCTGAGAATTTATTGGAAATTTTGGATTTTACCGATTCAACAGAATCGGGGTGGATAAAATTTAAAATATTTTTTCCAATTATCTGGTCGCGGGTGTACCCTGTTACTTTTAATGCTGATGGGTTTACATCAACGATTATCCCGTTTTCATGAATAATTATTCCTTCTACAGTAAGATCTGTTAATATTTTATACCTTGCCTGGCTTTCGTTCAATTCTTCCTGGGTTTTCTTGCGATCGGTAATATTACGGCATACACTTACGATTCCAATATATTCATTTTGCTTGTTGTACAATGGGTTTGTTGATATTTCAAACCATAGATATTGACCATCTTTATGTTTTACTTTAATTTCCCATAGTTTTATATGGGTATCAATAACATGGTTTTTTGTTTTAGCTATTCTGTCTGAAATAGCCGAATTTAATATTTTTAATGATTGATTGTCAACAATATCTTCAAGTTTAAACGCGAGAAATTCTTCAGGAGTGTATCCTAAAATTGTTTCTACAGAATTACTTACGTAAGTTAATTTAAAATGAATATCACAACTTAAAATTACATCGTTTATATTTTCGGCAAGCAACCTGTATTTTTCTTCACTTTTGCTTAATTCGTTTCTTAATAATATGCGTTGAATAACTATCCCCGTTTGTTTTACCAACGATTCAATAAATTCAAAATCACTGATTTCGGTTTTGTTTAACGCGAAAAAATGGATGGCTGCAAAAAGCTGTTCGTCTTTATTAATCCCTATGGTATAAACCTTGTTTATTTTTAGTAGTTTTTGTGTCGAATTTACTGCAAATGTAGGAAACCCGTCGGATACAAATTCTTTTAAACCTTCACTAATCTCAATTACTTCGCCCTGCTTAAAATAGTTGATATGATTCTTATGTAACCGGTAATGTTTTCCAACAGGATTGATACCCAGTATTTTAATTATTTTTTCAACTAAAGTAGATCCTATGCCTTTTACCTGTTTTAATTCAATTTCATTAAGTTGTGTATCAATAGTTATCAAGAGTACGGCTGTATTTTTAAAATAACCTGAAAGGACATTTGTTAAATACTCGTAAACATTTTCTATGCCTGATAAGTTAATTAAATCGGAAAGCGATTGATTAAGTATCCTGAATTGCTCCTGGTGTTTTGGAAGTGATTCGTTATATGAAACTTTATCACCTGGCATTTCTCTTGGTTTTATTGAATGATAGATAAATGTAATAAATAAAACGTAATAATCTATACTGTTTATCAAAATGTGCCCTGGTTTGTTCTACACCATAATGCTATACCTGGTTTGTATTTTTTCTGATACCGTGTTAGGTGCTGATGTTTATATCATAGTATCTATTGAAGTTATCTTAGTATTTCCCCATATTGTTTGATTAATAACCCCTCTGTATTCTCAGCTGTACCAGATGTTGAATAAACTACAATCATCAGCCATTATGCACCAATCTATTTCACCATTGACGCTTTCAATAAATCCGCCTAAGTTTACCGCTAAGCCTAGAATTACTTTTCTCATTTTGTTTAATCTTCTATTGCCTCAATACCTTGTTCTTTAAGTTTTGCCAGTCCCTCTTTCATTGCTTTGACTTGTTCTGGTGAGTGCCCTTTCCAAATAGTAATCTCACCAACAACCTTAAACGGGTGTTTCGAGCGGTAAGACATTGTTGGATTACCCGGAAATTTTTTATCAGTTAAATTGGGGTCATCTTCAATTGGTCCTGTTGGCTCAACTAAATAAACTCTTTCACGTCCTTCTCCCAGGGCAAGTTCAGCACCCCAAATCGCAGCATCCAAAGTTGCTGTCAGGTAGATATACTTTGCATTTTTTCTTTGCCCGTAGTTTGAGCTAAGGCCAACTTCAATAAAGTCCCCAACCTTTAGTTCAGCCTTCGTGCCGTGGAAAAAAGTCTGAGCGAATGGGTTTTGAGTTGGTTCATTCAATTGGTTCTCACTTTTGTTTTTTTCCATTGTCGTATAATTCTGTGTGATTGTCCTTTCCTCTGTGCAGGTTTGTCGGTTACAATGACTGCTAATGGTCACGCTTACGTTTCGCCTGGGAATTATTCGCCAGTGCTCATGAGATAGCTTCGCTTAGTTTCGCCCGGCGTTTTTATTTGCTGCCAACCAGATTTAAAAATAGTAAAATTGTTAAATTGTTAAAAAACCACTGAACCCCGCATTTTTTCTGACGCCGTGTTGTGCCATCGTGTATTAATCTATATCAATAACTATCATTATGTTTTCTTTTACCAAACTTATCAAGTTGCCAGGTAAATCACCAACTTTATTAAGTAATCTTTTATTATCAATTGCTCTGATTTGGTCAATCATAATATCACAATCTTGATTTAAATTAGCGATGCCTTTTTTAAGATGAATTCTTAAAATATCAGAATCCTTCTTGATATTTGTTGTAATTGGACAAACAATCGTTGAAGGATGTGGAATCTTATTAAGCAGGTTTGTCTGAACAACAACAACGGGTCTTGTTTTTCCAGGTTCTTTCCCTATCTGTGGATTCAAATCTGCAACCCAAATTTCAAATTGTTTAATCTGCATAATCAATGTTTTCAAATTCATTAAGTACAGACATTGAATCCATTCTTACCAATTCAGATTCTTTTTTAAGCTTTTTCTCAAGAATCAGTCGCTTCTGAAATCGGTTATAATATTCTATCGCTTCGTTAATGTATCTGTTACGAGGCTTTTTTATCTTTGAAAGAATCTTTTCAGTTTCTCCAAATATAGAATCGTCAATTTTTAGTGATACTGTCTTCATGATATGAATTAGTTATTCCACAAAGGTATATCATTAAAGTATATCTGTCAAGTATATTTGCGTTTTGTTATGCCTATTAAATCAAAAATGTTATAAACTCATCGCCAAATTTTGTATTATTTTTAATATAGACCGACTTAGGCAGAGCCTAAGCCGAACTGAGTTGGGCATAGTTTTATGGTATAAGTTGGAACAAATCAACAAATATTATAATCATTGAAAACAGAAATAGTAATGAAAACAGCATTGCAAATAAAAAACTCCATGAATCTTTATTACCAAAGTCAAATGTTAAGTCATCTGGATATTTAGGATACGGAAATCTTGCCCAATCGCGGTTGTTTTCAGGATTATACTTGAATCTTTCTATCAATTCTTTGTTTTTGGAAAATTTTTCATCGATATATAATTTATAGGATTCATAATATTTTCTCATCCAACTTTTTCGCTTACTAAATCCAATAGGATTTACAATTAAGAATCCAAAAAATACAATTATCATTAGGCCAAGGAAAATAAGTATAATTATATAAATAGATTTCTTTATTTGCTTTGGAATAAAGTCAGTAAATAATAGTCTCTCCGAATGATTTTCGGATTTAATAAATCTTATTTCACCATCGAGAAGTTGTCGTTCATTAGGTTGATAGAAAATTTCATCAGGAAGTAGTTTAATTGTATCTGATTTGATGTAAAATGAATACTCAATAGATTCTAATTTTCTCCATTGAGCAAATGTTAACTGAACAGTATAATTTGATTTTATGCCTAACCAATGCTCAAAATCACTTTTAAGGTTTTTTTTATCAATTATCTGTAAACCAGGTTTTACAAAAAATTCTATAGTGTCGACAAGTGTATTTTGAATTTTTCCTTTGCCAACAAAAGTCTTTTCTGAAGTATTAACCAATTGGACATTCACTTTCCAAAGTCTATTAATTGGTTGTCCTTTGTATTGAAACTTTGTTGTAAACTCAGGTTCATTGTTTTTTTCAATATCAGTTAGATTCTCAATTGAAATACATTTAATATCTAATGTAGCAATATTATACTTTGGAAGAAATATGATAATCAAAGCGATTATTGAAGCTATTGAACCAATTATAGTCAAAATTGTCAGTAGTCGTCTATATCCCATAAATTAAATCTTTAAAGTTTAATTGAACTCTCAAATTTAACATTTAGTTTTATATATTATCAATATTTATTATGGTGCTTCTTAAAAATTATGCCCAACGGTCGCGGCATAGGAAAAGTGCGGGTTTTCCGCCCAGCGTTCCAATCAGTTGAAAAAGTAAATTTAAATTTAAAATATCAAAAAACCGCTGAAACCCGCATAAAATTTGAGCCAATGTTATGCTTTGTTGTTTTATGTCATAAATTTAGTCCAATTTCTGTTATTCAATATCCGATAATTTTTGAAGATTGAGTCTATCTAGCGCATCTGTTTGACTTTTAATCTTCCTCAATATATCAATTGCGTTTTTTTCAGAAACAAAAGTATGAACGTAAGGTGTTGTCGTCATTATAAGAATATCTATAATATCCGATTTTTCAATCTTTCTTGTGCTATCAGAATAGAACTTATAAAAGATTGCATGTGCAAGAATGTTCAAAGATTTCATTAGTTTTAACTTGTTCTTGTCAATAGGAACTTCTTGTTCGTTCATGAATCGATATTTTAATTCATATCTCATAAATGCTCGAACGAAATCACCTTTTCTTTTTGTAATGCAATCTTTGTCAATATGGGCAAACTCGGGTTTGTCTAGAATTGAAATAACTTCGGTATAGAACTTAAATGTATAATTGTCGATATTTTCAAAGGACGCTTTTACTTCTGGTTGTTCCAGCAACAAATCTAGTGAGTTTGGAATGAGTGATTTACCATCAACACTAATACCTTGAGGAGAGAGTAGAATTGGATTTACAAACTTAATGTCACCAGCAATATAATCAATTTCTTTTACTGCCAATGGAAAATAAGAAAGAACAATTACGCTTGGATATAGCGAATAAAATTTTTTGAAAGTTGGAAGTAGTGTCTTGTTTTTTGCAATCTCATATAATGAGTAAGTGCTATAACAAAGTAAGTGTTTTTCATCTAAGGGGTATTTATCGAGAAACTTGTGAATTAAATCACCTTCTTTACAAATGTTGCTGATTGCATTTGTATCTAGATAAACCAATTTGTGTTGTATGTAAATTCCATCTATTCCTGTCATACTAAATTGGGGGTCATAAAAACTAACTTTTCGCACTTGGTTTTACAATAAAGCATAACTTATTTATATGATTAATGATCAATATTCCGAAATAAGCCTTTAATAGCCTAATTCTTAAATTCAAGAGTAAAGCATGTTCCTTTTTCCAATTCTGATTCAACAGAAATGTTAATTTTATGGTAATCGCAAATTTTCTTTGCCAGGGCAAGGCCTAAACCAAAGCTGTCCTTATGATTGCTAAAATTTTTAAAACGAGAAAATAGGTAAGGCAGATTTTCGGCACGAATCCCGATACCTGTATCAGAAATACGCAAAACAATCTGATTATCTGCTATTGCCGTTTCTATTTGGATATGCCCCTGTTGAGTATAGCGTATGGCATTATTAACAAGGTTATAAATTAAAATAAATAATAAATTCTCATTCCCGTTAATTGCAGGAATGGATTTGTTCAAATCAAATTTTAATTCTAAATTTTTTGCATGTATCTTATCTTCAATTTCTTCGGCAACATTTTTAATTAGTTCATTAAGCTCAACTTTTTCTGTTAACAGGTACTCTTCGTTTTCAATCCGCGACATCATCAGAAGCGTGCGCACCATTTTTGTGAGCCGCCCCAGGGTATGTTTCGAATCCATAATTTTTAACAAC
Source organism: Bacteroidetes bacterium GWB2_32_14 (assembly GCA_001768235.1). Classification (GTDB taxonomy): domain Bacteria; phylum Bacteroidota; class Bacteroidia; order Bacteroidales; family UBA12077; genus UBA12077. Next base: position 38,722 of record MENK01000025.1, read on the forward strand.
TCGGCATCAGGCAGAGTTTTATCAGCTATAATATTATCGAGCTTGCTTTGGATAATGCTGATGGGTGTTAGTAGTTCGTGCGAAATATTACTAATATACTCTCGTTCGTTAGTAAATGCATCTTCAATTTTATACATGAGTGAGTGAATTGTTTCGTCTAAATAAGCAAAATCAATGGTTTTTGTTTTTACAGGAGTATAATCAAATGATGAGGGATGCCGGGTGTTTTTTAATTTTTTTACAATCTGTTCGAATGGGTTTAAGAGGTACTGAATGAATGCAATATCGGCTATAAGGGTTATTATAATGATTAGCAATAAAAAAAGAAATGCAAACTGTTTAAGATTTTGCTCAAAGCGGGCTATGGTAGATATGCTTCGGCCAATTTCGATAAGGTATTGATTCCCGCTTTCTTTGATTGAATAACTTAAAACCCTGTATTCAACCAGTTCACCGTCAATTATACGTTGTGAATACTGAATAATATCAATAAGGGTATCTCTTTCTAACTGCTCAATCGAAATAAATTCTTCTTTTAAAATGTTATAACTCCCAAAGGCCTTAATTTCGTTGTCCATATTGATGTACGCGTCAATTCCCAGGCTATCAACCAATTCAATTACCTGGTCCAGCTTTCGTATCAACAGGTCATCTGTATCGCGGATAGTTATTTCACTAACAATCCAGGGCACCAGTAAAAGCAAGGTTGTTACGATAAAAACCTTCGATAAAGCATTAAATAAAGCAAGTTTACTCTTTAGTTTTAATTTAGGTAAATCCATATTTAGATTTCAAATTTGTAACCAATGCCGCGTATTGTTTTTATCCAGTTGTTCTCGTCGTATTCGGCCAGTTTTTTTCGAATATTCTTAATGTGTACATCAATATAGTTGGAATCATAATCATCCTCGTAAAATTCGCCCCAAATGTGCTCTGTTAATTGTAACCGATCGAGTACCCTGTTTTTATTTAAAATAAGGTACGAAAGCAATTTATATTCTTTTTTAGTTAAATCGACAGGTTGGCCTTCGTACTCCAGGTATTTTTTAATCGTGTCGAGCGAAAAGTTTCCGAAATGGATTATTGATGATTGTTGCCCGAATTTTCGGCGGGTAATAGCCTGAACCCGTGAAAGTAATTCCAAAAGTGAAAAGGGTTTTGCTAAATAATCATCGGCACCTAAATCGAATCCTTTTATTTTATCTTCCAGCTCACCACGGGCGGTTATAATAATAAAATACGCTTCTGAATTATATTCTTTGGCTTCTTTTATTAAATCTAACCCGTTATAATCGGGTAATCCTATATCAAGTAAAATAAAATCATACGGGTTAACAGCTATCAACTCCGATGCTTCGTTCCCGGTTATTGCCAGGTCGCAGTTATATTCTTCCTTCTCAAGAAACTCTTTTATCTCTGTTGCTAATCCTTTTTCATCTTCTACAATTAAAACCCTCATTCTTATTTATTAAAGTTTAAAAAATAGGTTAATGAAAACATTATACCCGACTGGTTTTCCCATCCCAGATATTCATATTTATTTCCCGGGATTTTATATAACCAGGAGCCTGTGAGATAGATGTTTTTTATACCGTAACTTACGGGTAAGAATATTGTAAATCCCTCGTATGAAAAATTCTCGTACGAATATCCTTGATTCTCAAGTTCTGTAAAGGTTGTTTGCTTTTCGGTTAACGACATATTCTCGTAAAGCCAGTAATCTGTTCCGAATGATATTGAAATTCCCGGGTTTATCATTAATACATCATGTTTAGTAAATATTTTGTCAATTTGTATAAACCTCGATAAACTTAGTTCGGAAAAGAAATTATTTGTTGTACCCAGTTTATACGAGCCGTTGCCAGATAAGTAAAATTTTCCAGCTTCGATACCTGCCGATAAATCTATTGAATGGTTATAATTTATCCCCTCGAGTAACGAATCTCCTGAAAAATTATGCCAGCTATAACTTAAATCAATATCAAACCCGTTATCGAAGTATTTTTGATAACCTGCCTGCAAGCTATATTCATGTGAATTTAGAGAATCGCCAGATGAACTCGAGTAATCAATTCCTGTATATAATCCCGTTTTATGGAAGTAGGAAATAGTTGCAAAAAGAGTTGGTAGTTTTTCCGTTACACCTGTAAGGTATTCCATGTTATTACTGGTATAGCTTACATTAAACATAACCGAGCTAAATTCTTCTTCCAAGGTCTCGTTGGTTGCATTATCTTTTGAGTTTTGGCTGTATAAAAAATTTGGAATAACAGCCAGGATAATAAATAGTTTAAAAATAGAATAGATTTTCATATAAAAGAATTTGATATTTTATTAATGGATAATTACATCTTGAATGGAATAAACTACAGTAAAATTTTTATGAACCGAAATTACAAAATAATCCCCAGATTGAAACACCCGGGGATTATTTTTCAGGACGGAATTATCTTCCGCTACCTCTTTTCTTTTTTGATACAGCGCCCTGGTTACGTTTCGACATTTGTTTTGAGTTTTGTTTTTGTACCTGCGACTGCTCTTTTTGTGCTTTCTTAACCTGGCTTTGATTCTGTTGTGATTCAGGAACTGTTTTTACCTGATCTTGTGTTTGTTCTTTAGTACGAACCTGATCCCTGGTCTGGGTTTTTACTTGTTCGCCAGTACCTTCTTCGGTACGAACCTGATCTCTTGTTTGTGTTCTAACTTGTTCGCCTGTACCTTCTTCTGTGCGAACTTGTTCTCTTGTTTGTGTTCTAACCTGATCACCCGTACCATCTTCTTTTTGAAGCTGTTCTCTTGTTTGAGTTTGAGTTTGTTCTTTCACCTGACTTTCAGTTTGAACCTGATCTTTGTTTTGTTCTTTTAACTGGGTTTGTGTCTGTTGTTGTTTTTGCTCTTTTATTTCTTCCTGGGCATAGCCTGTATAAGAAATGGCTAAAGCTGCAACAATGATTACTAATTTTTTCATGATTTTGTCCTCCGTTTTTAGTTTTATTTTAAGATGTTTTATTTCTTTCCTGGTACAAATATAAATTGCGAAGATGAAGCGAAGATGAAGAAGAATTATTTTCAAATAATTTTTAAAAGATAATCCCACTCAAAAAATCATGGGATTATCTTTTTCTATCAACATATTATTTACTTCCACCCTTTTTGCTTGTTGTACTCTTGTTTTGCTTCGACATTTTCTTCGAATTTCTTTTTTGTGATTTTTTTAACTGTTTCTCGTTTTGTTTGGCTTGATCATTTTCAGAAACTGTTTCTTCCTGGGTTCTTGTTTGTGTTCTGACTTCTTCTCCGGTTCCTTCTTCGGTACGAACTTGTTCCCTGGTTTGGGTTTTTACTTGTTCGCCAGTACCTTCTTCAGTTTTAAGTTGTTCTTTTTCTTTTGTTTGAGTTCTAACTTGTTCACCTGTACCTTCTTCGTTTTGAACCTGTTCTCTTGTTTGGGTTTGTTCTTTTACCTGGGCTTCAGTTTGAACCTGATCTTTGTTTTGTTCCTTTAGTTGTGTTTGTGTCTGTTGTTGCTTTTGTTCTTTTGTTTCTTCCTGTGCAAATCCTGCTAAGGAAATAGCCAGTATTGCAACAATAATTACTAATTTTTTCATGATTTTATCCTCCGTTTTAGTTAAACTTTAAAATCTATTATAACTTTCTGGAGACAAATGTAAAATGTGAAGATGAAGTGAAAATGAAGAAATAAGAAAACCAGAAATTTTTCTGGTTTTTTTATAATGGGTAATAAAATTTAATCAATCAGACTTTTAGCATAGTTTATCCCTTCATGGATAAACTTCCTGGTTATTTTTCCCGTGGGATCGGCTGTTTCATAAATACGTTCAGGAATATCAAGTTTTTCGAACCGGAATCCTTCACGCATTTTAAATGTATATTTATTCAAATGAATTTGTTTACCAATTTCGGCAAGCCGGGTATCAGATAAATCATAACCCAAAAGTTTTAAGGCTTCACTTACCATTTTCAAATCGTAAATGCCTCGGGCAAAGAAACAAACGGCAACGCTCGAAAGAATTTGACGGATAGCTTCTTCTTCGAGTAACTTATCAACAACCTGTTGAGCTGTTAAATCAATTTTAATCAAATCTTTCTGATCAATAGAATATCCGCCGTTATCGAGATGACTATGACGTGCGCCAAGCAAAAAACCAAGATATCCTGAAGGGCCAGTATGATATCCGGCCATTTCGTTTTTCCCGAATTGCATTGCAAACTCTTTGCCTCCATATTGGTTTGCAGCATGATCAACACCCCGGGAGCATGCTTTTAGAAAATCAGTTGTTGGGTTTACAATTTTCCTGACAATCTCGATATAAGCATCCGAATCGCCCCATTTGATCTCAGTTCCGTCCAAATCATCCGGGGAAATCATCTTTCTTTCATACATTTCAGTCATCCAGGCTAAAATAACACCCATGCTCATTGCATCAACACCAACCTGTTCAACAATATCAATTAATTTTAACAGGTTAGTTGGTTCGTCAATGCCAACCATTGTTCCAAGTGAATAGATTAACTCAAAATCGTAACACACGGGCGATGTTTTGTAAAAATAAGGATCATCATCATATGGTTCGCGCAGAAAAGCAAGATGGATACATGCAACAGGGCAATGAGCACAAGCAACACGACGGGCTAAATGATGTTGTGCAATAGATTCTCCTGATACCGGCTCAATAGACTCTGATGAACTGAATTGTAAATTTTTTACAGGTAAAGCTTTAATAAAATTAAGGGCTTTAATATTAATAGCTGTACCAACATCGTGGTATTTCTTCATTATCGGCGATTCGGTTGCAGTTTTATATATTTGATCGTATAAATTCCTGTATTCTTTTTTATTATTAACTTCAATCATTTGTTTACCGGAAATAACCATTCCTTTCAACTTCTTGCTTCCAAAAACGGCTCCCAACCCCAAACGCCCGAAATGCCTGTATGTTTCAGTTGTAACGTTCGAATAAGTTACCAGGTTTTCGCCAGCCGTTCCAATACGAAAAATTGCACGCAAACCTTCACCCTTTTCGTTCTGACGCATAACGCGTGCCGGAATTGAACCATCTTTCATTCCCCAAAGGGTGGTGGCATTTTTAAATTTTACTTTTCCACCCTGGATAGTTAAATAAACAGGGATTTCACTGGCCCCTTTTATAACAATTGCTCCATAACCTGCCATGCGAATGGCAATGGCACTTCGCCCACCTGCATGGCTCTCGCCTAAATCGCCTGTATGTGGTGATTTAAACATGGCACAGGTTTTCGAAGCCAGCGGAAATACTCCGGTTAATGGCCCTACTGCAAAAATGATTGGTGCATCGGGATGAAGGGGATTTAAGCCTTCCGGGCATTCTTCAAGTAACAATTGTGTTGCTACTCCTGTTCCCCCAAGATATTTTTCAAAAAGATCACGACGATCTTTTGTTTCAAATTTCTTCTTTGATAAATCGATATAAAGTACTTTCGATAAAGTATCATTCGGCATCATGGGTAACTCCTTTCTTATCTTTTTTTAATTCCAGCACTTCGTATGGGCAATAATCAACACAGTACCCGCACTGCACACATATCACGGGTTTGTTTTGTTCCTCGTTCCAGAATATGGCATCAATAACACATGCATCTTTACATAAACCACAACCGATACATTTTGCAGAGTTTAGCCGGACACCGCCTCCTTCTTTAGGAACTAAAGCCCCGGTAGGGCAAACAGCAGCACAAGGTGGATTCTCACACGACCTGCAAACAATAACAGTAAATCCCCGTGATATTCCCCCTGTAGATTTTATCCCAATGCAAGTGTTTGATAATCCTGCATTTCCACTTCTTCGCGAACATGCAAACATGCAACTCTGGCACCCTACACATCGCATTACATCTTTTACGGAAAGTTTCATATTTTTTTATGTGATTCATTTAAAAATGGAGCACTAAATAATGAATAAATTTCTGATAAATCACAATAATAATCAAGGATTTAATAACAAATTGATTCATGAAAAAAGAAAAAAAACCTGTAAACTTTATTTAAAACGTTTGCAGAAATTTTTATTTTTTTAATTTCAGCCCTAATCTTTTTTATTTCACAGATTAAGTTTCAATTTCGTTTTTGATTTCATAAATTTATATAATTTAAAAGTGTACTGAAATGAAACTCAATTTGTACGAAGAATTTATATTGCTATCGCTTGACAAGGTAAAAGGAAAGTTTCTTATTGATTCCTTGTCTGTTAATTATGGACTAGCCGGTGCAATTTTGTTAGAGCTTTCGCAAAAAGAAAAACTGTCGATTAATAATAAAAAAATTGTAATTAATGACCAAGGTAAAACCGGAGATAAAATTCTTGACGATACGACAGAACTCATCCGAAGATCGAGAAAAACACGAAAAGCAAAATATTGGGTTAATAAAATAGGTTCAAAAGCAGGAGATTTAAAATATGAAATAATACAACAACTATGCGATAAACGAATTATTTCTACCAGGAAGAAAAAGTTTTTATGGATTTTCTCTGCTACCTATTATCCCGTAATTTATGCTGAGCCTGTTGATGAAATTAAGAACCGGTTAAAAGATATTGTTTTAAATTTCAAAAAACCAGAACTTGAAAATATTCTGTTACTCAGTTTAATGAACAGTTGCCAGCTGACCCGTATATTATTCACAGACAAAAAAGACCACAAAACGGCAAATAAGCGAATTAAAGAGTTAACAAAAGATGTTGAAATAAGCGAAGCAGTAAACCAAACAATAAAAGAAATTCAGGCTGCTGTTTTGGTGGCTTCTACTTCGGTTTTCGTTTCTGCCGGGGCAACGAATACATAATTAATTGTCGGATTTTATTCTTTTCAATAAAAACACCTGTGTAGTTAGAGCAAAAAATAAAAAAATTAAACCCGATAAAAGTAAAGCCGATTGGAGTGTATATTTATCGGAATACCAACCTGCCAGTGGCCCTATAACTGCAAAAAATACCCGTATCACAAAGTTTCTTACCGAAAGTACTGTTGCTCTTACATCTGAATCGCATAAGCGATTGATATAGTCTTTCAGTACCGGGGTTGCTATTCCCCTGAAAATATAAAACAGAAATAATATGGCAATTCCCCAAAGTGCATGAATCCGGCTTAAAGCAATAAATCCGGCAGGAATAAGTATTGCAATACCAATAATTGTGTTGGGCTGTTTTAAACGAAATTCAATTTTATGAGCATACATAGAGCTTATTCCAACGGTTAGGTTAAGCAAGGTCCACATAATACCAAAAAAGGACAGGGGTAAAGCTACGAGATTAAGATAAGGCTGAACAAACCAGGCCATGGTTAATGTAGCAGCTCCAATTACCGACGAATAGATAATATTCCATTTCAACTCTTTATTATCGTGTAGTGAATAACGAACAATTTTCAGAATATGGTTTAAACTCATTTTAATTATTTTTTTATGAGTTTTAGGTTCAATGAGTAGCATGGATGCAGGAATTGCAGTTGCTGAAATTACTGTTTGAACGTAATAAGGATAACGGAGACTCATTGTTGCCAATAAACCACCTAAGATTCCTGCAAAAGCTTCGGCAAAGTTACCTGTAGAAACCAACCGGCCTTCGTATTTAATATATTCTTCTTTTTTCCCCGATTCAAGAAGCGAGTCATACAATAACGCAGAATCGGCTCCCGAAATCAAACTTTGACCTATTCCCAGGATAATTTCAGCAATTAAAAAACCGGTAAATCCATACGAAAAACTGTAAGTAAGAAATCCAAAAAAACCAAGTATTGATCCCAGAACTAAAGTGTATTTTCGTCCCCAGGCATCGGCCAGGTATCCCGATGGAATTTCTAAAGCAACAATGGAAACGGAATATATGGCTTGTAAAATAAACACATGTCTCAGTTCTAGCCCGTTTTCTTCATAAAACAACACTACAATGGGCATGAACAGCATGAACCATTTTGCAATTTTTACGAGATAAAGCTTTAAAATATTTGATTGTAATGATTTCGACATGTTCAGGTATTAGCTCACAAATGTAATTTAGAAAGGCTAGAGTAAAAAAATATTTTTGTGGATAGTTCTATATTTTTTATTTAGATATCGCAAAATTCAACCAAAATCATTAGTTTTAAAAACTTAAAAGACAATAAGTATATTTATTGAATGATATGAATATCACGTTTATATATCCGCGATTCGAAAAACTATTAGAGTCAAGGCTCGAATTAAATAAATCGGAGAAAGCAAAAAAGCATTTGGGCGATTTTAGTATGCCTCCTGCTTTGGGTATTCCAATAATGACTGCATTATCCAAAAACAAACATCAGGTAAAGCTTTATGATGAAAACATTGAAGAAATTGATTATAACGATAGTGCAGATATCATAGCAATCAGTTTTTTTACTCCCCAGGCCAATTTTGCATACGAGATTGCCAAAAAATTTAAAGCAAAAGGAAAAACAGTAATTGGCGGCGGAATGCATCCATCTATTATGCCAGAAGAAGCAGTTCAATATTTCGATTCGATATGTATTGGTGAAGTTGAAGACATCTGGGATGAAATGTTATCCGATTTTCAAAGGGGGGCATTAAAAAAAACATACCAGAAAGAGATTTCAAATTTAGATACCATTCCTTTTCCTGAGCGAGGAATCTTTGTAGGAAGAGACAAGTACGATTGGGAAGCAAAATTAATTCAAACCATGCGGGGTTGCGATTTTTATTGCGAAAACTGTATTATTCCAACCGAGTTTGGCCGTAAGTTCAGATTCAAATCCATAGAACGGGTAATTGAAGAAATGAATGTTACACCAATTTCAGGTGATTATTATTTGATTGACGACACCCTGTTCCTGCCTCATCGTGAATGCCGCGATTACAGGACTAAGCTGTTAAAAGCTTTTGCCAGGCTGCCTGTAAAACCAAGAATATTTATGTCAGGCTCTTTAAATACCAGTCACGATCCCGAATTTCTTAAACTCCTGACTGATGCCGGAGTTATTAATTTATACCTGGTTACCGGCTGCGATCCTTATTCAATTAAAGCATTTACAAAAGATGGAAAGCAGTATTTTGATTATGGTGTTGATTTTGTAAACAGGTACCAACAAGCAGGAATAGAAGTTTATATCTCTGTTGGCTTGGGTTTTGACCATCAGGATGAGTCTGTATTTGATCTTGCTTTAGAGTTTATACACAAGGCAAATATTAAAACCGCAGAGTTTTATATTTTGACTCCATTTCCCAAAACACCAGTTTATAATCAGTTTCAAAAAGAAAACAGGATTTTACATTACAACTGGACCAAATACAATACGGCAAATGTAGTTTTTAAACCCAAAAACTTTACCGAGCAAAGCTTACTCGATGGGTATATTCATTGCTGGAAGGAGTTTTATTCCGCTACCAGCATTGATGAATCACTTAGTAATTTTGTAAAATAAAATTGTTTAAAAACAGCAATATCAAAATTTTAACTTTCACACTGATACAGATTAGATAAATAGTTTAATTTTGTTCTATAACGATAAACGCAATATATAAACCTTAAAAAGATAAATAATCATGGGAATGACATTAATTGAAAAGATTTTGGCCAATCATTCGAAACACGATATTGTTAAGCCAAATGATATTATTGATATTTTTATTGATGTACGTGGAGCCAGAGATTTTGGCGGAGCAAATGTGGTAAAAAATATTGTTGATAATGGTTTGGGAGTAAATGATCCAACCCGCACATTTTTTACTTTCGACTGCAACCCGACAGGATCGGATCAGAAATACGCTGTAAATCAGCAGATATGTAGAAATTTTGCTCGCGATAATGCTATAAAAGTACATGACATTGATGCCGGTATTGGAACACATCTTATGATTCATGAAGGTTTGGTTTATTCTGGTTCAACTGCTGTTACAACCGATTCTCATGCAAATATTCTGGGTGCTATTGGCGCATTTGGCCAGGGAATGGGCGATCAGGACATTGCTGTTGCATGGGCTAAAGGATCTGTTTGGTTTAAGGTTCCAAAATCTATCAAGTTAAACTTTATTGGAAAAAAACCAGAGAATGTTTCTGCTAAAGATATAGCTCTTAATCTATTAGCTAAGTTTGGTGCAAACGATTTATTAGGGTATTCAGTTGAATTCTATGGCGAAGCTATTGATAAACTTACTTTGGATGAGCGAATTACAATAGCATCAATGGGCACTGAAATGGGAGCAATTATTTTGTTTTTTACCCCTAATGAAGAAATAATGAAATACAGCGAAGCCCGCGTTGGAAGAAAACTAGAGCTGGTTAAAGCAGATGCTGATGCTCAGTATGAAAAAGTAATTGATATTGATATCTCTAAATATACACAACGTGTTTCTCGTCCCGGGAAACCTCACGATACGGTTGATATTAATTCAGTAATGAAAACTAAAATTGATTCAGCTTTTATTGGAAGCTGTACCAATGGACGAATTGAGGATTTACGAATTGCTGCTGAAATTTTGCAAGGCCGTCAGGTCGCTCCGGGTGTAGTTCTTAAAATTGTTCCTGCAACCAACGAAATATGGGATCAGGCATTAGAAGAAGGGTTGATTCAGATTTTTAAAAATGCTGGTGCATTATTATCAAATGCAGGATGTGCAGGATGTGCAGCAGGACAGGTTGGCCAGAATGGTGCTGGAGAAATTACGATTAGTACAGGAAACAGAAATTTCCCCGGCAAACAAGGTAAAGGTGAAGTTTATTTAGCTTCTCCGGCTGTTGTTGCTGCATCTGCTGTTGCCGGATATATTACTAATCCTGATGAGATTCCTGAAGAACCCATGTTGTTTACACCAAAAACAAATGTTGCTTCAAAATCTGTAAAAAGTGCTGAACATAAAAAAACAACCGACAGGCCAAAAGTTATTGAAGGTCAGGTTTGGTATATTAAAGAAGATAATATCGATACCGACATGATTTTCCATAACCGATACCTTGCAATTACTGATATAAAAGAAATGGGTCAATATACCTTCGATAACCTTAAAGGATACGAAAAGTTTGCTAAAGAAGCTAAACCAGGTGATATTGTTTTAGTTCAGAAAAATTTCGGTAGCGGGAGCTCTCGTCAGCAAGCGGTTGATTGTTTTATCTCATTGGGAATACAAGCTGTAATTGCAGAATCTTTTGGTTCAATTTACGAACGTAATGCGATTAATGCTGCTTTTCCAATTGTTACCTACAAATCAATTGAAGAGTTAGATTTAAATGACAAAGACAAAATAAGGGTAAATTTTGCAACAGGTGAGATAACAAATCTTAAAAATAATAAAACAATTAAAGCAGATCCGTTCTCCGAAGTTCAGATGGATATTTATATGAATGGGGGAATGTTTTAATTTTTAACTTTATAATTCATAATTTATAATTCAATAATATGGCTGCAAAAACTTTTGTTGAAAAAATATTTAATGCTGAATGTGGAAGTATAGTATTTGCTAAACCACATATCGTTTTAACTCACGATAATACAGCAAGTATAAAGAAAACCTTCGAGAAAATGGGTGGCGATAAGGTTTTTGATCCCGATCAGTTGCTTGTGGTTTTAGATCACAATGCACCTCCAACGGATGCAAAACTGGCTACTGATTATCAGGCAATCAGAGATATTGTAAAACAACAGGGTATTAAGAAGTTTTACGATGCCGGAAAAGGTATTTGTCACCAGATTATGTCGTACCATGCAATGCCGGGAATGATAATTGTTGGAAGCGACAGTCACACAGGTACTGCCGGTGCATTTAATTCAATGGCTGCTGGTATCGATCGTACCGAATCTGCAGGATTATGGAAACGTGGCGAAACCTGGTTTCGCGTTCCTGAATCCATAAAAATTACTTTAAAAGGTAAACTAAACGAAGGCGTTTATGCTAAAGACCTTTCGTTATGGATTATTGGTATGTTGGGTTCTGATGGAGCCAACTATATGTCAATTGAATATCATGGCGAAGGCTTAAAATCATTGAACATTTCAGACCGAATGACAATCGCTAACCTTGCATCAGAAATGGGAGCAAAGAATGCTGTTTTTCCTGCTGATGAGGTGTTAGCTCAATTCTACGGTAAGAAAAGCATTGATGGCATTTGGGCCGATGCCGGTGCTAAATACGAAAAAGAAATTGAAATCAACTTGGGTGATATTTTCCCTTTGGTTGCTGCTCCACATCATGTTGATAATGTTAAATCGGTTTCCGAAGTTCAGGGAACTAAATTAAACCAGGGAATAATCGGAACATGTACAAACGGACGTATTGAAGATATTCGGATTGCTGCAGAAATTCTGGATGGCAAACAGGTTGCTGAAGGATTTCAATTGCTTGTGATTCCAGCTTCACAAAAAATATATTTACAAGCTATAGAAGAAGGATTAATTACAAAATTGATGAATGCCGGGGCTAATGTTTTAAGCGCATCATGTGGCCCTTGTTTAGGAACTGGCCAGGGAATTCCTGCAAATGGTTTCACGGTTATTTCAACAGCAAACCGAAATTTTAAAGGAAGGATGGGGAATAAAGAAGCTTCAATATATTTAGCTTCTCCTGCTACAGTTGCTTATTCTGCAATAACTGGTGAAATTACCGATCCTCGTGGCAAAAAATACACGGATAAATTCCCTTATAAAGTGGCTCAAAGTGCTACCGTTGACATTAAACCAGGCGATAACAGAAAGATTAAAGGCGTATGGAATTATTCCGATGTAGATAATTTGAATACAGATCAAATGTTTGCAGGTAATCTCACATACAATGTTTTAAGTTCGGATGCAGCAGCAATAATGCCCCATTTATTTATAGATTTCGATGCAAATTTTCCAAAAAGCATTCAGGCTGGTGATATTATTATTGCAGGTGATAATTTTGGATGTGGAAGTTCACGTGAACATCCTGCTGTTGGACTTGCTTATGCCGGGGTGAAAGCAGTAATTGTTAAATCAGCAAACAGGATATTTTATCGTTCATGTATCAATCAAGGACTTGCACTCATTGTGAATGCTGAAATTGTTAACAATTATAAAGCCGGTGATGATGTGAGTATTGATTTTATAAAAGGTATAGTTAAAATAAACAGTAAAGAAATTAAGTTTGCACCGCTTCCAGACAAATTGATGAAGATTATCGAAAAGAAAGGTTTGGTTAATTGGATGAAAGAAGAAGCATGATATTGAAAATACAATAAAACTCATCCAGTTTGGGATGAGTTTTATTTTTAAATTATAAATAACTGGTATTATTTTTCACGATTAAAGATATTTTTATATTTTTGCACCACTAAAATATTGGTCTCGTAGCTCAGTTGGATAGAGCAACAGCCTTCTAAGCTGTGGGCCGAAGGTTCGAATCCTTCCGAGATCACGAAGAATAAAAAGCTTGCTGTATTTGCAGTAAGCTTTTTTATTTACCTCATTTCCATCTTAAAATCTAAAGTATGTTTTAATATTATTTGGTGATATTGTATTTAACACCAAATTTTAATATCTTGGTTAAGTAAAAATTCCTGCTTATGACAAACATTTTACTTAAATACCTGGAAGAAAGATATAAATCTGTAAAATCTCCTTTGATAAGTCAGGATATGGGTCCTGTAATTACTATTTCACGGGAATTTGGTTGCCCGGCAAATTTAATTGCTACAGATCTTGCAGAAATACTCACTAAACGTGATGATCCGGATTTTGAACCCTGGAAAGTTATTACAAAAGAAATTCTGGATCAGGCTGCCAGCGAACTTGGACTGGAACCTGAAAAGATTGAATATATTTTTAAATTCGAAAAAAGAAGTCCTGTAGATGAAATTCTGGAAGCATTTTCAAGTAAGTATTATAAGAGTGAGCGTAAAATCAGGAAAACAATACGCGAAGTGATTCATACTTTCGGGGAAAGAGGAAGAGTTATTATAGTTGGCCGTGCCGGCAGCACTATTTTAAGAGACATCCCAAGCTCGTTACATGTGCGTTTAATTGCTCCACTGGATTACAGGATTGATGGTGTGAGTAACAGGCATCAAATCTCACTTAAAGCAGCACGAAAATTAACTCTTGAAATGGATAAGAAAAGAGCTATTCTCAGAAATGATTTTGCAGGTAAAAAAATTCATGATGTTGATTACGACCTTGTATTAAATTCAAAGACCCTGACTTCGGAACAAATGGTGAAAATTATTGAGAAGACAGCCGAATTAAGAAACCTGATTAAATAAATTAAGATTTTTAAAATGAGAAACCCGGTTTTTAAACCGGGTTTCTTTTTCTATGCAGAGTAAGGCAAATAAATTAGAGTGTGTATTATAGGAATGCATAGATGGTTTAAATAAGAAGGTTGTAAAACAACCTTCTTATCTGGGTTTTATTTTTTAATAAATTGTTTCACTAATGGTTCTTTTTCATCGTCAACAGTTATTAAATATGAACCGGCTGGCAAATCAGAAATATTAATTTCTTTTTCTTCACCTTCTATTTCAACAACTTTAACAATTGAACCAATCATATTATAGATACTTACTTTTCCAAAGCGGGTTCCATTATTTACAGCTACGTTAATAATATCAGATGCAGGGTTAGGCCAAATTTCTACCTGTGTATTTTCTTCATTACCAAGTGTTTCTGCAAACGGACTTTCATTTGAGAAACCATTGAATGTTGAGCTGACAACAGTAACTGTGTAATCTTCTACTTCACCATAAGAGAATGTTTCGCAAGCTGTTGGAGCAGAGTTGTATTTCATTGTTACTCGCATTCTTGTTGAACCTAAAGTTGCATCTGCAGGAACAGTAAATGTTGATGTTAATGTACCGCTGCTGCTTGATGAACCTGCCACCATTAACTCATCGCTATCAAATGTAGCATTTTGATCCCAATCAATCCAGATATACCAGTATTCGGTATAAGTACTGCTCTTAAATCCACAGCTGAAACTTATTGTTGTACTTGCACCACGGGTAACGGTTGCAACTTTACTTGTAAAGTCAGCATATCCGCCATTAGATGCTGTTGTATTGGCCATGCCTCCATAAGCAACATAATCAATCCATTCATAAGTAGCATTGCTGCCTTTTGATGTACAATAAG
>MENK01000026.1 GCA_001768235.1 Bacteroidetes bacterium GWB2_32_14
GAAGATAAAGATTATAAACTCTTTTAGAGTTAAAAGTTTTTAAAAGCCACCACCTTTGGTGGTGGTTGTTTACTTTCCGGTTATTTCTGGTACAACCGCATCAATACTTTCTCGGGTGTCAGCGGGGCATCAAAATCAATTTTGTATTTTGGGTTAAATGCTTTAATGGCTTTTTGCAGTGCAAAAAATGCTCCTATACCATAATTAAATGGCGGCTCACCTACGGCTTTCGATTTAAGTAATGCCAGTTCGGGCCCTTCGGTTTCCAATGCTTTTATTTCAATATTCTTTGGGGCCGAATAGATGTCGGGTACTTTGTAGGCAGATAAACTGTTCGAAAGCAGTTTGCCACTGGTATCGTAGGCCAGTTCTTCCATTGTAACCCACCCTATTCCCTGTACCACGGCACCTTCAACCTGCCCGTGATCAATAATTGTATTCATGCTGTTTCCAAAATCATGAACAATTTTTACATCATCAACCTGGTATGTCCCTCGAATGCAATCGAGTGTTACTGATATAATTGCTGTACCGTAAACATGGTAAGCAAAGGGATGCCCTTTTTCTCTTGTTTTGTCGAAATGAATTACGGGAGTTGCATAGTGCCCGTTCTCGGTTAAACAAACCCTGTCGAGAAATGCCGTTTCGACCAGTTTTTCCCAACGAATACCTACTTTTTGTTTGTTTTTGTAAACTTCGTCGTCAATAATTTCAATTTCTGAAGGTATGCAATTCAGCATTTTTGAAGCAGTTTCTTTAAGCCTGCCAAGCAGCGAAGTACAGGCAATTCGCAGGGCATTTCCATTCAGGTCGGCTCCCGAGCTTGCCGCCGTGGGCGATGTGTTTGCAACCCGGGAAGTATTGGTCGATTCTATTTTTATTTTTTCAGCATCCACGGAAAATACATGTGCCGCAACCTGAATCATCTTGGTATTCACAGCCTGTCCCATTTCTATAGCACCCGTGCTTACCCCGATGCTTCCGTCCTGGTAAATATGTACCAATGCCCGTGCCTGGTTCATGGGTGTTTTTGTAAATGAAATTCCAAAACAAAGGGGCATTATGGAAATCCCTTTTTTGAAGTAGTTATTTTTAGTATTGAATTCCTGGATCTCATTTTCGAGTGAAACCATATCAAACGATTCACGTGCTAAAGTATAGCATTTGCCAATATTCACGTTTTCAGCAATCTGTCCATATTGAAATTCGTCTTTCTCAGCCAGGAAATTCTTTTCCTGTATAAGCCTGGGTGATATGTTCAACTGGCATGCAGCTTTTGCAATAGCCGATTCAATAACAAACATTCCCTGTGGAGCACCAAACCCCCTGAATGCAGTGTTTGGCGGCAGGTTTGTTTTGCAGCTGTAAACGGTTACTTCGGTATTCGGAATAAAATAAGCATTCGTGGAATGAAAAAGAGTTCGTTCCATAATTGCAGGAGAAAGGTCAGATGCTGCTCCTCCATTCTGGTACATGGTGGTTTTGTATGCCAGGATTTTTAAATCTTTCGATAACCCGATTTTAAAGTCGGAACTGTAAGGGTGTCTTTTACCTGTCATTCGCATATCATCGTGCCTGCTCAGGGCCATTTTTACAGGTTTTTGGAGAATATATGATGCCAGGGAAACCATGCAGGCAAAAGGTGTAGCCTGGTCTTCTTTACCTCCGAATCCACCGCCCAAACGGGCAACATCAATTTCGATTCGATGCATGGGGACATTTAATACCCGTGCAATCATTTTTTGAACCAACGTGGCTCCCTGCGTTGATGAATGAACCCGCAGGCTCCCGTTATCAACAGGATAAGCATACGAACCCTGTGTTTCAATATATAAATGCTCCTGTCCGCCGCTGTCAACCTTACCTTCGAAAATATATTCACACCGCGACCAGGTATCAGCAATATTTCCTATTTTAAAAGTTCGGGGGGGGATAAGCAAAAGTCCTTTTTCTTTAGCCTCGCGGGGATCTGTTATTGCTTCGTATTCTTCAACCCTGATATCAATAAGCTTTAGTGCTTTTCGTGCAATATTTTCACTAATGGCAACAACAAATAATACGGGTTGCCCCTGGTAATGTACTTCGGATTCGGCAAACAAAGTTTCATCTTCAATAATTCCGCCAATCTGGTTTCTTCCCGGTATGTCCCTGTAACTGAAAATGCGTTCTATACCCGGTAATTCTTCAGCTTTCGTGTAATCGATATAAGTTATTTTGCCGTGAGCAACAGGCGAAGTAAAGACAGCCCCGTACAATGTACCTTTCTGAACAGGGATATCATCTAAATAAACCGATTTACCTGTAACATGTGATATGGAATCAATATTTTTCATCATAAACTCTTTAGATGTTTAATTCTTTTAATGATATTTTTTCGGGGAATAGCTTGATAAAATGAGCAAACAGCAACTGGCGCAACAATAAACGCTTGTACTCTGTGCTTCCGCGTATATCACTAATGGGTGATATTTCTTCCTGCATAATGGAATTTGCTTTAATAATTACCCCGTTTGTAATATTTTTTTCAGACAGGTATTCAGATGTAAGCCTTAAATATAAAGGAACAGGGCTTACACCTCCGGCAGAAATCCTGCATTCTTCAATCACATCACCTGTATGCCTGATAAAAAATGCAGTATTCACACTGGCTATGTCGAGATACGTACGTTTGCTTACTTTTTCAAAGTTAAAATGGAAACCTTTACCGGGAACAGGAAAGGATATGCTTTCGATGTATTCTCCACTTGCAATATCCTGTTTCTTGTATGCCAGGAAGAAATTTTTTAAGGGAACCGTTCTTTTGTTGTTATCAAGTTTTAGGTTAACATGTGTATTGAGGGCGAGGAAAAAAATAGATAAATCGGCTATTGGAGAAGCATTCATGATATTACCCGCTACAGTTCCCATGTTACGTATTGGCTCTGATGATATCAGCTTAAAATAATCCTTAATTTCAGGAATAATTTCAAGAATCACAGGCGAATGCATGATCTCGTTAACCGTAACTGCCGAACCAATTGTGCAGGTATTATTTTCTGTTTTAATTGTTTTCAGGTCTTTTCTATCGAGAAACAAATTCAGCCCTGATTCAAAAATCTCGTCCGCTTTTTGCACCATTAAATCGGTTCCGCCACCCATAATTTGTTTATTCTTTTCGATTGGTGTTACCGGTTTTTCAATTTCGGCTAATCGCGCAGGGATTGTTAAAAAATATTCAGGTAAGAATTTATTATTAACAAGCCACTCCACGGGTTTTTCAATATCTTTATTCTTATATAGATTTGAAATGCTTTCGGCAGCTCGTTCAATGGATTTATATCCTGTACAGCGGCAAATATTACCGCTGATTGATGCAATTGCTTCTTCCTTACCTGGTATTTCTTTTGATAATACATGCCCCGTGAGCGACATAACAAACCCGGGAGTACAGAATCCGCATTGTGTTGCTGCATTATCAACCATGGCATGTTGTACAGGTGATAGTTGTTTCATATTTATACCTTCGATGGTAACAACATGTTTCCCGTGTACATTGCCAAGAGGAGTAAGGCAGGAAACAATGCTTTTGTATATTACTTCATTTGCTTCAATTTGCCCTGCCAAAACGGTGCAGGCACCACAATCGCCTTCGCGGCATCCTACTTTCGTGCCCGGTAAATCGGTTTCGTAACGGATAAAATCGAGCAAACTGCTTCCAGCCGGTTTATCGGTATTTATCAGTTGATTATTTAATATAAAGCGTATCATATCTTGATTTTAATAAATTTGAGCCTGTTATATAGTTCTTGTTAATTCAATATATTTTGAGTTTTCACCGACGGGACTGATTTGAATAACTTCATTTGAAACATGAACGACATCGAACGATTTTGCTTTAACCTGGCAATATACATCCTGCCCGGTATGCAAAAGCAGTTTTTCACGCGATGTTTGCGATAATTCAACCAGTAATTCGAACCCGCAGTCAATAACACAAAAGATATTGTTTTTGGATTCGATGATTTGGTTTACTTTTCCTTTAATCTGATTTTGTAACGATGTTTCTTCAATATATTCTGTACTCAAAGAAATATCATCGGGTTTAATGCTTAAATGAATTTTTGTTCCCGGGATAATATCGGGAGAAATTAATTTTGAGTTGGTTGATATTTTTATTTCAGTTTTATTTTGAGTCAATAAGTTAAAAATATTGCCATTTTTATCAAAATTGGCAAAATAAGCATAAATAGGATTCTGATATTTTTCGGGCCGGATTAAATCTGTTTTTTTCCCATTTTTGATGATATTAAACACGTGATCCCCGGCCGTAACTTTTCCGTTTTCAACCAACAGTATATTTTGTGTCAGTTTTAAAATATCTTCCAGGTAATGGCTGATAATTAACATGGGAACATGAAAATGATTGTTTACACGGATTAAATACGAAATAATCTGTTTTCGTTTAGAACAATCGACATTCGAAAATGGTTCATCCAGTAAAAGCAAACCGGGTTGGGAGAGAAGTGCCCTTCCAATAGCAACACGCTGCCTTTCGCCACCTGAAAGTTGCCGCGGCATAAGATTCAATAAGGGGCCTAAATCAAGTAGCTCAACAACATCGTTAAATTCAATGTTTTGTATTTTGTTCCTTTTATAGGGTTTGCTGTACAATAGATTTTTATTTACCGAAAGATGCGGGAACAATAAATTTTCCTGGAAAACATATCCTATATTCCTGTTTTTGGGAGGAATACTTATCTTTTCCTTATTATTGAACAGTTGGGTATGATTTAAAATGATTTGTCCGCGATCAGGAGCAGCAAGTCCCGATAACAGGTTAAACAGGGTTGTTTTTCCGGCCCCGGAGTGCCCGTATATTCCTGTAATTGAGCTGCTAACTGAAAAGTCGTACTCAAATTGTTTGTTGCCTAAATGATATTTAACCGACTTGAATTCAATCATTATCTCACTAAATATTTTTTCTTTTTTTGTAAATATTCCGAAGCAATTATTGCAAGTAAAGAAATTGCAATTGAAAAAACTACTAACCGGGTTACCTGTAATTCTTTACCTGGAATCTGCATATTTGAATATACCATTAATGCAATGGTTTGTGTTTTGCCAAAAATATTCCCTGCAAACGAAATGGTAGCTCCAAATTCGCCTAAACTGCGGGCAAACACTAAAACTGCACCACTTAATATACCGGGTAAAGCCATTGGTATATATATCCTGAAAAAAGTACTTATTTTCGATGCACCCAATGAGCCTGATGCCCTGGCAAAATCCGGATCAACCAATTCAAAGGATGATTTAATATTTCTTACAGCAAGCGGCAACGACACAACCATTGATGCTATTAATAATGCTGCAAAGTTAAAAGCCAGCTGAATACCAAAGGCAGAATATAACCAATGCCCTACTATTCCATTTTTCCCTAAAAGTACAAGCAACAAATATCCGGTAACCACAGGTGGAGCAACCAGGGGAATATTGATTAATCCTTCTATAAGAATCTTGCCTGTAAATTTTTTGGTTGCCAATATCCAGCCTAAAAAGATTGCAAGGGGAATAGTTAAAAGTGTACTTAGCAAAGCTACTTTTAGTGAAAGTATAACAACTGTTATTTCATCAGAACTGAACATTTTTTAATTTATTTCAGTAATAAAACCTTGTTTTTCCAATATTCTTTTTGCTTTATTGGTTTTAAAATAGCTGTAAAGCTTTTTTGATTCGGTATTTGAACTTCTTAGTTCGGCTATATAAAACTGTATGGGTAAACACAAGTTTTCAGGTATTTCACAAATAATTTTTACTTTTTCAGATTTTAAGGCTTCGGTATAATAAACAATTCCCCAATCACATTCGTCGAGTTCAACATAATGTAAAACCGATGATACATCTTTTGCCAGAATTACTTTATTACTTATTCTGTTATACCACCCGAGGGTATCAAGCACTCTTTTGGCATATTTACCAACCGGCACGTAGGATGGATCGCCTATAGCAATTTTATCAGGTACTATTGATTCAATATCAAACTGTTCGGAAAAGTCAATAGTAAAATGTTCGTTTTTTGGGCAAATAATAACCAGTTTGTTTTTGGCAAATACCGATATGGTTGTATCAATCAGTAAGTTATTATCTTTTAAAAAATTAATCCATTCAATATCGGCAGAGATAAAAATATTTGCGTTAGCCCCGTTCACTATTTGCCTGGCTAAATTACCCGATGCAGCATAGTTTTTTTCAATTTGCACGGTATTTCCCGGGGTAAATGAATCACAGATTTCATTTACTGCAAGCATTGTTCCTGTTGCTGCAAAAAGGCTTATTTTTGATTTTACATCAGATTGTGGTTGGTTACATGAACTTATAATTCCCGTGAAAAATAAAATGATCGGGAATAATATAAATATGTTTTTAATCTTTTTCATGAATATCCCTGTGTTTGCAAACATAAATTGACCGAAAAATACAAAATAATATCTTAAATCGACAGGTTTTAATAAATTGTTCTTCTGTATAAAAGAAAAATAGATAAATCAGCTATAAATTATGTAATAAGTAAATTTATTTTCTAGTATAAAATATGGTTCGTAGAAATATTATATTGTCAATGTGAAATGATATTAACAAAAAAGGTTCCGTTTCGGAACCTCTAGATGATGACTTAAACTTTTAATTTTTTCTCTATGGATTCTATCTGGCCTTTAAACCGTTTATCGGTATCCATAAGATTATTCACGGTTTTACAAGCATGGAGAACTGTTGCGTGATCCTTTCCTCCAATTTGCGAACCAATGGATGCAAGCGAAGATTTTGTTAATGTTTTTGAGAAATACATTGCAATCTGGCGAGCCTGGACAATTTCTCTCTTTCTTGTTTTGGACTGTAGCACATCGGTTGGTAAATTAAAATAATCGCATACTACTTTCTGAATATAATCAACCGATAATTCTTTTTTCGAATTTTTAACCAGCCTGTCGATCATTTGTTTTGCCAGTTCGAGCGTGATTTCTTTTTTATTCAGTGTTGATTGGGCTAAAAGAGAAATCAAGGCTCCTTCAAGTTCCCTGATATTTGAAGTAATATGAGATGCAATATATTCGATTACTTCATTAGAAATATCAATACCATCGTGATAAATTTTTTGTTTTAATATGGCAATCCTGGTTTCGAAATCGGGTGCCTGCAAATCAGCTGATAATCCCCATTTAAAACGTGATAACAATCGTTGTTCCATACCCTGCATTTCTACAGGTGCTTTATCCGATGTAAGGATTAATTGTTTGCCTGATTGATGCAAATGATTAAAAATATGAAAAAAGATATCCTGGGTTTTATCTTTGCCGGCAAACTCATGAACATCGTCGATAATTAATACATCAATCATCTGGTAAAAATGCAAAAAGTCGTTTTTGTTGTTATTACGGACAGATTCAACAAATTGAGTCTGGAATTTGTTCGCATTCACGTAAAGCACCGTTTTTTCAGGAAATAATTCTTTAACCTGAATTCCAATCGCCTGAGATAAATGTGTTTTACCTAAACCCGAATCTCCGTATAAAAACAAAGGGTTGAATGCTGTACCACCCGGATTGTTGGCTACTGCATTTCCTGCCGAGCGGGCTAAACGATTACATTCTCCTTCAACAAAGTTGTTAAAGTTGTTGTCGGGGTTTAATCTCGGATCAACATGAAGTTTTTTTATCCCGGGAATTACAAATGGATTTTTAATCGATTTGTCGTCAGAACTAAATGGTACTGTTACCGGCATGTTTTTTAGCTCTGCTTTGTAATTCGTGGGAAATTTAACCGTAAACGGTTTGTTGTTGGAATAAACGCTATTCTCCATTACCACACTATATTCCAGCTTAGCATTTTCTCCAAGTTCTTTGCGAAGTGTTTTTCGAAGAATGTCAATGTATTGTTCTTCTAAATACTCGTAAAAAAATGGACTGGGAACCTGAATTGTTAATACATTCTCTTCAATCTTCAAGGGAATAATAGGCTCAAACCACGTTCTAAAGCTAATCGATGGGACATTGTCTTTGATAATTTTTAAGCAATTGTTCCAAATTTCCTGATGCTTATTATTATCCATTTAACTCTTAGTTGTTTAAATATTTTTATTGTTTTTTTTATGTCTCTAACAAAATTGTGAAAAAAAAAAGGAAAAAAAAATTTAATTCCTATTGTTTTTTTGCAAAAAAAGATATGGGTTTTTATATCAGACCATTAAAATTTTTAACGCTTCATTAATTTGTTAATTGCCACACTAACAATGTTTTACATATTCAGCATGTTAAAAAATTGTTAACTAACCCTTTATAAAAAATTAATTAAACAAAAATTTTAAAAAGTTCGGTTTCAGAAAAAAAATAATTTCTTTTAGTCAAAATTTAGATTCAGTCTAATCTAATAGAAGATATTCAGCTCTTATTTACTTGTCTTTTTTTCCAAAGAGGGAGAAATGAACATATCGTTTTGGATTTTCATTCAAATCGATTACCAGTTTATCAAGATCTGAAGCAAGGTTATTTAAATTAACATATAATGAATCGTTGTGTATCAGCAACCCGATTGTTCCTTCTCCATTATTTATTTTACCAGATATCTGGCTTAATTCCGATAATGTTTTATTTGCATTCAACACTGTTGATTTAATATTTGCCTGGGCCAAAGAATCACTGATATTTGAGAAGTTTTCTAAAACATTAGATATTTTATCGTTGTTGTTTTTAAGGTTGTTTGAAATGGACTCAAAATTGGAAATGATACCTGCCAGTTTTTGTTTTTCTTCAGTAACTAAGCCTGAAATATCTGTAGTAATCAGTTTTAAATTATCCAGTGATTTGCGAAGGCTTTCACGTCTTTCTGTATCAAATATGGATAAAACGGAATCCATCGATTCTATTAATCTCTCGGCCTTATCTTTTATCGGAATCAGTTCGTCGCTTAATTGCGATTGCAAATCTTTTTCAACTACACCTTGCAACGTGTCGCCTTTTTGATGAAACTTTTCTGAATCTGAAAATTTAAGATTTATAATTTTCCCCGCAATTAGTGATGCCGGTTCAATGCTTGCAATTGAGTTTAAAGGAACCTGGATATCTTTTTCGACAGAAAAACGAACAATAATTTTTCCTCTTTGCTGCTTATGAAGTTTAATTTGCTCAACAACACCTACTTTATAGCCGTTTAAATGAACAGGGCTGGCATCTTCAAGTCCATTGATATGGTTATAGACTACAAAATAATAATTGCTTGTAAAAAGAATATTTTTGCCTTTTAAAAAATTGAATCCCCAGAATAAAAGGGCAAAAGCAATAACAGCTACTATTCCTATTTTAGTTTCTTTATTAATTTTCATCATTATAATTTCTTAGTTATTTAAAATTTTAAATGCTTCGTTTAAAGGAATTTGTTTACCCGATTTATCGATAGCTATAATAAAAGCATCGGGGAACTTTTCTTCAAGTTGTTTTTTATACTCCAGAATGTCATTGTATGAATTAAATGATCCGGATGTATATTTATATGTATCGTCAAATTTGAGTTCTTCAATGGGGGATACTCCTTTAAAAAAAGGTGAATTGATATCAATTGGGTTTTTTGATGATGAAAGCTGAACCTTGAATGATACAATGCTATCGTTGATTGTTGAATCTGAAACAGAATTATTCAATTTGTCTGATTCAATTTTAGTTGCAAATTGGCTTTTTTCTTCAATAACTTGTTTATACTCTTTAAATGCCCTGAATATTGCCGATGCAATATAATCTTGTCCTTCGTCGCTCATTAGAAATTTCTCTTCGTTTGGGTTCGAGAGAAACCCTGCTTCAACAAGTACACTGGGCATAGTTGTTTTCCATAATACCAAAAACCCTGCTTGTTTTACCCCCCTGCTTTTTCGAAGTGCACGTGTTTCGAACTGATTCTGTATAAACGAAGCATAATTCAGACTTTGTTCCAAAAAGGTATTCTGGAGAAAAGTAAATATAATATACGATTCGGAAGAATTGGGATCGAAGCCTTCGTATTTAGTCGAATAATCTTCCTCGTACAAAATAGCTGAGTTTTCTATCTTGGCTACTTCCAAATTTCCATTGGTTACATGCAAACCCATCGCGTAGGTTTCGGTACCATATGCTTCAGTATTTTTATTGCTGTTTAAGTGAATAGATATAAATAAATTGGCTTTATTTTTATTTGCTATATCAGCTCTTTCATCTAAAGGTACAAATACATCCGTTTTTCTTGTATAAATAAGATTCACTTCGGGGAGGTTTTCTTCAATAAGTTTACCTAATTTTAAGGAAATAGAAAGTGCAATATCTTTTTCCTTGGAGTGTTTACCCGGGGCTCCTTCATCTTTACCACCATGACCCGGATCAATGACCAGTGTTTTTAATACATAATGTTCCCCGTTTTGACCGTATATAACTGAATTTGAGTAGATAAGAAATAATCCTAACAAACAGAAAATAAATTGGTATTTTTTTTGTTTATAAAAAATCGATATAAAATACATCTTCATTTATAATGTGTATAATATTTTAGTTAGTTTTGAAGCTTTAAAAAAAGAATCAATTGCACAAAAATAACATAATAAAATTGTTTTTTGAATTAAGAAAACTTGTTTTTTCAACTATACTGTTTATCGCATTTCCGGCATTTTTATATTCACAAACAAACCCAAATGTAAGGAAAATAGATAAGGATATTGAAATAATCCCGACAGATACAACAATTGTACCAATAGAAACTTCAACCGATTCGATTAACCAAAACGAGAACTCGAACCTGATTGATACCAAAGTCGTTTATTCTGCTACTGATTCCATTGTACTTTCACGCGATTCAAAAAAAGTATATTTATATAAAAAGGCTAAAATTGAATATGGTGATATTATTCTTGAATCTGATTATATTGAATATGACCAGGAAAACAATGTCGTATTTGCCAGCGGAGTTGAAGATAGTTTGGGAAACTTAACAGGGAAACCTGTATTTACTGAAAAAGGTGATAAGTTCGATGCTAAAACCATAAAATACAATTTCAAAACCAAAAAAGGATATATTGAAGAAGTATTTACAGAAGAAGAAGATGGCTACTTACATAGCCAGATAACTAAAAAACTGGAAAACAACGATTTTTTAATGAAAAATGGGAAATATACCACCTGCGATAATCCTGAACACCCACATTTTTATTTGTCAATGACAAAAGCAAAGGTAATTCCTGGTGATAAAATCGTTTCAGGCTATTCGTATTTGGTTCTCGAAGATCTCCCTTTAAAATTTATTTTTGTTCCGTTTGGTTATTTCCCAAGCCAGAAAGAGCAGTCATCCGGATTAATTATTCCAAAATATGGAGAAGAAACCCGAAGAGGCTTCTTTTTGCAGGACGGAGGTTATTATTTTGGTATAAGCGATAAAATGGATTTAGCCATTACAGCCGATATTTTTTCTAAAGGCTCCTGGGGAGGCGATTTAAATTATCGTTTTGTTAAACGGTACAAGTTTAATAGTAATCTGAGTCTCGGTTACAAGGAATTTGTAAAAAGTGAAAAAGGGTTATCCGATTATTTAAAATCAAAAGATTTACAAATCAGATGGACTCATAGCCAGGATCCAAAAGCAAATCCAAATTCAAAATTCAGTGCCAGCGTTAATTATAGTACTACAACATACGATCAATATAATAGTAAAACATTAGAAGATTTAAATACCAATACGAAAAGTTCGAGTGTTTCATATAGCAAATCGTGGCCGGGTTCGCCCTTTCGCTTTAGTGCCGATTTACGCCATTCACAAAACACACAGACCAAGAACGTGGATTTAACTTTCCCTGTTTTAACTTTTAATATGGACAGGAAATATCCATTTCGCAGGAAAAATGCTTCTGGCGATCTAAAATGGTACGAAGATATTGAGATTAGCTATAAATCTAAATTAGAAAACAGGCTCAGCACACCCGATTCTCTTTTTCTTGTTGATACCAAATGGTCCGATTTTGAAAATGGGTTTCAACATACAATCCCATTAAATACAAACATTAAAATTTTAAAATATTTTAACTTATCGCCCCAGGTTGAATATACCGGTATTTTATACCCCAATTATATAAACAGGTATTATGATTACAATTATTATAACGAATCGACTAAAAAATATGGAGCTGTAATAACCGATACTATTCAGGAAATTAAGTATGCTCAAATCGTAACACCATCGGTTTCGTTAAGTGTGGGGCCAAATATTTACGGGATGTATGCATTTAAAAATCCGGAAGCAAAGATTGTAGCAATCCGCCATGTGTTAACACCTTCTGTAAGTATCTCGTACAGGCCTGATTTAGGGAATATGGTAAATCAATATTATGGTTCTTATGAAACGTATTCGAATGGTGAATTTAAAACAGTTGAATATTCAAAATTCGAAAATGGATTGTACAGATTACCTGCGGCCCCAGGGGAATCAAGTGTAATCTCGTTTGGGTTGAATAATAATCTCGAAATGAAAGTTCGTTCCGATAAAGATACGGTAACTGGTACACGAAAAATAAAGCTAATTGATGGCTTAAAGTTATCTGCAAGTTATAATGTATTTGCCGATTCTTTAAACTGGAGCCCGATAGGTGTTAGCGGCCGAACAACTCTTTTTAAAGACAAAGTAAATATTAATATTAGTGCTACTGTAGATCCTTATGCTATTGATTCACTTGGTGTTACTTATAATGAATTTCACTGGAATGTTTCTGATGATAAGTTCTTTGGCAGAATTGGACGTTTGGAAAGTTTCAGGTTATCTGTCGATTTTAGGTTAAATTCTGAAAAAGGCAGCGAAACGGGTGAAAATAAAGGCCCAAATAATGAATCAGGAACGGAAATAAGCGATGATAGAGATTTAGAACAATCAATACAGCAACATCAGCAGCAATTTGTTGGCTATGTCGATTTTGATGTACCCTGGGATTTAAGTGTAAATTATAATTACAACTACTCTAAACCCAAATTTGAAAAGACAATAACACAAACAATAGGTATTTCAGGGAATTTGAGCTTAACCAAAAATTGGAAAATAAGTTTTAGGACAAATTATGATATTACAAATAAAGAGTTATCATCAACATCAATAAATATACATCGCGACTTGCATTGCTGGGAAATGAGTTTGGGATGGATACCTGTAGGGAGAATGCAAAGCTATAATTTCCAGATTAATGTAAAATCTTCTACGCTAAGAGATCTTTTAAAACTACCTAAAAAACGAAGCTGGCAGGAAAACCTGTAGTTAATGTTCAATCCAGTTTTTCAGGATTTGAACTCCCTGTTTTGTCATAACAGATTCAGGATGATACTGAACACCCCTGATATCGAATATTTTATGTTTTAACGACATAATCTGATTGTTTTTGTCAATAGCGGTAACCTCTAATTCTTCGGGCAAATTATCCTGATTAACAACCCAGGAATGATATCTCCCCGAAACAAAGCTTCTTTCTATTCCTGAATAAATATAATCATCAATAATAACACGTGTTTCTAAATCTCTTCCATGGGTTACATGGTTCATGTTTATTAAACCGGCTCCAAAATATTCAGCAATAGCCTGATGCCCAAGGCAAACTCCCAGAACAGTTTTTTTTGTTTTAAAAGTATCAAGTATTGAAAACATGATTTTTGAATCAGCAGGCAGCCCTGGCCCTGGAGAAAAAATAATTTTATCAAACGATTCTATTTCGTTAAGGTTAATATTGTTATTTCGTTTCACGATTACTTTTGATGCAAATTGCTCAACAATATGTACCAGGTTATATGTAAACGAATCGAAATTATCAACAATAAAAACTTTCATTTTAGTGATTTTTAAAGATGAGCAAATTACGTTATTTTTGTTGAACTAAATAAAACTAAAAATACCTATTATGAAAAAAGTTATTTATACTGAAAATGCGCCCAAAGCTATTGGCCCATATAGTCAGGCAATAGAAACCAATGGTACATTATATATTTCAGGACAAATTCCAATTAATCCGGCAACCGGACAAATGCCCGAAGGAATAAAAGAACAAACCAAACAGGTAATGAAAAATATTGGAGCAATTCTCAACGCAGCTGGTTATTCTTATTCAAATGTAGTAAAATCAACATGTTTATTAAGCGATATGAATAATTTTCAGGCTATGAACGAAATTTATGGCGAATATTACAGGGAAAATCCACCGGCAAGAGCTGCATATGGTGTTGTTAAACTACCTTTAGGTGCTTTAATTGAGATTGAAACCATTGCAGTAAAATAAAAATTAATTGTAATGAAATAAAAAATGGCTGCCAGATATAGACAGCCATTTTTACTTTATAGTGAATTGAATTATTCAGCAACAATCTCGATAGATACTTCTACTTTTACTTCTTTATGAAGCTTAACAGTTACTTTGTGAGTTCCGACTTCTTTAATCTGATCTTCAGCAATCGTAATGTTTTTACGTTCGATGTCGAAACCTTTTTCCTTTAATGCTTCGGCAATTTGAATAGTATTTACCGATCCAAATATTTTACCTGTAGAACTAGTTTTAGCACCAATTTTGAGAGATACTTTTTCAAGTTTCTTAGCATTTTCAAGAGCTTCGTTTTTAATTTTTTCTTCTTTATGAGCTCTTTGCTTTAAGTTTTCTGTATGCATCTTTTTTGTTGATTCAGTTGCAACTACAGCGTAACCTTTTGGTACAAGGTAATTTCTACCATAACCGTTTTTTACTTTAACGATATCGTTTGCATTGCCTAAGTTAGGCATATCTTGTTTTAATATTACTTCCATGGTTATTCCTCCAACTAGTTATTTTAACATATCGGTTACATATGGCAGCAAAGCAAGATGACGAGCTCTTTTTATAGCTTTAGCTACTTTTCTTTGGTATTTTAAAGATGTTCCTGTTAAACGACGTGGTAAAATTTTACCTTGCTCGTTAACGAATTTTTTTAAGAATTCAGGATCTTTATAGTCAATATACCTGATTTTATTCTTTTTAAACCGGCAATATTTTTTCTTTTTTACCTCTACTGTTGGGGGAGTAAGATATCTGATTTCTGATTGATTCTGTGTCATTGTTATTCCTCCGCTTTAGTTTCTTTTTTACTTCTTTTCTTTACGCTATACTCAACTGCAAATTTATCCATCTTAAATGTTAAAAAACGGATAATTCGTTCGTCTCGACGATATTCAGTTTCCAACTTATTGATTAAATCGCCATTCGATTTAAATTCAATTAAATAATAGAAACCAGTCGATTTTTTTTGAATCGGATAAGCGAGTTTCTTCAATCCCCAATTTTCTTCGTGCACTAGTTCAGCTCCAAAATTAGCTATAATGCCTTTGAATTTTTCTACTGTTTCCTTCATCTGGGTATCAGACAAAACGGGAGTTGTAATGAAAACAGTTTCGTAATGATTCATCATAACTTGTTATTTTTTAAATTAATTAATGAGCCGCAAAATTAATTTATTTTTTATTCAATGCAAAATATTTGATAAGTAAATGATTCCAAAAGATATAATATAAAAGGATGAGTTATTAAACAGCAGTTAATAAATAAAATTTTATAGCTATTTATTTGTTTCTATATTTATCCGTTGAAAATTGTAAATTTGTATTTCCTAATTCGATTAATATAGCAAAATGGAGAATTTCATAGTTTCTGCACGAAAATACAGGCCTGCGACTTTTAAAACTGTTGTAGGTCAAAATTCTATTACAACAACTTTAAAAAATGCAATAAAAAATAATTACTTGGCTCATGCCTATTTGTTTTGTGGCCCGAGAGGAGTAGGAAAAACAACCTGTGCCAGGATATTTGCCAAAACCATAAATTGTAAAAACTTAACCGAAACAGTTGAAGCATGTAACGAATGTGAATCGTGCAAAGCATTTGATTCAAACCGCTCATTTAATATTCATGAGCTGGATGCTGCTTCAAATAATTCAGTAGAAGATATCAGAAACCTGATTGACCAGGTAAGAATACCACCCCAGGTTGGGAAATACAGCATCTATATCATAGATGAAGTTCACATGTTATCGTCACAGGCATTTAATGCATTTTTAAAAACCCTCGAAGAACCACCTGCACATGCAATATTTATACTGGCTACTACAGAAAAACATAAAATTATTCCAACTATTTTGTCACGTTGCCAGATTTTCGATTTTAACCGGATAAAAGTGGACGATACAGTTCAATACCTGGAACATATTGCAAAAAGCGAAAACATCAATTACGAAGTAGATGCTTTAAATATTATTGCTCAGAAAGCCGACGGTGCCATGCGTGATGCACTTTCTATTTTTGATCAGGTTGTCAGTTTCTCGGGAAGCAATATTACTTACCAAAAGGTTATTGAAAACCTCAATGTACTTGATTATGAATATTATTTTAAACTTACTGATGCTTTCCTGAAAAATGATATCTCAACAGCCTTACTTACTTTTAACGAGATTCTTGATAAAGGCTTTGATGCACATCATTTTATATCAGGGTTAAGCGAACATTTTAGGAATTTACTGGTTTGCAAAGATGAAATTACACTTCAATTGCTCGAGGTAGGAGCAAACATTCGCGAAAAATATAAGGAACAAACTAAAATTATATCTCCTGAATTCATATTTCAATCACTGGAAATATCCAATAAATTCGATTTTGGATACCGGACTAGCAGGAATAAAAGATTACATGTTGAGTTGGCACTTGTAGAGTTATGTAATATCACTCTCGAAAAAAAAAAATCTGATAGTGACAACATAACCGAATCACCTGAGATTAAAGAGAAGAAGAAAGAAGTTCCAAAAAAAGATTTAATAAAACCAGATGATACAGATAAATCAAAATCAGCAGGTACAGATAAACTAAATATTGATATTGGTAAGCCAAAAAATATACCTTCATTTTCCATAAAGGATAAGCTTGCATCAAAAAAAACTGAAGAAGAAAATATTGAAAAAACTGAGGATTTAAACCCTGAATTACTATCTCCCGTACCTGATAAGGATTTTTCTGAAATAGAATTGATTGATAAATGGCAGCAATTCTCAGAAAAACAAATCGATAAACCCCGTATATATAATACGCTTACATTAAAAGATCCTAAACTTGAAGGAAAAAACATTGTAACTTTCGAGATTGATAATAAGCTTCAGGAAGAAAAAATAAATGAGATTCGAAATGAACTTATTTATTTTTTGAAATCAGAATTGAATAATTCAACGATTGATTTAAAATTAATTATCACCGAATTACCTGATGAGACGAAGTTATATACTGTGGAAGAAAAGTATAGACACATGCTTTCAAAAAACGAAGATTTGGGAAAATTAAAACAAGAGTTCAATCTCGACTTGGATTGATTAAACAAAAAATATTCATATTTGTTAGTATTCTAAATTTTAAATATAATTCACTTAAATTATACCACTATGTTAAACAAGAAGATTGAAAAGATTTTAAACGAACAGATTGAAAAAGAGGGATATTCATCTAATTTATATCTTGCTATGGCATCCTGGGCTGAAAAAGAAGGCTATGCAGGTATAGCACAATGGCTTTATGCTCAGGCAGATGAAGAACGCATGCATATGTTAAAATTTGTTACATTTATTAATGAACGTGGAGGTCATTCAATAGTTCCAGCATTTCAAAAACCTCCTGTAAAATTCGAAGGAATTAAAAAAATGTTTGAACAGGTGATGGAACATGAGCATTATATTACAAAATCAATCAATGATATTGTTGCATTAGTTATAAAAGAAAATGATTTTGCTACTCATAATTGGATTCAATGGTTTGTAACAGAACAAATGGAGGAAGAATCGAATGTACAGAGCATTCTTGATAAATTAAACTTATTAGGTGATAAGAATTTATATCTGTTCGATCGTGATATTATGAGTTTACGTACAGCTGAATAATATATGATTTATATTATATAAAGAAAGCCCCGGATTAACCGGGGCTTTTCTGTTATTTGCGAATTTGAATTTTCTGACTGTAAACTTTACCGTTATTTTCGAGTTTTACTATATAAACCCCATTATTTAAACCAGATAGATTCAAGTTATTATCTCCTTTACTTATTCTTTCAGAATATATTTTTGTACCTGATAACGTAAATACATGAATTGTATATGTTTCATTAAAATTTTCGGGTAATTCAACGTTCATATTTCCATTTGTTGGATTTGGATAAACTTTAAGTGATTTGTTACCGAAGATATCAGATATACCAACATAAGTTATATAAATAGTTTTTGCTTCAGATAAATAACTCACTTCATCAATAAATCCTTTTAATTGAATTTTATGCGAAGCTGTGTTTGAAATAGAAACATTCCATATATTTTCACCAAGAATAGTTTGTTCTGATGAATAATAAACATCATCTAAATAAATCTGCAATGAATCGTA
The DNA here is from genome assembly GCA_001768235.1 of Bacteroidetes bacterium GWB2_32_14. Taxonomy (GTDB): domain Bacteria; phylum Bacteroidota; class Bacteroidia; order Bacteroidales; family UBA12077; genus UBA12077. Next base: position 18,446 of record MENK01000026.1, read on the forward strand.
ATTTTCATTAATTTCAGCATTTATTTGTATTGTATTTGAAACATCCGTTAGTTTTGTTAAAGTATTAATAACAGGTTTAAAGTCAGCAGTTGCTTTTGAAGAATTTGAATAATAAGGTGCATCGTTTTTGTATGCAATAGTTTTAACAAGATATTCTTTTTCTTCAGCAATAACTGATGATATTGTATCAGTTCCGGCAACAACATCATAAAGAGTAGTTGCATAATCATTATCAATATATAATTCAATTGAATCAACATCAGCTTCAACAGTATAAATTGCAGCAATTTCATGTTGGCCTAAATATTCGCCTGTAATTGAAGGCACATAATTCAATTCTTCAATTGTTGCAGTCCAAATACCTCTGCCATGAGTGGCAACTACAACCTGATCGTCTTGAACAAACATATCGTATATACAAACAGCAGGTATTCCGTTGTCGGCATAATGCCAGGTTGCACCATCATCGTTTGATTCAAATAATCCTATATCTGTTCCTACCCAAATTGTACTTGGATCGTTAGGTAAAACAACCAAAGATTGTGTAACAACATCAGGAAAACCATTTGTACTGGATGAGTTTCCAACAAAACCGGATAAATCTTCCCATGTTTGGCCTAAGTCTTTTGTGCGTAAAACTTTAGGTTCACCGGGGAATGAGAATAAAAGATAAGCTGTAGAATCTTCAGTTGGGTGAGTAGCAATACCACTAATGTATCCACTTAAATCTTCATCAGCAAATTCTGTAACAGCAGTAAAGGTTTCTCCTTGATCAGTTGAAACAAATATTTTCCAACCATTAGAACTTGCCATAGCAGCACCACCCCAGATAATATTTTCGTTTGCTAAAGAAACTTCAACATTATGCTGACTTGTAACAGCCGTAACACTGGTTCCTAACCAACCTGTACCAATTGCTTTCTTGGTCCATGATCCCCCAAAGTTGGTTGATTTATAAATACCAGCAGCACATACGGCATATAAATTATCGGGTGTGTTTTTATGAGTGGATAATCGTGAAATAAATGGTCCATCATTAGATGTTATTCCAGAAGTAGCTGATGACCAGTTTGCTCCACCATTTGTAGTTCTGTAAAAACTATTGTTATAAACACTACCAATTATTTTATTACCATCAGCAGTACTCCAGATACATTCAAATCCGTCTCCACCAATCTGGAATAAGTATTCTGAGCTTGATGAAGCTACTTCATCAGCTTGTGAACGCCATGTTCCGTTATCCTGCATACCTCCAATATATTCATCAGCACCCGGTTTCTTTGCAACGCCATAAAACTGAGTTGTAATGTAATTATTTGGTAATTGGTTAAATGTAATACCACTGTTTTTTGAAATAGCCAAACCACCATCGTTTGCATTTACAATTAAAAAGCTATCAGTTACTTCATTAACAGGTACAATAACTAAATTATGATGATCAGGATGTACTCCAGGAATAACAGTATTACCTATTCCTGCACTTTGACTAAAATTATTAGCATCATAAATGTCGTTATCAGCAATATTGCTGTACGCATCGGTAACATTGTATGTTGTACCCTTTATTAAATCATAGGTATTAAATTCAATATATATTTTTGAATCTGGTAATGCATTTTCATCCCATGTACCACCTTCAGCTAATGTTGGCCAGAAGAAATACATTTGTTTATAAACATGTCCACCATTAACTGCTATATTCGTTGAAGCTGTTTCAGAGTAATCCTCAAGGTTAACAAATAAGTATTCTCTTCCGGAAACATCATCGTATCGTTCTATAAGGTTAAATTTACCATCACGTTCCTGATCTCTGAAAGAAACCATTAATTGTTTATTGTTTGTAATATCCCATACTTCGAAAGGAACAACAATGTAATCTTTATATTCATAATCAGAAGCAGGTACACCAGCACCACCATCGCTATTTGATCCTGATGTTGATGGAACTTCAAATCTGTGAGCCTTTTGCGATTGTCCGGTACCAAAACGAACTTCTATTGAAACAAAATCACTCAATGTAATATTTGTTGCTCCATTGTCAGTTCCTAAATCCATACCTCCAAATAAATAATTACCTCCAAAATTTGTCATTCCTAAAAATGATGAAGTATTGATTAAATCAGTACGTTTTACTTCTGGTGTAGTTGTAGCATCAGCTGTTCCAGGTACAGAAAAATCAACACTCCATAAGTTTACACCCCCAAAGAAAACAACGTCTTCATTGTAAGGATGAGCTACAATGGTATTATCATAAGTTCCCTGACCACCAAGAAAATTCTGATTTACTCCGAATTCATCTTCAAAACGAACCCATGTTGCACCATAATCTACAGATCTGTAGATATGTGATACTGAAGAACTCACATTTGCACTTGCATAAATTTTAGCAGGATTTACAGGAGATACAGCAATTTCGAATCGATCTCCAAGACCCATTCCAATGTAAGATGAAGTCCAATTATCGCCAGCATCAACAGATTTAATAACCCCAACAGAGTTTTCGGCAGCATATAATTTTGTAAAATCGGTTGGATCTTCACGAAGGTCTTCAACACCGTAATCACTGCTATAAACTTTATTCCAAGAAGCACCACCATCAATGGATTTCATAATTCCGCTTTCTGTAGCTGCAATAACAATATTTTCATCTGTTGGATCAATTAAAATACGATTAACATATTCAAAATCTTCAATTCCATCAGTTGAAGCCAATTGAGTCCAATCAGCACCTTTATTCGTTGATTTAAATATTCCACTTCCTTTTAAATAAGTTCCACCTGGAAAGCTTTCTCCTGTTCCAGCAAAAATTACATTTGTGTTTGAAGCAGCCATTGCTAAAGTATTTGCGGATAAGTTGGGAAACTCATCGGTTAAGCAAGTCCAGGTTGCCCCTCCATCGGTTGTTTTCCATACTCCACCAGTAGCTGCACCAGCAAACCATGTGTTGTGTGCTGCATCGTCAGGATCAATTATTAAACCTCGAGTTCGGCCTCCAACATTTCCCGGGCCTCGTTCTTCCCATACAGGTGTATATTTTGAACCTGTTTTCATGCTTTTTCTTTTTGCAACTGCATTATTATATTCAGCCATTCTGTAATTTGATGGATAGTTACTTTTTTCCTCACCAAACTTAGTGGTTATAGCTTTATAATATTTTGTAAACTCATCTGGTTTATCAGCTTTATTATAACCCATTTTTCGTTTTTCTTTTTTAATCGCGAACTGGTATTTCCAGAACTCTTCGGGTGTAAAATTTTCACCCAAAGTTACTTTACCCGAATTATTCTGATTGAATAAGAAAAATCCTGATATTCCAATAACGATAATCGCTATAATAAATACGTAAGTTTTTTTCATTGTTTAAATTTTATTTGTTTTTACAATTGTTGATTTATTTTTTCTGAACTTATTTCGTTAACATCTTTTGAATAAACATCAATTAAAAAATATCTAATATTACTTGATGCAGGTGTTTCTATAATTCCTAAAAATCGGGTTAATAGTAATTGATCATTGTCATACCATTTAATTAAAGAGTTCTCGTAATTACCCTGTATTAGAATTTGGTTTAGTTTTTGATCAAAAACTAAAAATTTGCTATTACTTGTTGGATTTGCCGGACTTGTTGAAGATACAGATAAATATAAAACCAAAGTATTAACTTTATTTGGGATTATTTGTACTGAATCTTTCTCATAAAAATATGTTATTATATTTTCAGGAATATCCACACTATCACTTTTTAAATTTGTTGTTATAACATTTTTATTGTTTTTGCAAGCTAGTAATAATAAAAGCATTACACTGATAATAAAAGTAATATTTTTCACTAAATGATAATTTTATTGATAAAATGTATTATGCAAATCTAATTTTTTTTAATTTTTAAACAAATTATTGATTAATAGTTTTATACATTGTTTTTAACTGCAAATGTCTTATTGTTTATCAATAAAGATGTTAGATTGATTTTAGAGGTATTTAAAAATTTCATTTATTATTCTTTCCATATTTCATTTTTATATTTATAAAAAATAACCTGAATATATTACATTTGTGGATTGATTTGGATAATATTTAAACACACTATACAAAATGAGCTTACTTACCAGTATTTTAAGAAATTTTTTTGGAAATAAATCAGAAAGAGATATTAAAGAAATTACACCTTTCATTGAATTAATAAAAGCAGAATATGAAAATATAGTTCAATTAAGCAATGATGAGTTGCGCGATCGTTCTACAAGAATTCGTAAAGATGTTCAGGATTTTATAAGTCCGGAAACCAGTAGAATAGAAGAACTGAAAATAAAAGCAGAACTTGATGAAACTGACGTGGATGAAAAAGAAGGTATCTATCATGAAATAGACAAACTGGAGAAAGAAATAGACAAAAAGCTGGAAGATAAACTGAATGAAGTATTGCCTGTTGTTTTTTCCATTGTAAAAGATACTGCTCGCAGGTTTAAAGAAAACGATTACATTGAAGTTACAGCAAACGATTTCGATAGAAATATGGCTGCTGTACACGAACATGTCGAAATTTCAGGAAATAAAGCAAAATATTTTAATTCGTGGGTAGCTGGTGGTAACCTAACCAAGTGGGAAATGGTACATTACGACGTACAGTTAATCGGCGGAGTAGTTTTACATCAGGGAAAGGTTTCTGAAATGGCTACCGGTGAAGGAAAAACTCTTGTTGCTACATTACCAGTATTTTTAAATGCATTAACAGGAAGAGGTGTTCATGTGGTAACCGTGAACGATTATCTTGCAAAACGTGACTCGGAATGGATGGGGCCAATCTTTCAGTTTCATGGTTTGTCAGTTGACTGCATTGATAAACATGAGCCAAACTCGGATGCACGTCGAAAGGCATACCTGGCTGATGTAACTTATGGTACAAATAACGAATTTGGTTTCGACTATTTGCGAGATAACATGACCGTGAATCCTGAAGAATTGGTACAACGAAAACATAACTATGCTATTGTCGATGAGGTTGACTCCGTTTTAATTGATGATGCCCGAACTCCTCTTATTATTTCCGGCCCGGTACCAAAAGGTGAAGATCAGCTTTTCGACGAATTAAAACCTAAAGTTGAAATACTTGTTGATGCCCAACGAAAATTTATAAATCAAATTATGGCAGATGCCCGTAAAGCATTGACTGATAAGGATACTGAAAAGAGTGGTTTTTTATTGCTTCAAGCATATAAAGGATTACCTAAAAATAAAGCTTTAATTAAACTTTTATCAGAAGAAGGAAACAAAAGCCTGATGCTCAAAACCGAGAACTTTTACATGCAGGAAAATAATAAAAACATGCATAAAGTTACCGATGAATTGTTTTTTATAATTGATGAAAAACACAATTCTATTGAGATGACTGATAAAGGGATTGATTTGATTACTTCAAAATCAGATGATCCTGCCTTTTTTATTTTACCTGATATTGGTTCTGAAGTTGCCGAACTCGAAAAATCAAATTTGGACGAGAATGCCCGGTTAGCTAAGAAAGACAAACTATTACAGGATTATGCAATCAAATCAGAACGTGTACATACTATAAATCAATTACTTAAAGCATATGCCTTATTCGAAAAAGATATTGAATATGTTGTAATTGAAAATAAAGTAAAAATTGTTGACGAGCAAACTGGCCGTATTATGGAAGGCCGAAGGTATTCCGACGGATTACACCAGGCTATCGAAGCAAAAGAAAAAGTAAAAATTGAAGCAGCAACCCAGACATTTGCAACCATTACATTACAGAATTATTTCAGAATGTATAAAAAACTGGCAGGTATGACAGGTACTGCGGAAACAGAAGCTGGTGAGTTATGGGATATCTATAAACTTGATGTTGTTGTTATTCCAACAAACAGGCCAATTACACGCCTCGATTACAACGATTTGGTGTATAAAACAAAACGTGAAAAATACAATGCTGCAATTGACGAAATAGTTGACCTTACTCAAAAAGGAAGGCCTGTATTAGTTGGTACCACATCCGTTGAGATTTCGGAATTATTAAGCCGAATGCTAAAAATAAAAGGAATTAAACACAATGTGTTAAATGCGAAATTACATCAGAAAGAAGCAGATATCGTTGCCGAAGCAGGTAAATCAAAAACTGTAACCATTGCAACCAATATGGCTGGTCGTGGTACCGATATCAAGTTATCTAAAGAAGTAAAAGATGCAGGTGGTTTGGCTATCGTTGGTACCGAGCGCCATGAGTCTCGTCGTGTTGACAGGCAGTTACGTGGCCGTTCAGGACGCCAGGGTGACCCGGGTTCATCTCAGTTCTTTGTGTCATTGGAAGATGATTTGATGCGTTTATTTGGTTCCGATAGAATTGCAGGGATAATGGACCGTCTTGGATTAAAAGAAGGGGAAGTAATTCAACATTCAATGATTTCAAAATCTATTGAACGTGCTCAGAAGAAAGTAGAGGAAAATAACTTTGGAATACGTAAACGTTTGCTTGAGTACGACGATGTTATGAACTCACAACGCGAAGTAATCTATAAAAAAAGACGTCATGCATTGTATGGAGAAAGGCTTAGTGTTGATATAGCAAACATGTTGTATGATGTTTGTGATATACTTGTCAATGAATTTCAAAACAATGCTGATTACGAAGGATTTAAATTTGAATTAATTCGTACATTCTCTGTTGATTCACCAGTTACTGAAGATGAGTTTCTTAAAGAAAATACAACTGAGTTAATTGAAAAAATCTACAGGTTTGTTCTAAGTACTTATAAACGCAAGGAAGAAGCTATTGCAAAACAAGCATATCCTGTAATAAAAGAAGTTTTTGAGAAAAGCGGGCATACCTATGAAAATATTGTTGTACCGATAACCGATGGGCAAAGAACAATACAGGTAATTACAAATCTAAAAAAATCTGCAGAAACAGAGGGCCGTGAGCTTGTAAAATCGTATCAGAAAACAGCTATTCTTGCAAATATTGACGAGGCCTGGAAAGAGCATTTACGTGAGATGGACGATCTTAAACAATCTGTTCAATCGGCAACGTATGAACAGAAAGATCCATTACTGATCTATAAATTTGAATCGTATGAGTTGTTTAAAACCATGCTTGACAAGATAAACAGGAACGTGGTATCAACACTCGTGAAAGGACATATCCCGATTCAGGATCCCGATCAGGTTCGTGAAGCTCAACAACGAAGAAGAACAGATTACAGCAAGTATCAGACCAGCCGCCCCGATGGTGGAGGAGATACCCGCGAAAAACAAAAAGCTCAGCCGGTCAGGGCCGAGAAAAAAGTTGGAAGAAACGATCCTTGCCCATGTGGAAGCGGAAAAAAATTTAAAAACTGCCATGGACAAAATGAATAATTGGTATTCCCTGTTGGCAGAAACTATGAAACAAAAATAGAAATATGACAATTTTATTGATTATAATAGCTTTTGCTCTTTTAGTTTTCAGTATTTGGAATTTGATTACTATTAGAAGACTAAAAAATGATTCAAATAAGAGCGATAAAGAGCTTAATGACTCAAAATATTATGAATTAAAATATAAAACAGAATATTTTGTTGCAGTGTTTTCTGTCATTGTCGCTCTTGCTGGATTATTAGGTTATAATTCATTACAAAGTGCCAAAGATGAGATAAAAATGGATTTATTGCAAAAGACTAAATCTTTAGATTCTGCCTTAGTTCAAACAGATAACAGAATTAAATCTAAAGATTCTATTCTTAAAATAGTTGAAAAAAAACATGATTTATTAATTAAAGCAATTCCTGTTAATGAGCGAAAGATTGATTTTCTGAATTATCAGATAACGTCTTTAGAGAAAATGATAAATGATTTAAATTCAAAAAATAAAATTAGGCAGAGCTTTTATATCGTTAAATCGTTAGGTTTGAAAAATACTGATTCAGTAACATCTATGAAGTTTAGTTATGCAGATTTGACTACTAATATAGGAGATAAATTACCTAAATTTGATAAACCACCATTTATAGTTCCTATACCTGAGGTTTTCGCTAATATAGAAATTCATAATGTAGCAATCGATGGATTTACTGCAACCTTAGGAATATATGTGGATGAAGTTGATACATTCAAATTTAGTGTTTTGATTATTGAAAATAAATAGCAATTGCCAACATGCGGTCATAAATGACAGAAAAAAGGACAACCTTATTTTTTTATTTTACTGTAGTTTATCAGATTCTATAAACAAAAAACCTGACATGGTGTAAATCCTGTCAGGTTTTTTGCCTTGTATGTTTTTGTTATTTTTCTTCCAATTCCAGGCCTTCAAGTTTTTCAAGGTCCTTTTCCATATCATTAATTATTTTAGCCTTATCGATATTATTTAAACTTTCATCCATTTCAATTCTTATCTTTTCCATATCAATCTTGGCAATTTCTTCCTGGGCTTTCAAAATCTCCTTTTGAATTGATTCCATATCAATTTCTTTTATCATTTGTTCTTTATTTTTCTCTATTTCAAGCCTGATTTCTTCAAAATCAACATGTTCAAGTTGTTTTCTCGCTTCCTCTATTTGAAGTTTAACTTCTTCCATATCAATGTTTTGAATTTCTTTTAATGATTCCTGTATCTCTATCATTTGCTTATCAAAATCAATATCTTTGATATTCATTTCAACTTCCTTCATTATTTCTTCCACATCAATATTTTTTGCTTCTTCCATCGAACGGGCTATTTCTTCATTTATCTTTTCCATATCAATATGAACCTTAGCCATTGATTCTTCAACTTCTTTTTTTATTTTTTCAACATCAATTTCTTCAACTTCCTTTATTGCCTTTTTAATATCCTCTTTGGCTTCTTTTAAATCGGCAATTGTTTCATCAATTTCTGGCTGATAATCAGAATATTCACTTTCCGGAATTTCTTTTCCATCGACAAATAGCTCGATAACCTTCCCATTTTTTAAAGTGAATTTCATTTCTTTTTTCTTTCCATCCTTGTCTGTAAATTTTTTAACAACAGTGTTATTTTCAATGTTTATGTCTGATTCATGAACTACGATCTTATTTTTTATCACTGTTTTTGAAGTATCACGAACAATTTTCTTAATGTTATTATTTACAACAGGTTTAATTAATTCCGGATTAACTATTTGAGAAACGTTTATATCATCAGTTACCATGGCTTTTGGTTCAGATGATTCTGCATTTAGATTTGTGCTTACTGTAAGTACTACTATTCCAAGAATAACAATAAGTGTAGCTATAATTTTATCGCTTAAATTTGATTTCATTTCTGGTTTCATAATCATTCTTTTTATTCGGTTTAATAATTGTTTTTTTTGTCCCGAGAAGGCAACCGCGGAATAAACCTTTCCGGTATAAAATTCTTGTACAGATACCAATGCTTTGGCATAAATAAGAGATTCATCGCAGGCAGTAAGAGCAATATCATCACAACAATTTTCTCTTTCAGTTCGAATTGTCGAAGAAATATACCATACTGCAGGATGGAAAAAGAATATCATTTCTAAAATCGTTTGAAGAATATTTACCAGGTAATCGTTACGTTTTATATGCGCCAATTCGTGGGCAATAATTGCTTCAACCTGATTTTCGGGAATACCTGTCAGCATTCCGGCCGGAACGATGATAACAGGTTTTAAATAGCCTAAAACCACTGGTACTTTTAGTATTTTAGATTCGAGGTATTTAATTCTTTTATTTATTGATAATTTTTTACTTAATGAATAAAATTTTCTTTCCCATTTTTCCGGAACCTGAATAATGTTGCTATACCTGAGTTTTTGGGAATAAATTAACCCTGTTATAAAACGTACAATATAAAATAGAATTCCGGCTAACCATATATTTAATAATAAAGGAAAATATTTATCAATATTGTTGAGTAATGCAAAAAGATAAGTCTTTCCCTGATTTTGGGTTACAGGTGGACCTGGTATATAACCGGGTTTGATTACCTGTTCATATTTTCCAGTTTCAAGGTTTGTTTTATGTGTTGTTTTTTGTCCTGGTGGATCGTAATTATTGCTAAAATTAATTACAGCCAGTCCAACAATCAGTAAAAGTGATGCGAGTGCTATGTAATACCTGGTTTGGGACGAAAAGTTGATAAACAGCTTTAAAACGAGTCCCATTAGAAAAGCAATTAAAAATCCCTGCCAAAGAACATTTACAAATGTCCATCCAAAGGCACTTATAATCTCATCTGGTAAGTATTGATTGTTTGAATACATAGTTACTCGGGTTTATTCTCAAGATTTTTAATAATTTTTTTAATCTCCTGAAGTTCTTCTTTTGATGGTTTGTGGTTACCAAGTGCTTGCATAACTAATTTCATGGCCGAACCTGAAAATGTTTTTTTTACAAAACCATCTAAAAGTTTTCCTTTTGTTACATCTTCGTCAAGAGCAGGAGTATAGATGTGTTGTTTGTTTTCCTTATTTACAACCAGCATGTTTTTTTCTGCCATAATCTGCATTATTTTAAGCGTTGTGGTGTAACCAACTTCTTTTTCTTCGTTTTGTTTTTCGTTTATAAATTTTACAGTAGATGGGCCATGAAGCCATAAAATTTGCAGAATCTCAAGCTCAGATTCCGTTGGCTGATATTTTTTGTTTTCACTCATGATATAAAGACGATTAAATTCAATTTTCGATGCTTTACGAATAATTTCGTACAACAAATATATACGACATTATTCGTACATGCAAATTTATTTACGATTTTTTTCGTAGATAAAATGTTAAATAATGTTAATCCGTTGTTTTATATGATTTTACAAATTTTTTTATATTAAATATGGAGTTAGACAGATAGAAAATAAATGAGTAGATTTGTATATATAAACGAGTTGGCATTAATTATAAATAACATTCTACACATGAATAAAATACTTTTAATTTTCACGCTTTTTGTTTTCCCAATATTTCTTTTTGCACAATCTGATTTAATAGTAGAAATTGATTCAATTCTTCAACCAAATTATACTGGGAAGAATCCCGGATTAAGTTTAGGTATTATAAAAGACGGCAGGGTGTTTTATACAAAAGGATATGGATTAGCTAATTTGGAGTATAATATCAATAACACCGACTCTTCGGTTTTTGATATTGGATCTATTGCAAAACAGTTTACGGCTGCTTGCATCTGGACTTTAGTCAATAAAGGTGAAATATCGTTGGACGATGATATTAGAAAGTATTTACCTGAAATTCCTTATTATGGCGACACGATCAAAATCCGACATATGTTAAATCACACGAGTGGTTTAAGAAACTATTCATCGATACTTAATTTAGCCGGATATGACTACACCGAACATTTTTTTAACAATCAATCAATTTTGGAACTAATGGCTCGGCAAAAAGGTTTGAATAACATACCTGGAGAAAAGGTTTTGTATGGGAATACACCCTATAATCTATTAACCATTATTGTAGAAAGAATAAGCAAAATGAAATTTGTTGATTATGCAACAGAAAACCTTTTTATTCCATTAGGCATGAAAAATACGGTTTACAGAGTGGATAATACAAGCATTGTAAAAAATAGATCTGTGGGTTACATAATGGAAAAAGATTCAACATTTAGCCAGTTTTCAAGAATTGAAGCGTGTTATGGTGGAGGAAGTCTGTGGTCAACTGTTGAGGATTTAACTATATGGTCGAATTTATTTACCCAGCCTGCAAATAGTTATCAAGAGCTGGTTAATTTTTTAATTACAAAAGATGTTTTAAAAAATGGAGAGGAAGCCAGTTATTCCAGAGGTTTAATGAGAGATATATACCGAGGATATAAAGCTATACATCATAGTGGAATGACAAAAGGTTACCGCTCTCAGATAATTTCAATTCCAGAAATACAATTATCAGTTATAATCTTGGCAAATTACGATGCGATAAATCCAGAAGCTTTATCTTATAAGATTATAGATTTGTTTATTACTGCCACTAAAAATGTAGAGGAAGAAATTAGCCCTTATATCCACAAAAGAAAAGATTTGCAGAAATTGACAGGTATGTATCAAGAATTAAATAGCTGCATGAAAATGGAGGTGATTTTAAGGAACGATACATTGCTAGCAAAAAGCAGTTTCGGTAGAAATTTTATTGCATTAAAGTCAAAAGACAAAAAAACATTAAACCGCATTGATGATGAAAGTGTTAAGTATGTTTTCGATAAAGATATGGGTTATGATTTAATCGTGTATTTTGGCGCAACACCGTTTTATTTTGAAAGGATAAACTTAATAGATCCATCTCATATTTCTCTTGACGATTATACTGGCGATTATTATTCGAAAGAATTAGATGTTAGTTATAAAATAATTAAAGAAGAAGATAAGCTTTATCTATCTTATCCAAATAATCTAAAAATTACGTTGAGCTCTGGTCAGCAAGATGAATTTGGGAATGGCGGCAGGACAAAATATACTTTCTTTCGTGATAAAAACGGTGTAGTTAACAGAATGACTGTTGGATCTGAAGGAATTGTAAAGGATATAGAGTTTATAAAATAACTAATGCCAACAATGTATAAAAAACATAAGTGGCACAGTGGTTTACGAAACTTTGGTACATTTAATCAGCTCCGCCAAATCTGCGATTTGACGGGGTTGTTTAATATTTTAATTTGTGTCAAAACGCAAATTTGGCTTAGTGCAAATTGACAGGTAGGAGCTTCGAAATCACTTACGTTTCTTATACTTACCGTTAGCTTTAATTATGAGTTGTGTACTTTGCACATTCTGATAATTATAGTATTTATTAGTTTGATAGGTATTTTATTAGGATTGGTTTGGTGGGAGTGACAGGAAAAACATTTTTTGTCTGCCCGCTTTTTGCAGCTTTCAGCTACAATTTCAAGCTCGATCTTACCGGGTTTTCTTTACTCGATATGCCTTTGAAAAAAATTTCTTGTTTTTTTCTTGTATATATAAAATTATTCTTATATTTACAGACCGGGACGTCGGTTCGTAAATGTAACTAAAATGAACGACACTAAAGAAAGAATACTGTCTATAGCGTTATATTATTTCATCAAGAAACCTTATACCGAGGTGACCATGAGCGAAATACTAAAAGCTTCGGGGTTGTCGAAAGGCGGGTTTTATCATCATTTCGAGAGTAAAGAAATCCTTTATCACGAAGTGATTAATAAATTTATTTTAGGGACTTTCATGATGGAATATAACCATTTCATTAGCAATCCATACGATTTGCCATTTTGTGATTTTGTGCCCGTTTACATAAAATCGACCTTGGAACATTTATTGGAATTTGCAAATATCAAGCTAGGTGAATTAAAATTGAATGCTGAAGATATTAATCTTTACATGGTAATGTTTGATATGATGAAACATTACAAAGGTTTTGGCGCAATGCTGGATAAGTTGCATCAAAGTGAAATAGAAATGTTTAAAACATTAATTGATAAAGCAAAGGAGGAAGGTGAATTAAGAAAAGAAATCGACAGCCAATCTTTGGCTAGCCATGTTCACACATTGATGCATGGTATAGGTGTTCTGGCAATGTTAGATGAAGGTTTGGAGAGAAATATAGAAAAAGATATACGGGACCATTTTAATAATTTATTCCAATTAATTAAAACCTGATTTTTTTTGTTTGCTCACAAACCGGGGTGTCGGTTTGTTGAAAAGATAACACAGAAGAACAATCTGTGTTTTTTAAACCAAAAGTAAAGACCGACATCCCGGTTTGTTTTTAAATGTACAGTATAAAATATAAATTATGAGAACGCGAATTGCAAAGACAAGTATTATAATTATCCTTTTTGCAGGATTAATAGCGGTTACGCAAACAGCTGCCGGGCAAGCTAATGATTTTGTGATCACCTTAGATTCCTGTATCAAACTAAGTTTTACAAACAACTTCAAGTTGAAACAGGCACAACTTGAAACAGAGAAAAGTCTCTATCGATACAGGCAGGCTGTAGGCAACGGCTTACCTCAAATTAGTGGTTTTGCTGCCATGGAAGATTATTTTAATATTCCTGTATCAATGGTTTCGGGCGATATTTTTGGACAACCTGGTACAATGCTCCCAATCCAGCTGGGGACAAAATACAACTCTAATGCAGGAGTGCAGGCCGGGCAAATGATTTATAACGCATCATACTTTGCTTCTTTACAGTTATTTAAAAAATCCTGTGAAATAAGCGATTTGAATCTTCAGAAAGGCAAAGAGGAATTGGCCTATAATGTTGCACAGATATATTTCTTCATTCAAATATCCGAACTTCAGTTGGCTCTTCTTGACTCAAATCTTGCAGCTTTTCAAAAGGTGCATGAATACTCGAAACAGCATTATACCAACGGATTTATAACCAAAGTTGACCTCGACAGGGTAACCGTGGCAATAAGTAATCTCGAAGCCGAAAAAGAAAATCTGTTATCGGGCCGGAACCAGCAGCTAAATATGCTGAAATACCTTGTTGGTATTGAACAAGGTCAGCATGTTACTCTCTCTAAAGATGCTGAAACACTGAATACACCTATGGTGTTGGAAGATTCATCGTTCAGTAACCATATAGATATGCTGATATTTGAACAACAAAAAGAACTTACAAAGCTAAATCTTAAATTATCCCGTTCCGAATACCTTCCATCGCTTACCGGCTATGCTGTATTTAGTTACCAGGCCCAGCGTGAAGAATTCGATTTGTTTGACGATAGTGACTACTGGTACAAAACATCTTTTGTAGGCATAAAGCTTTATGTTCCGATTTTTGGAGGAGGACAGATAAAAAATAAATTAAATCAAAATAAAATTGAACTCGAACAGGCAACAATAGGCCAGATCGATTTGAAAAACGAATTGTATACAAACTATCTGAATGTCATGCAAAGGCTCAACACCAGCAGAACTGTAGCGTTGAAATTGAATGAAAATATGCTGCTTGCCGAAAATATATTTCGGATAACAAACGAGCAATATGGGCAGGGATTAAAGTCTCTTACCGATGTGCTTAATGCTCAATCGGAATATAATGTTTCGCGCCTCACATGGTTGCAAACATTATTACAAATAAAGCTTTCAGAACTTGAAATAGTAAAAATTAATGGAGGAATTCGTTCCCTTTATTTTTAATCAATAAAAATCCAAAAGAATGAAAAAATCAAAAAAAATAGGAATATCTGTTGTTGTGATTGCTGCTGTTTTATCTGTGGCTTATAAACTTAACGATGTAAAACAACAGAAAAAGGCCGACATTGACTTGGTCAATAAGGCAAAATCTGAAATCACTGTTACCACAACAACAGTGAAATATGAAGTTATTAAGTCAGACATTTCATATCACGGAACTTTTGAACCTTCCTTAGAAGTAACCGTTGTTTCCGAGTCTCAGGGAAAGGTAAATAAATACACCATTAACGAAGGTGATTTTATTTCGGAAGGTGAAACTATGGTTTGGCTCGATAGCGATTTAACGGGTTACCAGTTAGAAACTGCCGAAGCGGCATGGCTTAAAGCTCAGAATGATTTAAAACGTTTTGAAAACCTGACACCCGGCGAATCTGTTTCCACACAGCAACTTGAAGAAATAAAGCTTGCCTGTCAAAATGCCAGAAGCACCTATCTTGCCATTAAAAAGCAATACGAAAACACATTTATAAAAGCACCTGTTTCAGGAACTGTTAGCAAGCGGTATTTTGAAAAAGGCAGCTTTGTTGCTCCCGGCAGTCCGGTAGCCGATCTGATAAATATACAGAAAATGAAGTTTAATGCATGGTTTACCGCCATAGATCGTATACAGGTAAAAACCGGACAAAAAGTTACTCTTACATCCGATTTATATCCGGGAGTATCGTATGAGGGCACTATTAAAGTTATCGGGGTTAAGCCCGATAATTCGAGACGATACCTTGTACAGGCCGAAGTTGTCAATTCTTCTGAAAAACCTTTAGTTTCGGGAATTGATGGAACTATTTATATTCAAAATACAAATGATGAAAAAAAACTGGTAATACCCCGAAATTGCATTGTAAGTAGTGTTATTCAACCTATGGTCTATGTTGTTTCCGATGGTACCGCGAAATTGCGGGAGATAGTTATTTCTCAAATAACCAATGGCCAGGCTATTATTGAAAGCGGGCTTACCGAAGGAGATATCGTTGTACTGTCCGGCCAGATAAACCTTGAAAACAATACTACGGTTACTGTTTTAAACAATTACCCCCTTTAAACCTGCAACTATGAATATTACAGAACTATCAATAAAACGCCCCACATTAATTGTTGTGGTTTTCGCCACGCTGACATTTCTGGGGATTTTTAGTTACAAGCAATTGAACTACGAATTGCTGCCAAATTTTGCTATGCCGGTTATTACCATTGTAACGGTTTATCCGGGGGCATCTCCCTCGGAGGTAGAAAACTCAGTGTCTAAAAAAATTGAAGATGCCATATCAACTACCGAAAATATCGATAACATACGTTCCTTTTCGCAGGAAAATATATCCTATGTTGTTATGGAATTTAAGCCTTCTGCTGATGCCGACGAAATGATACAGGTTGTGCAAAGGAAAATAAATTCCATCAAGTCGCAATTGCCTGAAAATGTTACGTACCCAACAATTACAACGTTTGGAATGAGCGATTTTCCTATTATGAATATTATGGTATCCTCGAATTTAAACCCGACCGAATTGTACGATCTGATAAAACACAGAATAAGCCCGGAGCTGAACGGGATAAAGGGTGTTGGTGAAATTATTCTGGCTGGGGGCGAAGAAAGGGAGATATCGGTTAACGTGAATGCAGCAAAACTCGAAAAGTACAATCTTTCGTTGTTACAGGTAACACAAGCTGTAATTGCAGCTAATGCCGATTATCCCACCGGAAAAATAAAGAATACATCGCAACAAATGCAGGTTCGTTTGTCGGGGAAATACAAAAACCTGGAAGACCTACAAAACCTGGTTATTACAAACAACTTTGGATTGTCGCCGGTAAGGTTAAGTGATGTTGCCGAAGTTCGCGATTCACGAAAAGAATTGCAAAACATCAACCGCTATAACGGGATTAATATGATTAGTGTGATGATAAAAAAACAGGGCGATGCAAACACGGTTGAAGTAAGCGAAAGTGTGAGGAAAGAACTTAGCAAGCTTGAAGAAATTTATAAAGAACAAAGCCTCAAGTTTGATGTTTTCAGCGATCAGTCGGTATTTACACTCGAAGCTGCCGATGCTGTGATAAAAGATCTTTTTCTGGCAATTTTGCTTGTAGCTTTGGTAATGCTGGTTTTCCTGCACAGTCTCCGAAACTCATTAATTGTCATGGTAGCCATACCGGCATCTGTTATCACCACTTTTGTTGCTATGTATTTGATGGATTTCTCCCTCAATATGATGTCATTGCTTGCGCTATCGTTATCAATTGGTATTTTGGTCGACGATTCTATTGTTGTTATTGAAAACATACATCGCCACCTTGTAAAAGGGAAAGACAGGGTTACAGCATCCATAACCGGACGAAACGAAATTGGTTTTACAGCTCTTTCTATTACTCTGGTTGACGTAGCTGTATTTCTGCCAATGGCCCTCGCCCGAAGTATAATGACGGGTGTAATACGACAATTTTCCCTGGTAATTGTCGTGGCAACCCTTACCAGTTTATTTGTGTCATTTACCCTCACCCCTTTGTTAGCCTCACGGATGGCTAAAATCGAAAATCTTAAAGACAGGTCAATTGTTAAAAGGTTTATTGATTGGTTTGAAACATTAATTAACCGGTTTTCAGCAATATTGCAAAGTACTCTCCTGTGGTCGTTCAAACATAAAACCATTGTGCTGACTTCCGCTGTGATATTATTTGTCGGGTCGGTATCGCTTATTCCGTCTGGTTTTATCGGGACAGAATTTATTGACATGGGTGACCGCGGTGAAATTATTATCCAGATGGAACTACCAAAATATACTACCCTTGAACAAACCAATGCCGCAGCCCGCCGTGTTGAACAGCTTGTACTTACCAAACCGGAAGTAACAAGTGTAATGGCGCAGGTTGGCGGAACATCTGATTTTGTAGATATTTCTTCCGGTTCTAACAAGGCCGAGATTACTGTAAAATTAGTGCCTAAAGAAAAACGAAAATACAGTGCCCCTGTATATACCCAATTGATTAAAAATGAGCTGGCATCGAAAATACCGGGCGTAAAATTCGTTACAAGTATAGTAAGTCCTATTGGTGGTTCCGACCAGGTGCCTATACAGGTAGCGGTAAAATGTGCCAACCCCGATACACTTACAAAATACGGTGGTATTGTGCTTAATGAAATAAAGAAAATACCGGGTACATCGGATGTTAAGCTTTCTGTTGGCGATCCAAACCCCGAATTATTGGTAAATATCGACAAACAAAAGATGGCTGATAATGGACTAACAATGGACATAGTTGGTGCAACCATGCAAATGGCGTATAGCGGTAATAGCGATGCAAAATTTCGTGATGGTGAATACGAATACGATATCAACATCAGATACGATGAGTTTAACCGTCAAAACGAGAAGGATGTTGCCGGACTTTCGTTTGTAAACTATGCCGGGCAGCTTATCCGGTTGGATCAGTTTGCCGATATCAGCAATAATACCAGCACACCGCGTATCGAAAGAAACGACAGAATTGAATGCCAAACCATATATTCGCAGGTATTTGGACGGGCATTGGGCGATGTTGGTAATGATATAAAGGAACAACTTGCAAAAATCGATTTTCCAAAAGATGTAACGCTATCGTACGAAGGTGATTTGAAAGCACAATCCGATTCCTTTGGCAGCCTGGGTTTTGCACTGATTGCATCCATCATTTTCGTGTACCTTCTTATGGTAGCCCTATATCAATCATATTTATATCCATTTGTGGTATTATTTACCATACCTCTTGCAATTGTTGGTGCGTTGCTGGCATTAGCACTTACCGGGCAAACGCTTAGCATATTAACCCTTATGGGGTTGATAATGTTAATCGGGCTTGTATCTAAAAACGCTATACTGGTAGTTGACTTTACAAACCAGCTTAAAAACGAAGGTTTTTCGACAGTTGATGCATTACTTCAGGCTACCAGTGTAAGGTTGCGCCCCATATTAATGACTACTTTCTCAATGATAATTGCTATGTTCCCTATAGCATTGGCTGCAGGACCGGGTTCGGTTTGGAAAAATGGACTGGCCTGGGTGTTAATCGGCGGATTGTCGAGTTCCTTGTTCCTCTCTCTTGTTATAATCCCTGTTGTGTATTACATTGCCGATAAAGGGAAAGTGAGGGTTAGTAACTGGTTTTTAAGATTTAGAACTATTTAATCAGCAATCGAAAATGACATTGAAGTAATTATTTCCCGTAACCTGAAAGATTTTCAAATTTCAAAATTACCTGTTCTGACAGATGATCAATTTATTAGCTCGATTGAATAACTGCCTGTTTACAACATGGCATCAGAAAAAATGCGGGGAAAAGTGGTTTCTCAACAATTTTTTACTAAATTTAAACATTCAACTTGTAACTTTAAACCTGTCTGCCGACATGCAGACTTTTAACTTAAAACTTTTAATTTTCAACTGATTTACATTATGGAAAACACACAAAAAGTACTCGATGCAATGAAAAAAGCAGGTAAAGCATTAAAAGCAGGGGAGATTGCAGAAATTACAGGCCTTGATAAAAAGGAAGTAGATAAAGCTATGAATTTACTTAAAAAAGAAGATAAAATTATTTCTCCAAAAGTTTGTTTCTGGCAACCAAAATAGAAATCCTGTTTTTTACATTTTAAATTCTTATATCGAACTCACGTTAATTAATACTGGTTAATTAGTGGTTCGATTTTTGGTATAATCAGAACCACAGTTAATAATTATTTCAAACTAAAAATTAAAATCATGAAAAATTTATTTTTAATAAGTTTACTCTTTCTGGCCAGTTTAATGGGTTTTGCTCAAACAAACGATCTGGTCATTTTTTCTGAAAAAGGAGAAGAGTTTACTCTTTTTGTTAATAGTGTAAAACAAAATGAAAATCCTGTGGCGAATGTCAAAGTAAAGGATATAATTGGCGAAAATTTTATGGTAAGGGTTAAATTTAATACGAATACAATTCCTGAAATTACCCAGAATTTTTGGACAGAAAGTAAAAATGTCCTGATTTCTGCTGTTATTGTTCAAAATAAAAAAGGAAAGTATGTATTAAGATATATGGGAGAAACACCAAAACCTGATACTGAAAGTTCGGTTAAAGAAGGTTTCTATACTGCTCAGCCTGAAAGTGATACTGAAAATGGCAATGTTGTTATTAACATGGATATAAAGGATAATGGTGAATCTATGAATGTTAATTCAAATAATAAAGGTGAAAATGTTTCTTTAAATATGAACGTTAATGTTGATGGTGAATCCATGAATGTTACAACAAAAACAGGTAATGATAACACTACATATAACGAAACAACCACAACTGTAGTAACAACAACTTCTACAACCACTTTCAATACAAATATTATTGAAAATGACGATAACGATAATACAGTTTCTACACCTGAAACATATTCAAGATGCACTTATGCAATGTCTGATGATGATTATAATGATGCTATAAACAGTATTACATCGAAATCGTTTGAGGATACAAAATTAACAACGGCAAAACAAATATGTAAAAATTCTTGTATGACAGCCGGGCAAATTCGCGATATCAATAAATTATTCTCTTTTGAAGAAACCCGGCTGGAATTTGCAAAATATGCCTATGATTTTGTATTCGATTCTTCAAAATATTATAAAGTAAATGATTCATTTTCTTTTGAATCAAGCATTGAACAATTGAATGAATATATTGAAAGTAAGTAAGAATTAATCTTAAAAAAGAAGGGGGCTGTCTCAAAAGTCCCCTTTTTTAATGTTTACACTTCAGCGAGCCTGGTGTAACGTGTTGATTATTATGATGTTGTCATATTGAGCCCGCCTGTCGAACTTTTCTCTTGCGGGGCAAAAATATGAACAACATGAACGCTTTTGAGACAGCTCCTTTTTTTAACAATTTGAACATTGAAATGCCATACACGACCTGGTACAAATTCCACAACCGGTACACTTGCTATAATCAATTTCGGGTGCACTAAACGGGCTTTTTTGTATAATTGCCCCGACCGGGCACACACTAACTGATGGGCATCTGTGATTTTGCGGGCAAAATTGCTCTTTTACAACTATATTTCTTTTCATTTCTCTGGTTAATTTTATTTCAGGATGCGAAATTAATAAGAAAAATTTAATATTGCAATATATACATATATAGATTTATTGCAAATATTTTAATAAACTAATTTATAGAGTTTTTTAAGTAATTTTTCACCACGATTTTTAAAGCCCGGAGTACTATCTTCAAACTGATTTTCTATAACAGCAATGAGTTCGCTGGCTAAAACAGGTTCAATTACCACGTAATTATATATAATTTCCATTGCAAACATTTTAACAGCAGTTGGGTTTACAGCATCTTCAAGCCAATTAAAGCAACGATCGATTAATATTCCCAGGCGGTCTTCATCAAGTTCACGTAAATCAATAGTTGACAAAATTTTAAGACTATGTCTCCGTTGATTATCTTTTTTAGTTTCGGGTAAAAAGTCTATCAAATGATTAATATACGTGTTAATTAAATGAGGGTATTTTAACCAGACAGTTTCTACAACCCAAAATGCACGGCCCGAAACATGGGTTTCATCAGATAATGCCACATCCATTATTTCTTTAAAAAGTTTCTCATCATACCCAATCACAGAAGCTATATAATCAGTATTCCGCTTCGAAAGTTCTGCCGACAGTTGTTCCCTGAAATTCATCAATGTGTATTTAGTAAATTGGTTTAAAATTACAAAAATCAAAAAAATATCAATTCTAAAAGGGTAATTAAACAATATTTTATTCAGGCTGTTTAATATAAAATAATAAATGATGCAAATGAAATCAGTTGTAATAAGTATTCTTTTATTATCAGGTATTTATAATTCATCTTTACAAAAAAATAAAAATATGGAAATTGCAACATTCGGATCAGGATGTTTTTGGTGTAGTGATGCTATTTTTAAGCAATTAAATGGTGTTGAATCGGTTGTTTCAGGATATTCAGGCGGTAAAACCAAAAATCCATCGTATAACGATGTTTGTTCCGGAGAAACAGGACATGCCGAAGTAATACAAATTACATTTAACCCCGGAATAATTGCTTATAAAGATTTGCTTGAAGTTTTTTGGCAAACACACGATCCAACTTCACTTAACAGGCAGGGAGCCGACGTGGGAACACAATACAGGTCTGTAATTTTTTTTCATAACCAGCAACAAAAGGAATTGGCTGAAGATTACAAGAAAAAACTTGAAGAAGTGAAAATATTTAATAAACCCATTGTTACCGAAATTAGCCCGTTGATAAATTTTTATCCGGCAGAAAAATATCACCAGGATTATTATAACAACAATAAGTTCCAGCCCTATTGTTCATTCACAATTACACCTAAACTGGATAAGTTTAAAAAGGTATTTCGTGAAAAAATAAAATAATAGTCGGTTTATTTAAACTCTTTTTTGGTAAACAATTTATGCCTAAAAAGTGTTTATTTTTCAAATAATTATGAATATTGAGAAGAATATTTTAAATTTGCTTAAATTTTTTAATTAAACATCATGAAAGAAGGAATAGTAAAATTTTTCAATGAAACCAAAGGTTTCGGATTTATCAAAGACAAAGAATCAAACAATGAATACTTTGTTCATGTTTCAGGCCTAATTGACAAAATTAAAGAAAACGATGAAGTTACTTTTGATTTACAAGAAGGTAAAAAAGGATTGAACGCTGTAAATGTTAAACGAGCATAGTTTTTAATATTATTTGTTTCAATTGAAATCCTGACAGCTTCAAAATTTTGAAGCTGTTTTTTTATCTTTATATTTTAATTCGATTAACAATATTATGGAAAACGTATTGATAAAATATTTAGCTTTTCCTGCTGCTACAAAAGAAGTTTATAAAAGAGGCGAAGAAATTATTAAAAAGAACCTTCCTGATTTTAATTTTCAGAACTCAGAAATATCCCCGGAAATACTGTTCATTCTTACAGGAGGTTCTGAAAATCAGGCTAAGAAAATAATTGATAACAGCTCATGTATTCTGCTTTTAGCAATGAATGAAAATAACAGTTATGCTGCCGCAACTGAAATTAAAGCTTATTGCAATCAAAAGAATATTTTATCAATTCTGCTTAACCTTGATACTGAAAAAGATATTTTATCAAAAATTGAATTTTATTTACAATTTAAAAAAGCAATAACAAATTTAAGAAACTGTAAACTTGGGCTCGTTGGAAATGTTTCAGAATGGCTTATTGCATCTGATGTACATGACGAAGTATTAAAGAATAAATTGGGAATTCAATTGAAGCGAATAGATTGGAAAAATTACAAGCTTTATTCTGAATTTGATGTTAATCCTGATTTTATCAGCCATTTTAAAAATACTGGCAAGTTTGATTTAAGCGATTCTTCTAAAGTGTATAATTTGCTCTTGAATATTATAAAAGAAAATAAGCTTGATGCAATTACTGTTGAATGTTTTCCTTTGGTCAGGGAACACTCGGTAACAGCTTGCCTTGCATTGTCAAAATTAAATACTGATAATTTACCTGCAGGATGCGAAGGCGATTTAACCAGCATTATAGGAATGATAATTGCAAAAGAGCTTACAGGCCAAATTCCCTGGATGGCTAATTTAGTGTCATTGAATACTTATTCTGCTTTTTTTGCACATTGCACAATTGCCACGAATCTTGTTTCAGAATATAAAATTGATACACATTTTGAAACGAATACCGGTACAGCTGTTCAGGGTGAATTTAATGCAAACGCAGTAACCATTTTCAGGTTAGATAAAAACATCGAACAGGCATTTATTTCTTGCGGGGAAATTGTTAGTAAACCAAATAAGGATGATGCCTGCAGAACTCAAATAGAAGTTAAGCTTACCAAAGGAGATATCGGGTTACTTAAAAATAATCCCTTGGGGAATCATCACTTAATACTTCCGGGTGATTATAAAGAAATTTTTGAATTCTTTTGTAAGATGCTGAAAATAAAAATATTGGAGTAAATATTAAACCGGGAGTAAAGAAGTATTATTCCGTTATTTGTTTTATTAACGATTTATTTCCAATCCAGACTTCCGACCTGGTTTCAAGATTAACAAGTTCAAGTTGAATGGCATAATGTATGAACTTATTTTTTTTATGTATCCCGGGTGTTGAAATTACATTCCCGTTAATAATAAAATCTGCACCTTGTTCAATACCCCATTTTATTAATGTTTCAAAACAATCGGATTCTGATTTACCTGCAATTCGTGTATATAGTTCATTTCGCTTATTGTTGGTCTGAATTAATCTGGCAGTATTATATTTTAATATTGAACGTTCAATATCTTTAATAAATACGAGTGAATCAATAGTTTCGTTTCCTGAATTAGTTACATTGCCAACGATTAGTATTGGCCGCAAATTTTTATGAACATTCATGTATTCTTTTAACCACGTGTCATTTAAAAGTTCTTTTATTAAATCTTCTGATAATGTTCGTGAATCGTTATTGTTCCAATAACCGGATTGCAGAACTGGTTCTTTATTTACAGGAACAACGGTTTTCTTGCCTGATGAACAAGAATACAAAATAACTATTAAAAAAAGCAGTAATTTAATGCCATTAGACATAGTAACGTTGTTTACATGAATTGAACCAATTGGAAACCTTATTTTAGTGTTTACGATTTAATTTTTTTAATCAGTTCTCCAATTTTATGGTTTGTTTTTTCACTTACAGACACAAGCGGTAAACGAAGGTTGTTTTCAATAATACCCAAACTTGAAAGAGCTGCTTTAACACCTGCAGGATTGCCTTCAATAAATAATTGTTCAGTAAATTCGAGTAGTTTATAATGTAGTTTCTGAGCTTCTGTAATATTATGAACCAGGGCAAGTTGTACCATTTGCGAAAATTCTTTGGGCATTGCATTGGCAACAACTGAGATTACTCCTGAAAATCCTAATGCAATAAGAGGAAGAGTTAGTGCGTCCTCGCCAGAAATTATCATAAAATCTTCTGGTTTGTCTTTAACCAGATACATGGCTTGTGTAAAATCTCCGGAAGCTTCTTTTACCGCAATAATATTTTTTACATCGTGTGCTAAACGTAAAGTGGTTTCTGCTTTCATATTTACACCTGTTCTGCCCGGCACATTATACAAAATAACTGGTTTGGGACTTACCTCTGCAATTGATTTATAATGCTCATACAATCCTTGTTGGCTCGGTTTATTGTAATATGGTGTAACAGAAAGTACTGCATCAATTTTTGACAAATCGGTTTTTGAAACCTTCTCAATAATTGCAGAAGTATTGTTCCCTCCAATTCCTAAAACTAAGGGTAACCTGTTGTTTACTTTAGAAATAATAAATTTTGTAAGTTCCGATTTTTCATTATCCGATTGGGTTACCGACTCACCCGTAGTACCAAGAATTACAAGGTAATTTATCCCGTTTTGTATAAGAAATTCAATGTGTTTTTCTAATGCAGGGTAATCTATGCTTTTATCTTTTTTAAAAGGTGTTACAATAGCCACACCTGTTCCTGAAAATTTATTTTGGCTCATTGTTTCTGTTTTTATTCGTTTCCTTTGTTATTAATCATGGCTAAATAATGCTTAATCTGTTCAATTAAAAAATTAACAGATTTATTTTTTTCTATATTAAACATTAAATCATAATCAGAATTTTCTTTTGTCTCTAGTCCTATTTTAAAGGAAGCATTTGAAAGTACACTGACAAAATGAAGAGGAAAGTGGATGTTTGTGCTTAAATCGAACAATAAATCGAATTTATTATTCATAAACTTGTTTAAAGAAACATTTTTAGGTATGTAATACCAGTTTAAATCATTATTCGAGAAGAAATTGATATTACTGTGAAGTAAAAATTTATCCGGTATTTTTTTCCCGGGAATATAACCTAAAGCTGTAACAGAAATATTTTTTGATTTTAAGAGAATGGCAAATTCTTTTATTGCTTCGAATGATTGTTCATCGGGATTAGAAAAAAGAATACCTGCTGTTTTTGCATTATCTAAATTAAAAAACCGGCTTTTTCTTTTAAAGCTCTTTAACTTGGATTTTAAATGACATTCTCCAAGATAAATTTTAAATTGTTCAATCTTATTCACAGTACGTAGTGTGTTAGTAAAATTTTGTTAAAGGTAAAAATTAATCTTTAATCATATTCAAAAAATCGTCTTCAGATATTACAGGAATATTTAATTCTTTTACTTTTTCAAGTTTTGCCGGCCCCATGTTCGATCCCGCAAGTAAAAAACTTGTATTCGATGAAATTGATGTTGCGTTTTTACCACCAAATTTTTCAATTAAATTTTTAAGTTCTTCACGGGAATATTTTTCAAAAGTACCTGATATTGCAATTATTTTCCCATTGAGTTTATTGACTATTATTTGATTATCAGGTTCATTAATCTGAAGTTGAACGCCCGCGTTTTTTAATTTTTCAATAACATGAATGTTTTTTTGGTTCTTAAAAAAATCAATGATGCCTGAAGCAATACGTTCGCCTATTTCATTAACCGATGTTAGTTGTTCTAATGATGCTTCTCTAAGTTCATCAATAGATTTAAAATGAGTTGCAAGCGTTTTAGCAGTTGTTTCGCCGACAAATCTTATACCTATTGCATAAAGAACCCGGTAAAAGGGTGTTTTTTTCGATTCTTCGATACTTTTAAGCAGGTTTACAGCTGATTTTTCGGCAAAACGATCCATTGAAAGTATCTGTTCTTTTGTTAAATAATATAAGTCAGCACTATCTTTAATCAGTCCGTTTTCAAAAAGGGCTTCGACTGTAGCTTCGGCTCCTCCTATATTCATTGCTTTTCGACTTACAAAATGTTCAATACGTCCTTTTATCTGTGGAGGGCATCCTGTTTCGTTCGGGCAATAATATTTTGCTTCGCCCTCAACACGTATAAGTTCAGCTTTACATACAGGGCATTGTTTTATGAATTCTGCTGGCTTAGATGAAAAGGATCTCATTTTAAGGTCAATTCCAACTATTTTGGGTATTATTTCTCCTCCTTTTTCAACAAAAACAGTATCATTTTCATGAATATCAAGCAATTTTATTTGATCGGAATTATGTAATGAAGCACGTTTAACAGTTGTTCCGGCCAACAGTACCGGTTCAAGGTTTGCAACAGGGGTTATTGCTCCCGTGCGGCCAACCTGGTAATCAATACTTAATAGTTTTGTTGCAACCTGTTCGGCTTTAAACTTGTATGATATTGCCCAACGCGGGGTTTTTGCTGTAAATCCAAGCTCGTCCTGCTGTTGGTATGAATTCACTTTTATTACAATGCCATCAATATCAAATGGTAATTTAGAGCGTTCCTTATTCCAATAATTTATAAATGCTGAAATTTCGTCAATAGTTGAGCATATTCTGATATGTTCGGGGATTTTAAATCCCCATTGTTTTGCTGCCAGCAAATTCTCGTAGTGTGAACTGCTGGGTAAATTATTACCTAAAATAAAATATAAATAACAATCGAGTGGCCGTTTTGCAACTACAGATGATTTTTGTTGTTTTAGAGTTCCTGCAGCAGCATTTCGCGGGTTTGCAAATAATGGCTCACCGGCAGCCTCACGCTCTGCATTCATTTTATCGAAACTGCTGTGAGGTAAAAATATTTCGCCACGAATTTCAAATTCATCGGGATAATTTGTTCCTTTTAAATTTAAAGGAATTGATTTTATTGTTTTTACATTATTTGTAACATCATCTCCCCGGATACCATCACCACGTGTTATAGCCTGCAAAAGCTTCCCGTTTTTGTATGTTAATCCTATTGCAACACCATCGTACTTTAGTTCACACACATATTCAATAATAGCACCAGGTAAACCTTTTCTTACCCGATTATCAAAATCAATAATTTCTTCAATTGAGTATGTATTTCCCAGAGATAGCATGGGATATTTGTGAACAACCTGCTTAAATTCCTTATTAATATCGCTTCCAACACGTTGTGTAGGTGAATTTGGATCAAAAAAACCGGGGTTTCCTTTCTCTAAATCAATTAATTCTTTTAATAAGGTATCATATTCGTAATCACTTATTTCAGGTTGTGCTAATACATAATATTGATAATTGTGATGATCTAATTGCTCACGCAATTCATATATTCTTTGCTTAATTTGTTCCTTTTCCATTTTTAATTATTAGTAAAACAAAAATACAAATGTTATTTATAAAATAACAGGCATAAATTTTTTTATGTAAAAGTTAATAGAAACAATATTTTTAAAATGTTTAATTTTGATAAAAATGATTTCTATTTTTGAATTGTAAATAATTTGTGACAAATGAAATCTAAAATATTATTTTATATAACTCTTTCAATTATACTTTTATTACAATCCCTTGCATGTTCCGATGAAGATAATTTTAAAACAGATTTATCTGATTTGGAAAGTTTTAAATTATCAAAAAATACAATTTGGGATGGTTCTGATGGTTCTGGTAGTTTTTCTGATGGTAATGTTATTTACTTCAATACGTATTATCCCGATTGGGTTACTTTCAGTGGATTTGCTTATTCAAACATAGTAAATGATATTTTTTATAACGATTCGGCTAAATTTTCATCATATCCAAGTGGCGGTGCCAATGAATCAGAAGTTTATGCAGTAGCTCACCAGTTCGAACGAATTATTATAACGTTTAAAGACACAATAAAAGGCGAGGAGCCCCGGTATGTTATGCTTGCTAACACAACTTATGCAGCTCTGGCTATGAAATATGGATATGGCAATACAAAAAAATTCGGGGGGAACAGCGGCGATGATCCCGATTGGTTTAAAGTATCAATAATTGGCTATCCGATTTGGGGAGGGCTTTCCGGGCCTGTTAATGTGTTCCTTGCAGACTTCAGAAACGAAGACAACACGAAAGATTACATTTCTAAATCGTGGCAATACGTGAACTTATCGAGCCTGGGAACTGTTAAAAAAATTGAATTCCAAATTTATTCTTCCGACATAGGAGCTCCGCTATACTTTTGCCTTGATAATTTTAAGGGGAGAATTAATGATTAAAGTGTACATTCCATTGTGAATAAATTACCGGTAAATCTTAATAACTTATTTAAGATTATATGACTAATTATTAAAAAAATAATCTAATTTCATCTTATCTAATTGTTTGATAATAAAATAATAGAATTAGAAATTTTTATTCTTTATTAAACATAAATCTTTGCAAAGAAAACATTAGTTTTGCAGCCATAACATTTTGCAGTATATGAAAGAGGAATTTGAAGATATTTACCACGAGGAAGAATATGATGAGTTGTTGAACAAGTGGGAAGATATGCTTAAAAATAAAAAGAAGTATTTTTTTGATGTTTTTGAGTTTGAAAATATTATTGATTATTATATTGATATTGATAAAGCAAATAATGCGTTAAAAGCCATAAATCTTGCATCAGAACAACATCCAAACTCAATAAATATCCAGATAAAGAAAGCCCAGGTTCTAATTGATAAGGGCTATGCTAGCCAGGCTTTAAAAATTATTGAAAACATTGAATTAATTGAATCGTCAAATAGCGATGTTTATATAGTAAAAGGAACAGCGCTTAATGCAATAAACCGTTATTCTGAAGCGGAAAAAGCATTTGATATGGCTGTCAGCCTGTCTTTCGAAGATAAAGTTGATATAATGCAAAGCATTGCCAGCTCATTCGAACATATTGGAAAATACCAAATTTCACTGAAATATCTACTAGAAGCATTTAAATTGGAAAGCGACAACTTATTACTTCTTTTCGATATAGGTTATTGCTATGAAAAATTAGGGCAAATAAAAAAGAGTATTGATTTTTATAATAAATATCTCGATAAAGAACCTTTTTCTGAAAATGCCTGGTATAACCTCGGTATCTTATATAGTAAGGCAGATATGTTTGATAAAGCAGTCGAAGCATATGAGTTCGCACTTGCAATTAATCCCGAATTTTCATTGGCATATTTCAACCTGGCTAATGCATATTCAAATAATGAAGATTACCTTAAAGCAATTATTAATTATAAAGAGTATTTGAACTACGACGGAGTAAATGTAGAAGTTCTTACTTATATTGGCGATTGCTATGAGAGCATTAAAGAATATGATACAGCTTTAAAATATTATGATGATGCTATCCGGGAAGATGCCTTTTTCTCCGATGCCTATTTTGGTAAAGCAAACATAATGGTTCAGTATGAAAAATATTCTTTGGCTCTCGATTTTATTCATAAAGCCATCCAAATTGACGATATGAATTCAGAGTATTTTTACCTGCAGGGGAATATTTATTCTGAATTAAAAAGGTATCACGAAGCATGTGAATCACATAAAAAAGCCTATGATATTGAACCTTCTGAAATCGATTTTATAATTGCTCTCAGTGATTCATATTCAAAAAATAATAATTATTTATTATCAAAAAATATATTAATCGAAGGATTAAAAGACAATAAAAACTCTTCACAAATATATTTCCGGCTTGCTGCTGTTTATTTACTACTTAATAATAAATCACAAGCTTTAGAAGCATTTGAAAATGGATTAAAGATTAATCCTTCTGCTCACATGGATATTTTAATAACTTATCCTGATGCATATAATGTTAAAGAAATATCAGATCTTATTGAAAGCTACATGCTTAAAGATTTGAACTAAAACATATTAAAATATATATTCAAAACTTTATAAATTTTAATTTAAAGTCCATAACTTGAAAGTATATGGTTTAATAGGAATAAATCTTGATCACTCATTTTCTCCGGTATATTTTGAAAATAAGTTCATAAAGGAGAAAATTACAAATGCTTCCTATAAACTATTTCCAATACACGATATTCGCGATTTTAAATCATTGATACAGGAAAACCAGGATTTATCAGGCTTAAATGTAACTATTCCGTATAAACAGCAGATTATACCTTACCTCGATGAGCTGGATTTTCATGCAAAAAACATAGGCGCTGTAAATACCATAAAATTTATAAAACAGAATAATTCTCTAAAACTGAAAGGATTCAATACTGATTATTTGGGTTTTATTGATAGTTTATTACCCATCTTGCCGCGTAAACGAATGAATGCTTTAATCCTGGGAACAGGAGGTGCTTCTAGGGCTGTTACTTATGCATTAAAAATATTAGATATCGGGTACAAGTCTGTTAGCAGGAATCCGGCGGGTAAAAACGAATTGTCATATAATCAATTAGATAAAAACGTTATTGAAAATCATCAATTCATAATAAATACCACTCCGTTAGGAATGCACCCTGGTATCGAAGAATATCCATTAATTTCATATCAATATTTAACTAAAAATCATTTAGTTTATGATCTTATATATAATCCAATAGAAACAACCTTTCTCAGATTAGCAAAAGAAAAAGGGGCAACCATAAAAAATGGAATTCAGATGCTTGAAATACAGGCAGATTATTCATGGAAAATATGGAATGATTTATAAAAATTCCATACTTTTATTAACTTAAACCAGTATTCGTTTTTAAAAACTTGTTGTGTAACACATTTTTAATTGATATAATTCATATTGATTTTTCATCTAAAATCTGCAATTTTGTGTAAATAAAATTTTTCAATAAAAAAATATATAAATAATTGATAACAATGAATTTATTACAACAAATCAAAGAAAAAGCACAGAAAAACAAGAAGCGAATTGTTTTACCCGAGGGAACTTCGGAAAGAACTCTTAAAGCAGCCGATATTATTTTAAAGGAAGGAATCGCTGACCTAATCTTATTAGGCAATTTAAAAGAGATCGCAGATTTAGAAAAAAAGTTTGGGTTAGATCTTTCTAAAGCCGAGAAAATTGATCCGGTAAATTCACCAAAGAAACAGCAATATATTGACAGATTAGTCGAATTAAGAAAATCAAAAGGATTAACACCCGCAGAAGCAGAAAAATTGTTGAATCAGGATATTTATTATGGCCCAATGATGATATTCATGGGTGATGCTGATGGAGAAGTTAGCGGGGCAGAACATACAACGGCCGATACCGTTCGTCCGGCTTTACAAATCGTAAAAACTGCTCCAGGTATATCTGTTGTTTCAGGAGCAATGGTAGTTGTTACTAAAAAGCCTGAACTGGGCCATCATGGTGTGTTTATTTTTGCCGATGTTGCAATAACTCCTAATCCAACGGCACAGCAACTTGCAGAAATTGCAATATGTAGCGCAGAAACTGCAAAATCAATTGCAGGCATTGAAAAACCTAAAGTGGCATTGTTGTCCTTTTCAACAAAAGGATCCGCAGAACATGAATTAGCAACGAAAGTTGTTGAAGCAACCCGCATAGCAAAAGCCACCAGGCCAGACTTAGATATTGATGGCGAATTACAATCTGATGCAGCACTTATTGCAAGTGTTGGACAAAAAAAATCACCAGGATCAACAGTTGCAGGTTTTGCTAACGTTTTGGTATTTCCCGATCTTCAAGCTGGAAATATTGGATATAAACTGGTTGAGCGATTAGGTGACGCCGAAGCTATAGGGCCTGTATTGCAAGGACTTGGAGCTCCAATTAACGATCTTTCAAGAGGTTGTTCGGTTAGCGATATAGTAAACTTAGTTGCAATTACTGCAAACCAGGCAGCAGGTAAATAAAATACCCACGTATAAAAAAAAGAGTGATAAATGAAAATCTTAGTATTAAACTGTGGAAGTTCGTCGATAAAATACCAACTGTTAAGTATGAATAATTCCGATAAAGCTGAAGTACTTGCTAAAGGAATTGTTGAAAGAATAGGTATTCAAAATGGAGAATTAAGCCATAAAACAAAAGAAGATAAAAAATATAGCATAGTAACCGACATACCCGATCATACAAAAGGAATAGATTTAATACTTGCTGCATTACTTTCACCTGAACATGGTGTAATTAAGAATATTGATGAAATTGTTGCTGTTGGACACCGTGTTGCACATGGAGGACAATATTTCCCCGAAAGTGCATTAATAACAAATGATGTAAAAGAAAAAATTGAAGAATGTATTGAACTGGCTCCTCTTCATAATCCTGCAAACCTGAAAGGGATTCTTGCCATGGAAAAATTACTTCCTAAAGTACCACAGGTAGCGGTTTTTGATACATCGTTTCATCAAACAATGGAGCCCAAGTCATTTTTATATGCATTGCCATACGAATATTATCAGAAATATAAAGTTCGCCGTTATGGATTCCATGGTACCAGTCATAAATATGTTGCGGAAAAAGCGTGCAAGCTGGTTGGCTGGGATTGGAAAGAAAAGAAAGTTATTTCATGCCATCTTGGAAACGGAGCTTCTGTTGCAGCAATAAAAAATGGAAAATCTATTGATACATCAATGGGATTTA
Organism: Bacteroidetes bacterium GWB2_32_14; assembly: GCA_001768235.1. Taxonomy (GTDB): domain Bacteria; phylum Bacteroidota; class Bacteroidia; order Bacteroidales; family UBA12077; genus UBA12077. The sequence goes on from MENK01000026.1 coordinate 51,982, forward strand.
CTCCTGTAGAAGGTTTAATGATGGGAACCCGTGCAGGTGATCTTGATCTCGGGGCATTGCTTTTTATTGCAGAGAAAGAAGATTTAAGCATTAAGGATACAAATGATGTGGTTAATAAACGAAGCGGTTTAATGGGGATTTCCGGCATATCTTCCGACATGCGCGATATCGAGAAAGCTGCCGACGAAGGAAATGAAAGAGCTAAAATTGCTTTTGAAATGTTTGCTTACCGTGTTCGAAAATATATTGGTGCATACTCAGCAGCAATGGGTGGTGTTGATTTGGTATTATTTACCGGCGGTATCGGTGAAAACGGATGCGAAGTGCGGCGACTGGTTTGCTCTGAACTTGAGTATCTCGGGATAAATTTTGATGTTGAAAAAAATAAAGGAAAAAGAGGCGTTGACCTCGAATTAACAAAAGAAGGTTCAAAAACAAAAGTTGTAGTTGTTACTACCAACGAAGAACTTGTTATTGCAAGTGACACTCAGCGAATAGTCAGTAATTTATAATCAAAAAGGCGATTTTTTTAAATCGCCTTTTTTCAATATACAATTTATTACATATCTTCGCACAAAATTCAATAGTTTAAAAATCTAAAAATAACCAGGATGATTTTAAAATCATTAAATGACATAGTTGAATTAGCTATAGCAAAAGAAAAACGAAGACTTGCTGTTGCCGCAGCAGCCGATAAACCCGTATTAGAAGCTGTTAAGAATGCTTACGAAAAAGGGATAATTATTCCCATATTGGTAGGCGATAAAAACGAGATAGAAAAAATTAGTAAAGAAATTAAATTTGATTTAACAAATATCGAGATTATCGAAGAAAGCGATCCTTCTAAAGCATCGGTTAAAGCCGTTGCATTAATTAAAGACGGGAAAGCAGAAATTTTAATGAAAGGATTGGTAAGTACAGCACCATTGCTTAAAGCTGTTCTCGATAAAGAAAATGGATTACGAAAAGGAGCCACATTAAGCCATTTTGCACTGATTGAATCACCATATTATCACAAACTTATAGGAGTTACTGATGCTGCTATGAATATTGCTCCTGAATTTAACGAAAAAGTTGATATTGTTAACAATGCAGTTGAAGTATTCCATCGCTTAGGCAATAAGAATCCTAAAGTGGCAATTATTGGTCCACTCGAAGTGGTTAATCCTAAAATCGAATCTACTTCACATGCCGCGATGTTATCTGTTATGAACAACAGGGGACAAATTAAAGGATGTATTATTGATGGCCCTTTTGCTATTGACAATGCTGTTTCAAAAGAAGCTGCCGAACATAAAGGCATTCATGGAGAAGTTGCAGGTGATGCCGATATTTTAGTTACACCCGAATTAAACAGTGGAAATGTTTTGTATAAAACACTCATGTTTTTAGGCGGATGTACTTCAGCAGCAGTAATTATGGGTGCAAAAGTACCCATTGTATTAACATCACGCGCAGACACTGATAAAAGCAAGATGATGTCTATTGCTCTTGCTGCAGCAATGTAGAATTCTATTATAAATAATCACTTAATATATATTATGGAAGAATCAAGAATCTTAGCGATTAACCCGGGATCAACATCTACTAAAATAGCTGTTTATCAGGGATCAAAATCAATTTTTTTAAAAAATATAAAACATTCGGCAGACGATCTAAAACCTTTTAAAAAGATAGTTGATCAGTTTCATTTCAGAAAAGAAATCATTCTGAAAGAACTCAAAGATGCTGATATCAATATCAATTTAATTACAGCTATTGTTGGCCGTGGGGGGTTGGTTAAACCTATAGAATCTGGTGTTTACGAAGTGAATGACCAGTTAATTGCTGATTTACACGAAAGTAAATTAGGCGAACATGCAAGTAACCTAGGCGGATTAATTGCTCACGATATAATAAAATCAATACCCGGGGCAAGAGCATTTATTGCCGATCCTGTTGTTGTTGATGAAATGGAAGATGTTGCCCGTTATACAGGTCATCCAAAATTTGTTCGTCATTCTATTTTTCATGCATTAAACCAGAAAGCAACTGCCCGTAAACATGCTAAAGCTGTTGACAAACCTTATGAAGAGTTAAATTTGGTAATTGCTCATCTTGGTGGTGGTATTTCTGTTGGTGCTCACAGAAAAGGAAGAATAATTGATGTGAATAATGCTCTTGATGGGGATGGCCCATTTTCTCCTGAAAGAACAGGCACTTTGCCTTGTGGACAAGTTGCTTCACTATGTTTTAGTGGTGAATATACCCACGAACAAATTAAAAAGATGATTAAAGGAGAAGGAGGATTTGTAGCTTATCTAGGCACTAACGATGCTTACGAAGTAGAAATGCGCGTTAAAGCCGGTGATGTTGAAGCTAAAAAAATACACGACGCCCTTGGATATCAATTAGGAAGAGAAATAGGTTCTTTAAGCGCGGTTCTTAAAGGCGAAGTGGATGCAATTATCCTTACCGGTGGTATGGCTTACGATCAAATACTTGTTGAATACATTAAGCAAATGGTTTCTTTTATAGCTCCCGTGTATGTTTACCCGGGTGAAGATGAAATGGAAGCTCTTGCTATGAATGGTTATATGGTTATAAAAGGTGAAATATCACCCAAAATTTACAAATAATTAGTTTTCAATGTCAAAATTTAAAGCAGGATTCCTTCCTGCTTTTTTTATGGCGTTGTAGAACTCACGGGTATTATCTTACCATTAAAATATTTATATCCATTCATGGCAAAATCAACAATAAATTGAGCCATATCTGCAGCAGTTGTTATTGATTTATAATCAGGGAAAGCTTTTCTAAGCATTTCGGTATCTACAGATCCTAATGCCAGGCAATTAAATTTAATCCCGTTATTTTTATATTCTTCGGCTAAACATTCAGTTAAATTACTTAATGCAGCTTTGCCGGCACTATAATAGGAGAGTCCCGGGAATTTTGAACTACCCTGAAATCCTCCCATACTCGAAATACTTACAACATGCTTAGGGAAACCCGATTCAATATAGGGAATCAATTCTTTAATCAGTATTGAATGGCTTATAAAATTTACTGTAATTAGTTTATTGATTTCAGATAATTCAAAATCGTGAAAAGGTTTATTTATTAAAACACCTGCATTATTAATTAAAATGTCAACAGTATTTACATATTTAAGTATTTCGGGAATTAATATGGTTTGAATAGATTGAGTTTCTTCCAGATCAAAAACAATGGTCTTTAATTTGTTTTTCAGATTCTGCCTGATGCAAGCATTTTTAAGTTCTTTTAAAAGCTGCCCGCTTCGGGCAATAGCAACTACTGTATTATTTTCATCGTTTGAAAATAATTTTGCCATTTCAAATCCAATTCCCTTACTTGCCCCGGTTATAACGATATTCATTTTTTTAGAGATTATTTAGAATTCTAAAAGTAAAAATTGATATTTTTATCATGTATAAAATTATTCGATTTATCTTAATAATTAATAATATGTCAGCATTTTTTAAGAACAGTTTGTTCGTGGTAATTCTTGCAGCTTTGCATTTGTGTGCTTTTTCACAAGACAAAAAAGATGAAACAAATAAAAAGGAGCAAGTAAAAAAAGGGTTTTCGCCTCCTTTTATATATGTTGGTGCTACTATTGGAGCTTCAGCTTATGTTGATGTAAATATTACTTCAGGGGTTCAGCTAAATAAAAGGTTTAACCTGGGACTGGCAGGAAAATATCAATATTATACTCTAGGAGGAACAATAGATAAAGGTTTTAGCTCACATATTTATGGTTATGGAATTTATTTACAAACTGCAGTTATTGAAGATTTTAGAAATATTATTAAATTAAAAACGTATAGTGGTTTATTTCTACATGCAGAATACGAAATGTTAAATCTGAATGAAGCCTATTTTTCAGATAATGACCCCATAAATGATACTGGTGACAGATTCTGGTTAAATAATATCCTGGTTGGCCCGGGCTATATTGGAAGGTTTAATAATACAGGTATTTTTGCCATACTTTTATGGAACGTGAACCCCAATGATAAAAACCCGTACGAATATCCTTTATTCAAGGTTGGTTTTACTATCGGGATTTAATGGTCGAGAAATTTAGACATTATAGTTAACAGGTTTTCCGGGCGAATGGGTTTTGAAATATAATCATCGCAACCTGCCTTAATACTTGCTTCTTCGTCTTCTTCCATTACATATGCTGTTTGTGCAATTACAGGCAGGGTTGGTAATTTCTTTTTTATTTCAATAGTTGCTTCCAGCCCGTTTAAGTCAGGCATTTTAATGTCCATTAAAACAATATCTGTTTTTCGTGTAGTACATACTTCTATCGTTTCACGCCCTGTTTTTGTCCAGATTATCTGCGCTTTGGTAGGTTTAAGAACGGCTTTTAAAAACAAATAGTTAATTTGTTCGTCTTCTGCAATTACAACTATTTTATCTTCCCAATTTTTAATCATGTTTCAATAATACTAATGTAAAATAAGTATTGCAAATTTATTTTTACATAATCAATGCAGTTTGTTGAAATATCTGGTAAAAAATATGCTAAATTATTGGTTTAATGATGCTTTTATTTATTAAGTATTTCAAACATTTTTTTTCCAATTTCAGCAGGCGACTCAACAACATGAATTCCGCATTCAGTCATAATTTTCATTTTTGCTGCTGCTGTATCATCTTTACCACCAATAATTGCCCCGGCGTGACCCATTCTACGTCCTTTAGGCGCTGTTTTACCTGCAATAAATCCAACTACCGGCTTGATTCCATTTTCTTTTATCCAATACGCGGCTTCAGTTTCCATGCTTCCGCCAATTTCACCAATTAATATAATGCCTTTGGTTTCGTCATCAGCCATTAAAAGTTTAATTGCATCTAAAGTAGTTGTCCCAATAATTGGATCACCACCAATACCAATACAAGTTGATTGGCCTAAGCCTGTTTTTGTTATTTGATCAACAGCTTCGTAGGTTAATGTGCCTGAGCGTGAAATAATACCTATTGTACCTTTTTTGTGAATGAACCCGGGCATTATACCAACTTTTGCTTCTCCGGGAGTGATAATACCCGGACAGTTTGGACCTATCATTCTGCAATCTTTATTTTTCAAATATTCTTTTACTTTTACCATATCAGATGTGGGAATACCTTCGGTAATTGTTACAATAACTTTAATTCCTGCTTCAGCGGCTTCCATAATCGCATCGGCAGCAAAAGCAGGTGGTACAAAAATTACTGAAACATCTGCACCAGCATTATCAACAGCATCTTTAACTGTGTTAAAAACAGGTTTTCCAATATGTACTTGTCCACCTTTTCCCGGTGTTACACCACCAACAATATTGGTACCGTATTCAATCATTTGCTGGGCATGAAACGTACCTTCGCTTCCTGTAAATCCCTGGACGATAACTTTTGAGTTTTTATTGACAAGTATGCTCATTGTATTTGTTGTTAATGATTCTCAAAAATACACTATTTCTTATTTATCGCAAAAATGAAAATATATTTTATTAAACCTTATCTTTAAACCATTGCTTTTTGAATATGTTATTATTTTTGCAGACAAATGCTTAAATCCATTTTTTATGCTGAATAACTTGAATCAACTGAAAAAAGTACTCGAAGGAGATTTATTTACAGATTACAAAACAAAAATTTTATATGCAACCGATGCTTCAGTTTACAGGGAAGTTCCTTTAGCTGTTTGCAGGCCAAAAAATTCGAGTGATTTAAAAAAACTGATTGATTTTGCAAATACTCATAAAACATCATTAATTCCTCGTACTGCAGGAACATCTTTAGCAGGTCAGGTTGTAGGAAGTGGTATAATCGTTGATGTTTCAAAATATTTCACGGAAATACTTGAGTTGAATGTTAAAGAACGCTGGGTACGTGTTCAGCCGGGAGTTATTCTCGATGAGTTGAACATGTATCTTAAACCTTATGGATTATTTTTTGGCCCGGAAACATCCACATCAAACCGATGTATGATAGGAGGAATGGTAGGTAACAATGCCTGTGGTTCGCATTCAATAATTTATGGAACAACCAGAGATCATACTCTCTCAACTAAAGTGTTATTGAGCTCGGGCGATGAAGTTGAATTCGGGCCTTTATCAGTGGATGAATTTAAAAATAAATGTATTGGAGATAAACTGGAAAATAAAATTTACAATCATATAAATAAAGTATTATCAGACACAACAAATCAAAACGAAATTCGTGAACAATATCCACATCCATCAATTTATAGGAGAAATACAGGTTACGCGATTGATGTAATCCTTGAAACAGATGTATTTACCCGGGGAAAGGGAAAATTTAATTTTTCAAAATTAATTTGTGGCTCCGAAGGTACTTTAGGGTTAATTACTGAAATAAAATTAAATTTAGTTGATATTCCTCCTTCAAATGTTGCAGTTATAACTGTTCATCTTAATTCAAAAGAAGAAGCTTTCAAAGCAAACCTGATTGCACTAAAGCATAAACCCGGTGCCGTGGAAATGATGGATAATACTATTTTGAACCTGACAAAGGGAAACAGAGATCAATCAGCAAACAGGTATTTTATTGAAGGAGATCCCGGGGCAATTTTAATAATAGAATTTACCCGTGAATCCATTGACGAGATTAACACCATTTGTAATGCTTTAATTGCTGACTTTAAAAAAGCCGGTTATGGTTATCATTTCCCTATAATATATAATAATGATACTAAAAAGGTTTGGAATCTCAGAAAAGCAGGTTTGGGTGTATTATCAAATATGCCCGGTGATGCGAAACCGGTTTCAATAATTGAAGACACAGCTGTACATGTTGAAGTATTACCTGATTATATGGCTGATTTTAAGTTAATCCTTGATAAATACAAGCTAGATTGTGTGTATCATGCGCATATTGGCTCCGGAGAGTTACACTTACGGCCAATATTGAACCTTAAAGATGCTAAAGATGTTGAAATGTTCAGAACCATAGGCTTGGAAATTGCACACCTCGTGAAGAAATACAAAGGATCGTTAAGTGGTGAACATGGCGATGGCAGGGTGCGTGGAGAATTTATTCCAATAATTATAGGTGAACAGAATTATAAGTTGTTACAGGAAATAAAAGGATTATGGGATCCCAATTACATTTTTAATCCCGGCAAAATTACCGATGTTCCTTCAATGATAAACGATTTGCGATATGAGCCTGGAAGGAATGAACCTGATATTAAAACCATTTTCGATTTTTCTGAGGCAGGAGGGATATTAAGGGCAGCCGAAAAATGCAATGGCAGTGGGGATTGCCGCAAAACAGAAAAAACGGGCGGAACGATGTGTCCGAGTTATATGGCTACCCGGAATGAAAGCGACGTAACCCGTGCAAGAGCAAATATTTTACGCGAGTTTTTAACCCATTCGCCTAAAAAGAATCCGTTTGATCACAAAGAGATTAAAGATGTTATGGATTTGTGCCTCTCTTGTAAAGCATGTAAATCTGAATGTCCATCGAGTGTTGATGTTGCAAAATTAAAAGCCGAATTCTTACAACATTATTACGATGCACATGGAATTCCTGTCCGTTCAAGATTAATCGCTTATATCACTGAAATAAACAAACTGGCTTCAATCTGGCCGTGGTTTTACAATCTGTTGATGAAAAACAGGATGGTTTCAACATTTATTATGAAAATTATTGGTTTTGCTCCAGAAAGAAGTATGCCTTTACTTTCAGAATATACCCTGAATAAGTGGGTGAAAAAATATATTCATGAGTTAAAAAATGAAAATGAGTATAAAGGAAAGATTTATTTATTCAATGATGAGTTTACTAATTTTAACGATTCGCATATTGGAATTAAGGCAGTTCAATTGTTAACACGATTAGGTTATGAAGTAGTAATTCCAAAGCATATTGATAGTGGCCGCACCTATTTATCAAAGGGATTGCTTCGAAGAGCAAAGAGAATAGCTTTAAAAAATGTGAATTATTTAAGAGATGTAATTACTGAAAATTCTCCATTAATTGGTATTGAACCATCAGCAATTTTAACCTTCCGCGATGAATATCCTGATTTGGTGGGTTTAGATTTAAAACCAACAGCAAAAGCATTGGCAAAAAATGCATTGATGATCGATGAATTTTTGAAAAGGGAAATGGAAAGGGGAAATATAACGAAAAGCCAATTTACTCCTGTTGAGAAGAAAATAAAACTGCATGGGCACTGCCAGCAAAAAGCTGTAGCATCAACTGATCCGACAAAATATATTCTTTCATTTCCAACAAATTACCGTGTTGAAGAAATTCCTTCGGGTTGTTGTGGTATGGCCGGTTCTTTTGGGTTTGAAAAAGAACACTATGCAATATCAATGAAAATAGGAGAGATGGTACTTTTTCCTGCAATTCGAAATGCAGAGCCTGAAACAATTATTGCTGCCCCGGGAACCAGTTGTCGTAGCCAGATTAAAGACGGAACCGGGCGTAAAGCTTTACACCCGGTTGAAATACTTTACGAAGCATTGATTTAGTTAAAGAAAAAAATCTGGAAATGCTAACAACATTGTATTTAGTATCATCGTTAGTAACCTGTTTGTTTATTTCAAGTTCTAATACATAATTTTAGAAATTTATCCTGATATATTATATTTTCACTAAAGTTAATATTCCAATGATTTTAAAATTCACCTTTAGAAATGTTGTTAAGAGGCCTGTTTTAAATTTAATAAAAGTTGTTGGATTAAGCCTTGCACTAAGTAGCCTATTACTCATAATATTGTTTGTTAAAAATGAACTTACATACGAGAGCTTTCATAAAAAATCAAACAGGATTTACAGATTCACAACAACAAATGAAAATTTCTTTGGGGGCAAACATTTTGCACGAATGTATGATGCTTTGTTTATTCCCAAAATGGCAGAATTCTTTACTGAAATTGAAAACTACGTGCGATTAGCCCCTGTACGAGGAGGCTACATAAGATATAATAACAGGTATTATGAAGTAAACCAGGCTTTTGAATGTGACAGCACTTTTTTGGAAGTTTTTGATTGCAAATTATTGGCAGGAAACCCAAAGAATATTTTAAGTAATCCGGGTTCAATGATTATTACAGAAAGCTTTGCTAAGAAGATTTTTGGAGAAGGTAACCCGATAGGGCAGGTGCTTTCCCTTCCAAGTGGTCAGTTTTATAGTGAAAATATAGATTTTACAATAAACGGAATAATGAAGGATTTTCCACGAAACGGTCATTTTCATCCTGCATTTATTACTACTCCGGTTAATAAAACAGTTTTTAATGGTTGGGCGTGGACCTATTTATTGTTATCTGAAAAAGCTGACCCTGAAAAAATCAAATTATATTTTAGAGATTTCTACTCTTCTCATACCGGCATTGATAAAAATGAACTTAAAACTGAGGCACATCTACAGAAAATTTCGGATATACATTTATATTCAAATAAATTAAGAGAGATTGAAGCAAATAACAATATTTCAGTAATTTATACATTATCGATTGTAGCTATAATACTTTTAATCATTGCACTTATAAACTATACAAATCTTAATATTGGGATGATGAAGTTTAATGAAAAGTTTCTCTTCATAAATAAATTATTGGGTTCTTCCAATACGCTAAATATTATTTTTTATTTGATTGAGGGAATTATAATTTCAATTGCAACAGTCATTCTTAGCGGATTTATTGTATGGATTGCAAATAATAGTATTCAGATTCATTTTGGATTAAATCTTCTTTCCGGAAATATGTACCTGATTCTGTCTGTTGCAATAGCATTCTCTTTACTTAGTATTTTGTCTGGTTTATTGCCATTGTTAAGACAAGTAATAATTAATATGAATACATTTTCTAATTCTAACGATAAGAGTTCAAAGAGAAAGGGAATAAGTAATAGCCTCATTGTATTTCAGTACACGATTTCGATTGCTCTGATAGTGGCAGTAATTGTTATTGGGCGTCAAGCAAGATTTGCTCTAAACAGCAGTATGGGTGTAAGTGAAAATATGATTTGCTTTGAAAATGTACATTCTAATGTTCAGCGTAATTTTCAGATTTTTAAGGAAGAAATGATTAAAAATAAATCGATTGAATCTGTTTCGGCTATATTTGAACCACCTGGTGGAGAGGCAAATGATTTGTTTCAGTTTAACATGGAAGGATACATACCCGATGAGGCAAATAATTTAAGTAATATGATTGGGGTTTTTCCTTGTGATTATTCTTTTGCCAGTGTTTTTAATTTAGAATTTTTAAGTGGTGAGAATTTTTCGAAGAGTTATGAAGACAATGATGGTTCAGGAGAATATATCATTAATGAATCTGCCATGAAAAGATTAAATTATTCTGATCCTCATGAGATTATTGGAAAAAATTTTGGCCTTATTTTTAATTATGGAGATATTAAGATTCCTGGTGGTAAAATAATCGGTGTGGTGAAAGATTTTCATTTTTCAAGCATAAAAAAAGGGATTGAACCCCTTGTATTTTTTAAACGTAAAGATTTATGGATAAGTAACTTTATTGTTACATTTCTTCCTGAAAATAAAGAAATAGCAATAGTTGAAACTAAAAACGTTTGGAACAGTCTTTTTGCAGAGTATCCGTTTGAATATAAATATGTGGATTCTATGTATAAAAACTTATACAAAACTGAACTTTTACAAGCTAAACTTTTATCAATCTTTACTTTTATTGCTTTATTTATTTGTTCAATGGGACTTCTGGGAATGTCATTACTCGTAACACAACGAAGAACTAAAGAAATTGGAATACGGAAGGTAAATGGTGCAAAAATTTCTCAAATTGTATTTATGTTGAACTGGAGTTTAATAAAATGGATTGTTGTTTCATTTATAATTTCTATTCCTATTGCATATTATGCCATGAATAAATGGCTTGAAAATTTTGCCTATAAAATATCTCTTAGCTGGTGGATTTTTGCATTAACAGGATTAATAGCAATATCAATATCCTTGTTTACCGTAACATTAATATCATGGAAAGCTGCAATTAATAATCCCATAAAGGCATTACGGTATGAATAGAAAGACAGAATGAACCTAAACTTATTCAGTCTTCAGGAATTATTTGGAGCAAAACTAAGAATTTATGGTTTCTAATGGCTATTCATGCTATGATTGATTTTAACCGGATTTATTAAAATAACGTGAGTTCGATATAAGAATTAAAAATAGATTCTTGCCTTTCCTGTTGGTTCGTGTGCCAGTGTTCATATTTTTTTAAGTGACGGAAAATTTTTTAACAATTTTAATCTACTTTGACTTTGCAAGCTTTTTAACAACTGGCAATGTGCTTGCGAATGGTGCTGATTAAATCATTTTTTCAAGATATTTTCCGGTGACAGATTGTTTGCAATTTATAATATCTTCCGGTAAACCCTGAAATATCAGTTCTCCTCCTTTTTTGCCCCCTTCGGGTCCCATGTCAATTATCCAATCAGCATATTTAATAATATCAAGGTTGTGTTCAATAATAACAACCGTGTTGTTGTTTGCTACCAGCGATTTTACGATTTTGTAAAAATTATCAATGTCCGACATGTGAAGCCCTGTTGTAGGCTCATCCATAATGTAAATATTGCTTTCTTTATTTAATTCCGTTGCAATTTTCAAACGTTGCGATTCGCCACCTGACAAGGTACTCAACGATTGTCCTAATTTTAGGTACCCCAACCCGACTTTCTGTAAAAGGTGTAAGTGCTTCTTGATTTTCGATGATTTGAAGAACCCGTATGCCTGATTTACCGTCATATCCAACACTTCGGCAATGTTTTTGTCCTGAAATTTTAATTCCAGTACATCAGAATGATAGCGTTTCCCTTCACATTCATCGCAGATGGTTTTTACCGAATCCAAAAAATGAAGCTCAAAAGTCAATACACCCTGTCCGTTACATTTCGGGCAGGCACCTTTTGAGTTGAAGCTGAATAATGAAGCATCGGAGTTTGTTGCAGAGGCAAATTCTTTTCGTATGAAATCGAAAACACCAATAAATGTTGCTGCATTAGCCCGTGATGATTTGCCGATTGCTGATTGGTCAATCACAATAGCCTCGGGATGTTGTTTTGCAAAACATTCGTGAATCAGGCTGCTTTTTCCGCTTCCGGCAACACCTGTAACACAGGTCAACACACCCTTTGGTATTTTTACTGATACATTTTTAAGGTTGTTGGCTGTAGCGTTTTTGATTTCGAAAAACGAAGTTATGGGTTTTCTCCTGTAAGTTGGTTTTTCTTTTTTAAGAAGGTATTCTCCTGTAAGGCTTTCGGTAGTTGCCAATCCATCAGGTTCACCATTATAAACTACATTTCCGCCAAATTTACCTGCGTTTGGGCCCATATCCACAATCCATTCGGCTGCACGGATAACATCCGGGTCATGTTCTACCACAAATACCGAATTGCCTTTTTCTTTTAACCGGAACAGAATATTCAACAGGTTTTCAGTATCACGGGGATGCAAGCCAATAGAAGGTTCGTCGAGTACATAAAGCATATCAACCAAATTACAGTCCATTTGCTTCGACATTTTTACCCTTTGAGATTCACCACCGGACAGAGTTCCCACGGCGCGGTCAAGCGACAGGTATCCTACTCCGATTTCAATGAGTTGCTGAAGCAGGAATTGCGCTTTTCGCAAAATAGGTTTGGATATTTCATCGGTAATGTCCAGCAAAAAAGGAAGAACATCAACCAGTTCTAAACTGCACACTTCATCAATGGTCAGCCCGTTTATTTTCACATTTCTTGCCCGCTCATTTAATCGTGTACCACCACATTGTTTACAAGGTTGGTAAGTATAATATTTCGTGTATGCGTTTTTATCTTCTTCGGCTGTTTCATCGTCAGCCCGGGTAGTTACTGCTTTTTCAAGTTTGCGGGCTATTCCTTCAAAGTTTCGGTTGTATGTTAATTTCTCTTTCGAATTCTTTATCAGGAAAGGTTCTGAATAGAGTAATACATTCAATTCGCTTTCTGAAAAGTCTTTCAAAGGTTTTTCTGCATCCACAACGCCTAAACTATCCAGCTCTTTCCACAAAAAACTTCCAACTTTATAATGCGGATGCGTGATAGCGCCATTACGAATGGATTTTTCCTTGTCCAGGAACAAATCAATATCAATTTTAATTTGTTTTCCCAATCCGTTACAATGTGGGCACATACCCTCGGGATGATTAAATGAAAAAAAGAACGAAGGCCCAACAAATGGTTTGCCAATGCGTGAAAAAAGCAGGCGCAGATAGGTATTTATTTCGGTAGCCGTGCCAACAGTGCTTCGCAAGTTATTCCCCATTCGTTTTTGGTCAATAACAATTGCTGTTGATAAATTGAGTATATCATCCACATCGGGACGGGATAATTTCGGCATCCGGGTGCGTGCAAAAGTAGAAAAGGTTTCTACCAATTGCCGTTGCGCTTCGGTATAAATGGTGTCGAAAAGTAATGATGATTTCCCTGACCCCGAAATACCTGTAAATACTACTAACTTGTGTTTGGGTATTTCAATATCAATATTTTTAAGATTATTGGTATGCGCGTTTTTAATAATAATTTTATCTCTGTTCATAAATTACACTTTGATTTTATTGTTTTTGAAATGCAAAATAAATAAGAGTCGATATTTTAAAATTGTAAAAAACAGACAAAATGAGAATATCGAAAATTAACAGGAATCAGCATTTATATTAAAATCAGGATATTTTGTAATAAACTCTTTAGGAGTGTAGCCTGAATAGGTTTTAAAATCTCTTATAAAGTGCGATTGGTCGAAATAACCGTTCCTGTAGGCATATTCAGTAAGGTTCATGTTTTTATTCATACTGAAATCCCGTAATATTTCCTGAAAGCGTATCAGCTTAATAACCTGTTTGGTTGTTTTGCCAAGGTATTGAGAAAATTTTCGTTCAAGGCTTTTGGTAGTTATTGAGAGACTGACAGATAAAGATGTAGCAGTAATCTGTCCTTTACAATTTTTAATAGTATCAACACCATTCTGAATTATTAAACTGTCGTATGAAGGTATCGGAGAAAATCGTTTTAGTAAAAAATCATCAATAACAAAAACTTTCTCCGGGATTGTTTTTGTTAAGAAAAGTATTTCTTCAATCTGCTTTATTTCGGTGCTAAATATATCAGACAAGTCAATACTTTGGTTTTCAATTTCCGAAAGTGGAAAATTGAAGAAATGGCATGCGCCGGTAGGATAGAAGCTTACAAAAATCACACCTGTTTCTCCGTTCGTTGAAACATCAGAAAAGGAATCGTTTAATCCGCTTATAATTGACCTGGGTTGTTTTACTATTGCATCATTTGGATGAAAAACAACAAATGGGGCTTTGTAGTGAAACATTAACTGAACACTTTCAGCAGGAATAACCCTTTCCATGATATCTCCATCATGAATACCGGACTCCATAAAGCAGTAATACTTAATGTAGTTTTTAAGGAATCCGGCAGGTTGTACTATTTGAAAGTTCATACTATTTCTTTAGTGCAAAAACAATTACTTTTCTCAAAATACGTGTCGGCAAAATTACTCACTTGTATGTTATTCTCCAAGATATTCTTTGAGCTCCCTTAGGTAGGTTATCCTCTTTGACAAAACTTTGGATTCCGGGTTGGTTCGTGGGTCAGCAACTGTTAAAAAAATGTTCAGTGGGCAAAAAACAGAAAATATCAGGTCAACTTTCCTGTCTTGTCAATATTTTTTTTATTTCTTTTACAATGGTTTCCTCTTCAATTTTAATACTGTTGTTTGTCTTTTTACACGTTGTACCTGACGGTCTTTGGCTACGTTTTGTACGGAATCTTGCCCAGCGTTTTTATCTGCCGCTAATAATTAAAAATAGTAAAAAATGTTTGTAAAGCAATAAACCCCGCATGTTTTCTGATGCCGTGTTAGCGGTTGTTGGTAGCTTATAGTTCTTTTTTAATTGTATTTATCAATAATTCCACATCTTCAAAAAGTGGCTCAACAATATATTTGTCGAAATCAAACAAATCTCCATAATCACCTTTCAACCTATAGTCGAACAGCTTAGAAAATAGTTTCCCAAATTTCTTGTCAATTATTCCTGTCTTTACAAATTGCAAACCGAATTGAGTTCTAACTCCATCATGAGTCTGTGTCTCAATACCATTCTTTATCAACAAAGCAATAACTGCTAAAATGAAGCATAATAAAGTCTATTTACAGCTGTATTCCACCTTTCATTTTCAGCAAGCAATTTAGCATCTTCTAATGCTTCATAAGCTCTATCTATTCTATAATTGATGTAATCTTCTTTGGTCATAAGCGAATACCTTCGTGAGTTACGTTCTTATAAAGTGGAGAATGTTTCAATTTATTATTCCAATAGAATTTTGGGTAAATCAAAACGGAAATAATTTGACCTGTTTCTAATTCAATGTCGTATAAAGAATCTCTGAACCTATCTTCGATTCGGTTTGTAATTTTATCCTCATCTACTAAGATAAGCACATCCCAATCAGAGTTTTTTCTATTGTCTCCACGTGCTCTGGAACCATATAAATAGATTTCAGCATCATTATCATGTTGTTGAACTGCTAATTTAATTCTATTTAATAATTCCTTTTTCTTCATACTAAGACAAAGATATTCAAATTTTCTGAATTATTGTCATAACACGTTGTGCCAGCTACCAATTACCGCTAACGTTGGGCGTATGACACCGTGTTAGGCAAAGTAATTTTTATATGTCAAAAAATATGTTTAAACAAGACAAATCCAAGTACTACTAAGGAAATAGTTAAAAAGAACAGTTTTAATATCACAAATCTAAATGCCCATTTTTTATTTTTCTTATCAATTTCATCACTTTTTTTTCCATCAATCTTTCCTGATTTAACTTTAAGAAATAATTTCTTACTTGCTTGCCACATAAAAAGATACTGAACAAAATCTAGTATAAAAAACGACAAAACTAAAGCCAAAAATAAATATGTAAGTTTTGCAGTATTTATATCAGAATGAATTACAATAGAAAAACCAATAATAGCAAAACCAATAGTTCGAGCAGTATCTGACATCGTTTTTGAATTACTTTCGGATTGCTCTTTAAGAATTTTTAAATAATCTGTCTTATCCATGTTCTTGTAATTTATTCAGTTTCAAATCCACCTTTAATTCCTCCTTTGTACTTTCTGATACCTTTGCGTAAACCTTTTCTCAAAGCCGCTTTATTTTCTAAAATATTCTCGATATAATTAGGATCAGGAACGATGTAACCTTCATCATTTTTATCCTCTCCTGCTCGGAGTATTGTGCCAAAGTTAAGCCCATTATTGTCATCTGATGATTTTACATAAATTGTATAAATTTCACCACAATTTTCACAGGCAATTTCTAAACCATCAATCTTAATTAAAGGTCCTTGCATTAAGGATTCTAAATAAATTTTGTTTTTACATTTTTTGCATTGATAATATAGTCTCATTGTCTATCTTTTTTATTATTTTGCCAACGGTTCTTGCATAGGAAAAGTGTGGGATTTTTGCCCAGCGTTCCAATCAGCCGTTAAAAAATTAAAGTTAAATTAAAAATGTCAAAAAACCACTGAAACCCGCATTTTTTCTGATGCAATGTTATAAATTGGCTGCCAAATTCAACCTTGTCAATTTAGTAGGTTTTATCAACGAAGAACAAAATTGTTTTAGTTTTTAGAAATAGCAAATTGCCCTTAAGGGCAAAAAGAAAGCTCTTTTGCAATTTATTGCAAATGTGCTTTAAAAAGTGATTTATTGGAATAATAAATCATATACTTCTTCTATATTAAAATCAGGAGACCCTTGTCTAGCATAGTAATTGGAATATCGTGAAATTATTTCCTTTAAAAATGGTTGAGAAACAGTGGCAATCCTGACTATTTCTTTATTCAATAACTTTTCCCTTACTATACTGTCTGAAATGGTAAGTTTATCCTGAAAGTCAATTAAACCAGCTTCGACCGAACTTCCTTTAGGAATAAAGTGGTAATTTTGTTTGCTATTTTTAATATAACCATATAATCTCTTACGATCATCATTTGTTTTACCTGTGTCTTTATTTAACTGATTAAAGTTTTTAACTGTCTCGTTTAAAGATTTAATTTTACAAAATAAAATTCTTTCAGCATTACGTAAGTCATTTTCTCTTAGAACAATATCACAAGATGGAGTTAGGACGATATATCTAGAAGAATCATAATTTATAATGTCACCAGTAAAAATGTTCTTTTTTACGGGCTTTGAAATATAAAATTCATTTGGATGATATTTTTCTAATTCTTCATCAATGTATTCTTGCATATGAAGAACTGTATATCTTAATAATGATTTCTCTTTTTGATCTGGGGTTCTAGTTTCATCATTAATCCATAGTTCTACAGAATTTGACAAATTGTTCCAAAATATATTATTAAGATAATCTTCAATGACACCAGTATTACCCAATATTTTCGTTACTCCGGTTTTGTAAATTTTCGTAATCTCATCAAGTATCTTTGTAAAATCAGCATTTTCTTCACCCTTAACACGAATTCTAAAAAATACATTTTCATTGCCCTTTTCTTCTTCAATCGCTTCTGGATTTCCTGTTATGACATAAGAAATATAACGTAGATTCGATTTAATTTCTTTTAATAGCTCTTTACCTTTGTATTCTACTTTTGTTTTTGATAATTTCAAATCTAAAATAACTGCATCGTAATCATTACCAAGATTTTCTTGTGCTTCTTCGTATTTTTCACAGAAATCTGCTTCAAATTTGCATTCTGGATTATCTATGTTAAACAAATTTATTTGTCTGTCATAACTTTCAAGGATATCCTTTTCATCTTCAACAATTAGTAATTTCATTTTATTTTGTAGTATTTATTTCTATTTGGAAATAGGCTCCCAAATCAGACTCAAGAGCAATTAATCTGCCATTTAATCTTTCGATTGCTTCCCCTGCTATAGCTAAACCCAAACCAGTTCCGTCTATTTTTTTGGAATAACCTGGCTCAAATATCATTTCAGATTTTATTTCTTCAACAGACAATCCAGGTCCATTATCTGTATAATCTATAATTACAAAATTTTCACCTTTTCTTACTTCAATATTGATTTCTTTTTTTTGATTTTCTGTCAAATTTAACCAATAAACACTATTCTCAATTAAATTCGCTAAAGCCATATAAAGATCATTATTCCAACCATATAATAATATATCAGAATCACAGTTATATTTGAAAATAATGTTGTCAGATTTCATTGACTGTTTAAATATTTGTTCTGCGTCTTGTATACAGTCTTTTACTTTAAAATCTACTTTATTCCCCCTGCTCTGACTTGCCAATGGATTAATTCGTGCAAAAAGTTCTGCCATCATTCCACTGTGTTTAACAAAACCTTCCAACCCCTTAATAATGTCATTATATGAATCTTCATCTTTAGTTGCCTTGAAATGACTCATATAACGTCTTAATACAGGAGACTCATTTTTAAAATAATGTATTGATTTTCTACCTTCATGTAAAATAAATGATACAATCTTCCCTAATGTCGCATGTCCCTGATAAACAGCAATTGTTTTCTGAATATTCTCAAGTAAAAGCGTCTTCTTTACTTCTTCATTCTTAATTATTTGGGTGATTTCATTAATGCTTTCATCATTTATCTGAAAAACACCAAGTTTTGCTCTTACAGAATCTTCTAGTGATTTAAAACTAAATAAATCATCAATATCTTTCTTAATACTTGATCTCCCTTTTCTGCTTTTCAGAGTCTTTTCTCTATAAGTTAGCCTTCTAAGTTCTAGTTCTCTTAAAACTTTTTTACATAATTCCTTTAACCCAAAATAATACTCATTCTCCTTTAAACCATCCCTTGCACTTTTTTCTTTAAGATTAGAATTTTCTTCGGACTCGATAGTCACAAAACCAACAACCTGATTATTACTCACTTTAAGTGTGAAATTTTGTACACGATCTTTATCTAGGTCTAACCAGTCTATTCCACCATTACCGTAAGGTCTAACTCTGAAATTATTTCTATAGATATTAACTCCATAAACTTCATTTAACAATCTTTTAGCTTCGTTTTTACCAGCATATTTTTTAGTTACAGGATCAATTAGACCCTTATTAATTAGATTGTCAATCGCTTCTGGCTCTCTGTCAAAAACTCTAAAATCAATCCTTACATTTCCACAGTACCTAGCTTCAGTCTCTAATTTATATTTAGTTTCTATAATATCCTTTTGTACTATTTCGTCAACATTATTCTCATAAACTAATTTTGCATTACCTGAGCTGTCAACATTTCCATAAATTCTATAATCATATAATTTTATTATAGGATAAGGTTCTATTCTAAATTCTCTATTATTATATTCTTCTAACGGAGAGTTTTTAAATGAAAGATTAATTTTAAAATCATTACTCTCATATTCCTGTAATGGAGAAATTAATTTCTTAAGTTCATTTTCAAGAGCATCAATTTTTGCACCTGTCCAATAAGATAGTTTATAATCTAGTTCCTTTTCATTCTCAGCTTTTTCTTCATCTATTATCAATTCATCCTTTGCAATTATTTCTATGAATGTCCCAGAAGATTCCTTTGTAATTTCCTTCTCCACTAACAACTCTATATTCTCTAAATACTCATCTGTATTAAACACTCTCCAGTCAATTACAGCAGTGGATTTTTCACCATTTGGGTCAATTGTGGCTATTGTCATTTCTTGCCCAAGAATAGATGCAGCAAATCTTCCAATACCTTTTCTACCTTGAAAAACTCTACCTTTTGGACTTGATTTCCTTTTTAATTTATCATTTGTAGCTGGAACTAACCATTTATTTATAACAGTTTCAAAACTCATTCCATGTCCATCGTCAATTATTTTAATTTTTAGAGCAGGTTCATTGTCAATCTCCACAAAATCAAATTGAATATCTACATTACTTGCATCAGCATCATAAGAATTTTTCACTAATTCAACTAAGGCTGCATATGAATCTCCAATCAAATCACTTCCAATAGTATGAACCAATCTTGCTGCAGGTCTAATTTTATATGTTAATTCATTTTTTGTCATTAAGCAATATTTTTAATTTTTGAGCTATTTGTTCAGCCATTAAAGGAGGTACTGCGTTTCCGATTTGTTTAAACGCAGAAGTCCTACTAAATTTACCACTTAAACTTTCAAAATAAAAATCATCTGGAAATGACTGGAGTCTAGATGCTTCCCTAACTGTTAATGACCTATTTTGTTTGATATCTGGATGTATATAGTAATGTCCATCTTTTGAGATATGAGCAACAATTGTTTGTGAATAAGTTTCATTTGAAGCAACTACCTTAAATCTATCATGAAATGACTCTCTATTATTATGAGTTTTCAATTTATCAGGTAAATCATTATAATTCAATCGATCTCCATCAGTATTCCACTTTCTAACCACGCGTTTATATATTTCTTTATCCTGCGAATTATGAGGTCTAGCAACATGATGAGTCAATATGTCAATTCCATTTCTTATTTTGGTTTGACTCAAATAATCGTTGGTTGGTGCATTATAATTCTGATATTTATCAATTCCTTCACCCGCTTCTATTTCAGGCAAATCATTCAAAACATCACCAACAAGGTTACCTTTATTAATGTCTTTATCAAATTCAGGGAAACTAATATTATTAAAATCCTTGCTTATACCAATTATTATAACTCTTTCTCTATTCTGCAATACATTAAAATCCTTTGCATTTAATAAATAGGGTTTTATTTCAAAACCTATTTTACGAAAGTATTTTTGCATATTGCTGAAATATTTTCCACTGTTTGCAGATAATAAACCACGTACATTTTCAAAGATAAATGCCTTTGGTTTAAATTGTTTTAAAAATCTGGCATATTGAATATATAAGAAGTTTCTTGGATCGTCTACCATTTTTGTTTTTGATCTAGCGCGACCAACTAAAGAATAAGCTTGGCATGGAGGACCCCCAACAATAAGATCAATGTCATTTGGGGAGTAAGATTGTAATATATTATCCCAAATATGTTGATTCATTTTATCCCCAATTTCATAATTTAAAACTCTTAAAAGCAATTCGTGGGGAATTAACGAATATAAATCATCTCTAGTTATGTCTCCTTTTAAGTAGTTCTTATAAATTTCGATTTTATTGTTTTCTTTCAAATAGAAATATGAAATTCTTGTTTTTAAGGTAAAACATGCAGCTGTATCTAACTCCACATGAGAAACGGGCGTAAACCCTTGTCTTTTAAATCCTTCAGACAAACCACCAGCACCAGCAAATAGATCAATGTATTTCACTTAGTTTTTTGACAATAAATTTAGTAATAAATTATCAAGAGTAAGCTGTTTATTGTTAGTTTTTAATTCACACTCCCAAATAATTTTCACATCCCAGTTGTTAATAACCAAAGCTTCATAATTTTTAAAGTCGCGTTTGCGGGTTGCTTCTATTTTGTTTTTCCACCATTCTTTTCTTGTTCTTGGAATTTTAGAATATTTACAATTAGTATGTCCGTGCCAGAAACATCCATTAACAAAAATTGCCGTTTTATATTTAGGTAAAACAATGTCTGGTTTTCCTAGTAATTTATTATCATTTATCCTAAATCTAAATCCATGAGCAAATAGGAATTTTCGTACAATCATTTCAGGCTTAGTGTTTTTACCTTTAATCATTGACATATTGAAACTTCGAACCTTTTTACTATGGACATCAGTCATTTAATAAAACTACAAAAAAATAAGTATTTGTAAAAAAAGTTATTAGGAAATTTAAACTCTTTTGCGGAGCGAAGCGCAGCAAATGTGTTTAAATTGAAATTCCAATTTGTGCGAAGCACAAAAGTGCGTTGGAAAAAACTAAAACAATTTTCTATCATACTTACCGAGCCTGTCTCGATAAATAATTTAACAAATAGCACGAATAAATTAAACTTTCAAATTACCATTTCAAAATATAAAAACTGTCAGAATGCTTAAAAAGTATCTTAATTAAATTACTTGTCAAAAAGAGTTGAATTGCTTTATACTCAGATTTTCTAGCAGCTTATTTATAACATAACGCTAAAACCCATGGTGTTTATATGTATCAAGGGCATATACGAATTTGTATTGCACAGATTTCGTGTAAGCAGCCATTTTTGCAGGGATTCAATCGCCAAGGCTTCGCCTGCACGAGCCCCGGTAAGATTTTTAAAAAACGTCTTGAATAGTAAATTTATTTCCATTAAATAAGAATGAATCCCCGGCTTTCTTCTCTTTCATAGCCTGGAAAACAGGTACCTGCGTGGAAATAGCATAATAGGTATCATTCTTGTATTGAAATTTACCCAGGGCAATTGCTATAAACATTTTTTGCTTGTCTGTAATTACAACAGAACCAAAGCCAATGGTTTCATTAATTTTTGTTTTATCAACTTTATTAAGCAAAGTAAGCTCGTCTGAATATTTTTTTAACAGCTCTACCTGCATATCTTTTTTCTTCATCATCTCTTCTTTAAAGGGATCAAACATATCATGATCACCCTCATATTCACTGGCAGTTTCGAGAATCTCGTCAATTGTTCCGCGAACTGTGGCAATGCTATTTTCCAGAGTATCAGCACAAATTTTTATTATTTCCTTTTTTATTGCTAGTTTGTCCATATATAAAGCATATTCTCAAAGATACAAAAATAATAGTTGAAACAATAGATTTTGCAATTTACAAGAATATTTTTTTCCCGTGTCAATTAAATGAATAAAAAAATTATAAGAATAAATTTACTAAATTAGTCAACTAAATTAAATCTGACTAAATGAAATATCCATGCAAAAAAATGCACAAAATAAATATGAATAAATTCAAAAAATCTCAACATCATAAAAATTTATACAGATGAAAAACTATCCTGCTAAAGCTTTAGTATTTACATTGTTATTAATTAACCAAAGTCTTTTTTCGCAAGATAAAAGCGACTGGACAGGAAATTATCCTGACGCGTGTACATCAATTACTGTCGGGAAAAATGCTTCTGCCGACGGTTCTGTAATAACATCACATACCGATGATAGCCATCGTACTCGTTCTGAAATAGATATTCAATTAGCCAAAGATCACGAAAAAGGGGCTGCAACACCTATGTATAGGCGTGAAGCTGATAACAGCATGGCTATGCCTTCATATAAAAATATTAAAATAGGGGAGATTCCCCAGGTTGCCCATACGTATCAATTTGTTAATTCTGCTTACCCTTGCATGAACGAGAAACAGCTTGGAATAGGTGAGTCCACTTTTGGCGGGAGAGACGAGTTGCAATCTGATTCAGGATTAATCGATTGCCAGAGACTTTGCCAGCTTATGGCTGAGCGTTGCACTACTGCTCGCCAGGCAATTAAAATGGCCGGTGAGTTAACCAAAAAATACGGTTGGAACGATTATGGTGAATGCTTAACAATTGCTGACACGAAAGAAGTTTGGCATTTCGAAATCGTGGGCCCGGGTAAGGGTAAGGTGGGAGCTGTATGGGTTGCTCAACGTGTTCCGGATGATCATGTCGCTGTAAATGTTAATGCAAGTACAATAAAAGAAATTGATTTATCGAAACCTGATTTTTTCATGGCGTCTGATAATATATTTTCTTTAGCTAAAGAAAATGGCTGGTGGAATGAAAATGAAACATTTAGTTTTTGTTACGTGTATGCTCCCGAAAGCCGGCAGGCAATTGGATCACGACGCAGAGAATGGAGAGTATTTGACTTATTGGCTCCATCTTTAAAATTGGATCCCAATGCTGAAAATTATCCTTTTTCTGTAAAACCGGATAAGAAAGTTTCTCTCGAAGATTTAGTTCATGTTTTTAAGGATTATTACGAAGGTACTCCTTACGATATGACCAGAAGCATAAAAACAACTGACAGTGAAGGCAAAACAATTATCTCTCCGCTTGCTAATCCATTCATGCCATACGATCAACTTGATATATCGAATGTAAGCGGTGGGTGGTATGATGTTGATCATGAAACAGGAAAAATCAGCTTCCTGGGTGAACGAACAATTGCCCGATGGTACACCATGTATGCAACGATTATTCAATGCCGTGATTGGTTACCTGATGAAATTGGCGGGGTTGTATGGCTGGCAATGGATAATGTGGCAACATCAATTTATATTCCGGTTTATTGCAGTGTTACTGATTTACCTGTTTATTATAAAACACCTGGCCGTACAAAAGGCTATACTACAGAATCAGCATGGTGGGCTTTTAACCGTTTGGGAACATTAACAGCCCAACGATGGGGCGATATGCGCCACGATATTGATGCTGTTTGGGTTCCCTGGCAAAAGGAGCTTTTTGATAATCAAAAACAATTTGAAGAGCAGGCTCTAAAGTTATATAATCCAAAAAATCCACGGCAAACCATTGAGTTTGTTACTAAATACTCGAATGATTGGGGTATTAAAGTAGTAAACAAAGCCTGGGAATTAGGAGATTTTCTGTGGACAAAGTACGACGAGAAATTTTAACATGATTAGTGATTGGTGATTTGTAAGTAGTGAATAGAAAAAAGGTTATTACTACTTTCAAATCACTAATCCCCAATCACAAATCACAAAAAAATGAACAAACACGGATTTGCAAGCGATAACAACTCGGGTGTTCACCCTGAAATAATAAAAGCAATTACTGAAGCCAACGAAGGCCATACAATTGCTTATGGTAATGATATTTATACCGAAAGGGCAAAAGCTAAGTTTTATGAATGCTTTGGAAATGATATCGATATTTATTTTGTATTTATCGGAACTGCTGCAAATGTTTTAGGTTTAAATGCTGCAACACGCTCGTGGAACTCAGTGATATGCGCCGAAACAGCACATATTAACGAAGATGAATGTGGTGCTCCTGAAAGATTCAACGGGTTTAAACTGCTACCTGTTGAAACTCATGATGGTAAGTTAACTGTTGATTCAATTCAGAAACATATGAAAGGGTTCGATTTTGAACATCATTCGCAACCCAGGGTTATTTCTATAACTCAGGCTACCGAGTTAGGTACAGTTTATACTATAGATGAGATCAAATCTCTTGCCGGGTTTGCCCATTCCAATAACATGTATTTACACATGGATGGAGCACGAATTGCTAATGCTGCTGTAACGCTGAACAAAAATTTTAAGGACTTTACAAAAGATGCAGGAGTCGATATTCTTTCTTTTGGTGGCACCAAAAATGGAATGATGTACGGTGAAGCTATTTTATTCCTGAACAAGAATTTGGGTAAAGATTTTAAGTACATACGTAAACAAGGAATGCAGCTTGCATCTAAAATGCGGTTTATTTCGGCTCAGTTTGAACGATACCTTACAGATAATCTCTGGTACGAAAATGCTCAGCATTCGAATAAAATGGCTCAATTACTCGCTTCTAAAATAAAAGAGATTCCACAGATAAAAATTACCCAAAAAGTTGAAGCAAATGGTGTTTTTGCTATTGTACCCAAAGAAATTATCCCCGAATTACAAAAGGAGTATTTCTTTTACGAATGGGATGAAGTTCGCTCCGAAGTGAGATGGATGGCATCGTTCGACACTACTGAAAACGATATCCTTAATTTTGTTGACTTAATTAAAAAGTTGCTTTCTTAATTAAAGCTCAACTTGAGTTGAAATAATTTTTTAAACCATTTGTTTGGAATAAATCTGATCAATTTGATCTTGATATTTTTTAGCAATAAATTTTCTTTTTAGCTTTAATGTTGGCGATAATTCTCCTGAAACAGGCGACCATTCGTCAGCCACAAGCTTGAATTTTAATATATGTTCAGCTTTTGCATTTTTCTTATTTAAGTTTTTAATTTCTTCTTGAATTAAAGAATATACTTCAGGGATAAGGATTATATCAGTATTAGACTTATATTTCAAATTTTTGGAATTACACCAATCTTTGATATTGAAAAAATCTGGAGATATTAATGCACTTGCAAATTTTTCATGTTCACCAATAACCATAATTTGATCAATAAAAACCGATTCTTTTAGTTTATTTTCAATGACTTGCGGTGCAATAAATTTCCCTGACGATAATTTAAAAATTTCTTTTTTCCGATCTGTAACAACCAGAAATTTATTTTCATCCAAATAACCAATATCTCCTGTATGAAACCATCCTTCGTTATCAAAAACCTGCTCTGTTAATTCAGTATTTTTATAATATCCAAGCATTACATTATGGCCTTTACAAAGTATTTCTCCATCATCATTAATTTTTATTTCAACACCATGAATTAATGTTCCAACAGTACCCAACTTTAAATCAGGTTTAGTTTGTCTGTTGATAGTAATTATTGGTGAAGTTTCGGTAAGTCCATACATATTAATTACTTTAATACCCGCAGCCCAAAATATCTTTTCAAGTCTGGGTTGCAGAGCTGCACCACCACAACCAATAAGTCTTAATTTTCCTCCCAAAGCATCACGCCATTTCGAAAAAATCAATTTGTCAGCTATTTTTAATTTTAGTTTATACAACCAACTACTTTCATTTTTAATTTTATATTCCAAACCTAAAGAAACAGCCCAAAAGAAAATCATTTTTTTTAACCCTTTCAGTTTATTTCCTTTAGCAACAATGCTGTCAAAAACTTTTTCAAGTATTCTGGGTACAGCTTCAAATCCAGAAGGTTTAATTTCTTTCATATTGGCAGCTAAGGTTCCCATACTTTCGGCGTAATACAAACTGCTACCACTATATTGTGTTTGATAATTACCCATTCTTCCACCAACATGACAAAGCGGGAGTATGCTCAGAAATCTATCATTTAAGGAGAGTTGAAATACTTCTGCAGCTGCAAGAAAATTTTGTACCATATTCCTGTGTGAAAGCATTACACCTTTTGATGTTCCCGTTGTTCCTGACGTATATATTAAGGTTGCAAAATCATCTTCATGAATACTTTTCTTTAGTTTTTCAACTTCTTCTCTATAATAAACAGCACTTTCTTTACCACGATTAATAATTTCATTCCAGTTTTTAACTTGGTCAACTTTATCAAATGAATATATGAGATTATCTATATTTGTTTTTTTTGCTGCTTGTATAATCTTAGTATATAGAGTTTTATCCGAAACAAATATCAATTTTGCATCGGAATGTTCGAAAATAAACTCATATTCAACTGAACTCAACGAAGTAAAAACAGGGACATGAACAACACCAATCATTGCCATCCCCATATCAACAAAATTCCATTCAGGTCGGTTATTGGTAATAGTAATAATTTTATCGCCTTTTTGAAAACCAAGTGATAGTAGTCCGTAACTAATTTGATGAGAAAAAGTGATATAATCTTTAGTACTGTATTCAATCCACTTTCCATTTTGCTTTGCACCAAAAACATCATCTTTGTTTTTAAACAATTGCTCGTATCTATCTAATAAGTCAAATATTCGTTTTATATTCATTTTATTGATTTTTTATTTCTTGTAATATAATCAAGTTTTTTTACGATATAATAATGCTAATCCTGTAATTAAAATTCCTAAAACCAGATAAAAAATCTCAATAGGAGTAGGGCCAGGAGGTATTTGTTTTAAAATAATAACTTCAATAACAATATATCCCAAAAGAAATAATCCTGAAAGCAATGAAATGAATTGAGAATAAATATGATTTGCAAGTAAGCTGATAGCAGCACCTAGAGCACTTCCTCCAACAATAATAAGTAAAAGAAGAGCTGGAATAGTATATGTACTAAAAAGACTTCCTTCTAACCATTCTAGCGGGAATTTATCTTTTCCAGTTAAAATGGCAATTCCACCTCCAATTGCTGTTAATGCAACGAAAAATTCAAAACCTATTAAAATAATTCGTAAGATTTTTTTCATTTTTTAAATACAAATTTTAAATATTCAGGTTTAAAATAAATACAGGTAACATACGAATACTAATTCTTAATGTATAATATAATAAACTATGTACGTGACTTATTTTTTCTTTTATTTTGATTATATGATATTTCCGGGGTTTTTACCCCGAACAGGCGATCTGCAAGATCAGCCCTGCCTGACTTTTTTAAGTATGTAACGATTTCTTTTTTAAATTCCTGTTTGTACCAGAAGAAAAACTTGCGTTGTGATAGTTTCTCATCTTTACTTTTTGCAACAGATACTTTCTCCAGGGTATATGGGTTTATTCCCGAATAATACATAACTGTGGACAAAGTCATTGGAGTTGGAGTAAAGTCCTGAACCTGTTCAAGTTTAAAATCAAGGTTCTTGGTTTCAATTGCCAATTCTGCCATATCAATGTCATTACAACCGGGATGGCTTGATATAAAATAAGGAATCAATTGTTGATTTAACCCGAATTTCTTGTTTATTCTTTCGAAAAGCTTTTTAAAATTTTTAAACTGTTCAAACCCGGGCTTTCTCATTGTTTTAAGAACAATGTCTGATGTATGTTCAGGAGCAACCTTTAAACGTCCCGAAACATGATTTGCAATTAACTCTTCGGCATATTTTAAATAATCAGGTTCATTTAATCTGTCAATAAATAAATCATATCGGATTCCACTTCCGATAAACGATTTTTTTATTCGCGGGTGCTTGTTTGCTTTAATGTATATGTTAGTGAGATGTTTTGGGTTTGTATCCAAATTTTTACATATAGATGGAAAAATACATGAAGGGCGATTGCATTTTTTACATATTTCCAATTCAATGCCCGATATCTGATACATATTAGCCGAAGGGCCTCCTAAATCGGAAATATAGCCTTTAAAATCGTCCATTTTGGATATAAAATCGACTTCCTTTAAAATAGATTTTTCTGAACGGCTGCTTATAAATTTCCCCTGATGAGCAGAAATTGTGCAGAAAGAACATCCTCCAAAACACCCTCTGTGAAGTGTTATGGAGTGCCTTATCATTTCATAGGCAGGAATAGTTTCTTTCTTATGATATTTTGGGTGAGGCAATCGGGTATAAGGTAATTCGTATATAGAATCCATTTCTTTTTCGCTTATTGGTGAAAAAGAAGGGTTTACAATTACTGTTTGATTGCCGGTATAGTTTTGTAAAAGCCTTGTATTGCTTTCGTATTTATTCGATTCTGTTTCAATAATCCTGAAATTTTCAGCATATTTACTTTTATCTCTCAAACAATCATCATGTGAAAAGATTGCTTTATCTGTCCATTGTTTTGTTATGGGGATATTTGCTGAATTAACAATAAAAGCTGTTTGCTGAATATTCGTGAGTGAATGAAACGGAACACCTTTTTGAAGCAATCCCGCGATATCTTTTAAAGCATTTTCACCCATTCCGTAAACCAGTAAATCAGCTTTACTTTCAACTAAAATTGAAGGTTTTAATTGATCCGACCAGTAATCGTAATGTGTAAACCTGCGCAACGATGCTTCTACACCGCCAATAATCACGGGAGTATCAGGAAACAGAGTTTTAAGAATTTTGGTATATACTATAGTTGCATAATCAGGCCTGAAACCGGGTTTTCCTCCCGGAGTATAAGCATCATCGGAACGCAGCCTTTTGTTCGCAGTATAATGATTTACCATAGAATCCATCGATCCTGCTGTAACTCCAAAAAATAATCGTGGTTTTCCCAGTTTTTTAAAGTCACGTAAATCATCTTTCCAGTTGGGTTGTGGTATTATGGCTACTTTTAAACCAAATGATTCTAATAACCTGCCAATTACTGCAGTGCCAAATGAAGGATGATCAATATATGCATCACCACTGATTAAAATAACATCAAGTTCTTCCCAGCCTCTCTGTATAACTTCTTTTTTAGTTACAGGGAGCCAATTGTTAATATTTTTGTACTGTATATTATCCATAATTAATTTGAACTGCAAAAATAAGGTAAAAGATGTGTATATTTTCGGGATTAAATTGATTTTATTACATCTTCATTTTGAGAATAACATGATTATAACCATAATTTTATCGTATTCGGCATTAGTTTTTTATAAATATCTTGTAAAAAAAATTTTTTTATTGTAAAATAATTAATTAATTTCAGCCTACGAAATATTATAACAATTCTTTAAAATGAAATTATATAAAAAGGTACTTCTTTTCGGATTGTTTTTTATCCTTTTTCAACACTTATCTGCTCAAAATGAGAAATTCAAGGCATTATTCATGTATAATTTCACGAAATATCTCGAGTGGCCCGATGACTACCGTCAGGGTGATTTTGTAATAATTGTTTTAGGAGAAACAGCGCTGATTGACGAGTTAAAAATTATTGCTGAAAAGAAAAAAGTTGGTTTCCAGCCTATTGTTGTTAAAAAAATTGCTTCAACCGACCAGATTTCAAAATGCCACATGATTTATATTTCAAAATCAAAAAGCGATAATATTGCTGATGTTAAAGAGAAACTTACAACTTCCAGCACCGTAATTATCGCGGATAATCCCGGGGCTATAAGCAAAGGAGCCGGAATTAATTATGTAGTAAATGGTGGCAAACAACTCTTCGAAATCAGTAAATCAAATGTTGAGAAACAGAATATTAAAGTTGGAGCAGACTTGTTATCATTGGGAATTCAAAAATAAACAATACTATTTTTAAATCTGAAGCGGGTTGTCCCGCTTTTTTTATGGAATCAATATTGAGCTGTCACCATAACTCAAAAACCGAAAATCATTTTCCAAAGCAAAATCATAAACTCTTTTCCATTTATCACCTATAAATGCTGCTACAAGAAGAATTAATGTACTTTTAGGCTGGTGAAAATTAGTAATTAAAATATCGGCCATTTTAAACCGGTAACCAGGCAAAATCATAATTTGGGTAGATGCTTTGAATTCCGAAAATTTTTCTTTTTCCATATAATTTAATAATGCTTGTAATGCATTCGCCCTGCTTAGTGTTTGATCTGATTCGTAAACTTCCCATTGCGAAATATGTGTTTCAAATCTGTTTAGTACTATCAATTTTACTCCTAACCAGTATAGGCTCTCTAAAGTTCTTACTGATGTAGTACCTACAGTTATTATTTTTGAAGATTTTAACAAGTTCTCAATCGTCGATTTTTGAATTATAAAATGCTCGGTGTGCATTTCGTGCTCCAGAGCTGATTCTGCTTTCACCGGTTTAAATGTTCCGGCACCCACATGCAAGGTTATTTCTTCAATGGTTATTTTTTTCTTTTTTAATTTATTGATTACATCATTTGTAAAATGTAAACCGGCTGTAGGAGCCGCAACGGAGCCGTTAAATTGTGAATAAATGGTTTGATACCTGTCCTTATCAATATCTTCTGATTCGCGGTTTAAATAAGGTGGAATAGGAGTTAAACCAATATTCTCAAGGATCTCGCTAAAAGTATAATCCGAATTATCCCAGCTAAACTCAATAATCACGGAGTTTAATTCTGTTTTAATTTTTTTTGCCTTTAATTCTATCTCAACTTGTTCTACAATAATCTTTTTGACCAGCTCTTCGGTTTTCCATTTCTTCAAATTTCCAACAATGCATTTCCAGATTACTTTTTTATTTTGTTGAAAAGATAGAATATAATCGGATGGCGAAATGGGTTCTAAACAAAAAATTTCAACCTGTGCGCCTGTATTTTTATAAAATTTTAACCTGGCCTGAATCACTTTAGTATTATTAAATACCAAGGTGCTTTCCGGTGGAATGAAATCAGGAATATTCGAAAAATGATCTTTTTGAAGTTCTCCTTTATTATATACCAACAGTTGCGATTGATCCCTTTGACGCAATGGATATTTTGCAATCCTTTCATCAGGTAATTCGTAGTTATAGTCTTCAATTTGTAAATTATCCCTTTTTATCATTATTTAATCGCGTTTTGAAGTGCAAAAATAGTAATTTTGTGGTTCAGTTAATCTAAATAATTACGATAATGAATTTTAGAAAAGGGGACAGGGTAAAATTTTTAAATGATGTTGGCCAAGGTGTTATCGTTCATTTTCAGGATAAGAACATTGCCGTGGTTTTAAATGATGATGGTTTTGAAGTACCTGTAATCATTTCAGAATTATTAAAAGTTGAAGGTAATTATACTTTTAATGATGATAATGAGCAGGAAATATCAACAAGTAAAGAAGTCTCAAAACCCGGGAATAAAATTGATGTTGAAGACGATTTGGATGAAGATGGATTGAATACAGATAAATCAGCAAATGTATTTTTCGCTTTAGTGCCTGCTAACCAAAAAGATATGATAAACTCTGATTTAAATGTTTATCTTATTAACGACAGCAATTTTAGAATCATGTATTCTATTGCAAAATCAGAAAATAATTTTCAAACACTATTCGCTTACGGTATTCTGGAAGATAATACAAAAGTAATTTTACAAAATATTAAACGAGATGAGCTGAATAGCTTTGAAACAATGCATTTTCAAATCATCTTTTTCAGAAAAGGAAATTTTTACAACTTAAAACCTGTTGATAAAAGCTGGCCTGTAAAACCATCCCGTTTTTACAAACAAAATACATTTACTGATAATGATTTTTTTAACGAAAAGGCTTTCATTCACGAGTTATCAGCCGAAGAAAAAAACATTGCAGATTATGTGTCTGATAGTGATATTGAAAAAGCAAAGAAGCAAAAAGAACCCGCCAGAAAAGAATCCCTAAATAAATCACCCCTTACAAATAACTTAGAAGAAGTTGATTTACATATACAGGAATTGGTAGATGACTATTCAACACTCTCCAATGCCGAGATATTGGAAATTCAGATGGCCCGGTTTATTACAACACTCGAAGGGGGAATAATTTCTGGTACAAAAAAAATTGTTTACATACATGGTGTAGGTAATGGCAAATTAAAACAGGAAATACGAAAAACAATTGAACGTAAATACCCGAAATTGCGTTATCAGGATGCATCATTTAAAGAATATGGTTACGGGGCTACGATGATAGTACTAAAATAGTTGATGTGTTAGGGTAGCAATGTGCAGGCAAATATCCAATCACGAATCACAATTCACAAATAATTGGTTTACCTTTGCATGGCAGTAGATCGATTCATCGCTCTGGGAAACCAGGGAGGAAAGTCCGGGCAACACAGGGCACCAAACTCCGGAAAGCGGAGATATCCGTGAGGGTATAGGTTACAAAGAAGAAAATAACCGCCCCGATTCGTCGGGGTAAGGGTGAGAAGGTGGAGTAAGAGCCCACCAGGCCGGATGGCAACATTCGGTGCTGTTTGTCTTTTGGGTTGCAAGACCATGTATACCGGCAATTAAGAACTGCTCGTTCGATGTCGGGGGGTAGGTCGCTTAGATAAATGATGAATAATGCAATTCGTTGCATCACAGAACCCGGCTTACAGATCTACTGTTTTTTTATTTTTAGATTAAGAGTATCAAGATTTAAATCATAAATCTAAAATCTTGGAGCCTTGTATCTTCTCCAGAATTTCCATTTTGTGAATGATGTATAAACCACGATTCGTTCAAAAAACCGAAAACGGATTAAATAATGAAATACCCAGTAAAAAAGGATAAAGAAACTAAAGATTAAAAAAGCATCAATAAAGAAAAGGATTAGCTTACTTAACCAAACTGATACATAGGAATTTATAAGTTCATAAAGATGAATAGCTTTGTAAATATGATATAAAATTACCGGGTTAATTAAAAACCATGCACCAATAACAAAGCCATGTGCTGTTTCAATTGCACGTTCGGGGCATATATTCATGCATTGCATGCAACTTTCGCATTTATAAGTCCAATAGGGGCGATTATCAACAGTTTTTATTGCCTGAACCGGGCATTTTTTTATGCATAAATCACACTTGTTACAATCTTTTGATGCATAAAACGATTTAGCGAGTACAAATCGTCCTATAACATAGTAAAGAAAAGCAATTGGTGTAATTAATAAATCCTGAATTATATCACGAAGTGCTTTTAAATCTTTTTCTCCGTTAATTATTTTATGTGCAAAACGCTCTGTTTCACGTTTTCTCTTGCTATAAATCGAATCTACGACCTTTGGTTTTAACCCGGGGTGAAACGAAACCCAGTTCGATGGTAAATCAATAGGATGCATTCCACAAATTCTGAATCCTTTTAATCTGAAAATAAGTGCAGAAAAATACTGTGTTAAACCACTTAAACCGGGTAAAAAATACTTGCCCATTTTCATTCCGGCACGGGTATTTATTATAAACAGCTTATTATTCTTTGATCTTGGAAATCGAAGAATAAAATGAAACATGATAGGCGGAAAATTAAAACCATGCGTGGGAGAACAAATTCCAATCATTGCATTTTCAGGGATAATATTTTTTTTTCTATTTTCAAGATTACTTATATCAATAAGTTCAGTCTCAATACCCTTGTTAATTGCACAATTCTTTAACCATATTGACACATTTCGGGCATTTCCTGTTCCTGAAAAGTAGAATATTACAATTTTATTCATTTGAAATCATTAAAGGGTTTAAGCTATTACTCTTTTTAACTTATTGTGACAGAATAAAAAATCAGTTTTTTTGTTATTCTGATATTTTAACCTTTTCTTTGCAGTCGAAATTTTAAATAAAAATAGTATGATTATTTCAAACGAAAAAGTAGTTTCTTTAATATATCAACTTCAGGTTGATGATAATAACGGAGATGTTATCGAGACAGTAAGCGAAGATAGACCTTTTGTTTTTTTATACGGTGCAGGTAATATGCTTCCCAAATTTGAAGAAAATCTAAATGGTTTAAAAGCCGGTGATAAATTCGAATTTAAAATCGAATGCGATGATGCATATGGACAGGCAAATGATGAGGCAGTTGTTGAACTTCCAAAAAATATTTTCGAGATCGAAGGTAAAGTTGAAGATGGACTTCTTGAATTGGGTAATGTTATTCCCATGCAAAGTCAGGATGGACAAAAACTAAATGGCGTTGTTATAGAAGTAGATGATAATGTTGTAACAATGGACTTTAACCATCCTTTAGCAGGTGATGATTTGTATTTTTCAGGACATATTATTGAAGTTCGTGAAGCTACAGCAAACGAATTAAAAAACGGATATGCTGCTTCTGAACAGTATGAACACGACCACGACCACGATGATCACGAACATAGCTGCGGATGCGGATGTGATCATTAGTACATTTTAATATTCTGAAATGGAATATGGGTAATAAAGATTTATCTGTATTCCATTTTCTCTTTTTATGAATATTATTTA
Source organism: Bacteroidetes bacterium GWB2_32_14 (assembly GCA_001768235.1). Taxonomy (GTDB): domain Bacteria; phylum Bacteroidota; class Bacteroidia; order Bacteroidales; family UBA12077; genus UBA12077. The sequence continues at coordinate 87,206 of MENK01000026.1, forward strand.
CATTTGATTTTTGGAATGGTTTTTGAAAACCACATTACATTAACTTAAAATTTAAAAATCATGAAACGAATTATTTTATTAGCAATATTAATAATACCAATGAGTTTGGTTACCAATGCCCAAATAAAATTTGGTATTAAAGGCGGAATAACATCTACAAGTATTAAAGCTGATGATGTTTTAAAGGTTCAAGATCAGGCAACTTTTGATGAACTTGTAGTTAAAGGTACAAATGCAAAAATTGGATTTCAGGGTGGTATTTTTATTCGTATTACTGTATTAAAACTTTATGTGCAACCTGAATTGCTTTTTACATCTACAAGCGCAGAAGTTGAAGTAACACAACTTTTAAATGATGAAGAAGTTGTAGGAGGTACTTTTATCGAAGAGCAATCATTTCGTCAGATTGATTTCCCTATTATGGTTGGATACAAATTTGGCCCGGCCAGATTCCAATTAGGTCCTGTTGGTACTATCATGCTAAGTAGCGATCCTGCTTTAGATAAAATTGACGAAATAGATAATATTGATGTTAAAGAAGAATTTAATGGTGCAACCTGGGGTTATCAGGTTGGTGTTGGCTTAGATATTCTTAAAAAACTTACCATTGATGTAAAATACGAAGGCAGTCTTAGCAAATTAGGCGATGGCGTTACTATTGGAGGCGAAGTTCAGGATTTTGATTCTCGAAACAACAAATTCATTTTTACCGTTGGCTGGATTTTCTAATTCTCTTAAAAAGTTATTAACAACCACTGTTTTTCCAGAGCAGTGGTTTTTTTTGTCCTTTAAGTAAATTATACTTAATTTTTGTTAATAAACTAATCATCAAATTTTTACATTTTATCAAAACTTGCACTCAAATAATTTGTTGTTAAAACATTTTAATTAGTTTTGTCACCATTTTATTTAGGAAAATTACCCAACTAAAAGGATATCAATTATTTATCCTTTAAGGTAATGAAGTGAGGAGTTTTGATATGAAAATACGTACTTTTTTAATTGGTTCTTTTTTATTTCTTCTGGTCTATTTTGGAGAAATAGCATTTTCCTTTTCCGATAAATCGTCACAGGAAAAAAGCATTCCTTCGAACGAGAAAATGCCAATATCTTATCGTTTAACAAATAATTTATCTGCCTATGAATCGATGCAGGATTTCGATAAACAGGTAAACGAGTTTATGAAAACCTGGAATATAGTTGGAGCTACTGTTGCAATTGTTAAAGACGAAAAACTTATTTATACAAAAGGATTTGGTTATGCTGATATTGAAAATAACAAGAAAGTTGAACCCAGGCATTTATTTCGTATTGCAAGTGTTTCAAAACTTATTACTGCCGTTGCAATAATGAAATTAATCGAAGAAAATAAGCTTTCTTTAACTGATGCTGTTTTTGGAGAAAACGGTATTTTAAATGATACCAAATATCTGAATATTAAAGATAAAAGAGTAAAATATATTACAATAGAACAATTGTTAAACCATACTTCCGGATTTACAAACAGGGGTGGGGATCCCATGTTTATGAATCTTTATATTGCTAAAAAAACAAATAAAGATTTGCCGATAAGCAACGAGTCAATTATTCAGTATGTATTACAAAATAAAAAACTCGATTACAATCCGGGAAGAAAATCAGTTTATTCCAATTTTGGATATACCGTTCTTGGAAAAGTAATTGAAAAAGTTACAAATACTTCATACGAAAGCTATGTTACTACTCAGATTTTAAACCCAATCGGTATATATGATATGCATTTGGGTAAATCAAGATTAGAAGATTTGTACGAAAACGAAGTGAAATACTATGGTTTGAAAAACGAGAGAAAAACATATTCGAGTATTGAGCCAAATAAAAAAGTTGAAAAATATTACGGGGGAAATTCCCTGGAATCACTTGAAGCTGCCGGTGCATGGGTAACTTCTTCAGCAGAATTAGCCAAATTCTTAGTTTATATCGATGGTCATAAAAAGCGTTCCGATATATTATCAAGTGAATCAATTCAAAAAATGACCAATATTAAAAAAGGAATGCGCCCATATGGTTGGTCGGGATTAGATGCTAATAACACCTGGTGGCGAACAGGCACACTATCAGGTACATCTGCACTTGTAAAAAGACAAAACGATGGAATTACCTGGGTATTTATTATGAATACAACTCCCAAATACGGTGCCAGATTCCCAAAGAGAATAAATAAAGCAATGATAACCGGATTAAACACTATTAAAAAGTGGCCAGGTTACGATTTATTCGAATATAAGGAATCAAAGCCTAACCAGAATAAACTATTTACATTCAATTAAAATATGCTTTTTTCAATATTAAGCTGTCGTGCATATAAACAGGCTGCTTTTTTATTTTCATTTGTAAAAAATAGTATATTTGTTCAGGTATTATCAAACAGGGAAAAATCTTTTATAAATAGTGCAACCATGGTAATCTAAAAACGTAATAATTAGTACATCTTTCTGAAAAATTATGGTATTTAACATTAATGGTATTGAATCAATAAAAATGACGAATCAGCGGATTGAAATTTTAAAAAATGTTATCATTTTTTCAGAAACAAGTACATCGGTTCTTAAACGTATTGCATTATCACTCATTGAAGTTGTAGTTGAAAAAAATGAATCTATTTTTCATAAAGGCGATAAACTCGATTCCATGTTTATCATAGTTAAAGGAGAAGTTATTGTTCACGATAAAGATCATGTTTTTGCACGCTTTTCTGAAAATGATTTTTTTGGTGAATACTCATTAATTGATTCATCAGTCCGTTCGGCAAGTGTTACAGCAGTTAAAAAAACCAATTTGTTGCGACTCGATCAGAGTATTTTTAATGAAATACTTAAAGAAGATACCGAAGTAGCTAAAAGTATTCTTAAAGCACTTATTAAACGATTAAGAAACTATAATATCCTCGAAGAAGAGTTAACGCAGAACAGTATTCAAATTCAAAAACAAAAAGATATTCTGGAGAAACAACGACAGGAACTGGAAGAACTAAATGCTACAAAAGATAAATTTTTTACAATAATCGCCCACGATTTAAAAAACCCGTTTAATACTGTCATTGGTTTATCTGAACTTTTAATGGAACGATTTGATTCATACGAAGCAGCTAAAACGAAAGATTTTATAACCCAGATTCATAAATTTTCGACGAATGCCTATAATCTGCTTGAAAATCTTTTGCAGTGGGCAAAATCACAAACAGAAAAATTAAAAGTTAATCCCGGGAAAGTTGATTTATACGATCTTTCTAATGAAAATGTAAGCTTGTACAAAGAAAATGCACTTAATAAAGGTATTCAGCTGGTTTCTGAAGTTGAAAATGGCATGTATGCATTTATTGATAAGAATATGATTTCTACTGTTATCCGAAACCTTATTTCAAATGCAATAAAATATACCCGTAAAGGAGGTAAGATCGTTTTATCGGCAAGTAACCGGAATAATTTTATTAATTTTTCCATTACTGATACAGGTATTGGAATTCCTGACGAGAACCTGGATAAACTGTTCAGAATTGATGTAAATATTACAACCCAGGGGACTGATGATGAAGCAGGAACAGGCCTTGGATTAATAATTTGCAAGGAATTTGTAGAAAAAAATGGCGGAACAATTCATGCATCAAGTAAAGTAGATATTGGAACAAAAGTAACATTTACAGTTCCCTCGTTCAATAAATAAGTAAACAATTGATTGTTAAAGTAATATTGTTTTATTACAAGTATTAAAAATGAATATAAAAATAATCAGGTACTTCCAAAAAGGTTTTATAATCATCACATTGTTGTTTGTTTATGGCTTTTCACAAGCTCAAATGATGATGGATATTAGTTCAAGGCTCTTAATTAAAGATGGAAGCCCGAAAGATGCTGTAATAAAGTTATTTGAAGGAGAAAAGCTACTTGAAAATTATATATCTGATCGTTCCGGAAGATTTGCTGTAAGCCTTGAAATGAATAAAAATTATATTGTGGAATTTTCAAAAGATGGTTATGTAACCAAAAAAGTGAGTATTGATACTCATTTACCATCAGATTTTTCAAATACAAGTATAAATCCATTTTCTTTCGAAGTAGAATTATTTAAGCAATACGATGAAGTGAATACGGTTGTTTTTAAACAGCCCGTAGCAATAATCAAGTATTATAATGAGTATAATGATTTTAGCTATGATACAGATTATTCTAAAGAGGTAAGAACAAAAATTGAGAAAACAGAAGTAGAACTTACCGAAGCACACGAAAAACATAAACAGGACGAAAAGGGCAAAACCACCGCCCAAAATTATCAGACAGCAGCAGAAAAGAAAGCAATTGACGAAGCAGCTAAAGCTAAAATAATGGCCGAAGAAAAAGCAGCAGCCGAAGCTCGTAAAAAAGCAGAATACGAAGCTAAAATCAAAGCGGAACAAGAAAAAGCCCAATTACTCGAAAAACAAAAAATAGAAGCCGAAAAAAGGAAAAAAGAAGAAGAAGCACGGAAACAAGCCGAATTAATTGAAAAAGAGAGACTTGCTGCCCAGCAACGAGCAGATGCTGAAGCAAAAATAAAAGCTCAGGCCGAAGAAGAAGCTCGTAAGAAGGCTGCTCTCGAAGCAAAAATTAAAGCCGATGAAGAAGCCCGACAAAAAGCTGCAGCCGAAACAGCACGTATTGAAGCTGAAAAAAAGACAGCCCTGGAAGCAAAAATAAAAGCTGAAGAAGAAGCACGGCAAAAAGCCGCTGCTGAAGCTGCCCGTATTGAAGCAGAGAAAAAAGCACAGCTATTAGCTCAACAACAGGCTGAAGCAGAGAAAAAAAGAAAAGATGATGAAGCCCGAAGAATTGCAGAACAACTTGAAAAAGAGCAGCTAGCTGCAAAACAAAAAGCCGAAGCCGATGCAAGAGCAAAAGCACAGGCCGAAGAAGAAGCAAGACTACAAGCCGAACTACAAGCAAAAATCAATGCGGAAACCGATGCCCGAAAAAAAGCAGAACTTGAAGCTGCTCAACTTGAAGCTGCAGAAAAAGCAAAACAATTAGCTGAATTAAAAGCACAGGAAGAAGCACGTGTTAAAGCTGCTGAAGAAGCTGCCCGCCTTGAAGCAGAACAAAAAGCCAGGCTTTATGAAGAAGAAAAAACTCTTGCCGAGAAACGAAAAAAAGATGAAGAAGCCCGAATAGCTCTCGAAGATGCTCAGAAACAAGCAAAAAATGCAGAAGAAAAAAAATTAGCTGAAGAAAGAAAGAAACAGGAAGAAGAAGCTGCTTTAAAAGCCGAACTCGAAGCCCAGGCTAAATTACAACATGATATTGAAGTACGTAAAAACAAGGCTATTGCTGAGAAGCTTCGTGAACAAAATAAAGCTATGGACATAGCAAAAAAAGTTGTTGATGATGTTATTGAACAAAAAAAGGATTACCCCAAAGGCAAAACTACAGAGATTGTTGAAAAAGATAACATGAAAATAACCCGAACAGTTGTAGTTGAAGCAAGTAATATTCAAATTTATTTAAAAATTGAACATAAGTGGGGTGGAGTTTACTTTTTCAGAAACGATCAATGTATTTCAGAATTTCTTTACGAAACAGAACTAAAAAGTGTTTAGTTAAAAAAACAATAATATTGAAAGACTATAAAAAATATTTTATTATTCCTGCACCCGTAGATGAAGTGTTTATTGCTCTGACAAATCCATTCACTATAGAACTTTGGTCAGGATATCCTGCTATAATGGATGATAAACCAGGTACAGAATTCTCTCTCTGGGATGGTGATATTACAGGTGAAAATATTGAAATTATTCCTAATCAAAAGATTGTTCAGGAATGGTTCTTTGGTGAACTCGTTGATAAATCTATTGTAACAATTAAGCTTTTTGAACATAAAAAAGGTACACAGGTTGAATTAAACCATATTAATATTCCCGATGATGACTTCGAAAATATTACTGATGGTTGGAATGAGTATTATTTTAAACCAATTATTTCCTTTTTCGAAGAAGAATAAAATTAATAATTCAAGAATCTATATATAAATTATTATGAATAAGCTATTTAAGCTTTTTTGGATATTAATTCTAATTTCAAACCCGCTATTAAACAGGGCACAGAATGATTCATTGAAAATTGTTTTATCTGATTTAAAAATTAAACTCGAAAAAACCTCTGAAAACGAAATAAAGATATCTATTTTAAAAGAAATAATTTCAAAAAGTTACCCCGGTTTTCCTGATGATATTTTCTATTATACTTCTGATTTACTTACTATGGGTAAATCATTAAATGATAATAGCATAATAGCTTTCGCCAAATTTTTCCTTGGTGAATATTATTACCTGGAAGATGAATTTGATGATGCGCTTAAAAACTACAACGAGTCACTTGAACTTTATAAGCTTGAAAACAATCAGCCACAATTAGCTAAATTGTATCTGAATTTAGGCCTTACAAATCAATATATAAATAATTATGATGCCGCTTTAGAAAGTTATCAAAAAGCAATTGAAGTTTTCGGAAATTTAAACGATAAAGAGCAGGTTGCCATTTGTTATCAAGATATTGGAACTTTATATAACGATCTGGAGAAGTACTCATTAGCTTTAATATATTACGAAAAAGCTCTCGATATATTTAAAGAAATAGGGAATAAATCGCGTTCGGCAGCAACATTACAAAATATTGGCGTGTTGCATTACAATTGGGGAAATTTTGATCAGGCTTTGGATTTTTATACTAAATCATTAAAAATATACGAAGAGCTGGATAATTTGAATGGTATTGGAACTTCTTTAAGCAACATTGGTTTACTTTACGAAGAAAACAAACAATACCAAAAGTCGCTTGAGTATTATCAAAAATCATTATTAGTATTTGAAGAACTTAATTATAAACCTGCAATTGTTTATGTATATTATAACCTGGGGTCAATTCACGAAAATTTAAATAATATTCCAAAATCAATAGAATATTTTAGTAAAGGATTGGAATTATCACGAAAACATTCATTAAAAGATTATGTTTCATATAATTATGAAGCATTATCATCAATTTATGAGCAAAAAGGAGATTTTTCAAAGGCACTTTTATATTACAAACAATATATTTTAGTAAAGGATTCTGTTTTTAATGAAGTTAAATTCAAACAAATTGAAGAAATAGAAGCAAAATACCAAAATTCTCAGCATATAAAAGAAATAGAAAATTTAAAATTAGATCAGGCATTAAAAGATGCTGAGCTTAAAAAGAAAGATGCTCAAAACCTTGCCCTGATGTTTTCATTTATTTTCCTGATTATTATAGCGGTTGTGTTATTTATATTTTACAGGGCACAGAAAAAGTTATTGCATAAACTTCACCTGGAAACCAACGAGCATAAAATTACTACAGAAAAGCTTAGCAGGATGAAAGATGAACTCGAGGAACGGGTTATTGAACGTACTCAAAAGCTTAACGAAGCTAATAAAAAGTTGGTTGAAGAAATTTCTGATCACAAGCAAACCATGGAGAATCTGAGCCTTGCGAAGAATAAAGCTGAAGAGTCTGACAGGTTAAAATCAAATTTTTTAGCAAACATGTCGCATGAAGTTCGCACACCCATGAATGCTATAACCGGTTTTTCGCAAATGCTTGAATACGATAATTTACCAAAAGAAAAACGCAGAGAATATGTACGTTTAGTAAGTGAAAATTGCCATAACCTTACTAACCTCATTGATGATATTATTGATTTTGCAAAGATTGAATCCGGTGAAGTAAAAATTGAAAAAAAGGAGTTTAATCCCCATCCAATCATGGAGTTCTTGCACGATCATTTTACCAATGAAATTATAAAACTAAATAAAAAGGATTTGATACTTTTCTATTCTAATGAGAATAAAGAATCAGATTTTAAAATCTATACCGATCCGGTACGATTGAAACAGATAATATCAAGCTTACTTGAAAATGCAGTTAAATTTACTGAAAAAGGCCGAATAGAGTTTGGGTTTGTACATTCAGCAAATAATGAAATTGACTTTTTCGTTCGAGATACCGGCATAGGGCTTGATGATACATACCAGGAAATAATTTTTGAACGTTTCAGGCAAGTTGACGAAGGAGCTACCAGAAAATATGGCGGGGCCGGTATTGGGCTATCAATTTCAAAAAGCCTTGTTGAATTGCTTAATGGGAAAATATGGGTCGAATCTACTTTAGGTAAAGGTTCTACATTTTATGTAAAGCTACCAAATAAACTTAAAAAAAGTGATATTGAATTTATCCAGCCACACCAGTTTAATTGGGAAGATAAAGTGATTCTAATCACAGAAGATAAAAAAATTAATTTCGAGATTATTAAAGAAAGTTTAAGTGTAACAAAGGTAAAAATTCTATGGGCCAAAAACGGGGAAGAAGCCGTGAATATTATTGCTAAAAACATGAATGTCGATCTTATTTTAATGGATATTCAAATGCCTGTAATGGATGGGTACGAAGCTACAAAGAGAATAAAAAAGATTAAAAAAGATATTCCTGTTATTGCCCAAACTGCTTATGCCTTGCCCCAGGATAGTTATAAATGTATTGATGCCGGTTGTGACGATTATATTTCAAAACCAATAGCCATAAGCCAGTTTCTACTCAAGCTGAATAAATACTTATCATAATTGAAAGGCCCGTGTTAAGAGACTTTTTTAGAAATTGCTTATTGTTTTCCGAATATCTGTAAGGTGCGACAAGAGATTTTCTAAATATTTTAAGTTAAGCATATTTGCACCATCCGACTTTGCATTTGCAGGATCCGGGTGTGTTTCTATAAAAATTCCATCAACACCAACGGCAATACCGGCACGAGCAACTGTTTCAATCAACTCGGGACGACCTCCCGTAATTCCCGATGTTTGATTGGGTTGCTGTAAACTGTGTGTAATATCTAAAATTACAGGATAACCAAATTCTCTCATTTCAGGAATACCCCTATAATCAATTATTAAATCCTGGTAACCAAACATGGTTCCTCTGTCGGTTATCATTATATTTTTATTTCCTGATTCAGAAACCTTATCTACAGCAAATTTCATTGATCCCGGCGCTAAAAACTGGCCTTTTTTAATATTTACAAATTTCCCCGTTTTTGCTGCTGCAATTAACAAATCGGTTTGCCGGCAAAGAAATGCAGGAATCTGGAGTATGTCAACATATTCGGCAGCAAGTGATGCCTCTTCTGCAGTATGGATATCGGTTACTACAGGTACATTTAGTTCTTTTCTCAATTTTGCAAGTAATTCCAATGCTTTTTCATCACCAATACCTGTAAATGAATCGATTCGTGAGCGATTCGCTTTCTTATACGATGCTTTAAAAACATAGGGGATTTTTAGTTTTTCAGTTATCCTAATCACTTCTTCGGCAACCTGGAAGATATTTTTTTCATTTTCAACAACACATGGCCCGGCAAATAAGAAGAAATTACCTGAATCTGTGTTTTTTATATAGGGTATCTTTTCAATCATTTTCATTACTCTTTTATTTATATTTTGCGAAATTAAATTAAAATATCAATACTTGTATTTTCCTTTCCACAGATTTTGAAGACGTTTAAGAATTTCCAATTCTTTGCTATTCGATTGTGGTTTATAAATAACTTTATCAGCAATAGAATCAGGTAAAAAATTATCTTGTACAAAATTTCCTTCGTAACTATGAGCGTATTTGTAATCTTTACCATAACCAATATCCTTCATAAGTTTTGTGGGCGCATTTCTTATGTGCAATGGTACAGGTAAATCACCGGTTTGTCTTACCATTTGCTGAGCATCATTAATTGCCTGGTATGCAGAATTGCTTTTGGGTGATGTGGCAAGATAAATTGTTGCCTCAGAAAGAATAATCCGTGATTCGGGCCATCCAATTAAATTTACCGCGTTAAAACAATTTGTAGCCATAAGCAAAGCATTTGGATTTGCAAGTCCGATATCTTCTGCAGCAAGAATAACCAATCGCCGGGCAATAAATTTTGGATCTTCGCCACCTTCAACCATTCGGGCCAGCCAATAAACTGCTGCATTTGGATCGCTTCCTCTTACCGATTTTATAAATGCCGAAATAATGTCGTAATGTTGTTCTCCGTTTTTATCGTATAAAGCAATATTTTGCTGTAATATTTCAACAACTTTGTCACTCGAAAGTGAAATTGTTTTTGAACCTGTTTTTGATGATTCAGTTTGTACTACCAGTTCAAGAATATTATATAACTTACGGGCATCACCCCCGGAAAACCTTAGTATAGCCTCGTAATCTTCAATAGTAACATCGTATTCTTTTAAATAAGTATCATTCTTTAATGCTCTGTGAATCAATTCAATTAAATCGTCCTTTTCTAAGGATTTTAATACATAAACCTGGCAGCGCGATAATAACGGGGAAATAACTTCAAACGATGGGTTTTCTGTTGTTGCTCCAATTAAAATAATTATTCCTTGTTCAACAGCTGAAAGTAAAGAGTCTTGTTGTGATTTATTAAATCTGTGAATTTCATCGATAAATAAGATTGGATTTGGAGAATCAAAAAATTGTTGTTTTTTAGATTTTTCTATTGTTTCGCGAACATCTTTTACTCCAGAGTGTACAGCACTTAATGTGAAAAATGGCCTGTTTTGCTGATTTGCAATAATTTTTGCCAGGGTTGTTTTTCCAACACCTGGAGGCCCCCATAATATGAACGAAGGAATATTTCCCGATTCAACAGCCTTACGTAATATGGCATTTTCCCCAACTAAATGTTTTTGTCCAATATATTCGTCAAGTGTTTTTGGACGCATTCGATCTGCTAAGGGTTGATTTTTTGACATATTTTAAGATAACTTTTTATAGGTTGAGTTAAATTATTCCAATAAAAATGAACAAAAATGAATTTATTCAGTAAAAAGTATTGTGTTTTTAAAGTAATGTAAATATCTTTTAATTTAACAAATCTATTATTTTACAATTCAAAAAACGAATGTTTAACGAAACCTTTATTTATTTTTTTACATCTTATCAGCATATAAAACGAAATTATAACCTAAACTATAAATTTATGAAACTTCCATTCAAAATATTTTGTGCAAACAAAAATAATTAAACTTGTTTTGCAGATTTTTGTATATTAGAAATATAGCATGGAAGTTCACGAGCGGAATGTGTGATGGATTGGTGGGAGCGAGCCAGCCTGCGGCAGGCAGGTAACAAAAAAAAATAGCATATAGAACAAGCAAATAATTAACTAATAATCAATAACGTAAAAAATTATACAGATGAAAAGGAACATGACTTTTACACGAATATTTATTTTATCTTTTATGATGTTGTTTTCAACATCCACATTTGCTCAATTTAGCCAGGTTGGATCATTTATGGCCGGAAGCGCCGATGATGCGGAAAAGCTTTTAGGCGCTTATATTTCGCCTTACGCAAATGGAATTGGTGCAGGTTTGAGTGGTGGTTGGTATAACACTGCAAAAGTGCATAGTACATTGGGGTTTGATTTAACTGTTACTTTAAATGTTGCAATAATTCCAACTGCCGATAAAACATTTAATCCACAAACAATTGGATTAGGTGAGGGAAGTTCTATAGTAACCCGTGTTGATATTTCTGAAAACTCTTCGCCTACAGCTGCCGGTAAATTATCTGCAGGCCCTGAAGCAGTTTATTATACTGAAATAGAAGGAACTGAATATGAATTGGCACGTTTCAACCTGCCAAAAGGTTCCGGCTTTGGCTATACGCTAAATCCAATGATTCAGGCTGGTATTGGAATTTATAAGGAAACAGAAATTATTGTACGATATTCTCCAGAATTACAGTATGGCGAGGGGGGAAAAATAGGACTTTGGGGTGTTGGTGTTAAGCATAGTTTGAAACAATGGATTCCTGTATTAGCTAAATTGCCTGTTTTTGAAATGTCGCTAATGGGTGGATATACCAAACTCTATTCAACAAACGATATCAATTTCCAGCCTTCATTTTACGAAGATATGGCAGATATTACAATAATACCTTCAATTGATCCTGATTATTATTCAAACCAGGAAATGTACCTGGGAATAAGTAATATTACAGCAAATCTGCTTCTATCTGCTAATTTACCTGTAATTTGTATTTATGGTGGTATTGGAATAAGTTCTACAACCACGAATCTTCAAATGAATGGCAATTTCCCTTTTCCTGTGTTAGACAATATATACGGAACACCAATGTATATTAGTGAAGAAACAGCAATAAAAGATCCGGTTGACATTACCATAAAAAGCAGCGACGGAAGTACAACAAAACCCCGTTACAATGCTGGTTTTAGATTAAAAATGGCTGTTGTAACCCTTCATTTCGATTATACCTATGCAAACTATTCTATTGCTACAGCCGGTTTAGGAATAACCCTGAGATAATTGTATTTAATCAGGTAAATGAAAAATCCCGATTCACAATGAACCGGGATTTTTTATATTGATAATTAATTTGGGAACTATTTCTTCTTTCCTTTTTGGTCTTTAACAAAGTATTCCGAAATGTCAGTTGCAATTTTTAGGACTTTTACAGGCGAACCATCTTCACCAAGAATAGGAGTATAGGTGGCAACAAATACATATTTCTTTCCATTAAATTCAATATGATCCGTTTCTTTTTTAGCAATACCGTTTCGCAAATCTCTCCAGAAATTCTTATTCTCTTTAAGCTGTTCGTTGGTAAAATTCATATTATCGGTATGATGTGCTCCAATCATTTTATCTTTTGTTACACCAACCAAATCGAGATAATTCTTATTTACAGAAATAATATATCCTTCCAAATCATACTCAACAACCAGGTTTGCAGTATTCAACGCATCGAGTAAACCTTGCATCTCGGCGCTTCTGCGGGCAGCTTCTTCCTGTGTTGCTTGTAATTCTTCCATGTTTTGGCGCATTTCTTCTTCCTGGGCAGCCATTTCTTCACTTTGTTGTTGCGATTGTTCCAAAAGCTTATTTGTTCGTATGTTTATTTTTGTAGATGATATTGTAGATGCTATACTTCCGCCAACCTCCTCTACAAATTTGATAATATGATCTTCGAAGCGATCGAACCCGGCAAGTTCCACAACCCCGAAAATTTCATCGTTCACTTTTAAAGGTACAATCAATAATGCATTTGGAACAGCCTGTCCCAAACCCGAAGTAATAGTAATATATTGTTCGGGTAAATCTGTCATATATATTGTCTTTTGTTCTTTTATGCAACGTCCGATTAAACCAACACCCAGTTCAACCCGTTTTTCAAGGTGCTTTCTTCTTTCGTAAGCATAGCAGGCAATAAGCTCAATAAACTTATCGTTTTTATCATCATCATTTAAAACAAATATACCACCCTGGTTAGCATGAATATATTTTACAAGATTACTAATGATATGATAAGAAAACTCTTTCATATCGTCGTTATTTTGGCGTAAAATCTCAGCAAACTTAGCTAAACCCTGTGTTGCCCAGTTTTGCTTTTGATCTTCAAGTTTTCTTATTTCTGCTTGTTCTTTGGCAAGTTTTAAGCTTTTTCGCATTTCAATTAATGAATTACCTAAAACATCTTTATCGCTTAAAAGCTCAAACTCCTGATCGAGGTTTCCTTTTCCAATTTCCTGCGCGAATCTGGCTGTTTTATTTAATCCATCAATAAGGGTATTCACAGAATTCCCCATCTCGCCAATTTCATCTTTTGTAGTTATTTTAATTTTCTTAGCTTCATCAATATCCCCTTTTGCTAAATCACTTAATATTGACGTGGTTTTTGAAACAGGGCTTGCAATGTTGTGAGCAATTAGCCAAATAACAAGAGCTGTAATAATTAACCCGATTAACCCTACAAATATTGATTTTCGTAATGTTGCTTTTTCATCGGCCATGATAACATCAACAGGTACTGCAAATCCAAATGCCCAGGGTTTATTGCATTTTCCAACATATATTGGTGCATAATTAACCCAGTACTCTTTACCATCAACATCTTTTATTGAATTAGAAAATTCCTGTCCTGATTGGATTTTTTGAAGAACGTCAGATATCCCCCCTGAAGATTCCTGGATAAATTTACCAACTAATTCTTCGTTATTATGAGCCACGAACTGTCCGTTATTTGCTGTAAGGAATGCATAACTACCTTTAATCGGGTGAATAGTTATTATGAGATCCTGAAATCGTTGAAGAGCAAGATCAAATCCTGCAACTCCAATAGCTACCCCTCCTTCAATGATTGGGACAACAACACTGGTTTCAAGTACTTCTTCTTCATCTTCCTCATACCTGAAATAATATGGATTCATCACATCCTCAACTTTATTGGCAATTTGATTATAATATTCCCCTTTTGTAAACCCGGGAATAGTATCAATTATTTCAACTTTTGATAACAATTGCCCTCCCATTCTATAATATGTTAACCTTAATCTTCCATCTTCTTTTTTATACCCTGGCTTTATTGCTTTTAGTTGCCAGTTAAACCATGTTGAAAGCAGGTTGGGGTTTTGCTCTAACATATTTTTTATCATGAGTGTATATGTTTCGGCATGGTTCTTATAGCCGACATTTTTATAGCCTAATGCAATATGTGCCATTGCACGTACCATATCTATGTCAACATTCAAATCGGCTTTAGTATAATTTGCATATTCTCTGGTGTATGTACTAGTAAGTTCTTTAGCATTTTCAAATGCTATGCTATTTAATTTTAAACTTACATATCCTAAGGCCAGGGCATATATAATTGTAGTTGCTGTTAATATATACATTAACATTTTACTTTTGAGATTCATCTTAATGTTCATAAGCTGAATGTTTTGTGGTTTAGATAAAAAAAACAGAATTGGGTGAAATTTATTAAAAATCCGCATAAATTCACGCACACAATGTATAAAAAAATATTCATTTTTTATACTTTTAAAAGCACAAGCTTGTTTACTGTTAGAATAAGATTAATAATCAGTAACTTAATTTAACATTTGTTCCTGGTTAGAATTTGTTATTAATTAAAATCTTGTTTTAGAACAAATACTTTATTTATTTTGTTGTTTGTAATAAACTTTTTAAATACGATTTTTATGAAATTATTAGAAGGTAAAACGGCTTTGGTTACAGGTGCTGCAAGAGGTATTGGTAAATCAATAGCTATAAAACTTGCTGAGCAAGGAGCAAACATTGCTTTTACTGATTTACAGTATAACGATGCAGCTAAAGAAGTTGAAAATCAGCTCCGGTCTATGGGTGTTAAAGCAAAGGCATATGCTTCTGATGCCAGCAAATTTGAAGAAACACAAACCCTGGTTGATGCAATTCAAAAAGAATTCGGAACAATTGATATTTTAGTTAATAATGCAGGTATTACTCAAGATACTTTGTTAATGCGTATGACCGAACAACAATGGGACACTGTAATATCTGTTAACCTGAAATCTGTTTTTAATTTTACAAAAGCAGTTCAGAAATACATGTTGAAACAAAAAAATGGTTCAATAATTAACATGAGCTCTGTTGTTGGAGTAAGTGGAAATGCGGGACAATCAAATTATTCAGCTTCTAAGGCAGGAATTATTGGTTTTACAAAATCAATTGCTAAAGAATTGGGCTCAAGAAATATTCGTTGCAATGCAATTGCCCCAGGATTTATAATTACCGAAATGACTGCCAAATTGCCAGAAGATGTTCGTAAATCATGGGAAGAGCAAATTCCTTTGCGCCGCGGGGGAACACCTGACGATGTTGCCAATGCTACATTGTTCCTGGCATCTGATTTATCAGCTTATGTTAGCGGGCAGGTACTCAATGTTTGCGGAGCCATGAATACTTAATTCATACATATTTTTATTGTAACACCTGATTTTTACTAAATTCAGGTGTTTTTTTATATCAAATTGGTATTCTTTTTGTTGAAAATGTGCCTGTGTATTACTGTTTTTTATTTTACTTTTACCAATTAATAATTCTTCGTTGTATATGAAAATCAAATCGCTTTTAAACTATTTAATCATTATTATAACCCTGTTTTCAGGATGTAAATCAATTTCAAGTTTTCAGATTGAAACCATTAACCCTGCTCAAATTAACTTTCCCGGGTCATTTAATAAAATCATGTTTCTAAATCTTGAAAATGATTTTAATAATGATGCGGAGATTGATACAGCTCTCTATAAAATGATTACCAATGAATTATCACTTGGATTTATTGACGGATTTAAGCAAACTCCGAATATTGACTCTACAAATTTTATTTTTTACAGGCAAATTGTTGATAAAGAACTTGTTTATAAATATGATACTGTTAATTGGTATGGCCTTGAAACACTAAAATCTGCTTATGAAACTGATATTGTAATTGTTATAGATTCTATTGTACTCGAGATGGACTCGGGAGAAGAAACAAATCTTTATACTTATCCCGAGGAATTTTATATTTATCGTGCACTTGACATAAAAATATACTGGAATGTTTATGATGTTTATGAACGGAAATTATTAGATAAATATACTTATACCGACACGTTACTTTGGGATGCTACAGGAACAGATATCAGGCAATTGAGAAAAGATTTTCCGTCTGTAATTCAATCTGTTAAAGAAGCTTGCTATTTTGCTGCACTTGACTATTCAGCCCGTGTATTTCCAAAATGGGAGGCTGAAACCCGTTATTATTTCTTTAATGGGAATAATGACTTGATTAAAGCAGCTGATTTTGTTAGGAAAGATGAATGGGAAAAAGCATCCGAAATTTGGGTAAAATATGTTACAGATACTGATAATGAAATAGCAAGCAGGGTATGCTTTAATTTAGCTGTTGCAAGTGAAATGTCCGGGAAATTTGATGATGCAATTTTTTGGGCTCAAAAATCTTATGAAAGAAAAGAGAAAACGCGAACATATTATTATATTCTTGTACTCAAAAATCGTAAAATAGAATATGATAAAATTAAAAAGCAACTATAGAACACAAATTCCTTTAAGACTCTTCTATGTACAATATTGTTTTTATTATAATAGTTGGAATATTAATTTTTGATTTTCTTTTTGAACAGTTTTTAGAATACCTGAACGCGAAAAACAGAAATTTACTTTTACCTGAAGTATTGAAAAATATATATCCTCAAGATAAATACCAGGAATCTATTAAATACGATAAGGCAAACTACAGGTTTTCAATAATTAACAGCAGTTTCGATTTTATACTCATATTACTCTTTTTATTTATCTCAGGATTTGCTGTTATCGACCAATTTGCCCGTTTATATTCATCAAATCCTATTATCATAGCCCTTTTATTTTTTGGTATCATACTATTTGCTTCTGATATCATTCATATTCCATTTTCTATATATGATACTTTTGTTATCGAAGAAAAATTTGGTTTTAATAAAACAACACTGAAAACCTTTATTCTTGATAAAATTAAAGGATGGATATTAATGGTTGTTATTGGAGGCGGTTTACTCGCTTTAATTGTTTGGTTTTATTATTATACACATGAATTATTCTGGATATATGCATGGATTTTGGCAGTTTCTTTCATGTTTATTATGATATTGTTTTACACTTCGCTTATTGTTCCTCTTTTTAATAAACTGAAACCATTAGAAGAAGGAGATCTTAAAAGCACTATTCAGGAATTTTGTAATCAGGTTAATTTTCAACTTAAAGATGTTTATATAATAGATGGCTCTAAAAGAAGTACAAAAGCGAATGCTTTTTTTAGCGGACTGGGGAAAAAGAAAAAAATTGTCCTTTACGATACTTTAATTGAGAAACTAAGTAAAGAGGAGATTGTAGCCGTTCTTGCTCACGAAATAGGACATTATAAGAAAAAGCACACGTTAATTTCATTTATTAATTCTACTATACAAACCGGTATAACACTTTATATTTTATCACTTTTTATTGGAATCCCGGAATTTTCTAAGGTACTGGGGTCCGATATTCACAGCTTTCATCTTGGCCTCGTTACTTTTGGGTTTTTATATAGCCCGATATCAACTGTAGTGGGTTTATTTTCGAATATGTTTTCAAGATACAATGAATACGAGGCAGACAAGTATGCTTTTATAAATTACGAGGGAAAACATCTAATTAATGCACTAATCAAATTATCGGCAACCAATTTGTCGAATTTAACCCCGCATCCATTTTATGTATTTGTAAATTATTCACATCCAACACTTTTGCAGCGAATAAAAAATATTGAAAAATTTAATAAAACTCCCGAATGAAAGCTGAAATAATTACCATTGGTGATGAGATTCTTATTGGCCAGATTATTGATACGAACTCGGCATGGATTGCCAATGAACTTAACTTAATTGGAATTGATGTTGTCAGAAAAACTTCTGTTTCAGATAATAAGGATGAAATAATTAAAGCGATTGATTATGCGAAATCAACATCCGACATCATATTATTAACCGGGGGCTTAGGCCCAACGAATGATGATTATACCAAAGAAACTCTTGCTGAATATTATAAAGTTGAATTAATTGAGAACGCGGAAGTTCTAAAACATATTTCACAACTAATAACAAAGAATGTTGGTGTTTTAAATCAGCGAAATATAGATCAGGCTAAAGTACCGGCTAATTGTATTGTAATCCATAATAGTGTGGGAACAGCTCCCGGAATGTGGTTTAACGATAGAAATAAAATTATTATTTCAATGCCGGGTGTTCCTTTTGAGGTGAAGGAAATGATGACAACCACCATCTTGCCAAAACTGAAAAACCTGAACACGGATTCCGTCATTATTCATAAAATCATTTTAACACAAGGAATACCTGAATCAAGGCTGGCTGAGGTACTTGAATCATGGGAAAACAATTTACCCCGGGAAATCAAATTAGCTTACTTACCATCGCCCGGTTTAATAAAATTACGATTATCAGCAAGAGGAAATAACAAAGCCTATTTACAGGATTTAATTGATGAACAGGTTACTAAAATTCAGCAAGTTATTCCAGATACAATTTGTGGTTATGATTCAGAATTACTTGAAGAAATTGTGGGAAACTTACTTCTAAAAACCGGAAAAACCTTATCAATAGCCGAAAGTTGTACCGGGGGCTATATATCGCAGCTAATTACAAGTATTCCAGGAAGTTCCGCGTATTTTAAAGGAAGTATTGTAGCTTATTCAAATGAAATTAAAGAAAATATTTTAAATGTAAGTAAAAGTAATATAGATATATATGGAGCTGTAAGTAAACAAGTAGTTGAAGAAATGGTAACAGGTATCCGCAGAATTTATAATACTGATTATTCAATAGCTACTTCGGGTATTTCGGGGCCAGCCGGGGGATCAATTGAAAAACCGGTAGGTACAACCTGGATAGCAATAGCCGATAAAAATGGAGTAATTTCAATGAAATATACTTTTGGTGATCATCGCGGAAGAAATATTGCAAGAGCTTCATTAACTGCACTTAACATGTTGCAAAAAAGAATAAATGGCATAAAAATAGATTTTTAATAAAAATAATTGTCAATAAATTTGATTATTTAAATAAAAAGTGCGTTTTTTGCAATCTTATTTGAAATGAGATAAAATCGATACAAAATGTCACGAATCTGTCAAATTACAGGAAAAAAAGTATTAGTAGGAAATAGTGTTTCACACTCTAAAAGAAGAGTTTTAAGAAAATTTTATCCGAATTTACTAAAAAAGAGATTTTTCCTAGAAGAGGAAAATCGTTGGATTACGCTTAAAGTTTCTGCTTCTGGTGTCCGCACCATTACTAAAAAAGGATTAAAAGTAGCCTTGGAAGAAGCAAAAAAGAACGGCTATTTAACTAATTATTAATATTGGGAGGAGTAGGAAATGGCAAAAAAAGGAAATAGAATTCAGGTAATTTTAGAATGTACTGAACATAAAACATCAGGAATGCCAGGTACATCAAGATATATTACTACAAAAAACAAAAAAAATACACCTGACAGGATTGAAAAGAAAAAATACAATCCGATTCTAAAGAAAGTTACTGTACACAAAGAAATTAAATAATATTGAGTTATGGCAAAGAAAGTAGTAGCATCGTTACAAACAGGGGCCGGAAGAACAGTTACCAAATGCATTAAAATGGTAAAATCAGAAAAAACCGGTTCATATTCATTTGTTGAAGAAATTATACCAAACGAAAGAGTTAAAGATTTTTTTCAAAAAAAATAACAAATTTATATACTATATAGAGAAAGCTTTCTTTTTTAAGAGAGCTTTTTTTATTTCTGCAAGTCAGCATTTTATATTATTTTTGGGCTTTTAAATTAAATAGTGTTAGTATGGCAAATTTTGGTTTTTTTTCAAAAGATTCACTGAATAAAGGTTTAGAGAAAACCAAGGAAAGTGTGTTTAAAAAATTATCAAGAGCGGTTGTAGGAAAATCGAAGGTTGATGATGAAGTTCTCGATAACCTTGAAGAAATTTTAATATCA
>MENK01000027.1 GCA_001768235.1 Bacteroidetes bacterium GWB2_32_14
ATGGAAAAGAAAAAGATGGCTATGTTAACTACGTTAAAGGTGCAAACGTTGCTGGTTTCTTAAAAGTTGCCAATGCTATGGTTGATCAGGGAGTTATCTAGTATCTTTAGTTTTTAGTTTGTAATTTATGGTTAAAGAAGCAACTTTCGGGTTGCTTCTTTTTTTGTTTTACTATTCAATAAAAATGAATAATTTTACTTGGATACGTAACTGATTTTTATTTGAAATTGTGCAAAACAGTATTTTAAAATATCAAATCGCGCTTAGTTTAATCCCCAAGATTGGCCATATTACAGCTAAAAAACTAATCGCTTATGTTGGTAATATTGAGGGGATTTTTACAGAATCTAAAAAAAACCTGACCAAAATTCCGGGAATAGGGCATATTCTTGCAGAGAGCATAATTAATTCAAATGTATTGCCAAAAGCCGAAGAAGAAATTGAATTTATAATTAAAAACAATATTTCTGTTTTTTTCTACACCGATAAAAACTACCCGGAAAGGCTAAAACATTGTGACGATGCCCCTCTTCTTATCTATACAAAAGGCAATTCAAACATGAATAATCGAAAAGTGTTAAGTATAGTCGGAACCCGAAAAGCTACACCCGAAGGAATTGCATTCTGCAATAAATTTATTAAAGATTTGGCTCAACGAGGCCACGATCCTGTCATTGTTAGTGGGCTGGCTTATGGTATTGATGCTGCTGCACATAAAGCGGCTCTTGAAAATAACCTGAAAACATTTGCAGTTCTTGGTCATGGATTCGATATTATTTATCCTGCATCACATAAATCCCTTGCACAGAAAATTACAGAACAGGGTTTACTTATTACTGACTTTACAAGTAAAACTATCCGTGATAAAAACAATTTCATTAAACGCAACAGAATTATTGCAGGATTAAGTGATGCAACAATCGTTGTAGAATCTGGTATGGGAGGAGGATCATTAATCACTGCCGATCTTGCCAACTCCTATAATCGCGATGTTTTTGCTGTACCAGGAAGAATTTCCGATGAATATTCAAAAGGATGTAACTCTTTAATCAAATCAAATAAAGCTGCAATGCTTGAAAATATTGAAGACTTAGAATATTTTCTCGGATGGGATGTGGATAATTGTAAACTGCAAGATGTACAAAGAGACCTGTTTGTTAATTTAAATAACGAAGAAAAAATCATTGTAAATCTGTTAAAAGAAAGCGATGAGCTCCCAATAGACATGATCTGCCTGAAATCTGCAATGCCAACAAGCAGGGTATCACCTATTTTATTGAATCTTGAGTTCTTGGGTATTGTTAAAACCTTGCCAGGCAAAACATACAAGTTAATTTCCCCGATTTACCTATGACAAAAATCAGGTTGTGTTTAAAAACATAATCTTTTGCAATGCCCTTTCTGTGCAAAACACGTTAACATTCGACAGTATTTTCTTACAAACTCGTAAAAAAACAGCGAATTACATCATTTCGCTTTAAAATTTTTTCTCTATGTTTGTTGGTACATAAACCATAAATTACAAATTACAAACTAAAAATTAAATTTATTATGGATCCAAGAGTAGAACAATTCATGGCGAAAATAATTGCCAAAAATCCAAATGAAAAAGAATTTCATCAGGCAGTTCAAGAAGTAGCCGAATCTCTTATTCCTTTTATTGAGGAAAATCCCAAGTATAAACATGCAAAAATCCTTGAAAGAATGGCTGAACCCGAAAGAACCATTTTATTCAGAGTACCCTGGCTCGACGACAAAGGAGAGATTCAAATAAACAAAGGGTATAGAATCGAAATGAACAGTGCCATTGGGCCATACAAAGGAGGATTACGTTTTCACCCGACAGTAAATTTGAGCATTTTAAAATTCCTTGCATTTGAGCAGGTTTTAAAAAACAGCTTAACAACATTACCCATGGGTGGTGGTAAAGGAGGTTCCGATTTTGATCCTAAGGGTAAATCAGACAACGAAGTAATGCGTTTTTGCCAAAGCTTTATGACAGAATTATTCCGTCATATTGGTCACAATACAGACGTACCCGCAGGAGACATAGGCGTTGGTGGTCGTGAAATAGGCTATTTGTTCGGCCAGTATAAAAGACTTAAAAATGAATTTACAGGAGTATTAACAGGTAAAGGAATTCAATTTGGAGGCAGCTTAATTCGTCCGGAAGCAACTGGTTATGGCAATGTTTATTTTGCCCAGGAAATGCTTAAAACCCGTGGAGAAAGTTTTAAAGGTAAAACCGTTGTTGTTTCAGGTTCTGGAAATGTATCTCAGTATGCTGTCGAAAAAGTTACTCAATTAGGTGGTAAAGTAGTTACATTATCTGACTCAGCAGGATTTATTCACGATCCAAATGGCATTACAGCAGAAAAACTGGCTTATGTTATGGATCTTAAAAACGTAAAAAGAGGCCGTATTAAAGAATATGCCGACAAATACGGTGTAGAGTATTATGAAAACAAACGCCCATGGGGTATTAAATGCGATGTTGCATTACCTTGCGCTACTCAGAACGAAATCGAATTAGCCGATGCAAAAACACTGGTATCTAATGGTTGTTATTGCGTTTCTGAAGGTGCCAACATGCCTTCTACTCCAGATGCTGTTGAAGTATTTATCGAAAAGAAAATCCTTTACGGCCCTGGTAAAGCTGCAAATGCTGGTGGTGTTGCTACATCAGGCTTAGAAATGACTCAAAACTCCATGCGCCTTCCATGGTCTCGCGAAGAAGTTGATCAACGTTTACATCAAATTATGATTAATATTCACGCTACATGCGAGAAATATGGTAAAGAATCTGATGGTTACATAAACTATGTGAATGGAGCTAATGTGGGCGGATTTGTTAAAGTTGCTGAAGCCATGCTCGCTCAGGGATGCGTATAAAAATTTAAATAGTGTTTTTTCAGGGGACGAAAAAATCGTCCCCTTTTTTATTTCATGCTTGCTCTGAATAGGGTATAATTGATTGAAATCATCATTAATTTATAATATTAAATATAGTTTTTATAAGTTTGCACGGGGATTTATTATAACATGCAGCTAATCGATACACATACACATCTGTTTTTACCGGAGTTTGATTCAGACCGGGCACAGGTAATTGAAAATGCTTTACAAAAAGGTGTTTACAAAATGCTGTTACCAAATGTTGATAGCACAACGATTGAAAACCTTGTTCAACTGACAAAAAATTACCCGGAGCATTTTTATCAAATGATTGGATTGCATCCGACTTCTGTAAATAAAGACTTTAAACACGAACTGGGAATAGTTGAGAATTGGTTACAAAAAGAAAAATTTATTGCTATAGGAGAAATAGGAATAGATTTATATTGGGATAAAACATATTTGGCTCAACAACAAGAAGCTTTTTTGCACCAAATAAACCTTGCAAAAAAACACGATTTACCAATCGCAATTCATGCGCGCGAATCATTTAACGAGATATTTGATATTCTTAAACAAGAAATCGACGGTAATTTAAAAGGTGTTTTTCATGCATTTACCGGAAATTTAAAACAAGCAAATCAAATAATTGAATGGGGGTTTAAAATCGGCATCGGGGGTATCGTTACCTTTAAAAACTCGGGGCTGGATGATATTGTAAAGAATATTGATATTAATCATATTGTATTAGAATCCGATTCGCCATATTTGCCACCTGTTCCATACAGGGGAAAAAGAAACGAAAGTGCTTATATTCTGAATATTGCAGAAAAAATTGCTCAAATAAAAAATTTATCTTTGGCTGATGTTGCCCAAATAACAAAAGAAAACGCGAAAGACCTTTTCAGGCTTTAATTAATGGAAGAAAATAAAACAAAGTCAATATTAATCATTTATACCGGAGGTACCATCGGGATGATAAAAAATCCCGAAACAGGTGTTCTCGCTCCATTCGATTTCAACCAGATAATGGAGGAAGTTCCTGAACTCAAACGTTTTGGATTTCATTTAAAAACCATTTCATTTTCCCCGGTTATCGACTCGTCAAATTTAAATCCCGAAGTATGGGTACAATTGGTTACTCTTATCAAAAAAAATTACACGGATTTTGACGGGTTTGTTATTCTTCACGGTACAGATACCATGGCATACTCCGCTTCCGCATTAAGTTTCATGCTTGAAAACCTGGATAAACCGGTAATATTCACGGGATCACAACTACCAATTGGAACATTAAGAACCGACGGGAAGGAAAACCTCATTTCCGCAATAGAAATTGCAGCAGCAGAGCAAAACGGGCAACCACTTGCACCTGAAGTCTGTATCTATTTTGAAAATAAATTATTTCGAGGAAACAGAACAACAAAATACAATGCCGAGCATTTTAATGCATTTGAATCACCTAATTATCCTTACCTTGCACAAGCAGGAATTAATATTAAATTCAACTATGGAGCAATTCATTATCCTACATCAAAAAAAGAATTGATTATACATACAAATTTAGATACTCGTGTCGTTATTTTAAAAATCTTCCCCGGGATAAGCAGAAATACTTTACATACAATATTAAACCTTGAAGAATCCAGGGCAATTATTTTGGAAACGTATGGTGCAGGAAATGCTCCAACAGACAACTGGTTTTTGGAAGAAATAAAACAAATTATCCATAAAGGGAAAATAATTTTAAATGTAACCCAATGCATGGCCGGAAGCGTTGATATGAGTAAATACGAAACCGGGATAGAATTATTAAAATGCGGCGTAATAAGTGGTTACGATATTACAACAGAAGCAGCAGTTGCTAAACTTATATATTTGTTAGGCAAGCAATTAAGTACAGATGAAATTAAACTTAAATTAAATCAATCTATTAGTGGAGAAATAACTCTGTAAAATAGTTTGTATTAATTTATTTTTTTGTATTTTGTGCCCCGGATTTTGGGGTAAGGAAGATGGAGAAATGGCCGAGTGGTCTAAGGCGCACGCCTGGAAAGTGTGTATGCCTCAAAAGGGTATCGAGGGTTCGAATCCCTCTTTCTCCGCAATAATTTTTTAATACTGAATTTTTTAATAATTTTACACACATAAAAATCGTTAATAATTTAAAAAGAAAACAAAACATGAAAAAGTTATTTGCATTTATAGCAGTTTTTTCGATGCTTACTTTAGGAGCATCTTTCTATTCAGTTGCTCAGGAAGGAACAACTGGCGAGGCAACTGTTGAACAAACAACAGACGTTGCTCAAGATACAGCAGTAGCAGCAGTAACTGAAGAAGTTGCTCAGGAACCTGTTCAGGCAGAAGTTGAACAAGGAACTTCAATGCATAAAGCTATTAAACAAAAATTTATTGAAGGTGGTCCTGGTTTTATGGGCGTTATTCTTCTTTGTATGATTTTAGGTTTAGCTATTGCTATTGAAAGAATTATTTATTTGAACCTTGCTTCAACAAATACAAAAAAACTTTTAGTAAATATTGAATCAGCTCTTGAAAATGGTGGTGTTGATGCAGCTAAAGAAGTTTGCCGTAACACTAAAGGCCCTGTTGCAAGTATTTTCTACCAGGGTTTAGACAGAGTACACGAAGGTATCGATGTAGTTGAAAAATCAGTAGTATCTTATGGTAGTGTCCAAATGGGTTTATTGGAAAAAGGAATTACCTGGATATCATTATTTATAGCCGTTGCTCCTATGTTAGGTTTCATGGGTACAGTTATTGGTATGATTGGTGCTTTTGATGCTATCGAAGCTGCAGGTGATATTTCTCCAACATTGGTTGCCGGTGGTATTAAAATCGCGTTAATCACTACAGTATTTGGTCTTATCGTAGCTATGATACTTCAAGTGTTCTATAACTATATTGTATCAAAAATTGATGGCATTGTAAATGATATGGAAGATGCTTCAATTTCATTGATTGATATTTTAGTGAAACACAACCTTAAAAAATAATCTTACATGAATAAATTAGTTAGAATATTCTATATTCTGCTCCTCGTTATATCCGCTATTTTATGCGTACTTTTTTATACAGGAGGAACAGAAATTGACGGTACAACTCCAATATTTACCAACACATTTATATTGTATGCATATATTCTTACAGGTATAGCTGTTGTTGCATCTCTTATTTTCCCTGTTTTTCAAATGATAACAAATCCTAAGAATGCTAAAAAAAGTTTATTAGGTGTTCTTGCTCTTGTTGTTGTTGTTATTTTAGCATATGCATTTTCATCTGCTGAAACTCTAAATTTTTCTGGAACAGACATGGAAAAATTTAATGTTCCAAGTTTGTTGAAAAAAGTAGATACAGGTATTATTACAACATATATTCTTGTTGCAGTTGCCATTATTGCTATGATTTACAGCGAAACATCAAAATTATTCAAATAGTAGTTGTTTTTTTGTAACGTAGTTACTGTAATGATTTTTTAATTTTTAAAACAAATAATTATGCCAAGAAGACCTGGTGGTACATATAGCGCAGCATCAATGGCCGATATCGCTTTCTTGCTGTTAATCTTTTTCCTGGTTGCCACTACTATGGACGTTGATAGCGGATTGTCGAGGAAACTTCCTCCCATGCCGCCTCCCGGACAGCAAGATGCACCAAATGAAATTAAAGAAAGAAATATTTTTGTTGTTTTAATCAATGCAAATGATCAACTGATGGTTGAAAATAAGCCAATGGATATTTATAGCCTTCGTGCTGAAGCAAAAGAATTTTTGGCTAATCCGTCGAATAAAGAGAATTTGCCCGAAAAAATATTAAAAGATATTCCTTATTTTGGACAGATTGCTGTAAACAAAAATGCTGTTATCTCTCTTCAAAATGACAGGGGTACAAGTTATGGAATGTATATTAAAGTACAGAACGAACTTGCAGCTGCAGTTAATGAACTTAGAAATGACCTTGCCCAACAAAAATTCGGAAAAAAGTATGATGATTTAAAAAAGGAGCAAGCGGATGCTATTGCAGATATTTATCCTCAGATTATTTCTGAAGCCGAACCTAAAAATATTGGAGGGAAGTAAACATGTCAAAATTCAAACGTAAAATAAAAGTTGGTTCACAGGAAATTTCAACAGCTTCTTTACCCGATATCGTGTTCATGTTGTTGTTTTTCTTTATGGTAACAACCGTAATGCGTGAAACGACTGTTAAAGTTGCTCAAAAAATGCCCGGTGCTACCGAAGTAAAAAAACTCGAGAAAAAATCTTTAGTGAGTTATATTTATATTGGTAAACCACGACAGACTTTTCAGTCAATGTATGGTACTGAACCCAGAATACAACTTAACGATGCTTTCGCTAAAGTAGAAGATATTCGTGATTATATCGTTTCAGAAAGAGAAAAAGTTGACGAAAACGAACGCCCTTTTATGACAACATCTTTAAAAGTGGATCAATACACGAAAATGGGTGTTGTTGTTGATGTTAAACAAGAACTGCGTAAAGCAAGTGCTCTTAAAATCAACTATTCTACACGAAAAGTTACCGAACTAGAATAAATTTTTAAGCATCCTATACTTAGTAAGGAGATGAGTAATTCATCTCCTTTTTTATTATAAATAACTACTGGTATGTAATTTGTAATTTAAAGTCATTAAAAATTCATACATTATTGAATATAACTTATATTTGTATTAATAATCTTTAAATTTTAAAAGATTTTTGTATTAATAGCTTAAAAAACTATGAAAAAACTGAATTATTTTCTTATTCTGCTAATTATATTCCTGCTGGCAAATAAAATTTCATATTCACAAAAAGAGATATTTATTAAAGAATTTCAGTTCGAGCTAAAAAAAATTAGCGATAATCAGTATGAAAACGAATATTTCTTAACAATTACCCTCAATAAAAATTCACTGTATAAATTTACTGTATTAAACCACATAGGCGATTTCCCGGGGAAAGCCAATATCCAGATACTTGACGGGAGCCAGGTAGTAGCTACAAATTCCGTTGGTGATAAGTACTATGAAAAATTCATGTTTAAGTGTACAAAAACAGGTTTTTACGATATTTTAATCAATTTCCAGGATAACAAAACAGGCTCATCACTCATAAAACTCTTCCTTGTACAATAAAAAAAGCTGATTTACTCAGCTCTGTGTGATCCAGGGAGGACTCGAACCCCCAACTCTCAGGGCCGAAACCTGATGTTCTATCCATTGAACTACTGGACCAATTGTGATGCAAATTTATAAAAATTATTGGCTTCCCGAAAAAAATAAGAATTACTTTTATTTTAACACCTTACTTTTTCGATATTTTTTGCATTCCTAAATTTCATTTAATGAGCATTTATTGCTAAAGATTATTTAATTTCGCAATTTGAAAAAAACATCATATTCAAACACAAACCTTTATGGAATACAATTTTAAGGATATCGAGAAAAAATGGCAGGAATACTGGTCTGTAAACAAGTCCTTTGAAACAACAATCAACAAAGAAAAACCTAAGTACTATGTTCTCGATATGTTCCCCTATCCTTCAGGAGCCGGACTTCATGTTGGCCACCCACTGGGATATATTGCAACGGATATTTATTCACGCTTTAAACGATTGCAAGGATTTAACGTGCTCCACCCGATGGGATACGATGCCTTTGGCTTACCCGCAGAACAATATGCCATTCAAACAGGGCAGCATCCGGCAATTACAACCGATATTAACATCAAACGATATAAAGAACAACTTAATAAAATTGGGTTTTCCTATGACTGGAGCAGAGAATTCAGAACCTGCGACCCGGAATATTACAAATGGACACAGCGTGTTTTTATTGAACTCTTTGAACATTGGTACAATACCGATACAAAGAAAGCCGAACCCATATCAAATCTTGTAAAA
Source organism: Bacteroidetes bacterium GWB2_32_14 (assembly GCA_001768235.1). Taxonomy (GTDB): domain Bacteria; phylum Bacteroidota; class Bacteroidia; order Bacteroidales; family UBA12077; genus UBA12077. Next base: position 8,818 of record MENK01000027.1, read on the forward strand.
GAATTTGAAATAAACGGGAATAAACAAGTCCATGCTGCTTGTAACGAAACACGAATATTCACATCATCTGAATGGAATACTAAAACCGATGATGAGAAACAAACCATATTACTTAACTATCGATTAGCATATTTGGCAGACACTATGGTAAACTGGTGTCCCAAATTAGGTACAGTATTAGCCAACGATGAGGTAAAAGATGGATTTTCTGTTCGCGGGGGACATCCTGTTGAACAAAAAAAAATGAAACAATGGTCGTTGAGAATTTCTGCTTATGCTGAAAGATTACTGAATGGTTTGGATACTATTGATTGGTCAGAATCAATAAAAGAAGTTCAGAAAAACTGGATTGGCCGCTCCGAAGGTGCTGAAATGTTATTCCCTGTAAAAGGAAAAGATTTTTCAATCGAAATATTTACCACGCGTCCAGATACAACCTGGGGTGTTAGCTTTATGGTATTAGCTCCTGAAAACGAATTAGTAGATAAAATCACGACATCAGAATACAAAAAAGCTGTTAAAGATTATATCTCCGAAACAAAAAAACGCTCCGAAAGAGAACGCATGGCCGATGCAAAATCAGTAAGTGGCCAATTTACCGGTGCATATGCTGTAAATCCTCTTACAAACCAGGAAATTCCGGTTTATATTAGCGATTATGTTTTAATGGGATACGGAACAGGAGCTATTATGGCTGTTCCCGGGCACGATAGCCGTGATTTTAAATTCGCCCGCCATTTTAGCTTACCAATCATCCAGGTTGTTGTTAAAGAAGATGAGCAAGAAAGCAATCCTGCAACATGGAGTGATTCATACGACTCGAAAGAAGGAATAATGATTAATTCCGGTTTCATTAATGGCTTACTTGTTACTGATGCTATTGAAAAAACCATTCAATACATTGAAGAGAAAGGTATTGGTAACAGAAAAGTAAATTACAGGTTACGGGATGCCATTTTCAGCCGCCAGCGATATTGGGGAGAGCCATTCCCAATTTATTTTAAAAACGGGTTGCCTTACACGTTGCCTAAAGATAACCTGCCACTGGAATTGCCCGGTGTTGATGCCTTTTTACCAACAGAAAAAGGCGAGCCTCCTTTAGCCCGGGCTAAAAACTGGAAAACAGCGGATGGGTATCCGCTCGAATTAAGCACTATGCCTGGATTTGCAGGCTCATCAGCTTACTATTTGAGATACATGGACCCTAAAAACCCCGATGAGCTCGTTTCAAAAGAATCGAATCAATATTGGAGAAATGTTGATTTATATATCGGGGGAACAGAACATGCAACCGGACATTTAATTTATTCCCGTTTCTGGAACAAATTTTTATTTGACATAGGCTGGGTATGCGAAGAAGAACCATTTAAAAAACTCATTAACCAGGGAATGATCCAGGGACGTTCAAATTTTGTTTACCGAATTAAAAACACCAATAAATTTGTATCATTAAATCTTAAAAGAGAATATGATACTACCCCTATTCACGTTGATGTAAACATTGTTCATAATGATATTTTAGATATTGAAGCATTCAGAAACTGGAATCCCGAATATAAAAATGCAGAGTTTATATTGGAAGACGGGAAATACATTTGCGGGCATGCCGTTGAAAAAATGTCAAAATCGTTATACAATGTTGTAAATCCCGACGATGTTATCGAGCAATATGGAGCCGATACATTACGTATGTACGAAATGTTCCTGGGCCCTCTAGAAATGTCTAAACCCTGGGATACAAATGGTATTGATGGCGTTCATAAGTTCCTGAAGAAATTCTGGAAATTATTTCATGACGAATCATTTAATTTCAACATTTCAGAAGAAAAACCTGAAAAAGTAGAATTAAAAGTTTTACATAAAACGATTAAGAAAATACAGGAAGATATCGAGCGATTTTCATTCAACACATCCGTGAGCGCATTCATGATTTGTGTAAATGAACTAAACGAATTAAAATGCAATAAAAGAAGTATCCTTGAAAATCTTTTAGTAATACTATCCCCTTTCGCACCTCACATTACAGAAGAATTATGGGTTCTTTGTGGGCACAACGGAAGTATTATAAATGCAAAACTACCTGTTTTCGATGAATCCTATTTAAAGGAAACAAACTTTGAATATCCTGTTTCATTTAACGGTAAAATGAGATTTAAGCTTGAATTACCATTGGGAATACTCCCTAAAGATGCCGAAAATGCTGTTTTATCAAACGAAAACAGCCAGAAGTGGCTTGAAGGAAAACAACCTAAAAAAATAATTTTTGTTCCAAATAAAATTATAAATGTTGTAATTTAATTTTTACTACCATGGATGCAAAAGTTTTGAAAAACATTAAAGCTTACATCATAATAACTCTTGGCCTTTTTATAAATGCCTTAGGCTGGACAGCCTTTTTAATACCGGCAGAAATAACGGGCGGGGGAATTACAGGTGTTGCAACATTAATTTTTTATGCAACAAAATTCCCGATTGGAATATCCTATCTTGCCATAAATGCAGTCTTAATCCTATCAAGCATTAAAATGCTCGGGAAAGGATTTGGCATAAAAACAATTTTCGCTACAACTGTCTTATCTGTATTTCTTTCTGTACTGCAGGGAATAATTAAAGAGCCTATTGTAACAGAAAATTTCATGTCGGCTGTAATTGGAGGTATCCTGGCCGGAGTTGGTGTAGGTATCGTTTTTAGCCAGGGAGGAAGTACCGGAGGCACAGATATCATTGCCATGATGATTAATAAGTACAGGGAAATAAGTCCGGGCAGAGTTATTCTTTATGCCGATGTTATTATCATTTCATCATCATTTCTCATTTTCAAATCACTTGAAAAAATCGTTTATGGATACGTTGCCATGGCAATTACTGCTTATACAATTGATTTGGTTCTTACCGGGACAAAACGAACTGTACAAATGTTTATCTTTTCTAAAGAACATGAAAAAATTGCAGAACGGGTTGCTAATGATGTGAAACGGGGAATTACCGTTCTCGATGGAAAAGGTTGGTACACGAAAGCCGATTCAAAAATACTTTTAATCCTGGTTAAAAAACAGGAATCGCACGATATCCTTAGAATAATTAAAGAAATTGACCCTAGCGCATTTGTTTCTGTAAACAATGTTATGGGTGTTTATGGGCGAGGTTTTGACAGGATAAAATCATAAGTTGTTGACTTTTATAATTTTAATTTTTACTTTTGGTGCAAAATACTGGAAACATGAACATTAAAAAAATAATAATAACGGGCATTGTTCTACTAAGTATTATATTAATAAGTTTTATTAAACCAAATACAAATAATTTAAATCCTAAAAACAGGGATATTTTTGCAACAGATATTGATGAAAATATTATATACAGCAATATCCAAAAAGAATTTGGAATAACCCTGGATTCTTTTTACGTAGTACAAAACCGGATAAAAAGAAATCAAAACCTGGCATTCATTCTCTCAGAAACAGGACTCAATGACTCGATCGTTAATATAGCCACGTTGAATTCAGCTTCTGTTTTTAATATTCGTAATATTCAGTTGGGAAATCAATACAACTTGTACTTCACGAGAGACAAAGACAGCACGTTAAAATATTTTGTGTATAAACACAGCCCCACGGAGTATTTAAAAATAGACCTTAATAAGAAACCTCAGGCTTGTAAGGGAGAAAAACAAATCATTACAAACGTGAAAACAAGTACAGGAACAATATCGACATCATTATGGAATACCATGATTGAAAACAATATTGATCCCGTGATGGCTATAAGGCTTTCAGAGATTTATGCATGGACAGTAGATTTTTTTGGACTCGACAGAGGCGACCACTTTAAAGTAATCTATGAAGAACAATTTGTTGACAGTATTCCTATAGGCATTGGAAGAATATTTGCTGCAAATTTTACCCATAAGGGAGAAGAATTGTTTGCCTTCGAATACGAACAAAACGGGGTTTTAAGTTATTATGACGAAAATGGGAAAAGCCTGAGACGCCAGTTTTTAAAAGCACCCTTACGATTTTCTCATATAAGTTCAAAATTCTCAAAAAGCAGGATGCATCCTATATTAAAAATCAGGAGGCCTCACTCGGGAGTTGATTATTCTGCACCAACAGGTACTCCTGTATATACTATTGGCGATGGAACAGTAATTGATAAAGGTTATACCAAATCGGCCGGGAATTATATTAAAATAAGGCATAACAGTGTTTACACATCGGGATACAACCACTTATCCAGGTATTCAAATGGTATTAAAATCGGACAAAGAGTAAACCAGGGACAAATCATTGGTTATGTCGGAAGTACCGGATACGCTACAGGGCCTCATTTAGATTTTAGAGTATGGATGAATGGGCAGGCTATTGATCCATTAAAAATTAAGGCCCCACCAATTGAACCAATAAAAGAAGAAAATCTGCCAACCTACCAGGCATCTATAAATCAGGTTAAACAAGAACTCCGGGCATTAAATTAAATACATTTTAAAATATTGAATACATTTCTTAAAACATTCATTTTAAACACTTGTTTAAAATGAATGTTTTATTTATCTTGCAATAAAATTTATTGTCAGGAAACATGAATACCCAGGAAAAAATTATTGAATCTGCAACTGTTTTATTTCTTGAAAAAGGCTTCGACAGAACCAGTGTAAGGGAAATTGCATCAAAAGCCAATATAAATATTTCTTTAATGAATTATTACTTCCGAAGCAAAGAAATTTTATTTGAAACCATAATAGATTTATTAATAGGCAAAGCAGCAGCATCGTTAAAAGATATTTTAGATGCGGAAATTGATTTAAACGAAAAAATAAGCCAATATACAGGCAAATATATTGATATGCTTATAAGAAACCCTTTACTGGTATCATTTGTCCTGGCAGTATTAAACCGTAATCCGGAGAAACTCATAAAATTAAAAGTTACCGACAATTTATACACGACCAAAAAATTCTCACAACAACTTAATAACGAGTACTTAAAAGGGAATATAAAAAAAGTTGATCCTGAACAATTTTACCTGAACATGTTATCATTAATTTCATTTCCCTTCGCGATGAAACATTTAATTATCGAAAAAAATCAATTTTCACAAGAAGAATTTGACAGGTTTATAACAGAACGCAAAGAAATTATATACAACACTTTAATTTCATATTTAAAACCTTAGTATTAACCAAATACATTTGTTATGAAACAAAAAATTTATCAAAAAAAGAATCTGAAATTATACGCCTTAATTATTATAATTTCAGCTACAGGATTAATGACATCTTGCTCACCTGAATACATTCCGAATATGGTAAACACACCTGTTTTTAGCAATAAAGGAGAGTTTCAGGCAACAGTAGCTACCGGAACCAGCAACTTTGATGCTCAGCTTGGCTATGCTATAACCGATAATATTGCTATAATAGCTAATGGAAGCTTTGCCGATCAGACTAACGATACAACCGACGAATTTCACAAACATACAATTATTGAAGGCGGAGTCGGCTATTACAAAAAACTTGCAAATTCAGGAAGAATCGAAGTCTTTGGAGGTTATGGAATGGGAAAAATAAAAACTTATGAAGAAAATGACTTGTTTGATGATGATTATACAGATATAAGTTTTAATAGAATATTCATACAGCCTGGAGTTGGCGCTGTTACCGATATATTTGACGGAAGTTTTGCCACAAGAGTCGCCTTTGTACAAATGATACCTTCATCAACGTCTAATTTTGAAGAATCGTGGCATATGTTTGTAGAACCTGTTATTACGGCAAAAATAGGATACCGGTATGCCAAAGCTGTTATTCAGATTGGGTATTCTTTTCCTGTAAATGAAGAAAGTATTGATTATAACACCCAGGGCTTAATATTTAATTTCGGTTTAACTATAAATATCGGAAGAGATTATTTAAATCTATAACGAACGAACAACTTTTTCAATAATCTCAGGAAAGTGCGCGTACTCCAGTTCGTGCACTTTTTTTGCTACATCATCAGGATTATCTGTATTCAGAACTGCGCATCTTGCCTGAAAAATAACCGATCCTTTGTCATATTCATTATTTACATAGTGAATAGTTATTCCCGATTCCTTTTCCCTATTCGCTACTACAGCCTCATGAACTTTTGAGCCATACATCCCCCTGCCCCCGTATTTTGGTAATAATGCCGGATGTATATTAATTATTCTGTCAGGAAAAGCATTGATTAAATATTCGGGTATAAGCCATAAGAACCCTGCTAAAACAATAAGCTGAATGTCATTTTCAATAAGAATTTCCTTTATCTTTTGTGTTTGATAAAAGTCCGTTCGTGAAAAAACATGATATTTAATATCATGATTTATTGCACGTTGTATAACATACGCATTTTTATTGTTCGAAAAAATTAGTGAAACTTCAATGTTTTTTTTCTTTTTAAAATGATTTATGATGTTTTCCGCATTGGTTCCAGAGCCTGAAGCAAATATAGCTAACTTTTTCATATACTGATATTTAGTTGTATTTTAACCACCCGTTTTAAAGTGATGAAATGAAAATTTTATTACAAAAATGGTTCTTTAAATCCAAAAAAGATTATTTTTGCTTCGAAAAAAACAAAGAAATATTTTTGATTTATAAAAGTAAATTCTATTTCTTTGCACAGTTAAAAAATAAATTTAATTATTAATTAAAACTTAAAGTTATGTCTGATACTGCATCAAGAGTAAAAGCAATCATCGTTGATAAATTAGGAGTTGACGAAAATGAAGTTACACCAGAAGCAAGTTTTACTAATGACTTAGGTGCTGACTCTCTTGACACTGTTGAGTTAATCATGGAATTTGAAAAAGAATTCAATATCTCAATTCCGGATGATCAAGCTGAAAATATCGGCACGGTTGGTGATGCTATTAAATACATTGAAGAGCACGCTAAGTAAAACATCTTTAATAACCCCCAAATCTTGTTTTAAATTTATTAATTATGGAATTCAAACGTGTAGTAATTACTGGCCTTGGAGCAATTACCCCAATCGGCAACAATGTTGAAGAATATTGGAATAATTTAATGAATGGAGTAAGTGGTTTAGACATGATTACTCATTTTGATGCTTCAAAATTTAAAACAAGATTTGCTTGTGAGGTTAAAAACTTCGATCCAAATCAACATTTTGATCGAAAAGAAGTGAAGAAACTTGATTTGTTTGCACAATATGCTTTAGTTGCTGCTGAGCAAGCAATTCAAGATTCAAAACTTGATTTAAACACCATAGATCACGATAAAGCAGGTGTTATATGGGGATCGGGAATCGGTGGAATACAAACATTCCTCGAAGAAGTAAGAAGTTATGTAACAGGTGACGGAACCCCACGGTTCAGCCCTTTCTTTATTCCCAAAATGATTTCTGATATTGCTTCAGGACATATTTCAATGAAATACCATTTCCGCGGTCCAAATTTCACAACTGTTTCTGCTTGTGCATCATCAACAAACGCATTGATTGATGCATTTAATTATATCCGCTTAGGAAAAGCAAATATCTTTATCACTGGTGGATCCGAAGCTGCAGTAAATGAAGTAAGTATGGGAGGATTCAACTCCATGCAAGCTTTATCAACAAACAACGATAATTATAAAACGGCATCACGTCCATTCTGTAATACCCGCGACGGTTTTGTTATGGGCGAAGGAGCTGCTGCTCTTATTTTTGAAGAATTAGAACACGCCAAAAAGCGTGGTGCTAAAATATATGCTGAAGTTGCCGGTGGCGGTATGTCTGCCGATGCTTATCACTTAACTGCTCCACACCCTGAAGGTTTAGGAGCAATGAATGTAATGAAAAATGCACTGGCAGATGCAAATATGAAACCAGAAAATATTGATTATATCAATGTTCATGGTACTGCTACTCCACTTGGTGATGTTGCCGAACTAAAAGGAATTAAAGAAGTTTTTGGTGAACATACTTATAAAATGAATATCAGTTCAACAAAATCAATGACAGGCCATTTACTTGGAGCCGCAGGCGCTATCGAAACATTAGCTGCCCTTTGTGCTGTTGTTAATGATGTTGTTCCCCCAACAATTAACTTACAGGAAGTTGATCCCAATATTGATTCTAAACTAAACTTAACACTTCATAAAGCTCAAAAACGTGTCGTTCGTGCTGCATTAAGTAATACTTTTGGTTTTGGCGGGCATAATGCTTCTGTTATTGTTAAAAAATATACCGAATAGTTTTAGTGTTTAAGCATATACCTCCCGTTAAATATTATTTCTCAAGGAATAAAGAATTTCTTAGGCAGATTTATCGGTTAACGGGATTTTATCCGCGTAATATTTCGATATTTAAAATTGCATTTACACATAAATCCGCATCTATTCAGTTCGATAACGATAAATACATCAATAACGAACGGTTGGAATATTTAGGCGATGCAATACTTGCTGCAGTTATTGCAGATTACCTCTTTTCGTATTTCCCTTTTAAGAAAGAAGGATTTCTTACAAAAATGCGAGCCCGCATTGTTAGCAGGGAGCAACTCAATGAAATTGCCTTAAAACTTGGTTTCCAGCAATTGGTCGTTTCTCAAATGAAAATAAACGGCACAAAGAATATTTACGGGAATGCTTTTGAAGCCCTAATCGGAGCAATATATATTGATAAAGGCTATAAAAAAACAAAGAAATTTATTATTTCAAGAATCATCAAAAAGCACATCAATATTAATGATCTCATTCTTGTTGATTCCGATTATAAAAGCCAGCTAATCGAGTTTGCCCAGAAAAACAAGCTTGAGATTCAATTTGATGATTCAGAAGCCGATATTACTGAACAAAACTCCCCAACCTTTATTTCGAAAGTCATTTTAAACGGGCAAATTTTAGGTACAGGAACCGGGACATCTAAGAAAGAAGCTCAACAAAATGCTTCAAGAGAAGCATTAGGCAAAGTACTCGACATTTAATCAAAAAAATCGCCTGTAAATCACATCCTTTTTTTATATTCGCATAACTAATTCTGACTGTTTTGAAAAAGAAAGTTCATAAATTAATTTTTGAACCGGAAACCGGTTTTAAGCTGATTGGAATTTCTTCGCACGAAAATGATTATCGCTTAAGCTGGGCCCTGAATAAATATTTAGGTTATAATTTCAGCAAATCAGAGAATCTTCTTATTCAGAAACCAAAACACAATATTGAACAATCTTTTTCTGTATATATCTACAACGATGAAGAAACATTCCTTCAATATCAATTAATAGCCAACAATTCTGAAAATGGATTTCTAATCCCCGAATTAAAAAACATTGATTTTTTTCTAAAGATTTCGGGAGAATATTCCGATTCAATAATCAATAAAATTGTTACTAAACTTAAAAAAATAGAGATTATAAACACTGCTTTTAACCTCGAAAATTTATCGGAACGAAACAAAAAAGTTTTTACCTTCTGATTATAAAAAGAGAAAGAGAGACTAAAAAATCTCTCTTACCCAAACCCTAAAACTTAAAAAACCCTAATTTGACAATTTCCCTTGCATTTTTATTGTCATTACAAAAGTATCATAAGCAATGGTTAAGTTAATTAAACCTATGTTAAATATTGTTAAATAATTCATTTTGAACGGTTCTAGTAATATATTTGTAAAGCCATGCAGAAAAAAATCATTTGGATAGTTACACTTATACTAACGATTACTTTAATCGGGTTGATTATTGTTCAGATTTACTGGATAAAATACGCTATTGAAATAAAAGAAGAACAATTCGCGCAAATTGTAAATAATGGAATCGGGAATATTGTAAAAGAGCTGGAAAATCGTGAAATGGTTTACCAGGTTGCAAACGAAATTGACCCGTATAAGGAAATTTCATCATCGGGCAAACCCACCCTCAACTATCAATACAACAAACTGAACCAAAGCTTATTTGGTATTTCAACAACCAATCTCGAGAAAGAAATATTTGTAATCAATACAAACGATTCTCTCGACATTACCACGCAAATTAATCAATTTAGCAAAAATGGGATTTTATTAAACAACAAAACTGATTTTCTGACTGGGAAAAGCTCGCAACAAAAAATCCTGGGAAATTTAAACCCTGATTCAAAATTTATTGAAAAATTGTCGGATCGTACCGTTTTTGTTGAAAATATTGTAAATAAACTCATTCAGATTGATGTAGCTATTGAAGACCGTATCAGTAAAGAAACTCTTGAAGAGATAATTCAAAAAAACATCAAGAATATTGGTGTTGATTTGCATTACGAATACTCTGTGATGCGAAATAAAAACAAGAAAATTTACGCATCAGAACATTTTAATCCTGAAACAAAGGCGAAACTATTTTCGAGCCAGCTCTTTCCTAATGATGTTTTTGCCAAAGAAAACTTTTTAACAATCTATTTTCCCGAAGAACGAAATTATATATTGAAATCTACCGGATTTTTAGCCTTTTCATCATCTTTTCTCACTTTAATTATTCTTCTCGGGTTTATAACTTCAATTCATATCATGTTTAAACAAAAGCGGATATCACAAATAAAAAACGATTTTGTAAACAACATGACACATGAACTGAAAACACCTATTTCTACTATTTCCCTGGCATCCCAATTGCTTAAAGACAAAAGTATCCCTGTGGAAAATAAAAATGTTGATTACATTTCAAACATTATTGATGAAGAAAGCAAACGACTTAGCTACCAGGTTGAAAAAGTTTTAAAAACGGCTCTTTTTGAACAAGGCCACATCAAATTAAAATTCAAAGAGCTCGATATTCATAAAATTATTGACACGGTTATTAATAATTTCGAAATACAGGTAATTAATAAAAACGGGATTATTCAGAAACAACTTGAAGCACGGCATTCCATTGCAAATATTGATGAAGTGCATTTTACAAATATTATTTTTAACTTGCTCGATAATGCTGTTAAATACAGCAAAGAAAATCCCGATATACTGGTTACTACCCGTGACAATAACACGGGGATATATATCCTGGTTACTGATAAAGGTATAGGAATTAAAAAACAGGATCAGAAAAAAGTTTTTGATCAGTTTTACCGGGTTTCGACAGGGAATTTACACGATGTAAAAGGATTTGGGCTTGGCCTGAATTATGTTAAGAAAATGGTTGAAGAACATGGAGGCCAAATAAGCCTTGAGTCGGAATATAAAAAAGGATCAACATTTAAATTATTTATTCCAAATACGAAATAAAAATGGAAGAGAACATTAAAGTATTACTTGCCGAAGACGACGAGAATCTCGGGGCTCTTTTACGCGAATACCTTATTGCTAAGGGATTTAAAACCGATTTATACATAAATGGCGAGCTGGCATTAAGCGGGTTTAAAAAAAATAAATACGATTTATGCATTCTTGATGTGATGATGCCTAAAATGGATGGATTTACACTTGCCCGGGAAATTAAGAAGATAAATAATTCCGTTCCCTATATCTTTTTAACCGCTAAATCATTAAAAGAAGATGTTATCGAAGGATTCTCTCTCGGTGCCGACGATTATATTACCAAGCCTTTCAGCATGGAAGAGCTTATGTTTCGGATCAAAGCAATTATTCGGAGAGTAAGCACAAATCATGCATCAGAAACAAACGAAACCTATACAATTGGTGAATATATCTTTGATTCGCAAAAACAAATTTTAGAACACGCGAACAAACAGGTAAAACTTACAACCAAAGAATCAGACCTGCTAAAACTCTTGTGCAACAATAAAAACAACGTGCTCGAACGAAATTTTGCATTAAAAACCATCTGGCAGGAAGATAGTTATTTTAATGCCCGAAGCATGGATGTTTATATAACCAAACTCCGTAAATATTTGAAAGATGATTCTGCTATCCAGATTTTAAATATTCATGGCAAAGGATATAAACTTATAGTTTAAACAAAAATTCATTGAAAATGATTTCTCAACAGAAAAAGGATATTCGCCTACAAATCAGGGAGCTTAAAAAAAACTATTCTTTAGAAGAAAAGAAAAGAAAATCAATAGCGATTTTTAAACAAATTGAAATACTTGAAACCTTCCAAAAATCAAAAAGAATAATGGCTTATTGGTCAATGGATGATGAAGTATTTACACATGATTTTATTTTAAAATGGTTTCCCGAAAAACAATTTATTCTTCCTTCTGTAAAAGGCGACGAACTTGAACTACGTGTTTTTTCAGGCATGGAAAATATGACTGAAGGAACGGCATTTGGAATAAAAGAACCCAATGAGTTGTTTAAAGATAGTATTGAAACGATTGATTTAATCCTGGTTCCCGGCATTGCATTCGACAAACAGAATAACCGACTGGGCAGGGGAAAAGCATATTACGACAAGTTTTTGAAAAATACCCATGTTTATAAAATTGGTATTTGTTTCGATTTTCAATTACTTGAGTCAGTTCCTGCTGATGAGTTTGATATTAAAATGGACAGGATTATTTTTGATTAACAAAATAAATGCAAAAACGAACAACACATTCCAAAATTCTTTTTAAAGACAACTCATTCTCCCAAAGTATATCTCCTCCTATTGTTGTTGCATACAACATAAAAACTCCTGAAAATATTGGCAATATAATCCGGTTAGCCGATAATTTTGGTTGCGCAGAAGTTATTATTGTAACCAATGATGGCAATATACGTAAATCGAAAATTAAAAAAACAGCCGTTTCGAGTATCGATTCTATAAAATGGAGTATATGCCATCCGTCGGAACTCATTTCAAAAATCCCTGCTGGTTATAAGTTGGTAGCCGTTGAAACATCGAGCGATTCACAAAATATTTTTAATGCCCGATTACCCGAAAAATCTGTATTTATTGTCGGGAACGAAATTGAAGGTATTCAACATGATTTATTAAACCAGTCAGATATCATTATTCATATTCCGCTTTATGGAAAAAATACATCCATGAATGTATCTCACGCCTTAGCCGTGGTATTATTTGAATGGCAAAAACAAAGGCACACGATTTAACAATTCATAACGGATAAAGGGTTATAACTTGTTGTTTTTTAATGATTTCCTCTTGAAAGTTGTTTAAAATTTTATATCTTTAAACAAATTTCGTTTAACTAAAAAATCAAACAATGAAACTTTACTACCCTTATTTCAATCTTTTTTATAAAGCCGGGACATCCGATTATCGATTGGATGCGTTAGTAAAAGTACCCGGGAATTGTATTCTGGATGCTATTGATCAGGCTTTTGTTATTGATTACTGGGAAGTACGCATCAAGCTTAAAGAAAATACTTCTTTACCCGGAAGTATTACGGAACAGACTATGGAATTTGCAATCCCCTTAACACCCGCTGATGTTAATCAGCTCGAAAAAATAAAAATTATTGTAAAAAACTACGATAATTTATTAAAAAATGGAACTCCCGACGGCGAAGGAGACACAGGAAAAGATAAAGGAGAACTTGAATAAATATTATTTTTTTTGAAAAACACGATTGTATTCATATTATGCTTACTTTTTCTATTTATAAAAGTAGAAAAGAAAGCATTTTGTCAAAATCAAGAGATCGATAGTATTCGTATTTCACTAACTCAAATGCCTGATGATACAATAAAGGCTCTAAAGCTATCAAATTTATCATACCAATATTTAAAATATCAAATTGATACTGCTCTTGTTTATGGAAGAAGAGCAGTATTGTTATCTCAAAAGCTGAATTATAAATTTGGCCTGGCCTCTTCATTAAATCAAATGGGATTAATTCACAAATATTTATCCGACTTCGATTCTTCCCTTATTTATTATAAAAAATCCTATTATTTATTCGACAGTTTAAAATTTGATCTGGAAAAAGCCAGCGTTCTTAACAGGATGGGTAATATTTATAAACGATATGGCGAATTTAATAAATCAATAGACTGCTTCTTAAACAGCCTGAGGATATATCAAAATTTGAATGATTCAATCCACATGTCAGATGTAATGAACAATTTAGGAGTTCTTTACGATGATATGAGATATTTTGATAAATCTCTTGAATATTATTTTTTAACCTTAGAAATGAGGAAGAAGATTAACCTGACAAATAATATTCATATAATTTACATGAATATCGCTAATGCTTACGATCAAAAGGATGATCATGTTAAAGCTGCAGAATATTATAAGCAGGCACTATATCTTTTAAAAGACCCTGACAACAAGTATGATCGTCTTTCTCTTCTTCATAATATCGGGAGTAATTATGAAGAAACAGGTAATTTTAAAGATGCTAAAAGTTACTATTTAAAAGCAATCTCTTTGGGAAAAGAAATAGGCAAAAAAGAAATACTTGTTCTTTCGCTTCAAGGCTTGGGAAATACCTTAATAAAACAGGGGGATAGGAAAGCAGGATTAAAATATCTCGAAGAAAGCTATCATCTTGCCAGCCAAATAGATGATGTTATAAAACAACACATGCTATCAAAAAACCTTTATTTGGCACATGAAAAAAATGGAAACTATGAAAAAGCCTTTTCTTATTTAAAGGAGTTTGTAGTATTTGAAGATAGTATCTTTAGCCTTGAAAAAAAGAAACAAATTATCGAATTAGAAAAGAAATATGAATCCGAGAAACGTCAGCAACAGATTTCTATACTCGAAAAAGAAAAAGAAATACAACAACTAAACCTTGCAAGAGCAGAACTAGATTCAAAACAAAAAAAGTTCCAGCGTAATATTTTATTTTTAACAATTCTTCTTACCCTTGCCTTTTTATTATTCATGATTTTAGAAAACCGAAAAAGGAAAAAACTAATCAAAATTCTAAAGAAACAAAACAATCAAATAGTTCATCAGCAGGCACAAATTGTAAAACAAAACAACGACCTGGTTGAGGCAAACAGAACAAAAGATAAATTATTCCAGATTATTGCTCACGACCTGAGAAGCCCGCTGGTTTCTATCGACAGCCTTGCTCAACTAATCCCTTTTTGGATTAATGAGCAAGATTTCAAATCGTTGAATAAGCTGTCCAAAACACTTGAAATATCTGCTAAAAATTTATTATCACTCATCGACAACCTGCTAAATTGGGCATTAAGCCAGCAGGGAGAATTCCCGTTTAAACCCGAAAAGATGAACCTGGCTAAGTTGGGAAAAGAAATCCTTGAGATTTACAAACCGATTGCAGAACTAAAGAAAATACAAATTCTATGCGAAATGTGCAATAACACACATGTTTATGCAGATCGCAACATGGTGTCGGCAATAATCCGGAATTTATTAAACAACGCTATTAAATATACTTCTGAAAATGGTACAATAATAATTGGCTCAAGTATCGAAAATGAAATTGCTCATGTATGGGTCAAAGACAATGGTGTTGGTTTTGCTCCTGAAAACCAGGAAAAAGTATTTAAAATTGTACATGGAACATCTAATGGCACCCGCGGAGAAACAGGGAAAGGACTGGGATTGTTTTTTTGCAAGGAATTTGTAACAATGAATAAGGGCGATATATTTATCGACAGCCAGCTAAACAAGGGAACAAAAATCACATTCACACTTCCAAGCAGAGAAATTTCACAAAATTAAAATCCCTTCTAATTTATTTTCAAGTGTATTTTGTATATTTAGCTTCCAAAAATATCATTACAAATAAAAATTAAACGACTATGGCAAAGCGAGATAATGCGATAAAAGATATTATCGAGTTGGATGAACTGGAAGCAATTATAAAAAAATGCAATATATGCAGGGTTGGAATGGTTGATGTTGACACACCATACGTTCTAGCAATGAACTTTGGATACGAAGATCAAACCATTTGGCTGCATTGTGCCAAAGAAGGTAAAAAGGTTGACATCCTGAAACACAACAATAAAGTATGTATCGAGTTCGATACCGATCATAAACTATTTGCAAGGCACGAGCATGTTGCCTGTTCGTGGCGATTTGCTTACAGAAGTGTCCTGGTTCATGGCCACGCACTCTTTGTCGATGATTATGAAGAAAAATTAAAAGGGTTGGGCGTTTTTATGAGAAACTATTCCGAAAAAGAATTTGAATACTCAAAACCATCGGTTGATAATGTTTTGATTATAAAAATCCCTATAGAATCGATTACAGGAAGATCGTTCGAATATTAATCTTTTTATACTATATGAAAAAAATTAATAATCCATTCACACATATTCCTGGGTATAATTGTTTTGGATGTTCTCCTGACAATCAGCTGGGATTGCAAATGCATTTTTTTGAAGAAGGCGAATGGATTATTTCTCCCTGGAAACCCAGGCCACATCTTACGGGATATGGAAATATCTTACACGGCGGAATACAAACAACACTTATGGATGAAATTGCAAGCTGGTTGTTGTATATTAAGCTTGAGACAGCTGGAGTTACTTCAGGTATAAATGTAAAATTTAAGAAAGCCGTTGAAACCGACAAAGGTATAATTACAATTCGGGCCAAACTGGTTGATCATAACCGTAAACTGGCAACAATTTATACCGAACTGCTAAACACAAAAGGAGAACTTTGCACCGAAGCAGAAATCAAATATTTTATTTTCTCACAGGATGTTGCACGCGAGAAATTCTATTACCCCGGGAAAGAAGCATTTTTTAGAAACAAATAACCCGCCCTTTTATTATTCTTTCTTTCTCATATAAAGATTTTCTCACTGATTTAAATAATTCAATTTTTATTTAATCCTATTCGTTTTTACATAGTCAAATAATCTAAACATCAC
This sequence comes from Bacteroidetes bacterium GWB2_32_14, assembly GCA_001768235.1. Lineage (GTDB taxonomy): Bacteria > Bacteroidota > Bacteroidia > Bacteroidales > UBA12077 > UBA12077. The sequence goes on from MENK01000027.1 coordinate 25,527, forward strand.
GAAAAATTTATACCGATGAAATATTTTGTAATTCTTTTTGCTTTCCTTTCAATTACAGTTTCCTGTACCAATCAAAAATCAATCGATAAATTACCTGATTCGGAAGTTCTTGGGCTGATTTACTCCGAAGCAGAAAAAAGCAGCGAATCGTATGAAAACCTAAGGTATTTAACTACAAATTATACAAAAAGACTAGCCTGTTACCCGCAAAGTATTGAAGCCGCAAGGTGGGCAAAATCGGTTATAGATAAAATGTACCTTGACCAGGTTTTCTTGCAGGAAGCCCTGGTTATGAACTGGAAAAGAGGCTCACAGGAAACAGCTTATATTCAGGTAAATGAAAAAACAATACCTGTTAATGTTTGTGCCCTGGGACGCGGGATAGCAACTCCTGAAAAAGGTATTGAAGCCGGGGTAATTGAAGTAAACGGGTTAGATGAACTTTCTCTGCTTCCAAAAAGCAAAGTTGAAGGAAAAATTATTTTTCTCAATCAGGCGATGAACCCGAATCTTGAGAATCCCTTTCAGGCATATGGTGAAGCAGCAGGCCAGCGATTTATGGGCCCAATTATGGCAGCAGAACGTGGAGCTGTTGGTACGGTAATTCGCTCATTAACCACAGCTATTGATGAATTTCCTCATACAGGCGTTACCCGAAAGCCCGACAATGAACTTACCGTTCCGGCAGTTTGTATTGCAACCAAACATGCCAATTTGTTGAGTGATATGTTAAAACAGAACCCTGATTTAAAATTTAATTTTAAAACGGATTGTAAAAACTTACCCGATACAACTACATATAATACAATTGGAGAAATTACAGGAACAGAATTTCCAAACGAGTATATTGTTATTGGCGGGCATCTTGATGCCTGGGATAACAGCCCCGGTGCACACGACGATGGTGGTGGCTGTATGCAGGCTATTGAAGTCCTTAGAATATTTAAAGAGCTTGGAATCAAACCTAAACGCTCGATTCGTGCAGTTATGTACATGGACGAAGAAATTTCACAAGGCGGAGGGCGTACTTATGCCGAACAGGCTAAACAAAGAGGAGAAATTCATCTAGCTGCCATTGAAAGCGACAGGGGTGTAGCACAACCTTTAGGTTTTTCAATTGATGCATCCCCTGAAAAAATTGAGGAAATTGCATCTTGGGGTGAACTTTTTAAACCTTACAACATTAATGTCTTTATTGCAGGTGGCGGAGGAGTTGATATTGCCCCGCTGAAAGATCAGGGTACTGTACTTATGGGATTGTTAACCGACCCGGAGCATTATTTTGATTATCATCATTCTGCTAACGACACCTTCGATAAAATTAACCGATCCGAAATGCAAAAAGGAGCAGCAACAATGGCTGCGTTGGTATATTTAATTGATAAGTACGGGTTAAAATAAAAATAAGTGAATCATTCCTTATCGTTTGCTATGTTCAAATAAAAAACAAATTTTTTATAGAATCTAAAAAACAACTCCTTCCCAATCTGGCAAATTACATCGTATTGATTTTTATATCCCCCGAAAATCAGTAAATTCGGTTTGAAATTTGCTGTGGTGTTTATTTGTAAATACAAATATTAAATGAAAAAACTTCTTAAAATATTTTCTTACGTTATAATTATTGTCATTGTTTTAGCTATTACCCTGACCGTTGTTGCAAAATTATCGGAAGACAAAATAACCGATATGGTTTTGAAAAAGTTAAGCGAAAGCATTGAAGCTCCATTAGTTGTTGATGGCGTTTCGTTTAATCTGATACGTAAATTCCCTCTGGCAACGATTGAACTGGAAAATGTTTTACTGGGTGTACATTATAGTTCAAATGGCTCAGATTCAGTTTCAAATAAATTAGATACTATTATCAGCATAAGTAAAGTTTATATCTCGGTTAAATCAAAACCACTATTGAAAGGGTTTTTTGAAATAAAAAAAGTTGAAATAAATGGTGCTTTGATCAATTATATGGTGGATACAAGCGGAACTACGAATATCGATTTCCTGATAAAAAGCAGCAAAACTTCAGAAACTGATTCGTTGCCGAAAAAACCTTTAAATTTAACATTAACAGATCTTTCAATTAAGAATTTAATCTGCAATTTTAATGACAGCCTGCATAAAGCAAAAGCACATGTTGTAATCCCGAAATTAAAAATTGATGCGGATATTCAATCTGAAAATATTTTAGCATCAGCAAAAGGTGAAATAAACTTAACCAACTGTAGTCTTGATAATACAAATTTGTATTTAATGAATAAAACCTTCATAAATTTCGATGTAAACTACGAAACCGATTCGATAAATATAAAACAACTGATTGTTAATACGGATGGTGCAAATTTGGATATACTGGGGTCTGTTTGTTTTTATAGGGATATTAAAACGAATATCACATTCGAAGGAACAGATTTTATTTTGAGCGAACTGGTTAAATACACTCCTGAAGAAATATTAAAGAAGGTTGGACTAAGAAAAATTTCCGGAAAAATGAACCTGGAAGGGGAGATTAATGGAACGTATTCTGATACTGAACTGCCAAAAATAGATTTATCCTTAGATTTTCAAAAAGGAGATATTGTTACTTCCGGTTATCCCGAGTTGAAAAATATTTCGTTTAAAGGAAAAGTTACAAATGGAATTCTTCGAAACAACAAATCAACACAAATTGATTTGAATTCATTTCATTTTGAAACTGCTCTGAGCAAATTTGATGTAGCTTTTTCTGTTTTAGATATCGATCATCCAAAATACAATATCAATGCAGACATAGTTGTTAATACAGATGAATTCAATAAATATATTGCAGACTCGTTAATTCAAAATGTTAACGGGATTATTAAAGCAAAACTTTCAACAAAAGGGGAGCTCCCCGATTCAATCGGGAATGATTTTGCAGATTATATCATGGCAAATACCCTTGCAAATATTGAGTTAGATAGCCTTACTATTGATGTGGACTCGTCCTTATCTGTAGAAAATTTTTCAACTAAAATTGATTACACGCCGAATAATCTTAAAATAAGTGATTTAACTGTTTCAATCCCGGCTTATAAAGCAACCCTGAAAAACACATCTTTTGATGCTTATTTTCAGGGAAGTATCAATAACAAATCCAATATAACGCTGGACTTAAAATCATTTCATATCGAAACTGGAAGTTCAGAATTTACCGGGTTTGCAACGATTAAAAATTTTGAAAAACCAACTTATTCGTTAACAAGCAATATCAAATTAAACCTGGATGAAGCAAAAACGATGTTCCCCGATTCATTGATAACAAACTTATCAGGAAAGATGTTTGCTGATATTGAATCATTTGGGACACTCAACCTGGACTCAGTCGCTGATCAGGCTATGAATATTGTATTTAAAACCAGTTCTTTCAAGTTTATTTTTGAAGATGTTTCTATAGAAACACCTTATTTCAATCAATATAAAATTGAAAATTTCAGTGGTTTGGTTAATATGAACCCCGATGCAATTACAATTAATAAAACGAGAGGAATTGCAGGGAAAATTGAGTTCGAAATCGATTCCACCACAATTAAAAATTTATACAACACCGTTATTAAAAACCAGGCAGAACAACTTTCTGTTGATACCCGAATAAATTTTGGGAATTTAGATTACACCATGCTTACGCCATTTATGGTTAACGATTCGGTTTTAGAGAAAGCTAACCCCGGCAATACAGCAAAGGTAAAAGAACCTCATCATTTTACAATACTTATAAAGGGGGCTGCAAAGGTTGAAAGCTTAACGTACAATAAAGTATTTGTAAAAGATATATCAGCCTTATTTAATATTAAAGATAGTGTATATACTCTTGATAAGTTTAAATTTACGGCATTTGATGGAAATATAAACTCATCGGTAAAATATGCCATCAGGGCAGGGAATATGTCAATCATCGAGATGCACAATATCATTGAAAAAATAGATATTAAAAAGCTATTGGTTGATTTCGATAATTTTAAGGATTTCTACAAGCCAGGTATTACTCATGAAAATATAAGCGGGTTATTATCAACAAACCTGAACAGCAAATTTGTTCTGATTGGGGATTCGCTAATTCAAAATGATATGCGTGTAAAAGGTGATTTAAAGATTGAAAATGGAGGGGTTTATGATTTTGAACCAGCCATGGAATTATCAAAATTCACGGGAATTAAAGAGTTAGACAACATTCAATTTAAGACACTCGAGTGTAATATTTTCATGTTTAAAAATAAATTGTATGTTCCAAAAACAAATATTGTAAGCACAGCCCTTGATATTACTGCCTATGGTATGCAGAGTCTGGGAGAAGATTATGAATATCATTTCCAATTGCATTTGGGTGATGTTTTAAAAGGCAAATCAAAAAGGTTGCTAAAAGAACAATCCCAAAGTGGAGATGAAATTAAAGATGAAGATATTGATCGATCTACTGTAGATTTAGTTCATTCAAAAATCAAAGGCAAAACCAAAACAGGATTTGACAATAAAAATCTGCAAAAAACAATGGAAACAAAAATAAGAGTACAGGAAAAAATGTTAAATTTAATCTTTCGTCCAGAGTGGTTTAACTTTGACACGAAAGTATATTCAATTAAACAATAATTAATTATAATATTATGAAAAAGAGAGTCTTTATTTTATCATTATTATTGACGGGAGCAATTGTCGCTTTTCACACAGCTTGTGAAAAAGACCCGGTTGAAGCCTGTGAGCAAGATTTATTTTGTGACGGGACAATGGAAGTTACTGCATGTTGTACTGATGGTACTGACTGCTATTATACGTATAATGGGCAAGAATACCCTGATACCGAGCAAGGATTAGCAGACCTGGTTGAAGCATTGGATTGTGGTACTACAAAATCCATTTCAATTGATGGAGAAAATGATTCCATGTTTGTAATACTTCAATCTTTGTTAGAAAAGGCCAGGGAATTAAGCAACCGGCAATAATAATAAAGCTGCCAGATTTGAATCTGGCGGCTTTATTATTGAAATCACTATTGTCCGGTAAAACTTTTAACAAGTATTTACTGTCGTGCTTACAGCACTTTTGATTTTTGTAAGCTGCTGATTATTACCATACTTTTGCCCCGATGGGGCTTTTGTTGAGCTCCAAAGGAACGAAAGTATTGTAAAACAATACCAACCAAAAAGGAAAGCCCTGTAAGGGTGAAAGAAACATGGATGTCTTATTGTTTCAATATATCATTATATATCTATATTTTTTATCGGATAACAGTGTATTGAAATTTATTATTTCCTGTTAATCTTTTGAAGAAAAAACAGACCTTTTCTTTAGCTGTTTTTTAAGTAGCGATTCCAGTTCCGGGCCTCGAACGTTAATGCCAATTATAATTCCATTACCATCAATTAAAAATCCTGCCGGAATACTTTTTACATTATACGTTTGTGCTACTGCATTTTTCCATCCATTTATTTCGCCTAAATGATAGTGCCATTCCAGCTGATCCGCTTCTATGGCTTTTTCGCACATATCCTGCTTAAAATCCAATGAAACACTTAATACGGTAAATCCATCACCGGTTTTAAAACTGGCATCCTTGTATTTTTTGTAAATACTTACTATTTGCGGGTTCTCCTTTCTGCATGGTTTACACCATGAAGCCCAAAAATCAATCAATACCATTTTCCCCCTTAAATCCGATAACCTGAACTCTTCGCCTGTAATTAATTTTTGAGTAATTTCAGGTGCTTTATCTCCAACTGTTAATTCCTGACCAAACAGATTTAAAGACATTAAAATCAAATAAAAAAGGACTGTCAGCTTATACTTCATGAATTTTACTCTTAATGTTCATTCGATATGCTAAGATAAGTATTATTACTTAACACGTTGTATCAAAAAATGTTTTTAATTTAATGAATATAAATTACCTGAATAAAGATACATTTATTTATATTTCAGGAAAACATCGTGCACAGTGTGGTTTTTTAACCACAAAGCACACCATGTTTTTCACAATGTACACTTTTGTTGATTTAGTTATTTACAGGTAAATACGAGTATTTTTCTCCGTAATAAATCATTTGTTTTGTATAATCATCGGGGTACTCAACTTTAACGTCGATTATCTCGTCATTTTCAATTACGGGAACTAAATCGGGGTTCATAAATCCGCCAAAAACAGCACGGTTTAATTTAGCATAACGTTCGAGTAATTCTTTGTGCAGTTGTTGGTCTATTTTAACACCATAATTTTCAACCATTGCTTCGCCCGCTTTATAATCACCTTCCGATTTTATTCGTTGAATTTCGGCCAGTAATTCCCCAAAAAGAACACGGAGTTTTTCATAATCATTAATGCGGATATACGTTTTTCCATCCTTTTGATACATTTCGATTACATTTTCATTTTTGCCTTTTTCATATACCCATTTTGAAATCATCTGACGGCCTCGCATGTGAGCTTGTTCAATATTCTTACCTAACTGAATTCTTGCCAGCTGACTCATTAATCCATTTAATGTGTATGAATCATACTGTGCTTTATATGCTTCAGTATCAGGCAAAAGTCCTAATTCGATGAGTTTTGCATCGGGCAAATAATATAAGCCAAACAAATCAGCACGCGATTCTTCCAGTGGAGTCTGGTAGCTTTTTAAAGCTCCCGGATCAGTTCCAGGCAATAATTGCCCGCTGCCATGGCCAACCACCTCGTGCAAATCGGTATGAAGCATTCCTGTTACATCGCTGTATTTTTTAACTCTCTCGCGTACTTCTTCGTTTTCGATGAACTCTTCTAAATATCCTGATTTGCCAACCTGATCGTAAGCATAACCAATATTTTTAAGGGTAACTGATTTCGAACCATGATCTTTTCGAATCCAATCGGCATTAGGAAGGTTTATCCCGAGTGGTGACGCAGGATAACAACCCCCGCCTAATTGAGCAACATCAATAACTTTTGCTGAAACACCTTTTACTTTTTCTTTTTTGAATTTTTTGTCAACAGGAGAATTATCTTCGAACCATTGTGCCTGCTGTCCAATAATTTGTGTCAGCTCAGTAGCCTTTTCATTTTTCACATTTACAACCGATTCCCAGGTTGCTTTCATAGCTAAAGGATCATCATAAACCTCAATAAACCCGTTGACATAATCTATTTTTACATCGGTATTTCCAGCCCATAGCACATTGTATTCGTCCCATATCTCAAGGTTTCCGGTTTTATAGTATTCAATAAGCAGTTCAAACTCTTTAGCCTGAATTTCGTTTTCGGCTACAGTTTTGGCTTTATCTAACCAGTAAATTATTTTTGAAATAGCCTGGCCATACATTCCATCTGCTTTCCATGATATTTCTTTTACAATCCCGTAGTCTTTTACAACCTTGGTATTTAAACCATAACTTACAGGAGTAGAATCATTGCTGTCGATTTGTTTTTCGTAATAGGTATTTACTTCATCCATTGTAACTCCTTCGTAGAAATTGCTTGCTGATGCTGAAATAATATCAGTTCCTTTTTCTGATGCAACTTTCTTGGCATATAAATTCGGATCAAACAGTATTGGAGTAACCAGAGTTAATAATTGCTCAACAGTTTGATTCGTATTTAAAGGTAGTTTTGATGAATCTGAATTTAAAACCAATTGTGAAAAATATTCGGAACTAAATCCGGGAATAAACTTATCAGTTGAATAGTGGTGATGAATTCCATTTGCAAACCATACTTTTTTTGTATAATTCATGAATTTTTCGAATTCTCCCGTTGTCCTGTCGCCGGTATAAGTCGAAACAATGGCATCCAGTGTTTTTCGAACCATTAAATTGTATTTAAAGTTCTGATCAAATGTAATATCGCGGCCACATTTAGCAGCCTCACCAAGATAATACAAGAGTTTTTTCTGGCGTATGTCTAAAGATTCAAAATCAGGAATCTGGTAACGCAAGATCTGAAATTCTTCAAATCGATCAACCTGAAATTTAAATTCGGTTTCGGTTACAGCTGGTTTTTCTGTACAGCTCGATAATAGTAGGGTTATCATGAATAAATAGGTTAGAGAAACAGGTTTAAAGTATTTTTTCATCGTTTAAATAAATATTTTGGAAATTAATAACTGCAAATTTGACAAAATCTTGCCATTTTAGTTTAATCTGCAAAAAAACTTTATGCGTTTTCGTTGATTTTTTTAGAAATTCATATGTATAGAAAAAATTTTATCTTTATTCAAAAAAAATCATGAAATCCTTGTTATTAAAAATCCCGTTTATACTATTGCTTTTCTTTAACTATGGCTGTTTTTCCCAATATCTGCTTCCTTTTCAGAACCCGGATACAGACATCGAAATAAGGATAAATGATTTACTTGGCTTGTTAACACTGGAGGAAAAAGCTTCGATGATGCTGCATAATAACCCTGCTATTGAACGACTTAATATACCTGCTTATAATTGGTGGAACGAAAGTTTGCATGGTATTGCCCGGGCAGGTAAAGCAACTGTTTTTCCACAAGCTATAGGTTTGGCTGCAACATTTGACGAAGAACTAATTTTCAGGATTGCCGATGCAATCTCTGATGAAGCCAGGGCAAAACACAATGCAGCTGTTTCTAAAAATAATTTTCAGCAATACACGGGTTTAACATTCTGGTCACCCAATATAAATATTTTCAGGGACCCCCGATGGGGACGCGGACAGGAAACTTATGGCGAAGACCCTTTTTTAACTTCCAAAATAGGAGTTGCATTTGTAAAAGGATTGCAGGGAAATGATCCAAAATATTTAAAAACAGCTGCTTGTGCAAAGCATTTCGTGGTTCATAGCGGGCCCGAAGAAACCCGGCATAATTTTAACGCCTTGCCTAACGAAACTGATTTTTATGAAACCTACCTGCCCGCATTTAAAGCATTGGTTGATGAAGATGTCGAAAGTATTATGTGTGCTTATAATCAGCTATACAACGAACCTTGTTGTGGAAACAAATCATTACTTCTGGATTTGTTACGTAACAAGTGGAATTTTAAAGGACATATAGTAACCGATTGTTGGGCTATTAATGATTTTATTACACATCAAAAAATTGTTGATAATGGAACCGATGCTGCAGTAATTGCTTTAAACGCCGGGGTTAACCTGAATTGTGGAGTTAACTACAAATATATTCCTGATGCGGTAAAACAGGGAAAAATTACTGAAGAAAAAATAGATTCTCTTCTAAAGCCTTTATTAAGAACCCGATTTAAGCTGGGGTTATTGGATTATAAAGATATTTCTCCATATAAAGACATTCAGCCGGAAGTAGTAAATTGTCCTGAACACAGGCAGTTAGCTTACGAAGCGGCTCTTAAATCCATTGTTTTATTAAAAAATGATAAGCAAACCCTTCCGTTAAAATTGGAATCACTGCACAAAATATTTGTTACCGGCCCAACAATGGCCGATAATACCATATTACTTGGAAATTACAATGGATTTTCAGGTAACCTTGTTACATTTCTTGAAGGAATTATCAATAAAACGGATGCGGGAACAGTGGTGGATTATAATATTGGAACACTCTTAAATACAGATAACGTTTTCAGCGGGTTATATCTTGCCCCGGATGCTGATGTTATAATTGCTGCCATAGGAAACTCAATGATGCTGGAAGGGGAAAATGGCGATGCCATTCTCTCAACAAGTGGTGGTGACCGGAATGATATTAAGTTGCCCGGAAATCAAATTGAATTAATCAGGCAGTTGAGAGAAAAAGCTCCTGAAAAACCATTGATTGTTATTGTTACAGGTGGTAGCGCCATAGATCTCAAGGAAATTTCAACATTGGCCGATGCTTTGCTTTTTGCCTGGTATCCCGGAGAACAAGGAGGAAATGCGATGGCCAACATTATCTTTGGGGCAGAGAACCCATCAGGCCGGTTACCTGTTACTTTCTATGCGGGAATTGATGATCTCCCTGCATTTGATAATTACAGTATGGAAAACAGAACATACAGGTATTTTAAAGGAACGCCTTTGTATCCGTTTGGTTTCGGATTAAGTTACTCTACTTTTGAATATGCCGGTTTTAAAATAAATAAACCGGAATCTAATGCAAATGAAATAGCCATTTCGGTAACTGTTAAAAATACAAGTACCCATGATGGAGAAGAAGTAGCTCAGTTGTATGTAAAAAAGCCTGTTTTACACGAAAACAATCCAATAAAATCGCTTTGTGGATTTAAACGGGTTTCTTTAAAGGCAGGTGAATCAAGGCAAATTACGTTCGCGGTAAAATTAAAAGATATTACTGCCTGGGATACACTTAATAAAAACTATATACTAACAAGTGGAGATTATACATTCGAGGTCGGAGCATCAGCAGCAGATATAAAATTATCTGCAGAAATTAAACTGGAATAAATCACAATATTATTTTGATATAAAATGAAAAAACAACTTTTGCTTATCATCTTACTGAAAATTTGTTTGGTTTCAGTTTCACAGGAAGAATATGAAAAATACGTTCCTGAATCAAACCCACTGGTTTTGAAAAAAATAGAACAATGGCAGTCGCTCAAATTTGGATTACTCATGCATTGGGGATCATACAGCCAGTGGGGTATTGTTGAGTCGTGGTCGTTGTGCCCCGAAGAATATAGCTGGTGTGAGCGAACACAAGGTTCCAATCCGGAAAATTATTTTACCTATAAAAATGAATACGAGGAATTGAAAAAAACATTCAATCCAATACAATTTAATCCCGAAAAATGGGCACAGGCTGCAAAAAATGCAGGAATGAAATACGTGGTATTTACAACCAAACATCACGATGGTTTTTGTATGTTCGACTCAAAATTTACCGATTATAAAATAACAGATACCGGATGCCCATTTTCTATAAATCCACGCAAGAACATAACAAAGGAGATTTTTGATGCTTTCAGGGCACAAGGGCTTTGGGCGGGAGCTTATTTTTCAAAACCCGACTGGCATTCACCATATTACTGGGATCCAAAATACCCGCCAAGAGACAGGAATGTAAATTATGAGCCGGAATCTAATCCTGAAAAATGGAATCAATTTATTGATTTTACACACAACCAAATACTGGAATTGTTAACGGGTTATGGCAAAATAGATATCTTATGGCTCGATGGCGGCTGGGTTTGTAAAGAATCAAAAGAAGATATTATAAACTGGTATAACAAAAAATCCAATGAAAAAGAAAATGGATATGTCCCCAACAGGATTATTAACCAGGATATAAAAATGGACGAGCTTGTAATTAAGGCCAGGGAAAAACAACCCGGGCTGATAGTTGTTGATCGTGCTGTATATGGGAAGAACCAGAACTATCTTACTCCTGAAAACAGGGTTCCTGAAAAAGCTCTTCCATATCCATGGGAATCTTGTATTATTTCCGGGGGTGGCTGGTCTCATACCCGTGACGCAAAGTACATGAGTGGTAAAGAAGGAGTTCAAATGCTTGTAGATATTGTTGCAAAAGGAGGAAATCTATTGTTGAACATTGCCCCTACTCCTGAAGGCGAATGGCAACAAGGTGCATACGATCTGCTAAAAGAGTTTGGCGATTGGATAAAAGTAAATGGTGAAGGGATTTATAACAGTAAGGTACTCGAACCATTTAAAGAAAATAATATTTGCATGACCCAACAAGATAATGGAAATGCTTATTTCTTTTACTTATGCAACGAAAACGAAACAATGATACCGGGAGAAATCATTATAAAATCGCACCAACCTTCACCTGATGCTACAGTTACCCTTTTAGGTATAAACAAACCTTTAAAGTGGGAATTGCTTGCCGATGGATTTAAAGTAATTATTCCTGATGAAATAAGAAAAGATCCACCCTGTAAATACGCCTGGACAATTAAAGTTTCATCAATAAAATAATATATTTAAAGCCACACAAGGGAAATACCACTTAAAATTCACCAGGTGCTATTTCTCTTGTGCAAACGAGAAGTGTTGTTGAACGGTTTGCCAACGGCCATCTCTTTTTTCCAAAACACCAGTCCATCTTGTATTTTCCCAGTTTGCAGGCTGTCCGTCCCACTCGTTTATATCATTGAGCATGCAATAAAACCAGGCAACTGTTCCGTCTTGCGACAACGAGATTTGCAAATCCCATATCTCGCATTTAACAGCTTTAAACCGGGGATCGAGCCAGAATTTCTCTGCTTTCTTAAACTCTGTTACTCCTTTTACAACTCTATTGTTGGGATGAACTTCGAGAAAATTTTCATCGTTGGCTATAATGCCATAAAGTAAGCTTGTGTCTTTTTCAACCGCCCATGTAATTGAGCTCCTTATAGTTTTTTCAACAATTGCTTTTTCAGCATTAATGTCGATTGCAGGACTTTCCTTTTTTAATTGGCAGGAACATAAACCGAGAATAAGAAAAAGCATGATAACGTTTGTTTTCATAAAGTCTGATTTTTAAATTTAAATCTGTTTGATACAACTGATAGTATAAAACAAAAGTAAAATTAATAAAGGATTGGCATATCTGCCAGTTCTTTCAAAAATGTTTTGGGAAACTCCTGCCGAACACAGGAGTAGGTTATATAAAATAGTATAAACACATTGCGCGATCGCAAGCTTAAAATGCAGACTTTATGCATTTTGTCAGATTAGTACACCTGTGGCTATTTATTTCCACGAACCTGCCTGTCTTACAAAAACCGGAATACCTGACGCAAACACTCTTATTAAAAATTAGCTATCCGGTCTAGAAAAAAAGATTAATCCCTAATGCTAATGACAAAATATCGTCTCCCCAGTATTCCCAAGCAATAATATTATAAAACAGGTAATCGGCAAGAGTATTTACTTCAACAAAAGGCTCAACCCGGCTGAAAAATCTTTTTTTATCTAATTCAAATTTTGATTTCATTCCTAAATTAAGCACAGCATAAATACTATTTGTATAATAATAACCTTCAGGATATTTCCCGGGAACTCTTAAATAAGAATTGTACCCTGGTTCGAGGCTTACCGAGAAACCTAAAACAGGGCTAATATTATATTTTTGTTTTATCCTGAATTGATATAATCTAAATGTATTCTTTATTGTAAAAGTATGTATTGTTGTTTCACCCTCATGCGTCGGAACATATCCGTATAACATGTCTGTTTGTATAACTTCGTTCCACCAAGTATAACCAAATCCAACTGAAATAAAACCAATATTCCCGGCATGTTGAATCTTTATGCAATCAGGGATGTACCATTTGTTTCTATTTTCCCCATCAATTATTTCACAATATTCTTGAGTAATACTACTCCCGGAAAAGGAAAAAAGAAAACAAAAAATAAATAATATATGTTTTTGATTTCTCACTAAATTAATATTTTATTTGCTCAATTATGATACTATCTTCTATAACCGTAATAATTACATACTCTTTATCCATTATGGATTCAACAGTTAAATACTGAACTCCATCATTATAATATTCTTCATGCTGAAATTTATGAATATGTCCATGAATTGAGATACCTACATTATTTTCCCTCATTATTGTTATATATTTTTCTTCAATATCATCAGTAAATTGTTCACCATACGGGGGAATGTGGCAAATCACAAAAATCTTATTGTATTGTTCTGTGTATAACAATTTCTTTTCTAACCAATCGGTATCCGGGGTTTTATTGCTTTCCCAAAAAACATCATCAAACAAAATGAATAAATTATTATTATATGAAAAACTTTTGTTGGTATTACCAAATATTTGTTTATATATCTTATGTCCATTTGATCTGTAATCATGATTACCAATTACAGTAAGATATGGCATATCTAATGATTTCATTTGTTTACAGAACAGCTCATACTCCTTTAAATATCCATGATCTGCTATATCTCCATTTGCAATAACAAAATCAATATCACCGCGATTGTTAATATTTGCCACAGCTTCATTTAACTCACGGTAATTATAATGTGAATCAGCAATTACTGCAAATTTGATTTCATCCTTTGCTGTATCTGCCAGAATTAGATTATTTATATTTTCTTTATGAATATTTTTATATGAATCTTTTATATTTGCAGCATAGGGACTATATTCAAAATAATCTTCACAGCCTGCAACAAAAACTAAAATAAGAGATCCTAAACAAGTAATTATTAATCTAATGTTTAAACTGCTTCTTTTCATAATAACTTAGAATTCAAAAATTAACTTATTCCCAATTTTCCAATATTAGAATGGATTTTGTTCAGACTTTTTACAACAAGCAGATTAAAAATCCAGTAAGGAACATTGATGTTAGGGGTTAAATTTATAGTAGCTTTAAAATTTTTTAATGCAGAAATTATAGCTGTTCAATATATACTTTAATCCTGTTTGTATTTTTCCTTAACTTCTAATTATTACGATCTAACCAATACCCATTTAAACTTGAACCTATTTCCGATCTTTTAAATACTATCAGGAATAACAGAACTACTGATGTACTAAAAAAGAACTTAGTCATCAAAAACTATATTTCAGTTTAAACATCATCATATTATACTCCCCTAAATTTGCAAATACGTTTTCTCCTTTCCCGTCAAATATAGCCGCTGACAATATTATTTCAGCATTATCTGTTGCCATGTATGAGGCTTCTGGGATATAAATCAGGGCATAATTATTTCCAACATCATTCCAATCTGAAACAATAAAACCTCCTGCCAATGGTGCTATTTTTAATTTATCGTCAAAAAAATTTCTCTCTAACTGGACAAAGAAATAGTCGTTTAAATTATCTGTACCTCTTTCATTTATAAAACCGTGTAAGTATTGTATATTAAGATAAGTTCCATTAGCAAAATTGTAATCGGCACCCAAAACAAACTTTACATATGCTTCTTTATCTAATACTGTTGTATCCTGAGTTACAGGAACAGGCGACATTGGATACATTGCAGACAAATCATTTGTCATAACAACTTTGCTTTCCGGCAAAAAAGCTGCCGCTTCTGCCCAAACGCCAATACCACCAATACTCCCAGCCAAATCAGCTCCAAAAATATGTGTACGATAAAACGAAAGTTGAGAATTTATATTTATTGCACCGAGTGTATCAGCAGGTGAAAATGTATTGTATGTTGCAACAGGCATTCCATCTATGCCCCAAACATAGCTTAACGAGAAATCAAACCCGGCTGCAAAACCTTTAAATTTTAATCCTGTAGTTGTGCTTTCGCTTAAATTGTATTCAGGCATTTTTGTTTGGTCAGTAAACCCGTTTAAAGTCATTCCTTGTGGTAATTCCAGCGTAGGATTCAGGGCGTTGGCAAAAATTCCAACGGGCATAGTTGCCGGTTGAAAAAAAGGAATATAAGCCCCTTGCAGAGAGAATTCGGAATTAAAATAGTAGTCAAAACTTATAGCATCAGAACCTCTGTGGCGGCCAAAATCCAGAACATCTTCTAAATCATAAGGATTTAGATTATCTGTCGGATTTAGTTTATCGCCAGTACCCCAGGTAATTCTTTGGCGGCCAACTTTTATATCCAGATTATCTGTTAAAAATCCCAATAGTTGAACGTAAGCTTCTCTAACTTCCAGGTTATAAGGATCAACTATACTTTTATTGTATAAATCGGCAGATGAACTAATATTTGGAAGTCCCATGTTTCTTAACCATATTTCACTGTAAAATCTAGAATTCCCAGTTATTTTTTTATCAAGATTCAGGGTTAAACGATTTTCATTCCACGCCCAATCATTTTGTTCCTGAAGCAATAAGCGTTGGTCGGTAAATAATTCTCCTGATAATTTTAAATTAGTAATTTCTTGTGCTTTTGTAATATTTATGCTAATTAAAAGCATTGTCATCATTATAAAAATTAAATTTATTCGTTTCATGATTTTATAATATTTGAAATTGATTTTTTATTGTTTTTGTTACTAAATCGTAATTTTTGAATACTGTCTGGGCTATTTGATGCCCTTCTTTCATAAACTCCATTATTGCCTGGGAAGAATTTGTTTTATCAAACTTCGTGGGATGTATTAACCCGTTTAACATTACATACTTAATTTTTTTGCCTTCGGATTGATAATAAAGATTGATGAGTGTTTCTACACCAAACCTTGAATGTTTCATTTTATCAATGATTGGCAGGATATCTTTCTTTAAAAGAACTCTTTCACCAGTAAATGATTTAAACGGATTATACTTATAATTTATCAGGGTTTCTGTTGCCTGGCCTAATACCATATCTGCTTCATTTTCAATAACAGGAATTAATAGCTGCCAAAAATGTTCATCTTTTAAATTTGATAAGTCAGCATCTATAAACACGATTATTTCACTGTTGGCATTCTCAATTCCGGTTGCCATCGCAAATCCTTTTCCTTTGTTTTCAGGTAAAGCAATGTATTTGAAGTTATAAAACCTGCTTATTTCATTTAATATTTCATCTGTTTTATCAGACGAACCATCGTTTACGATGATAACCTCATCAAAAAAATAATCTAAAATAGTTGTTACTACATTCTTGATTGTATCCTGTTCGTTAAATGCACATATTATTGCTGTTGTTCTCATCATGCGACAGTTTTAAATTTTTTAATTGCTTCAATTGTTGCTCTTCTTCCTTCTTCAATTAATTTCTCTGATTTATAGAAATCATAAGTTCCAAAAGAATCTTTTGAAATATTTATTAAAATATCAGGTTGATATTTTTCTAATGTCATTAAGGATATTTGGTTGAGCATTAAACCCGTTGTTTTATTTAATAAATTAAAATATCCGATTTTATCTGAGTCATTTTGGGGAATAAAATAATCGAGTTTATTTATGACAGAATTTATATACTTAGAATATTTTTTTTCTTCTTGATTATTATCCTCCGGTATTTGATTGGTAATATTTGGAATACGTGAGTTTACATCAACTACCACTAAAATATCGCCGTCGAACCTTTCCGCCCTGTTAATTGGAATAGGATTTATAACACCTCCATCTACTATATAGTAACCATCTTTAATTAAGGGTGTAAATACCGTTGGTATTGATATGGATGCCCTTATAGCATAATATAAACTACCCCTGTTAAAAACAAGTTCTTTATCATTACTTATATCGGTAGCAACAGCAACAAAAGGGACAGGTAAATCTTCAATATTTCTATCAGGAATCATTTTTTTCATTTCTCTTAATATTTTATCTCCTTTTATAATGCCATTCCTGCTAAATGTAAAATCAATGAGATTAAAAACATCCATTTTATCCAAAGAACACATCCATTCTTTATAAACATCAAGTTTCCCGGTTGCATATATTCCTCCAACTAAAGCGCCCATGGATGTTCCCGCAATTGATTTAATCTCGAAACCTTGTTTTTCAAGTTCCTCAATAACTCCAATATGTGCAACACCTCGTGCGCCACCACTTGACAATACTAATGAAATTTGTTTTTTCATATTCGTTAAGATTAAAGCTTGGGGAGAAATTGATTTTAGATTACCCGGAAAAACAAAATCGATCAGTATACTCCCCAAAGCTTACTTTTTACTGTTTTAATTTTCTAACAGTAAATTCTTCATCCGCTAACCCGGTATCGTATTTAACATCATTCATAATCATTTTGGTTTTATGATTCTTTTTTAAATCAGTCATTTCAATTTCTGAAGGGTTCCAGTAATTACCGATTTTATTAAAAGTATATTTTGCAACCTTAACTTTATTATTAGCCTTGTTATAATACTCTAATAATTCAGGATAAAAATTTGTTTTATGAACCTTCATTATAATTTTTGAATAATCTGATTTTAGAGATAAGGGAATTAATTCTAAAACATATACGTTTCCTTCTGTATTCAGCAGTTTTGGAGTATATTTTTCCGAATATGGTTTTGATTCCATATCATCATAAGAAAAATCGGTACCGGCAAAATTTTGGTTTTTAGCGCTTGATGCAATCCTTCTTTCTTTTCCAAATGCAGGTAAATACAAATACATAACATCTTCGGGCAAAGATAAAACTGCTATGCCTGCCTGAGACGATGGCGAGGTAAAACGAAACATTCGTTTATCTATTCCCTTTTGTTGTGTTGTTGCTTCCCGAATTTCTTCATTCCCCGATTTATCAATTAAAATCATTTTATTATTTCCAGACATATCTTTGGCTGAAAACAGGACATTGTCCACATTCTTTAAAATGGTGTTTGCATCTTGTGCATTTGCTGAAAGTAACCCTGCAAATATGAATAATGCACTCATGATTGTTTGAATTTCTAATTTTCTCATAGTTTTACTTTTTTAATAATTAATTTGTTAATGACTTTATTTTAATTCTCCTGCTTATTAAATTTATTACAACAGGCATAAGAGTTAGAGTTGCTATGCCAGAACTTATCATGGTAACAGCAATTAACAACCCGAATCTTTGTAGTGGAACCAAGTTTGAAAATAATAATACCAAAAACCCTAATGAAACAGATAAAACATTAATAACTATTGCCCTGCCACTAATTTTAATACTTTCTTCCAGTGCCGACTGAACATTATTTGTTTTTTTATAATCTTCTTCAAAATGAGTTATCAGGTGTATTGCATAATCAATTCCTATTCCTACCGAAATACTTCCTACTAAAACTGTTGCAATATCAAGAGGTATTCCCGTAAAGCCCATAAATCCAAACAGGAGAATTAAAGTGGCGCTAATAGGAACTATTGCAAAAAATCCTTTAAGAGGTGATTTAAGCAATCCGGCAACGATAATAAAAACAAGAATAATTGACAGAATAAGACTATACATCTGGCTTTTTACAATACTTTGATTTAAACGTTCGTATAAAGAAGGTATTCCTGTAACTTCCATTTTGCATTCGTCGCTTTGATTTTCATTGATAAATTGTTCCAAATCATTTGAAAATTTCGATAGAGCTTCGTTATCTGTAGTAGATATATTCCCCTGAATTAGTCCTTCATCAAGGTCAGAGCTAACAAGTTGCTCCATAATATCCTGCCCATCTAACAAAAACCATAATTGTTGAATTTTTTCTTCTGATTCGGGAATCGTTTTTCCTTCTCCCATTATATTATTCATTTCCTTTATTAAATCAGCAACTGATTGAGTTTGCTTCATATATTCATTTTGTTCCATGAAAATTTGCACTTTATTCATGGTATTTAATACCTCCGGGCTTTGAACATTGCCTTTAACTGTAACATATACAGGTAAGCTGCCGGAAAATTTGTCTTGTAATAGCTTTTCGGTTTTTCGTATTGTACTTTCTTCTTTAAAATAATCAATCATATCAACTCTTCGTTCAACCTTAAATATTCCAATTACACAAATAATTAAAATAATGGACCATATTGTAAA
Organism: Bacteroidetes bacterium GWB2_32_14; assembly: GCA_001768235.1. Lineage (GTDB taxonomy): Bacteria > Bacteroidota > Bacteroidia > Bacteroidales > UBA12077 > UBA12077. The sequence continues at coordinate 44,828 of MENK01000027.1, forward strand.
GGAGTATTTGGGATGCTTAAAAATGATTATTGATAGTTGTTTAAGAAAATTATTAAGTATTGTTGATTTATCAGATCGCGCCTTATCCATATTTGTATTACTTTTTGATTGGGACATAGCAATTAAAGCTGGAACAAATGTTACAGACAACACTAATGAGAAAAACACACCAAGCGCCGTGAATACTCCAAAGTCACGAATCAGGGTCAGGTACGAGCCAAAAATAAAGGATAGAAATCCAACCATTGTGGTTATTGATGCTAGAAAAACCGGAATAATAATATAAGCAACTGCTTTAAGCAATGCTTTTTTAGTATCCTGATCTTTTTCTTCATTAATTCTATTAATTACATGAATGGTATAAGCACTTCCAACAGCTAACAATATGACAGGAATAATACTTGTAATAAGGGTTATCTCGAATTTTAATATACTCATAATTCCAATTGTCCATATTGAAGCAATTATGACTGTTGATAATGGCAGAATGACCCCTCTTGTTGTTTTAAAACTTAATAGTAAAATAAAAGCTATTAAAATAAAAGCCGATAGGCCCAACCAGATCATATCATGACTTATTATATTCCCAATTTCAAATATCATAAAAGGAATTCCTCCATAATATATTTTTTCGGGCATATTTATTTCTGTAACCATTTCTTTTATTTGATTGGTAATGGTCGATTTATCGCTTACAGCACTATTAATTTTTGCAATAATTAAGGTTGTTGTGGCATCTTCAGAAATTAAAGACCCTCTGTACATTTCCTTAGAAAGAATGTATTGCTTGAGACTATCAAGTTCTTCATTTGTTTCAGGTAAATCGTATGCATCAATTAATTTCCCAATTTCAATTCCCCAATCACTGCCTTTAATATCTATTACATCAATTAAGCTTGTCACTGTCCCAACACCTTCAAGCGTTTTTATCGAATCGGTTAATTGCTTAATATGTTCTAATACATCTTTTTGAAAAATATTATCGGATTGAATTGCAATTAATGCCATATCGTTCCCTCCATATTTCTTTCCAACATTATTGAAAAGGACTGCTACATTATCATCTTCAGGGAGGTAACTCATTATATCAGAATTAAACTTGATATCTTTTATAAAATACCCTAGAACTAACGTTATCAACAAAGTGATGATAACTATTAGTATTCTAAATTTAACTATTGCTTCTGCTAATTTTTTCATAATTCATTTTGTTTTTTTAGACTGTTTTTGTTTTTTGGTCATACAAGGATAAAATTTTTTAATTAAACCTTTTATCTGTGGCAAAATTCTCCGGATATTTTGCATTTACATTTTTGTACATTTTATTTATTTCTGTCATTGTTGTTAGTATATTATTTGTTTCAGTAATTACACCCTTGATACCCAATTCTTTCTTCTTATAGTCAATATAACCAATTACAATCGGGACATTTGCTTTCTCAGCCATATAATAAAATCCTTTTTTCCAATGAGTAGTTTTTGCCAATTGACCTTCGGGGGATAATACAATATGTATTTCTTTGCTATTATTAAATAATTCAGCAACCTGATTAATATATTCCTTGTTTTTATACACCGGCATAGAACCAAAAGCTTTAAAAAAGTATTTCATAGGAAATTTAAAGAATTCCTTTTTTGATAAAAATTTATAATTAATTCCTGTATTCATTAGATAAAGCTTACCATATAAACCATCCCAATAACTTGTATGTGGGGCAAAAATAACAATGCTCTTTTTTACATCAGGAAATTCACCTTTAATTTCCCAACCAAGCAGGTCTAATAAATATTCAGATAATCCTTTCATTCCTGTTTTATTTATTTTTTTATCAAAAAAGGGAACCCGGTTCTTTAGAAATTTCATATAAAATAATCCTGTCTGTAATTCCGGGGAAATTTTTATGTAACCATACTACAAGTTTTCCTTGTTGAGTTAAAATTAAATCGCGTTCTCTTTTTAAAGTTGCTTTGGCAATAATTTGAGCTACCCTTTCAGCGGTCATCATTCCTTCTTCATTTCTTGGTGATTCTTTTTGCGGCATCCCCAGTTTGTTTAATGCTACATTCCTAATATTTGATGAGGTAAATCCAGGATGTACCACCAATACATTCAGTCCCTTTTTTATATTTTCTAATCGTAAAGTATTTAAAAAACCAACCATTGCATGTTTTGATGCACTGTATCCTGTTCTTCCGGGCAAGGGTGTTAGTCCTGAAATTGATGAAATACCAATTACAGTTCCTTTTTGTTTTAACAAAAAAGGCAATGCAAATTTTGTACAGTAAACGGCACCGTAAAAATTTGTATCCATTAGTTCTTTTATTACAGATAAATCTAAATCTTCGAAAATAGCTCTCATTGATATGCCTGCATTATTAATTAAAACATCTATTTTCCTATGTTTTTCTATTGTTTTATAAATCAGGTTTTTACAATCTCCAATATTCTTAACATCGGTTTTCACAGAAAAGGCTTCTCCTCCTTGCATTTTGATTTCATTTTCGATTTTATTTAGTTCATTAATTCTACGAGCAGCAAGAACAACTTTAGCTCCGTTAGCAGCAAATTCAAATGCACATGCTTTACCTATGCCTGATGATGCCCCTGTTATAATAATAACCTTATCAACGAATTTATTTGTTTTCGTAATTATAGTTTCACGTTTTCTTATTTTAGGCATCGGGATATTGTATTTCTTTAATAAATCTTTATTAATATTTGTATTATTAAAAAGTTCTTTGAATTTATTCATTGCAGTATTTTTTATAACATCGTACTCTTTTATTCTGTCTGTATTCAAACTTATTCCAAAGATTTTTTACCTTATTATTATTTTCCAGTTCACGGGTTGATTCAAGATTCGTAATTCCATTTTTAATAAACGCACTCATGATTTCGTTAAAAATTAACCCATTAACACCTTTGTTCTGATACTCTTTTTGAATAGCTATAAGTAATGTATCAACGGTATCATTTTTCCGCAAAGCATACATAATACGTAAAATACCAAAAGGGAATAATTCTCCCTTTATTTTTTGTTTTGCTTTCGAAAGAGACGGGATTGTTATTCCAAAACCAACTACTTTGTTAGTTGAATTTAAAACGATTGATACAAATTCGGGTTTTAGAATTGCTATAAATTGTTTCTTGAGTTGTTCAATTTGTTCCTTTGTTAATTCAGAAAAAGCATAAATATCAGCATATTCAATATTTAAAAGTTTAAATATATCGTCTGCATATTTTAGTAAATCCTCTTTCTTCTTCAGAATAGCACTATGTAATTTATATCGTTTTTTAATTGAATCTGCTCCTTGTATAAATTTCTCAGGTACAGATTTTGGAACCTTAACATTATATTCAACCCAATCAATCTCTTTTTTATATCCCAGCTTTTCAATTAATGTTGAATAATAAGGGAAATTGTAGTGAGCAAAAGATGTAGGCATTTCGTTAAAACCTTCTATTAAAATTCCCGAAGGATCGAAAGATGAAAATCCCAATGGGCCATGTATATATTCCATCTGTTCATTTATTGCCCACTTTTCGACTGTTTGCAGTAATATTTTTAATACTTCTTCATCATCAATAAAATCAAGCCACCCAAATCGTGCATATTTAATATTATTTTTTTTATTATACTTGTTATTAATGATTCCTGCCACTCGTCCAACAATTACTCCATTCTTGGTTGCTAACCAATATCTAGCTCTACAAAATTCAAAAGCAGGGTTTTTGTCAAAAGATAACGTTTGTAATTCATTGGTATGAATGGCCGGAATGTAATAATTGTTTCCTAAATACAATTTGTCAGGAAATTTTATAAATTCTATAATTTCTTTTTTAGATGATATTTCTTTAATTACCAAACTCATAACATCATATTAATTAATCTATTATTCTTTTTATAAAAAAATTGTTTTTGATTATCTGTTGATGAAGATAATGTGAAATTGAATTCATGCATATGTTCGTTTTATACTATTTATGTTTTTCCGTCTATATCAGGCAAAAAAAAATTATTTTGATAATCCTTTTGTTAGAATTTCTGATAAATTATCAAAATAAGGTGAATATTTCTTGTATTTATTCTGTAGAAAAAATGGTATTTCAAGTCCTTTTAATACCATAATAACTACATCAATTAAAATATCAATATCTTCAATGGCTTTAAAATCCCCTCTTTCAATACCTTGATTAACTATTTTTCTAATATTATTTTTTTCCCATATATCTAAACCTGTTCGCAAATCGTCAATAAAATCAAAATGTTCAAAAAAATCTGCTTTAATTGTTTCGTGGTAGTTTGCGGCACTATGTAAAATTTCCATTCTTTTAATAAAATATTTTTTTATTTTTTCGGTTGCTTTTAATTTATCATCATTAACAATAATTGATAAATTACTTTGGAGATTATATATTTCCCTTGAAACTACTTCTTTAAACAACTCTTCTTTACTCGTAAAATGATAATATAATGAACCTTTTGCTTTTCTGGCTATTTTAGCAATTTCATCCATAGAAGTTTTATGAAATCCAAATTGGCTGAATAATTTTTCAGCTACTGTTAAAATCTTATCTTTTGTATCATCTATTCCCATAATAACAAAACTGACTAAAATCGTTTCAGAGTACAAATATAATATTAATTTATAAAAAGCATCATATTTTTTAAAATAAATTTCGATATTTAATTAATTCCCTTATACGCTTAAACCCCGAAACAACACTATTTGTTGGTTTACAGAACATTATTTTCGCAATAGATATGGCAAAAAAAGAACCCTTACAGATATTTAGTCTGCAAGGGTTTGCTTTTGTGCCTGTGGGCCCACCTGGGCTCGAACCAGGGACCCTCTGATTATGAGTCAGATGCTCTAACCAGCTGAGCTATGGGCCCGAATTTTTCCGTTTGCTGAGCCCTGCCTGCCGGCATATGGACCCTATCTTTATCTCTCGATAAAATTCGGATTGCAATATTAATTATTTGTTGTCAATTACGCAATAATTTTAAAGATAATTGTTTCGAAAATTAAATTATTTTGCTTCTAGCTTTTGTAATGTCCTTAAAATAAGCTCAATTACATGATGAACGTTTTGCTCAAATATTTCAATTATCTCCTCCCAGGTAACCGGTTCTTCATCCGTTTTCCAGCAATCATAATCGGTACTCATAGCAATGGCAGCATACGGAATTCCTATCTCGTTTGCCAGAATGGCTTCAGGTGCAGTTGACATATTAATTACATCGGCACCCCACGAACGAAACATATTCGATTCTGCCCGGGTCGAAAAACGTGGCCCCTCAATTGTAACCACTGTTCCCTGTTTATGAAATTTTAAATTCAGTTCGGTTGCCGAGAGGATTAAAAAATTCCTGAGTTGTTTGTTAAATGGATCGGCTACAACTGTATGTTTCATATCTCCATTTTCAAACTCTTCGAAAAAACTCACTTTTCGATGCCGGGTAAAATCGATAAACTGATCGGGTATTACCAAATCGCCACGGTTAATCTCCTGGCGAAGGCTGCCACAAGCAGTAGTTGCAAGAATATATTCACATCCCTGTTCCTTCAGTGCCCAAATATTGGCCCTGTTATTTACCTGTGTTGGAGGAATTGTATGTTTTTTCCCATGACGCGATAATATAACCACATCCATATTTCCTATTTTACCTGTTGTTAGTTCCGATGAGGGTTCTCCAAAAGGAGTTTTCACTTTTATTATTTGGGGTAATTTTAATATGTCAGGATTTTCAAGGCCCGAACCACCAATAATTGCTACTTTAGTCATATTTAAAAATATTTATGTAATTCGTTGTATGCATCGTTCAGCGTTATTCCATACGAAATAATTCCTTCAGGATGTCCTCCCATAATGATTACTCCATGTGATTTACCTGCGTACCTTGATATTTCAGAAGCCATCCCGGGAGTTCCAAATTCTGCATCTTTATTTGTTGTTGGGAGTTTATGAATATATCGTTTCCACATTTCTTGGTTGTGAACATGTATAACTCCATTCACATTCAGATTGATTTTATATATTGCAGCATGGCTCAACGATTCTGATGATGCTTTGGTTAACCCGACACAATGAACCCTGTTTTCTTTAATATTGAATGCTTCAACTAAAGCATAATGCTCTTTTGAAAGATTTTTTAAATTCCCGGTTTCAGAACCGGAAATAATAAAATTGTGTTTATCGTAACGCATACTTATATTTCCAAAACCAATACCATCGGGATATGCACCAATTAATCCCGATTCAAAAAGTTCCTGGCGATAAAAATTAAGAGCTGAAAAATCAGTGTCATTGAAATCAAAAGATTTTTTCTCCCAATTCAGGTTAAACTTTATATATCCTTCATCAACTCTCATTTTCTAAACTTTTCTAAATCTTGTCTATTGGCTTTGCAAATTCCCTTTTCTGTAATTAAAGCACTCACATATTTTGCAGGAGTAATATCGAAACCATAATTTGAAACGGGGCTGTTTTCAGGCATTATTCTAATTTTTACAATTCTACTTCCATCCCACCCTTCAACATATTTTACTTCGTTCTCATCGCGTTGTTCAATAGGTATTTCTTTAATTCCATCATTTATTTCCCAGTCTATTGTAGAAATCGGGAGAGCAACATAAAAAGGGATATTATTATCGTAAGCAGCAAGGGCTTTCAGGTATGTACCTATTTTGTTTGCCACATCACCAGTTGCACTTGTACGATCACTGCCAACAATTACCACATCAACCAACCCTTTTTGCATTAGCAAACCACCTGTATTATCGGCAATAACTGTATGTGAAATACCTTCCTGCCCAAGTTCAAAAGCTGTTAATCGTGCTCCCTGGTTACGAGGGCGGGTTTCATCAACCCAGACATGAATTTTTATTCCTTTTTTATGAGCCAGGTAAATTGGCGCTGTTGCTGTTCCGTAATCAACACATGCCAGCCAGCCAGCATTACAATGTGTTAGAATATTTACTACATCTCCGGCTTTCGACTTGCTTATTTTTTCAATCAAAGAAAATCCAAACTCTCCAATTCTAAGGCAATTATCAATTTCTTTTTCTTTAAGCCGGTTGGCTGTTTCGAAAGCTATTTGAATTTTTTTGTCGATTGATTTTTCATTTTTAATCTGATTAATTACTAAATCGACTGCAAACTGAAGGTTTACTGCCGTTGGGCGCGATGATTTTAAGTATGAAGCTAAGCTTTCAATTTCACAATTATCTTCCGATTTAATCTGCAATAAACCTAGGTACATTCCATAAGCCGCGGCAACTCCAATCAACGGGGCACCACGAAGCCACATTTCCTTAATGGCCAGGTAAACATCTTCGGGTGTTTTTAAATCAACAATCTTAAATTCAAAAGGCAAAAATCGCTGATCAATAATTTGAATGGTTCCCGGCTCGTTTTCTTTAACCCAGATAGTATGATAATTTTTCCCGTTTATTCGCATATTTTGATTTTTGATAAAATTATAAAAAGATCGGCTATTCTGTAAATGTTTTCTATTTTTGCTTCCAAAATATGAAAAAACAGATGCAAACCAATAAAATAAAAAATATCATTTTTGATTTAGGCGGTGTTATTATAAATCTTGATACACAAAAAACTGCTACGGAAATGAAAAAGCTTGGGTTTGCTGATCCGGCATCTCCGGCAGGCGGGTTCGAAAAAAGCTATACACTCACTAATCAAACAAATTTATTCGACTTGCTTGAAAAGGGTTTAATTTCTCCCGTCCAATTCCGGGCAGAAATTAGAAAATACATAAGCAATCCGGTTAGCGACGAAATGATTGATTCGGTCTGGAACGCCATGTTACTTGATTTTCCAAAGGACAGGATTGAATTAATCGGGAAAACCAGAAAAAATTACAGGGTCTTTCTTTTGAGTAACACCAATAAAATCCACTTCGATAAATACAGTTCAGATTTTAAAACAGGTTATGGTTTTAACTTCAACAGCTTGTTCGAACAAGCATATTATTCATTCGAAATAGGGTATCGAAAACCAGATTTGGAAATTTTCAGATATGTACTCAAACACAGCAACATGATTCCTGAAGAAACCTTATTTATTGATGATTCGGAGATAAACATAAAGGCTGCACAATCGGCAGGATTACAAACGCTGCATATCAACTTGTCTGAAAATGAAGATATTGTAACACATCTTGTTTTATAACAATATCCTGCTATTTTAAAGTTTGGTTTTTAACTATAAAAGTTTAATTTAGTGATCGAATGTGAAATATTTGAAACCCTTTTTTACCTAAAATTTAAATCTCATGATAAAAAAAATCTTAACTATTGTACTTGTACTTAACTTATCAATATCGGTTTTTGCTCAAAAACGTTTCGATATTTTTTCGGCTTCAGGCAACTATAATTTCATAGAAACAGAAAGCGGGAACCATAGTAAAAACTATGAAGCAGCTTTTATGTCGAACCTGAATTTACCCATCGTACTTAAAGATTCATCAATATGGTATTCAAGTTTAGACTACCAGTATTTTGCAGTTAATAACACTTTTTCTTCTGCTTACCCTGATTTCGAAAGCTTCAGGTTACATGGGTTTATTTTTAAAACCGGCTTGATATATCGTTTTAATTCCAAAGAATTTCTTCAGATATTGTTTTCTCCCCGTTACATGAGCGATTTTAATGCATCTTTTTCAAAATCAGTTCAGTTGGGTGGTTTGATTATGTACGAACGAGTAAAAAATGAAAATTTTACTTATCGATTAGGGGTAATGTATAACCAGGAATTTTTCGGAACATACATTGTACCCGTATTTTATCTCGACTGGAACTTGGGAAGAAATATTAAAATTAACGGTTTAATCCCGATTTACGGAAAAGTCTTTTATCAGCCTTCTCAGAATTTCTCTACAGGGCTTCATTTTATAGGGCTAACAACTACATACAGGATAAACGAAGAAAATTACAAAAATTATTATATTGACCGCAGAAGCATAGATTTGTCGTGGTTCTCAAATGTACATGTATGGGACAACTTCTTCCTCGAAGGGCGCTTAGGATATTCTCTTTCTAAAGATTATGGATTATTCGAAGAAGATGATAAAATTACTCTGGGATTACCACTGGTAAATATTGGAGATGACCGTACACGACAAAACAGTGAGTTCGAACCCAGCATGTTTGTTCATTTAAAACTGGTTTACAGTTTGCCCGTTAAATAAAACCCGTGAATTATACTTTATAAAAATGACATCCGGTAAAAATAAAAATCGGATGTTATTTTTTTATACTACTAATTCTATTTTATTATTTTTACCACTTATAAATTTCAAAATAATGATACAGGATTTTAAAGCCACAGAATATATTCTTGAATCGGTAAAAACCGGGAAACAATTCGAAGATCAGGGTTGGACACTTGATGCACCCGGAGAAACCGAACCAACGTTAGTACGAGCCATTTACAAGAACAAACAATTAAATGTTAAAGACAATTCGTTTGGTATTTATAAGTTTGCTGACTGGCTTCCTGTTAAAAAAATTTTAAAAGGCTCATCGGCACCTGTTACATATAAAAGCGAAGGATTGGCAAAATATATTGGATTGGAAAATCTTTACATTACTTTTAGTGGTTATTGGCCTGAGAAAGGTGCTGATTTCAGGACTTGTTCATTTAAAGAAACAGAGGCATATTCTGTTTGTGCCCGCATGGATTCCGAAATGAAAAAGACCCTTGTCGTTGCATCTGCAGGAAATACAGCACGAGCTTTTGCCCGCGTTTGTTCCGATAACAGTATTCCATTATTGCTCTGTGTTCCTGAAGATAACCTGAATGCACTCTGGTTCGACGAGCCAATAAAAGATTGTGTCAAGCTGATTTCAACACGCTCGGGTAGTGATTATTTCGATGCAATTCATCTTTCAAACCTTGCCTGTCAGATTGAAGGATTTATAGCCGAAGGCGGGGCAAAAAATGTAGCCCGCCGCGATGGGATGGGAACAACCGTTCTTTCGGCAGTAACTCAAATTGGGCGAATCCCCGATTATTATTTCCAGGCAGTTGGCAGCGGAACCGGTGCCATTGCAGCATGGGAGGCAAATCTCAGGTTTATTGAAGACGGACGGTTTGGTAAAAATAAAATGAAATTAATGGTTTCGCAGAATCACCCGTTTATTCCCATACATGATGCATGGAAAGCAGATTCCCGCCCAATGCTCCCGTACGATGATAGCGAGGCCCGCAAACATGTTGAAGAAATTGCTGCAAAAGTTCTTTCGAACAGGAAACCACCATATCCAATTGCAGGAGGACTTTACGATGCAATGAAAGATGCCGGGGGTGATGTTTTACTGGCAACAAACAAAGAATTGCACGAGGCCGCAGGAATTTTTAAACAAACCGAAAGAAACGATATTCATTGTGCTGCCGCCGTGGCTGTTGCAACTTTAATAAATGCATTTAAAACAGGGAAAATAGAGAAAGATGCTTTGGTAATGCTTAATATTACGGGTGGTGGCGAAGAATGCTTTAAAAAAGAGCATAATCTCTATTATTTAAAACCTGCACATGTTTTTGAAATAAATCCTGAATTGGAAAAAGTAAAAGAAGTTCTCGATAAATTATTTTAAGGATTATCCATAAAAATTTAACCACGGTACACAAAGGATATCACAACGGTTCACAAAGATTAAATTATTGCTTCGTGCTCTTCGTGATTTTTCTCCTTCGGGTTCTTCGTGGTTAAAAAATATCGTCAAATTAGAATTTATACGTTAGCCCTACCCCAAAAACTTCTTTAAACTGCACCCGGGCCCCGCCTGCAACGCCCTTATCATCAATATAAGCAATATCATCATCATAAATCAGGTGAGTATTCAGGTTAGCAGAAAGAACGTCGTTAATTTTCATATTAATGAAAACTTTCCAGTCCACATCCACGTTTTGAGCATTTTCGAGATAATTAGAAAACAAGCCCAAAGTAGTATTAAAATTTACATTTTTCATAATGTCTTTTTTGAAACCAATACTTGCAGCACCCCCAAGTTCTAACCTGGTTTTTTCACCTGCTTCAACTCCAAATGCTCCTTTTGCCGATAAAGTATCATCCATTACCAGGGTTAATTTACCTGCTACAGGCGACAATACAGCATAAAAAACTTCACTTGGTTTATATTCCATACCTAAAGCTCCCTGTAAATAAGCAGGGGCCATAAATTTTGATATCACATAACTGGTATCAGCATCATATTTTAAACCCTCGGTAAACTGGGTTTTAAAATTGAGCATGGCACTTATAAAAAACGATTTAGAAACCTTACGGCCATATTTCGATAAAAAGTCTATTTGGTCGTCGGTTTTGCGAACATCTTGCTCTCCTTGTTTTTGCAAACCGTAACCCAGATTCAGGGTATTTAGCCAGTCGTTTTTATCTTTCGAATAATTCAACGAAAGATTTATTAACCCGTTGAGAGCATACGAATTTTCACCACCGGCAGCCCAATTGGTTAAAGATACCTGAGTAAAATTTAAAGCTGTAGTACCATTAAATTTCCAGTATTGTAAAGAATCTGCTGGTTCTTGTGCGTAAAGCAACAACCCGACAAATACAAACGCTATTAAAAAGGTAATTTTTCTAATCATTTTATTCGGTTTTAAGTTTAACAAGTCAATAATACAGGTTGGAGAATCTGTTTGTTCAAGCTAATTTACAAAAATTATTTCAGATTACTTTAACAATCATTTCAACAAAACAACTTAAATTAAATGACCCCGCGCATTTGTCGGTTAGTATTTATATGATTTGTTGCATAATATCGTTAAATTTGGTCTGATAATTACACTAAGCAGTTAAATTATGAATTATAAACCAACACTATACGCTTCGTTCGATGGAATGAAACTTTCCGGGTATCTTTGGGAACCTAAAGAAAAAGCTAAAGCAGTTATTAATCTTGTTCATGGCTTTGGTGAATACAGCGAGCGTTATGATCATTGGGCAATGCGTTTTACCGAAAAAAGATTTATTGTTCATGCTATTGATTATCGTGGACACGGAAAATCAGATGGCCGTAGGGGGCATATTCGGGAATTCGAAGATTTTCTTAAAGATGTTGATGTTTTAATCAATGAATCAAAGAAGCTTTATCCCGGGTTACCCCAGTTTATTTATGGACATAGCCTGGGAGGGAATATTGTTACCAACTATATTTTAAAACGGGAGAATACATTTAATGGAGCAATTATTTCATCTCCCTGGTTTAGTCTTTCTTTCGATCCATCGGCATTAATGCTTGTTCTGGCAAGGGTTATGAACAGAGTGTATCCCAGGTTTACACAGAATTCAAATTTAGAAGTCAAAGCTCTTTCTCATGATAAAGAAATAGTTGATGCTTATATTGCAGACCCGTTGGTTCATGAAAAGATATCTGCCAGAATGTTTTTTGAAATTTTTAACGCGGGCCGTTGGGTTTTGGGAAATACAGAAAAAATCAATATTCCGGCATTAATTCAGCATGGAAATGATGATAACATTACCTCATTTAAAGCCAGTAAAGAGTTTGCCGAAAAGGCGAAAAAACTGAATAAGGATGTTACTTATAAAGAATGGCCCGGACTTTACCACGAACTGCATAACGAACTTGAGAAAGATGTAATTTTTGAATTTGTAGTTAATTGGATTGAGAAAAAGCTTTCAGCTTCTGGCTATTAGCTTAAATAAATTAAAAATCTGGGAAAAAGGAATTCAAATAGTAAATGAAGTATATAAAATAGTTCAAAAATTACCTGAAAAGGGAAAATATGGTCTTTATTCTCAAATCACAAGGGGCCGCAGTTTCAATCCCTTCAAATATTGCTGAAGGGAGCTCTAGAAAAAGTGAAAAAGATTATTACGGTTTCTTGAAATTGCACTTGGATCCGTTTTTGAAGTAGAAACTCAAATAATAATTATTGAAACTCTTAAATTACAGTCCCCTGAGCGGTTTATTCCGATTTAAGCAACAGCCAGTGCAGCAATACTTACTTTGGTATTTTTTATTTCGAGTATAATATTTGCACATGCTTCGAGAGTAGAGCCGGTAGTTACAACATCATCAACCAATAATATATGTTTGCCTTCCAGCAATTCAGGACTTGTGATTTTAAAAATATTTTCCACGTTTTTCCATCGTTCGAAGCGTGATTTGCGGGTTTGTGTTTCAGTAGCAATAGCCCGAACTAATGACTTTGTATCAACTGTTTTTGCTAACGATTCGGCTAACCCTCTGGCCAGCCACTCGCTCTGATTATACCCGCGTTTTTTCAATTTTTTAGGATGTAAAGGAACAGGAATAATAATATCAACCTGGTTAAACATGCTTTCTTTAAGCTGTGCTCCAAATGATTTACCTAATATGAACCCGATTTCTTTTAACCCGCTGTATTTGAATTTATGCATCATATCCTGAAACATGCTCCCCTTGTGAAAAAAATAATAGGCTGTGGCAAATTCAATTTTTGTACGGCCCCAGAAAAGCTGGGATACAGGATTATCAATTTCTTTGTGATAATTTGTTTTTGGCAGGTTGTACAGGCACTTTGTGCATATGAGTTCTTCCTGGTTTAAAAGATGAGAATTACAGGCAATACATAAATTGGGGTAAAACAATTCATAAAAACCAAGAATATAGTTTTTTAAACGAATCATAGAAATAAATTGTAACCCGAATTTAATAAAAAATTAGCAGACTCCTTCCCATTCTTTAAAAAACCGGTTTAAAAAAAGTTCCATAAAAGTATGCCTGTTTTCTGCTATTTTCTTCGCGGTATTCGTGTTCATAAGTTCTTTAAGTAAAAGCAGCTTTTCATAAAAATGATTTATTGTTGTCCCGTTTGATTTTTTGTATTGGTCGAAAGTCATTTTTGAAACAGGTTTTATCGCGGGATTGTACATTTCATTTCCTTTCCAGCCACCAAATGCAAAAGTACGGGCAATACCTGTTGCTCCAATTGCATCGAGCCTGTCGGCATCCTGAACAATTTGCCCTTCGAGCAAATTCATTTTATCTTGCTCTCCTTCGCCTTTAAACGAAATATGTTCAATAATGTAAATTACTTTTTGACTTATTTCAGGAGTTACTTCCTGGCTTTTAAGCCAGCCGGAAACAATTGATAATCCTGATTTTTCGGTTTGATTAAATTTCCAGTCGGCAATATCGTGAAGCAATGCAGCTAATTCAATAACAAACAAATCGCCACCTTCAATCCTCTGAATTTTTCGTGACATATTCCACACCCTGTAAATGTGCCACCAGTCGTGCCCCGAACTATCACCTGTTAATTTTGACTTTACAAACTCTGTTGTATGTGCAATTATTTTCTGAGTATCCATAATTGAAATAAAAAAACCCGCAAAAGCGGGTATAATAAGTATATCTTACTCGTTTTTTATTCTCTTAATTTTTCTTCTTTTTGCCAAACCACTTCTCTTCCTAACAGTGAAAATCCAATAAAACCTTTAACCAATAAGGTTTTTTCGTCTCCTTCTTTAAAACGGATGAAACATTTGTATGTTTTTCCATTTTTAGGATCGTAAATGGTTCCATTAACCCATTCCTTATCTTTAGCATTGTACTCAAATGATTTTAGAATCTGTAAACCAAGAACGGGTCTTTTTTTCAATTTTTCATCTGAATTGTTTTTGTCCAATTTTGCTGTACCATCAGGTTCGTTAGGTGTTTTTAACCATTTAATATCACCATAATATTTTCCGTCTTTTGCTTTAAAAATCTTAACCTGCGAATCGCCATCCTGGGTTAGCCAATATCCAAGAAATTTATCAGCATCCTGGGCAAACAAATCAGGCGAAATAAAAAATGTAACCAGAAGTAAAAGAGACAAGAGTTTTGTTTTCATAAATGATTCTATTTAGTTTTTAATGATGAGCAATATAATTCTTTTTTAATGTTTTTCAAAAATCGGCTAAAATTTATATCGCTAACCGAAATAAATATCCTTTAATCAAAAACATGTCCAAAAACTTTTTGAATGATTGAGCTGGCCCATTTAAATGGGTTTTTACGGATATTTTTTTCTTCTTTCCCGACTCTGAAAAACAACTCATCTAAAGCAACGCGGGTTGAGAATTCTCCCAGGTTTGCAGCTATTGCTGATGGCAGCCCGAGTTGTTCGTCTAAACTGCTTGTTAAAAAATTGCTATTTATAAGATCAAGCAAATCATTATAATTTGTTGTAAACGAACCCCATATTTCGTTAGCCGAAGTATTCAAAACAAGGTCTTTATCAAGTGATGTATTAATTTGGGGTGCATACAAAGCAACAAGGTTGTCGAATGTTTTTAATTTTAAATACTGGGTAGCAGCTGTTGAATCAAACCCGGCATACGTTGATTTTTTACCATCATCCGTTGGAACTATTCCTTGCAGGATGTCTAATCCCTGGCTGATTGATAAATCGAAAATAGCATCCTTAAAAATAGGAGCTACATCTTTAGCTGCATCTTCGGCAGCACGGTTAACTGCTAAAATCACATCATCGAACTTATCATCAAGCCCAACCTGTTCGCTTAATAACTTAACTGTTGAGTTGCTGTTTATGGCTGTCCGAATCATTTCAACTTCATCGGGTAATTGAATTAATGCAAGCAGGGGGCTTCCTTTATAATACCCGTCGCTTGCCGACATTTCTGTTGATGCGGTATCGGTTCCGATTTCGAGAGCTGTTTTTAAGCCTTCTACAATTTCCGAACTGGTTAACCCGCTTTCTTCATCACCCAGGATATCTTCCAGAAGATCGCAACTGCTTAGTATAAGCAGTGACAACAGGATTAAAAAATATTTTCTCATGATTATATATATTTAGTTATAAATACAATTTAATTTCAAATTTGTTGTGATAGCTTAGCGAAACATTTTACGATATCTTTTAACTATTTGTTTGTTTAATTCATTTATTTCTCTCGCAACTTTTGAACCATTTTATACATCTTAGCAAAACAAGGTACAAAATATTCAGAAAAATGAACGATAACAGGTAAAAAACAAATGGGTTGTTAAAAAACCCTAAAATTAATGAACTAAAGATTAAAACAATTGTTTTTTAAGCTTAAACTTATTAACTTCGTTATTCTATCCCGAAACTTTATTTACTAACATAACTAAATTTAAAAATTATGAAAACAATTAAATTATTTTTTATTGGACTTGCAGTATTATCTGTAGGATTTTTCACATCGTGCGAAGATGATGAGGCAACTACCGGACCAACCATTGAGTTTATTGGTGGTACTTATGTTGATACTGATGCAACAGTAACTGAAGACTCAACATTTACATTTAAATGGATTGTAACCAAAGGAAGTGCAGACTTGGAATCATTTACTATAAGATTAACAAACAATGATATAACAGGATACCCGGTTACAGATATCGATCCTGATTTATATCAAGGTCAACAAGCAATTACTCCGGCCGGAACAGGAGTTTATGAATATACATTTATTGCAACCGACGAAGATGGAATGACAGATTCAAAAACAATAACTGTAACTGTCGTTTCTGGTGCTGGCGCAATTATTACATATACAGATAAAATAATTGGCTCTTACGATGCTTCAGAAGGAAGTTCATTTGCATCTGTAAACGGTCTAATATACAATTCTGCTGATGCAGCAACAAATTCAGATAAAATTGATTTTGTTTATTACTGGGGTGCATCAACTGATGCTACTATAGCTGCTCCAAGCAATGCTGCTGCACAAACAGTTTTTCCAGGAATAACAAGTTGGGCAACAAAAAATGCTACTGTTTTTGGAACTACTTCAATTACAGGAACAGATTTTGATGGAATGACTGATGACAGTGAAATAGTAACAGCTGCTACAGGTTTAACTGCATCAAATGCAACAACCTTGGCTGTTGGTAATGTAATTGCTTTTGAAACAGCTTCTACTTCTGCCAATGCATCGAAAAAAGGATTAATTAAAGTTGTTGCTATAACTGGTACAACTGCTGGTACAATTGAAATTGAAGTAAAAGTTCAGGAATAATCTATTTCTTCAATAAAGAACTTTTAATAAGACAAAATCCGGGAGTGTAAAACTGCCGGATTTTTTATAAGTATTATGCCATTATTCGAAATTTTTTTACAACCCCGTTTATTACCTTCTGCTTAATTCCTATTCGTAAAAGTAATCGTCGATTGTCCATGAGCAGGCTGTAACCAGCTCGTTTTCGTTAAATGCTTTTTCGTTAAACTCCCGTATTCTTTTCATTATTTCTATTGCCTGCTCATCGTTGCTGAATTGCATTAGTACTGCTGAATTATACCCGGGCCAAACAGCGGTATCAAAACGAGGATCGCCTTTAACACTTTTTGCAATAACCTGCTCAATCACCTGGTAATCTTTAATATCGTTTAGCTCGAGCATTTTTAGTAAGGGCTCGCGAACACTAACGTTGCATGTTACATATATCATTTTCATAGTAAATATAAATTATGGTTTTTCCTGGTAGTTATTATTGAGCTACGAAGCATTTTTAAAATCTCAGTTGCTTCAGAATGAATTCCTTTAAAGTCTTCATCATTTATATATTCTGACTGATTCAACAGTTCAAGCCAATACATAGTTTCATTACATTCTTTTTGAGAAATAGAAAGTTTATGCATGAAATCAGCTTTACTTTGTGCATTTTGAGCTTCTCTAATATTTGTACCAACAGACGTTCCAGAGCGCAATAATTGTTTACTCAAAACATATTCTTTTTTTTTCATCAATTAATTTCTTAATAAATTTAATTATTAGCAGAGCAAATTTGAATGACTTCTCTTTTATTTCTTTTTCATTCATAACTTATAATTAATTGTTACGCTTCTTTCCCGTGAAATACCGAATAAATTGTAGGAACAAGAATCAAAGTAACAACAGTTGAAATAAATAATCCACCAATAATAGTTACACCAAGCGGAGAATACATTTCGTGCCCCATGCCTTTACTCATTGCCATGGGTAACATACCTAACATTGTTGTAAAAGTTGTCATAAGTACCGGGCGTAAACGTGAACGGCCTGCTTCCTGAACGGCTTCTGATAATGAATACCCTCGTTTTCTTAACATATTCGTGTAATCAACAAGAATAATTCCGTTGTTTACAACTATTCCCATGAGCATGATTACACCAATAAACGTGGTAACACTTAATGTCAGGCCGGTTATATAGAAAGCCAGTATAATACCTACAAATGTAAAAGGAATGGAAAACATAATTATAAACGGGTCTTTCAATGATTCGAACTGTGCAGCCATTACCATATATACCAGTATAATCCCGATAAATAAAATCAGGAACAAATCAGTAAAAGATTCTCCCTGGCTGGATAATTGCCCCGCGAGTTTTACCTCAACTCCTGAAGGGAAATCCGTGTTATCTACAATTTCTTGAACCTGTTCAGATGCATGGCCTAAAGATATTCCCATGAGATTTGCCATAATTTTAACAACTCTTTGCTGGGAGATATGATTTATTTGTAATGGCCCTGAGCCTATTGATATTTGAGCAAATGCAGAAACCGGGATTTGTTCCCCGCGGAGATTCGTTACCTCGATACTCGAAATATTTTCAAGCCTGTTTCTATATTCAGGTAAATAACGAATGACAATCTGGTAATCATTCCCTTTTTCTGTAAAATTACCTGCTTCGGCACCAAAAACAGATTGCCTTATTTGCAAAGCAATCATTGTTGTATTTAATGCCAGATCAGAAGCTTTATCTTTATCAATATTGATATGAATTTCAGACTTTCCTTCATCTATTGTCGATTGAATATCTGTCAGGCCGTTTATTCCCCTTAATTTTTCAAAAAGAATATTTGCAACAGTATTCATTTCCTGGAAGTCATTACCCGAGATTTCGATTTCAACAGGTTTAATATTGCCGGTAACAGCATCAGAAATAAGGCTTCCTGCAGTAACATGGTACTTTTCGATTTCGGGAATTTCGGAAAGCTTATATCGTAGCATTTCCCCTATTTCCTTAGCCGAGCGCTCTCGTTTATCCGGTAAAACAAGGTGTGCAAGCACGGTACTTACATTTTTCCCTTCTTTAAACCCTACCGATGACATTGTTCCATCAGCAGTTTGACCTGAAATTGCAGATAACGATCCCGGAACCATTTCGGGGATTTCATCATAAAATATCTGCATTACCTTTTGAGCAATACTATCTGTTTTCTCGGCACTTGTACCAATTTCTGTTTCAAAGATTATGGCAATATCTCCGGCATCAAATTCAGGTATATAGTCTGTTCCAAGCTTTTTCCCAGATAAAATAACCACGATAAAAATGAATACGGCAGTAATTATTGTGGAAATTTTATGATGTATAGCCCAATTTAAAATTCCCTTATACCAATTTTCAAGCCCGGTAAAAATTTTTTCCCCTTTTGTAAAAACCCAATTGTGTTTATTTTGTTTTTCCCCTTTTTGATGGCCTTTAAGCAGCTTTGAAGCAACCATGGGTGTGAGTGATAATGAAGTAATTAATGATGCTATCATCGTAACCGATGTAATGATTGCAAGTTGTTTGAAAAGAATACCTACAATTCCACCAACAAAGATCATTGGAATAAAAACCATTAAAGTTGTTGCAGTTGATGCAATAATAGCCATTCCCATTTCCCCGGCACCAAAAATTGCAGCTTGCTTTGGCCTTACTCCTTTTTCTATGTGTTGTGTTATATTTTCCAGAACTACAATTGCATTGTCAACAACCATTCCTATCGCGATGACAATTGCCATTAAAGAAAATATATTGATAGTATATCCAATGATATACATGGCAAGAAATGCTGAAATAAGAGAGAAAGGAATAGTAAGGAAAATAATTAAACTCGATTTCCATTCACGTAAAAAAATGAAAACAACGGCTACAACAAAAAGTAAAGCCCACCAGAGCGAATTGGTAAGGTTTTTAACAGATTGACTAACAATTTCATCGGTATTGATTATTTCTAAAACTTCAACATCGGGAGGTAGTTTTTTCTGAATTTCGGCAACATTAGAGCGGATAGCATTAGCAACATCAAGGGTATTGGCACCCGATTGTTTCTGAATTAAAAGTGCAACACCCAGGCCATTTTTAGATCGTGCAAATTCATCTTTTTCTTTATAACTATCATCAATTTCAGCAATATCTTTAAGTTTAATTATTCTTCCATTAAATGCTGCCAGAACAACATTCTGAATTTGTTCTGTATTTTCAAATTTGCCGGGAACTTTTAAAGCAAAATCATTAATTCCTACTTTAATATTTCCCCCGGGGATATTTATATTTTCGGCTTTTAAAACCGCAGCTACCTGGCTTATAGAAAGCCTGTAAGCGTTTAGTTTTTTAGGATCGATATTAATTTTTATTTCCCTCTCGGGTTGCCCTACATAAATCACAGAACCAACACCATCGATTTTTTTAAGAGGCCCTACAATTTCTTCCTGAATAATCGTGTTAATTCCCGAATAATTTTCTTTTGCGGTTATACCATAAAGAAGGATAGGAAATAATGATGAATTTATTTTATAAATAACAGGATTTTGAGCGTTTGCAGGCAACTTCCTTTTTACAAGTTCGAGTAAATCCCGTGCATTATTTGCAGCATCGGTAACATCAGCTCCCCACTCAAATTGCAAGGCAATAAAAGAAACATTTTCTTTTGAAGAGGAAGTAATTTCTTTTAATCCTTCTGTTCCTGCCAATATTTCTTCCAGTTCTTTTGTAACCTGTTCTTCGACTTCTTCAGCAGAAGCTCCCGGATATACTGTCATAACAGTAAGAGTAGGAAGTTCCATCTCCGGCAAAAAGTCGAGTGATAATTTTTGCATTGATACCAATCCAAAAAGCAAAATTGCAAGAAATGCCATTGTTGTAGCCAACGGCCTGTTTACTGTTGTATTTGGTAATTTCATTTTTTTTTACTTTTTAATTCATAAATTATTTACCAACTTTTACCCTGCATCCGGTACTAAGCTTGCTTTTACCTGCAACAGCTATGGTTTTACCGGGTTTTAATCCGTCAACAGCTATAAATTTTTCGTTTGAAAATTTTCTGCTTACCTGAACCTTTTCTGCTATATTGTTATCAATAACAAAGACATACTCAAGCCCTGTTCCGGGTTGCCTGTAAATAGATTCGAAGGGAATAAAAACAGCATGCTGTTCGGGTAAAAAGATTTTTACCCTGGCAAACATTCCCGGTTTAATTAATAAATCGGTATTATTGATTTGTATTTCTACTTTAGCTGTTCGGGTTAATGTTGATAAAGTGGGTTCTACAGATTTTACTTTGCCCGTGAATATTTTTTCAGGATAAGCATCGAATACCACATTGGCCGATTGGTTTAAATAAATCTTTGAAATATCTTTTTCGTTTACATCAACTGTAACCTTAATTATATCGAGTTGCATTAGTTGTACAATTCCCGATGTCATTGAATATCCGGGTTTCAGGTTGGGTGAAAAAAAGTAGTTTTCGCCTTCCTGGACTATATAATCAACAATTGTTCCGGCAAATGGAGCTCGCACTTCGGCACTTTTTTTAAGCATTTGTGTTTTGGCAACAGAAGCATCGTATTGTGCTTTAACATGATCGAAATCCTGCTCGCTGATGCTTCCTTTGTCGCGTAAACGAGAAACCCGTTCAAAATCTTTTTCAAGCGTGTTTCGTTCTATTAATGCCTGGGTATATAATTCCGATGAAAGTTCGACAATTAAATCCCCTTTATTTACTTTTTGGCCTTCGATGAAGTAACATTTTTCTATTCTGCCGGGTAAAGATGTTCCCAGGTTAGCCTCCTTATTTGCAAAAGCTGTTCCGGTAAAAATCATGTCTGGGGCATATTTTTTTTCTATACTAACAGTTGTAGTAATTGGGATAATCCTTTCGGCTTTTGTTTCGCCTGTTTTTTGTTTTTCACAACCTGCCGCGATAAGCAATAGTGATAATAAACAGATGCTATTTTTTCTCATATATATAATTTTTTATTTATTCAATTGTCCGGTTACCTTTAATAATTCTGTTTCACAAAGTTTATTTTCTGTTTTTGCATCAATTAAATTGGAATATGCTTCCTGCCACATGGTTTGGGCTTCGAGCAAATCGGTTGCTTTAACAATTCCTTCATCAAAATTATCCCGGGTTAATTTTAAGTTTTCTTCTGTTTGCTGAAGTGCTGTTTTCGATAATTCAACTTTTTTAACCGATTCAGTGTATTTATAAATTGTTTGTTTTACCTGCAGGGTAATAAGTTCTTCTGTTTCAATGGATTTTAATTCTGCCGCATTTCTTTCGTGGCGCATGGCATCAACGGTATGTATTTTATCGCCCCAATGAAACAGGGGAATATTTACGAAAACCCCAATATTCCAATCGGCACCAAATTCTTCTTTAAATCCATTGTAAGGACTTGGATTCATGAACATGTAATTGGCTGTTAACCCGACGTTAGGCATGTATCTCGATTTCATCAGTTTCTCTCCCGATTTAGCCATTTCCAAAGTAGTATTCATTAAACTTATTTCAGGCCTGTCGCTTAATGCCATTTGTGTGTAATCAACATCAACAGGAATTTGATAATTTGTTTCAAGGCTGTCGGAAAGCACTACAACAGAATCAACGGGTAACCCGATAACCTGGTTTAATGCCATACGGGCCATTTGAAGTCCATTCGATGCTTTAAGCATTTTTAATTCCACTTCGCTGAGCTTAACTTTTGCTCTAAGCAAATCATTATTTGTTATAATGCCCTCCTGGTAAAGATTATTTAAATCATCAATAAGCTGTTCAATTCTTTTTTTATACGATTGTGTAAGCACAACTTTTTCCTGAAGTGAAATTACTTTCCAGTAATATTCATCGGTTTCGTACAACACTTCGTGTTCGGCAATTTGTTTTTTTGCCTGCATCATATCTTCACCCTGATCGGCAAGATTATTTAACTGTTTAATTTTACCTCCTGTAAAAATGGGTTGAATCATTCCAATGTTTGCAGAATATATATTTTTAAAGCCAAATTTTACTTCATCGGCAGGTAAATAGGAATAATTTTTAAAGATATAATCACCATTTTCGTCAAGCATAATATTTCCACTACCATCTAACTCGAATGTTTCTGCTAAAAGCGAAGGGTTATTTAAAAAAGCAAGTTCATTCAGTTTACCATTTTTAATTGCTTCTGAAGGAATTACAGGCAGAAAAATATTTTCACTTAATAAATTAAATTCTTTGTTTGTTCGCATATACCCGCCGTTAGCTGCAAAGTTTGGCAGGTATTGTGTCCGGGTAAATTTCTTCACGGATGTTGCGGCAAGTTTATGCTCTTCGGCCATTAAAATTTTCTTGTTTGTTTCAAGAGCCATCTGGCGGCACTCGTTAAGGGTTAACTTGTTTTGAGCCAGCAGGTTTAAAGAAAGTAATACTAAAATTATTCCACTTGATATTTTTAACATTTTACTTTTTTTATAATTGTTTAACAATACCATAAAATAAGATTTGTAACATATGATCGAGGTGTCTTTCAAGATCGTCAATCGAAATTTCATTTTTAATTAACAATGCTGTTTCCAAGCCCTTTAATGCCGTAGCAATGGCAATTGACGATACTTTTGTTTCAGGCAGGTTAAATATTCCAAGATCAATCCCTTCCTGTAGAATTTTCTGAATAATCTGTTGTTCTTCTTTATCGTATTTCTCGCGAACTCTTTCTGTAAAAGCCAGGTTCGAGAGATAGTCATTCTTCAGGGCTTCGTAAAAATTTACCATCTCTTTCAGGAATTTCATGCGGATTAAAACATAGTTCCTGATTTTTTCTTTCGGGTTGTCGGTACTGTTTATAACTTTTTTTTCAAGTTCAATACTGAGCAAATCGGCATCGCGTTTAACAACCGCTTCGAAAATTTCTTCTTTACTTTTAAAATAATAATAGATAGAACTTTTACCCATTCCTGAAGCTTTGGCAATATCATCCATGGTTGCTTTTTTAAAACCAAACTTGCTGAATACCTGCGATGCAATAGCAATAATCCTGTATTTAATTGTTTTTTGCTTTTGGTTAACGTGATCGTTTATCATTTTTCGACTATTTTAATTTTTCGTTCCAAAATTACGGCGGAGTTTTTTTAGTACAAAATTTTTCGACTGAATTTTTCGAATAGTCGATAAATAATTTTAAAAACAAAATAATCCACAAGATTTTTTCATGTGGATTATTCAAAATCAGGGAGCTTTAACTTAAAGCGAGTGTAAAATCGAGTTGTTTTTTCTCCAGATCGGCGCGAACAATTTTAATTCTGACCGGATCACCCAGTTGGAATGTCTTTTTGTTTTTACGGCCAATTATGGAATAATTGTCTTCGTCGAAAAAGTAATAATCATCATCGAGTTCGCGAATATGAACAAGCCCTTCGCATTTGCTTTCGTTTAGCTCAACATAAAAGCCCCATTCGGTAACACCCGAAATAATACCATCGAAATCTTCTCCAACGTGGTCTTTCATGAATTCAACCTGTTTGTATTTTATTGAAGCTCTTTCGGCTTCGGCTGCACGTCGTTCCATTTCTGATGCATACACGCACATTTTTTCATACTTTTCTTTGTCTTTGCTTTTTGCGCCATTCATGTAATCTGTAAGAAGCTTGTGAACCATCATATCGGGATAACGACGAATGGGAGAAGTAAAATGCGAGTAAAAATCGAACGATAATCCATAATGCCCGATATTTTTAGTTGAATACACTGCTTTAGCCATGGCTCTTACAGCAAGTGTTTCAATAACATTTTGTTCTTTCTTTCCCTGTACTTCGTCGAGCAGGTTGTTTATAGAAGTGGTAATATTTTTATGCCCGGTAGTATTTATAGAATACCCGAAACGTTGAATAAATTTCGAGAATATCTGCAATTTATCGGGGTTTGGTTTGTCGTGTACCCTGTAAACGAATGTTTTGGCATGTTCTCCTTTTTTAACATCACCAATAAATGCTGCAACATGTTTATTTGCAAGCAACATAAACTCTTCAATCAATTGATTCGACTCTTTGTTTACTTTAAAGAAAACCCCCAGGGGCTTGCCTGTTTCATCAATATTGAATTTTACCTCAACACGTTCAAAAGAAATGGCTCCATCCTTGAATCGTCTTTTACGGATTTTTTGTGCCAGTTCGTTCAAAATTAGAATTTCGTTTTTAAGCTCGCCTTCACCACCTTCAATTAATGCCTGCGCTTCTTCGTACGAAAATCGTTTATCCGACTTTATAACCGTGCGCCCAATCCACTGATCCCAAATGTCGCCATTATTGTCCATTTCAAAAACGATGCTGTAACATAGTTTTTCTTCATTTGGACGCAAGCTGCAAACATTGTTAGATAATTTTTTGGGCAACATGGGTACAACCCTGTCAACAAGATAGACAGATGTTCCCCTGTTATAGGCTTCCTGGTCGAGTACCGAATCTTTTTTAACATAATGTGTAACATCGGCAATATGAACGCCAATTTCCCAATTTCCATTGGGTAGTTTCTGTAAAGAAAGTGCATCGTCAAAATCTTTAGCATCAACGGGGTCAATTGTAAATGTTGTTACATTCCTGAAGTCACGACGAGCTTTATAATCTGCATCGGTTATTTCTACAGGTATTCTTTCAGCTTCCTGTTCAACACTGGCTTCGAACTTATAAGGCAAATCAAATTCGGCAAGTATAGCATGCATTTCTGTTTCGTTTTCGCCAGGTTTACCAAGTACTTCGACTACTTCGCCAAAAGGATTTCTATATTGTGCAGGCCATTCGGTAATTTTTGCCACTACTTTATCTCCGTTCTGGGCACCATTAATCTTTCCAAGTGGAATAAACACGTCATAGGGCATTTGGCGGCTATTGGCAATAATGAATGCAAAAGTTTTAGATATATCGATAACTCCAACAATATTGATGTTCGCACGTTTGATAATTTCAACTACTTCTCCTTCTGGTTGTTTTCCCCGTTTTTTGGCATACAGGTAAACTTTAACAATATCGCCATTTAAGGCGTGATTTAAGTTGGTTTGATTAACAAAAACATCTTCGGTTGACTCTTCGGTTATAATAAACCCGGAACCTTTCATTGTTAATTCTACTTTTCCTGTAACATATCCGCCTTGTGATGCAAGCTTATATTTGCCTCTTGCAATTTCAATTACTGAACCTATATCGCGTAATTCAGTTAAAATATTGATTATAAGATTTTTTTGTGAATTATCTTTTATTTCGAGCTTGCTTGCAAGCTGCTTGTAATTAAATGTTTTACCTGGATGATTTGAGAATATTCCTGCAATTTTACCCATCATAATTTTTCGGGTTAACCCGTCGTTTCTCTTCTTGCTTCTGTTACTCTTTTTTTCTTTTTTCATAATTTTAAATTTTTTAAACCCTGCAAGTTAGGTTCAGTTAGTTTTCTTACTATTGTCAATGTTTTATTTCTTCATTAAATTTTTCTAAAGTGAACCGGATTGTTTCCTTAATTGGAATAAATTCTTTTTCTATGGTTGTTTTAATTTTCCGGTTTGAATATTTGCTTTTGTTTAAACTTGATTTGATAATGCTTTTTGTAATTTTCTGTTTCCTGAATGTGAAAAAACTTAATAATGAATCAGCAATCCATGCCAATGCAAGAAGGTTTTTTCCCGTATTGAATTTTGGCCTTTTCT
Organism: Bacteroidetes bacterium GWB2_32_14; assembly: GCA_001768235.1. Classification (GTDB taxonomy): domain Bacteria; phylum Bacteroidota; class Bacteroidia; order Bacteroidales; family UBA12077; genus UBA12077. Next base: position 71,546 of record MENK01000027.1, read on the forward strand.
TACCAGATTCATCTGATATCATAAAAAACAAATCCTTATACGAACAGTTTTCTGAATTAAGGATAAATCGTTGTCCCTGAATATCGCTTTCGGTTAGTTTAATCATTGCATCTGCAACATCACGTACATCAACGAATCCGGTTATTCCTTCAGTATAAAAAAGCATTCCTTTTGCAGCTCTTGAAATAATTTCGCCACTTCCTGTATTCCAAAACCCGGGGCCAAGAATTACCGAAGGATTTACTATTACTGCATTTAAACCTTCTTCTATTCCTCTCCATACTTCCATTTCAGATTTAAATTTACTTATTGAATACAACGAGTGGTCGTTTGATGGTATCCACATATCGTCTTCGGTAATTGGTTCACCATTTTCAGAACTTCCTACTGCGGCAACAGAACTAACATAGCATAATTTCGCAATTTTATTTTCAACGCACAAAGTGACTACATTTTCAGTTCCCTGAATATTCGTTTGTATTAATTGCTTTTTACTGCCATTATTGAACGAAATAATTGCTGCACAATGATAAACAGTATGTATTCCTTCAAATGCTTTTTCCAGGGCCAGAATATCTAAAACATCTCCTGAATACCAGTCAACTTTTTCAATGAGTTGATCAGGAACCTGAGAATAGTAAGAAAAAACCTTTCGTACATTTTCAATTTTATTTTTATCGCGAATTATTGCACGAACCTTTTCTCCTTTTGAAACAAGTTGATATAAAAGATGAGAGCCAACAAGGCCGGTTGCTCCTGTAACTAATATCATTGGTTTTTGTTTTTTGATTTGTTCGACGCTTCAATTCCCCAGGTTAGTTTTTTTCCAAATCCCAGCCGATTATCGGTAAACTTCAAAAAACTAAGCTCAACAACCCAGATAGTTGTTTTCATTAACATGGCAACTGGAAACCGGGTTAAATACTTCATTTTTACTTTCGATAATAATTCACCCCCGGGTTCAAAAACTTTACCCTGGAATTGAACACCCTGTATTTTGCCAATTACACTGGTTTCAAGAACAATAGATCCTGCAACAATATCCTGAGTTAAAAAATCGCTTACATGTTTTGTTTCGTGGTCAGAAGTAAAAACCAGCATGTTTTCATCTTCGCTATAAACATAGAAACAATTGGCACAATACGGAATATTCTGATTCGATGAGGCAAGAGTTAAAACGTGATGTTTTTTTATAAATTCTATTATTCGTGTGTCAATCATAATTACATAAAATAAACCAATTCCAATCTGTTTTGTTTAACAAAACTACGTTAAAATAATCACTATAGTAAAAGCTTAACAATAAATTAACTTTGTATTCAATACAATTCTTCATAAATTCGCAAAATTAAATACTAAAAAAAATCACTATGTTTTCAGGAATAGTAGAAGAAGCAGCCAAAGTAGTAAAACTCGAAAAAGATAAAGGCAACCTGCATATTACAATGAACAGCTCATTTGCCGATCAGTTAAAAATCGACCAGAGTGTTTGCCATAATGGCGTATGCTTAACTGTTGTTAAAGTTGATAAAGCAAAAAAAGAATTTACTGTTACAGCCATTCAGGAAACATTAGAAAAATCGAACCTGGGATTATTACAACTTGGGGACAAGGTAAATCTTGAGCGAAGTATGCGTATAGACAGCTTGCTCGACGGGCACATGGTTCAGGGGCATGTTGATCAAACAGCTGTTTGCACCAGGATTAAAGAGTCCGATGGAAGCTGGTATTTTACTTTCGAATATACTCCGTCAAAAGAAGATTATATGACCGTTGAAAAAGGCTCAATATCTGTTAACGGGGTAAGTTTAACCGTTGTAAATTCAAAAGAAAAATCATTCGAAGTGGCAATTATTCCTTTTACTTACGATATTACAAATTTTCACCAGTTTAAAGTCGGAACGGTGGTAAATCTGGAATTCGATATTATTGGAAAATATGTTGCAAAAATTGTCAGGCAACAATTGGGCAAGTAACTAATTTGAAAAACAGTTGTAAAAGCCTCATTAAAAAATGGGGCTTTTATTCATTAAAAACGATTAAACAATGAGAACCTATTCCCCCAGGCAAATGGCAATAATTATCGCGGTTATTTCTTCGTTAATTGCCGGAATTGCTCTTGTTGTTTTTTATTACTCAATAGCCACGAGTTTTATTTTGCCTTTGATTTTCTCATTAATGCTTATTTTTATAGTCATTTATATTCTTGTTAGCTACTTACTTACAAGCTTTATCTTTGAAAAAATAAACCCGATTTATAAAACCATACATAATTTAAATATTCCCGAAAATGATTTAAAAAAAGGCCTTGAAGAAAAAGATATTATAAATGAAGTAAACAAAGAAGTTGAAACCTGGGCAAACAACAAAACATCAGAAATTGCTCAACTAAAAGAACTTGCAAAATACAGGAAAGAATTCTTAGGGAATGTATCGCACGAATTAAAAACTCCTATATTTAATATTCAGGGATATGTTTTAACCTTACTGGACGGCGGATTGGAAGATTCTTCAATCAACAGAACATATCTTGAGAAAACGGAGAAAAGTATTAACCGGATGATTTCGATTGTTCAGGATTTGGAAGATATTTCAAAATTAGAATCAGGCGAATTGAAATTAAATTATTCAAATTTTGATATTATCGAACTTGTGAAGGAAGTTTTCGATGACCAGGAATTAAGGGCAAAAGAAAAAGATATTCAGTTAAAGTTTAATTTAAATTACGATAAAGCTGTTCCTATATATGCTGACAGAGAGCAAGTTGACAGGGTGCTTACAAATTTAATTGTAAACTCGATAAACTATGGAATAGAAAAAGGAACAACAGTTGTTTCATTTATGGATATGGGCGAAAATATTTTATGCGAAGTTACAGATAACGGGGTAGGTATTCCTGAAAAAGAACTGCCACGTGTTTTCGAGCGCTTTTACAGGGTTGATAAAAGCCGTTCGCGCAATGCCGGTGGAACAGGCTTAGGATTAGCTATTGTAAAACACATTATTGAAGCTCATAACCAGACAATTCATGTAAGAAGTTCTGTAAATAAAGGAACATCTTTTGTTTTTACACTTAAAAAAGAGATTAAATAATCCATTTAATTTGAATCAAAGCAATAATTTTTTAAAAAATAATCCATTTTCAAAATTGCTATTCTTTTTCTGTTGTTTTTTTTTATTCATAAATCTATCTTTGTACGTTTTAAAATATTGTAGTTCAATAAAAATAAGTTTTTAATAATGAGTTCAAAATTTCCGGAATATAAACAGTTTGATTTATCGCAGATAAATAAAGACATACTTGCGCGATGGGATAAGAATGATACGTTTCATAAAAGCATCACAACACGACAGGGAAAACCAACTTTTGTTTTTTACGAAGGGCCGCCATCGGCTAATGGTATTCCGGGAATTCATCATGTTATGGCCCGGGCCATAAAAGATATTTTCTGCCGTTATAAAACCATGCAGGGATTTTTAGTAAAACGAAAAGCCGGCTGGGATACGCACGGACTACCTGTTGAGCTTGCCGTTGAAAAAATGATGGGTATTACAAAAGAAGATATCGGTAAAAAAATAACTATTAAAGAATACAACGATGCCTGCCGCAGAGAAGTAATGAAATATACCGATATGTGGGAAGAACTTACCCACAAAATGGGCTATTGGGTTAATATGGACGATCCGTATATAACATACGACAACAGGTATATAGAATCACTGTGGTGGTTATTGAAACAACTTTTCGAAAAAGGATTGTTGTATAAAGGATATACCATTCAGCCCTATTCGCCGGCTGCAGGCACAGGACTGAGTACACACGAGCTTAATCAGCCGGGTTGTTACCGCGATGTTAAGGATACAACTTGTATTGCCCAGTTTAAAGTTATCAAAGACCAAAAGTCTGAATTTTTATTCAAAGATACTGATACCGATATTTATATTCTTGCATGGACAACTACTCCATGGACTTTGCCATCGAATACCGCGCTGGCCGTTGGAGAAAGCATAAAGTACGTAAAAGTACGTTCATTTAATCAATATACAGGAAAACCAATTGCGGTTGTTCTCGCTAAAGATTTGCTTTATTCTCATTTTGATAAAAAATATGAAGAGTTTGCACTTGAAGATTACAATGAAGGAGATAAAAAAGTACCATTTAAATTACTTGGCGAATATTCTGGAAAAGATCTTGCAGGTATAAAATACGAACAACTTATTGATTGGGTAAAACCCGAGAGGGAAGCATTCCGTGTAATTATCGGCGACTATGTTACAACCGAAGATGGAACAGGAATAGTTCATATTGCACCAACATTTGGTGCCGACGACGACCGTGTTGCAAAACAAAGCAATATTCCACCACTTGTGGTTTACGACAAGGAAGGAATGATGCACCCTCTGGTAAATAAGCAAGGTCGAATGTATCCAATTGAAGATCTAGACCCTGTCTTTGTTTCAAAACATATAAATATAGAAACATACAAACCTTTTGCCGGAAGATTTGTAAAAAATGAATACGATTCAACATTAACAGAAAACGATCCTACAATTGATGTGGATATTTCGGTTATGCTTAAAAAAGAAAATAAAGCATTCAAAATCGAAAAACATGTTCACAATTACCCGCATTGCTGGAGAACCGATAAGCCCATTTTATATTACCCTCTCGATTCCTGGTTTATAAAAACCACTGCTTTAAAAGAACGAATGATGGAGTTAAACAAAACCATCAACTGGAAACCGGAATCAACCGGAACCGGGCGTTTTGGGAAATGGCTTGAAAACCTTCAGGACTGGAATCTCTCGCGTTCGCGTTACTGGGGTACTCCGCTTCCGATATGGGTTACCGAAGATAAATCGGAAATGCTCTGTATAGGTTCTGTTGAACAACTTTATACCGAAATAGAAAAGTCAATAAAAGCCGGGTTTATGCAAAAAAATCCTTTTGCAGGATTTGAGCCGGGAAATTTTTCAAAAGAAAACTACCAAAAAATAGATTTACACCGCCCGTATGTTGATGATGTTTACCTGGTTTCAGGTAACGGAAAGAAAATGACCCGTGAATTGGATTTGATTGATGTTTGGTTCGATTCAGGGGCTATGCCTTACGCACAGATTCATTATCCATTCGAAAACAAGGAAACATTCAGCCAGGTTTATCCTGCCGATTTTATAGCCGAAGGTGTTGACCAAACCCGGGGCTGGTTCTTTACTTTGCATGCAATTGCAACCATGTTATTCGACTCAGTTGCATTCAAAAATATTATCTCGAATGGATTAGTGCTTGATAAAAATGGCAATAAAATGTCGAAACGATTAGGTAATGCAGTTGATCCATTCGAAACAATAGAAAAACATGGTTCCGATCCTTTACGTTGGTACATGATTACCAATGCACAACCCTGGGATAACCTGAAATTTGATAACAACGGCCTCGATGAAGTTAAACGAAAATTCTTCGGTACACTTTACAATACCTATTCCTTTTATGCACTCTATGCAAATGTGGATGGATTTAAGTATTCCGAAGAAGAAATTCCTGTGCATGAGCGCCCCGAGATTGACCGATGGATTATATCGTTGTTGAATACTCTTGTAAAAGATGTTCAAAACGATTATGAAAATTACGAACCTACACGGGCAGGCAGAGCTATTCAGGATTTTGTTACCGAGAATTTAAGTAACTGGTATGTTCGTTTAAACAGGAAACGCTTTTGGGGTGGCGAATACTCAAAAGATAAGATTGCTGCATATCAGACATTATATACTTGTTTGGAAACCATATCCCGATTAATGGCTCCTATATCACCATTTTTTGCCGATCAGGTTTTTACCGACTTAAATACTGTAACCGGAAAAGATAAGACCGAATCGGTGCATATTGCAAATTTCCCCAAATACAACGAAAGTTATATAGACAAGTTACTTGAAGAGAGAATGGATATTGCACAACGTATATCTTCAATGACACTTGCTTTACGAAGAAAAGTAAATATTCGTGTTCGTCAGCCTTTAAGCAAAATGATAATTCCAATCCTGGATAAATCATTAAAAGATAAGTTTGAAGCTGTTCGGAATTTAGTATTAGCCGAAGTGAATGTTAAAGATGTTGAATATATTACTGATACAACAGGCATTCTTGTTAAGAAGATAAAACCTAACTTTAAAGAGCTGGGTCCTAAGTATGGTAAACAGATGAAAGAAATATCACAGGTGGTTTCTCAAATGACACAGGCTGATATTATGAAATTTGAAAGAGAAGAAAAATTTAATATAATTATTGCTAACGAAAATATTTTGCTTACACTTACAGATGTGGAAATTGCATCAGAAGACATTCCCGGCTGGCTTGTTGCAACCGACGGAAAACTTACTGTTGCTCTTGATATTTTGGTTACAGAGGAATTGAGAGAAGAAGGAATTGCACGCGAATTTATAAACAGGATTCAGAATTTACGAAAAGAAAGTAATTTTGATGTTACGGATAAGATTCTTATTCAAATTCAGAAACATGATTTAATCAATTCTGCTATTGAAAAGCATAAAGAATATATTGGAACACAAACCCTCGCGAAATCAATAGAACTGGTTGAAAAATTTGATCAAAATACAGCAATTTTAGTAGAAATAGATGAAGAAATAAAAACAAGGATTAAAATAATAAAGATAAAATAGCAATTTCTTTTTTCAATAAAAAATTTTGCTATCTTTAACTCAACTATAAAAATTGAAGAACATGGCGGAAAAGACTAGGTATTCAGATGAAGAGTTGGCGGAATTTAAAGAAATTATTCTTCAGAAACTTGAAAAGGCACAACAAGATTATGAAATTTTAAAAAACACCATAACTCATGGTGAAAGTAACGATACTGAAGATACATCGCCAACCTTTAAAGTGCTGGAAGAAGGAGCTGCTACACTTTCAAAAGAAGAAGCCGGGCGACTTGCACAACGACAACTAAAATTTATTCAACATTTAAAGGCTGCATTAGTTCGTGTTGAAAATAAAACGTATGGAATATGCCGCGAAACAGGTAAACTTATTTCAAAAGAACGTTTACGCGCTGTTCCTCATGCTACATTGAGTATTGAAGCCAAACAAAATCAACGGTAAGGAATTTTTATTTTCATATATTCATAATTATAATGATTGAATCAATAAAAAGATTCAATCATTTTTTTTAGATTTACACACCAAAAAAATACATTATGAACTCTCTTACAAAAAAATCGATTGTAATTATACTAATTGTTCTGCTTCTTGATCAGGTTTTAAAAATATGGATTAAAACCAACATGACACTTGGCCAGGAATACCGAATATTAGGGAATTGGTTTATTATTCATTTTACCGAAAATAACGGAATGGCTTTTGGAATGGAGCTTTGGGGTAAAAGTGGTAAAGTTATTTTAACCCTTTTCAGGATATTGGCTGTAATTGGTATTGGCTGGTATTTAAACCATTTAATAAAAGAAAATGCTCCCAAGATGCTCATTTTTAGTATTGCCCTTATTATGGCAGGAGCATTAGGGAATATTATCGATAGTGTTTTTTATGGTGTTGTATTCGACGAAAGTTATTACAAATTAGCAACGTTTTTGCCACAAGAAGGAGGCTATTCAACATGGCTCCAGGGAAGAGTTGTTGATATGCTTTATTTCCCTGTTCTTAAAGGACAATATCCCGATTGGTTTCCTTTCCTGGCAAATCAACCTTTTATATTTTTCAGGCCGGTATTTAATCTCGCCGATTCAGCCATAACAATTGGTGTTCTGTATATTTTAATCTTTGAAAGAGCTTTTTTCAAACAAAAATAATTTAAAAGAAATTTTTCTACGTTAATAAGAAAGATGGATAATAGGAATTGTCCATCTTTTTTATTGTTTTAAAACGAGTAACTCAGAGTTTACAACTAGCATAAAAAAAATTTTCAATTTTCGGAAAAATAGCGTTAATTAGTATAAAATTCTAAAACCTGGCATTATGTACCACATTATTGTCCCTGTAGATTTTTCAGAAGAAGCGTTAAAAGGACTTGAATTAGCTATCCTTATTGCAAAAAAAATTGAATGTGAAATACAAATGGTTTATATTCAGAAAAAAAGTCTTGATTATAATCCCGGAACAAAAGATGGAGAGTATAAATTTGCCGAGAAAAAGTTTAAAGAAATTGTTAAAACATATCAGCCACTGCTTCCAAAATCAATTAAACTTGGATATATAATCAAGTCGGGAAGAATTTACAGGGAAGTTGTAAACCAGGCCGAATCGTTCGAAGAATCGTTTATTGTTGGATCAACACATGGCGCATCGGGATTTGAGCAGTTTTTTATTGGCAGCAATGCTTTTAAAATTGTTTCAGCAACCAAAAGGCCTGTAATTACAATGCAAGGGAGCAAGCTGCCTCATACAATTAAAAAAATTGTCCTGCCTCTTGATATTACAGTTGATACACGTCAAAAAGTACCATTTACTGCTGATGTAGCCAAATGGTTTGGAGCAGAAGTTCATGTTGTAACAGTAACGTCTTACCAGTCCGAAGATGCTGTAAGAAAATTAAATGCCTATGCATCTCAGGTTTGCGAATATTTAGAAAGCCGGGGAATTAAAAACTCAAAAGAAATGCTTGTCGGAGCAAATCATACCGATATTATTCTTGATTATGCAGAAAAAGTAAAAGCCAGCATGATTTCCATAATGACAGAACAAGTTGTAGATGTTTCAAATTTTGTTCTGGGAAGCTTTGCACAACAAATGTTAAACAAATCGCCCATACCGGTAATCTGCATGAATCCTAAAGAGCTTCATGTCTCGGGTGTTTTTAGCACACACGGAGGGTAATTTCTATTTTCCTGAAAAAATAAGCTGGCTCCAATAAAACAGTTGATCAACCTTTCCTTCGGAAATCATTTTTAATTTGGATTCCCGAAGAGGATTGCTAAATGATTTATTTTTGTTATCAAGCAGATTACTGTAAAAAATAGATTATTAAATTGCTTGTATTTTCATTGTTTACCTGCCCAAGCGGGACGATAATTAGATTTAGTGTAGTAAAGATTGAAAATAGAGCATACTATTTTTATTTCATCAGACAATTTTATAAAAGAATTTTTCCTTTATTTTATAAAAACGGTAATATATATTAAAATCAGCAAAGCAATTTTGGAATTCAAATTAATAACCCAGTTGTAAATTCAACTCCTTAATGAATTCTTCTTTTAATGGAACTGTTGAATTTTGTAAAGCCTTATACCAATAATCTGTATTTGTTTTATCATTTATTTTGTGGTACGATAAAACCAAATAGTAATATGAAAGGCCAAAAATTTGTGATTCAATAGTTTGTTTCCCTTCAAGTACTTGTTTAAAGAGCGGTACACTCTCCGCAAAACGGCTGGTTGAGTATAACTCCATTGCTTGTTCGAGTTTCAGAATCTTTTTATTGTGTTCGTTATCAAGGATTATACCTTCGAACGAAAAGCAGGCTTCGTCGCAATTTTCGATTAAATCGAGGAATTTAATATCTTTATGAATAGGAGGAAAGTAAAGAATAAATTCCAAAACTTCTCCTTTGCTTTTAAACTCATATTTGTCGGGGCAAACAGGAATATTTTCGGAACGTGTAAGTTGATAGATTTCTGATCCTTTTGAATTCTTTAATAAAATGGAATTGCCGGCACAAAACCAGCCGCCGGCATTCAGTTGGTTTGTTATGCTTAAATGGATAATGGTATATTCGGTAGTTATTTCAATTGTATTAATTTTTAAATCTTCATGACTTTGTTTTGCTGCTATGGGGTATTCGTAAATTTGGCTAAATGTTGAATGGAACAATAGCATTCCAAATAATGCTAAAAGTAAATTTCTCATAAATAAATTGATAATTTTAAAGTTAATAAATTAGAAATTTTCAAAACACTTATCCAGCTTATAATGGAATGGTTGATTATTCCTTTTTTGAATCATCTTCTCTGAGTAACTCTTTTTTATCTCTGTTTTGCTCAGTGGTTTATTTTTTATACCACAAAGTTTTCACACAGAGTGTCACAGAGATATTATAAAAATATTTGAAAACCAATATCAAAGCCTATTCCATTGTTAAGATTTTTGAAATTAGATTCATTTTCTTCTTTAGGCTTTATTTCTGAATAGGAGTAATTAGCTTTTAAGTCCAATGAAACATGATCATTAAAAAAGAAACCTGCACCAAGAGCTAAAGTAAAGCTTGTAATTGACGCATTTTCATCAATGTCATCTTCACCTTCTTCAGTATAATTAATATTGCCAGTATTTATGTTGAGATGAACTATTGGTTTAACAATTCCACTTCCAATATAACATCTTAAAAAAGGACCTATTTGGTAGGAAGTTGTATTATAATTGCCATCATTACCATCTTCTAATTCTACCGAACTAAAGTAGCTGTAATCGAAGTTAATACCTAATCCAAGTCTTTTAACTGGGAAAAAACCAATTGTTGGATTAAAATTAAAACTTTTATCTCTAGAAAATTCTCCATGCTCAAAATTATCTGCAGCCCATGATATTTTGGAACTATTATAAGACATACTTCCCCCAACCATAAAATCGTGTCTTTCAGCTTGAGCAAAAGAAATTAAAGTTAAACTTATTAAAAATATTGAAAATAGAATTGCTTTAAGAGATTTCATAATATAAACTTATAAGTTTTTAAGTATAGAAAATTCATTATTTGAATTTCAAAAATATAAAAAACGAAGATATTAAAAAATATTGGAGTTCTATTAGAGTTATTGAAAACTAGTAATCTCAATAAAATTCAGATTTAACAATGATTTATCAAGCATACTGTTTATTTATTATAAAGAACGGCTCTTTTAGAGATTCAATTCTTCAAAATTATTAATCAAGATACAAAAAAACCCTCCGTTTCAGGAGGGTTTAAACGTGTATTTATAATTACAGGTTATTTTTTGCCAAACAATTTGAAATCAAGGCCGAGAGCGATGAATAAATTGTCTTTGTCATAAGATTCAACAACAGGAATCATTGTTCCAGTGCCACCTAAATCATGTTCGAAATTCTTTTCAAAAGTTTCATAGGTTGTGTAACCAATACCGAGATTTAATTCAATACCTGGAGTTACTTTATATGCACCACCCAAACCTACTGAATTTGATGAATTGGTGTAGCTCAAGTTAGACTGGTAAACTTCTTTAACCCCGATTTGAGTATGTAAGTACCCGCAACTAACAAGCAGCTTTTCGGTAATGTTGTACTGTAAACCCAATGAAAATTCCCATAATCCCTTGTTAATTACCATGTCATTATCCACGTATTCGCCATTAATTTGTTTGCCATAATTAGCGCCTTTATCGAAATAATAATGAAAACCGGTAGCAACTGAGAATTTTTCAGTTAATTTATAATCGGCACCTATTGAGAACATGGCAGGCATATCACTTCTAACTTTTTCGCCGTCTGGAAACATCCCAACTGGAGTTCCGGTAGCAGCATCATAACCTACTATAAAATCTTTTTTAGTATTATTTTCTAATTCGATTTTAGTTCTGAATTCATATTTCATCCCAATATTTAACTTTTCAAAACTAAGGTTAACACCTACAATTGGAGCTATACCGGAACCTGTTTGCTCAATGTCAACATTTTCCTGATCAGCTAAAAGCATTGCTCTTACAGCACTTTCTTGTGATGAAGCAGTAAAAGGTGCAATACCTTCGTCAATTGTATTTACAGCTGGATTTAGTCCTAATGAATTATATCCAGCAGCAAGAGAAGCATATTGTGCATCATTAATAATTGCGAAAGTATGTGCCTGATCTAAAGTAAGTGATCCATAACTTGCGTCAGATATGCTTTGAAGACTAGTTGCAGCAGTTGTTGCATCAGCAGATAAATTAGCAAAGAATTCAGGAGCAGAAATCATCTCTAAAGTAGGGTTATAAGTCGGGTGTGCAGTATTAATCATTACATCAGTTAAACTACCCTGATATGTGTTTTTAGCAGAAACATAACGAGCACCTGCATAAATTGAAATCATGTCGTTTATTGAATAGGTAATACCAGCCTGGTAACCCCAGTAAACAGAACTTCCGTCTAAATTAGCATTCATGCTATATTCAGTTGTGGGTAAGCCTCTTGCAGTTAATCCGGGTACTAAATCAGAAACTCCCATTTCAAATATTGGTAAACTGTTTTCGAATACAGCGCTGCCACCGCCACCAATTGGATTGATACCAACTGAAAAAGCAAACTTTCCATATTTATATGCTAAATAAATACCCGGGAAAATAGGTGCAAATACAGAACCTTCGTAATCACTCTCGTTTAAATATGGGTAATCTGATGAAATATACCTGTTTTGGATTACCATTTGTTCGTTGAGTGAAACATACAAACCATTTTCCAATTTTGCCAACCCTGCAGGGTTAAAATATACAGCGTCAATACCAGTTGAAGCATCGCGGGCAAACATACGAACCCATGCTGCACTCTGGTTGGTATTGGTTACAATACCTCCGGCATGTGAAAAAAGAGGGAATAAAGCTATTCCAATAAGTAAAAATGCAAGTCTTTTCATAATAAAAATTTTAGGTTATTATATAAAACAATTTGTTCCTTGTTATTTTACAGCTTGTTTAGAAAACTTTTGCAGCTTGTAAAATTTATTTAAAAAATTAAAGATAATTTTTATGTTGAATAAAACGAAAATTTTTTCGACCAATTTTCGAACAGCCCGGGACGAGATACATTATGCATGATTTAATATGCTGATATGTAAATATTTACAAGGATGCATGCTCGGTTTTGTGTTTTTATAATTTTAGACTTGTTTTATTTGGCAGTCGAAAAATTCTGAAATTTTTTTCCCTTTAAAAAAGTATAAAACAAAAAGCCCCATTTTTTCATAAAGGGGTTTGGGAGGATTAAAAAAATATATGAAATACCGGGTTAAAGCTGTTTCTGAAAATTTATATATGACGAATTTTGGGGTAGTTTATATTCTTAATTTTTATTGTCCGGGAAAATCTTTTAATATCTTAATTATATACTGAAATATAAAGGGATCTGTGTTTCTATCGCCCGTATCGGGCTTACTTTTTTTATTTGTATAGTTTTTACCATACTTTAGTTCTAATGGAACTAAACAATAGCCCCATAGGGGCAAAAGTAAGGTAAAAAACAGTTAAATGTATAAATTGAAAGTGCTGTAAGCACGATAGTATTCTTATTTACGTGAGTTCGATATAAGCCTGATTTATTTCTATATATTTTAATGTTTATGCTCCAGCGGCTTGTCTGCCTTTGGCAGGAGCACAATCTTTATAGAAAAATTATCTTGTTTATATCTGCGCATCAGTACTATGTTATTCGATGTTACGAGGTTTTCTTGATGCGCGATGGTACAAATACAAAATACTTGAGAATCATTACTCATTGCTATATACATCGCGCACCACATAGCTGATTTACATCTAAAAATTTTGTGGTTGGTGCGCTTTTCTTCATTAATCGAATCTTCTACAAAGATTGAGCTCCTGCCAAAGGCAGGTTAACCCATGGAACTTTTTTAAAACAAACTAAATGATTATCAATGCATTTTGAATAGTTTTAAAATTATAAGACAAGATTATATTTTTAATTTTTTAGAAAAAGCCTCTCCTTAATAATGGTAAATCTTTGTCTTTCGATTTTTTCCTGCACCCGATGTTTACGTTCAATCCAAAGCGGAAATTAAACGATGAAGTGTTTTGTCCCCACAGAGCTGCCGATGCATTATCGGTAATAACATACAGTTGCAAGGGAGCTCCGCCAAGTACAAGGCCAAAACCAATGTTGTTGTAGGTACCATTCATAATAGAGTAACTCACCGATGTTGTTAACCAGCGTGCAGGCCTTGCATTTGCAGAAAAGGTAAAAGCCTGGTTTATATTGTCGTTGTAAAAGTAAGTGCGTGATAAAACACTCAGATCGAATTTGTTTGAAACAAGCCATGATGCTCCAAAATATACTTTTGTACCAAGCCCGGAAGTAAAACTTTCCGACTTATTTGAAATTTTAAAACTATTTTCGAGCGAATCAACAATTATTTGAAACGGATCATCAATACTGTCGTTGGTAATTTGTTCGCCTGCATCAATCCCTTTAAATGTGAAATCACCATTTAGTTCGAGATTTGTTACATCTTTATTCCACTTAATATATCCTAAATCGACTATGCTTAACGAAAGTGCTAATTTGTCGATGGGTTTGTAATATATTCCCAGATCAATCCCGAGGCCCATATTTTGATGAGCTAAAGCCAGGTCTATTAATGAATCCGTTTCTGAGTTTTCAATATATGAAGGAACATCAAAACCATCAAATTCGCCATCTGCATTTGTTTTAGCAATCATTGGCGATGAGGTATTTACAATTGTATTTGCATTTATATAGAGTGAATCGCGGCTCGAATAAAATCCCAGCGACTTATTGTCGGTAACCGCGGCCACATGCCCGAACAATACTTTTCCCCGAATACCTATTGTTAAATTCGGATTAATCTGTTTGGAAACACCAAGCCCATATTCACGGTAAAACAGCATGTTTACCCCGAGCATACTTAAATCGGCTGTTTGATTCATAAAACTCTCGTTTCCTTCGAGAGCCAACACCAGCAAGTCTTTTGGATAATTTATTGAAAGCGACATTTTTTCAGAAAGGTTAAACGAGAAATACCAGGTATTTACCCTGAATCCGAATGATAATAAATCGGTTTGAAAATCTTCGAAAAAGAAATTGTTTTCATCCAGTTTTCCCAGGAAATCTGATTTGTCAAATTCAGCATCGGGATGTAAAAAAGTAATTAATGAATCATTTACAGGGTGTTTCATTATAACATCGGTTAATGCCAACTGGTTATTCCCTGCACCCATCTGTATAGATGAAACAACAGGCAAACCCAGGAAAAAATTACATGTTGGCTGAATGGCCGGGTTCATCAGGGTTGATTGCGGAATCCTGTTCATGTAATACAATGTCTGGCTGTTTTGTGCCCGTGTTATTTCCGAAATAAAGACTGTTAAAATAATTCCTATAAACAGTTTGTAGATATATTTTTTGCTCATGATTGTCGGCATTATTAATCTATATCGTTGGAGTTAATTTTTAAATCCGCGTCAATGCTCAGGTTAAAATCAATTGTGTAATAATCAAAAATTTTAACACTGATACCCGAATCATATTCGGCAGTTTTTAAGCCAGCCCTGAATATTGCATTACGAACATTTTCAAAATTTTTAATTTCATCGCCCGTGAATTGTATGAGAGTGGCTTTTGTTCTCGGGGATTGAACTATATCGTTTTCATCCAGTTGCCCTGCTAAAACAATTGGTTGTTGAGCCGGCCCAAAGAGAGTATCAACATGATTGTAAAGTGAGTCGGTAAAATAAAGCTGGAATTCAATATCAACAGGCAATCCATTTGCCACTTCGAGTAAGATATTTACCTGTTTAATAAGTTCGGAGTTCTCACCAATATTGCTCATATCCAGCTCCATGGTATCCATTAATGCCAGGCTGTTGGTATTAAACCAGATTGGTAAAACAAGTTCCAGGTTTACATCTATACGGCTGGCATCTGATACATAGTTGTAATCATCACCTTCGCCGTCGGGATTTGAAGAAGCGGCAATATTGTAATATATTGAAGATGGCAAAAATTCAAGAAAATCTGAAATTGAAGAGTTTGTACCATTGATTGACCAAATTGTTTCTTTTGTTTGCCCGTATTCGGCAAGTGAAGGAAATTCAAAAAGAATCGGGTTAGCCGATGCATCGAGATTAAGCGGGATTGAGTCGCCATCGCTGTTAAATCCTGTAAAACGAGAGATGCTGGCTTCAACAGGTACCCCGAATGAGTTTTGAACAATTAAATTCAGTTGAGGGTTTTCGAATTCGAGTGTTCCTTCAAAAAAATTATTTTCAAAAACAGGCAATTCGAGCGAATCGGTACTGCTCAACAGTTCGTAATTGCCAATATACCCGAATACAGCTTCGAAATCGAGATTTGTAATTGTGGCAATAATCTCAATCTGATCGCCAATGTTGACAGGGTTCATTCCTTCCCGGTATAACTCCACGTGAAAATCAACAGGTAAAAACATGGAACCAATAGAATCGACAAGTTCAACAACATACCCGTCAAGTGGATATTGTTGGTTTGTGGAGAATGTTCCATCCGGGTTATCAATTAATATTGTGCGTGAAAAAGGAACGCCTGCTAAACGGATATTGGGGCAGGTAATTACAATAATTCCTGTATGCTGGAAGTCGGAATTTATTGCAAAAGTCATTGTTCCTGCGTCGAGATAAATGCTGTCGATTTGTTCATCATTACTAAACGAAAAAGGAAAACTTTCAGTCCTGTCAAGTGTTGTAGTATCCCACAAGGGCGGAAAGAAAAAATCGGCTTCGATAAAATACTGGAAGAAATCCTGGTCGGGGACTGTAAGGATATCTTCTGAAATATATGATAAGAGAGAATCGGTAAACGAAAAGTAAAGCAAGCCGTCGGGATAAGTTTGTAAGCCTTCAGTGCTGTCGAGATCATTTGTTAAATCGCTGATGGTTAAAGAGCCATAAGCCAGGGGAGAGAAAAAACCTGCTTCAACCTCTACTTCGGTAATTAATTTGTCGAACTGAAACTCATCGTGCATACATTGAGTAAACAGGAATGCAACGAGCAGAACTGCTATTGCTTTTACCGGGTTTATTTTTTTAAATCGACTCATGATTCAATTATTTCGTTTACTAATTTACTGAATAATTATACAAAAAATTTGATTTACTTCCTACAACAAGATTAAACTGTGATCCTGAATTTCCAAGAAACCCTATTGTAAATAACGTGCTCCCGTTTAACGGAAAACCATTATAAATTGTTCCGTCGTTGTTTATTAAAAATATTTCGTTTGTATCCCTTGAAACTATTCCGATTTTTCTGTCGTCGTAGGAAAAGTAATAATACAGGGGAGGATCGGTAATCGGGTTGCTGAAATTATATGTAAATATTGTTTTGCCTTCCTGGTTATAAATTTCGAGCGATTTGTTATCGAGGAAAATATAATCTTTAAGCCCGTCAGCATCTATATCCTGAAAATCGAAAAAGTGATTTGATGAGAATTTCCGGATTTGTTTTTCCTCAACAGAGCCATTGAAATAAATTAATTTAATTGTTCCTGAAGTATCTGTTGTTATAAGTCTTTCTTTCTCGGTTCCTGTATCTAAGAAAAACTTGTTGTTTTTCGATTTCATGAATTGATTTTTAATCCTTAACCGTTCTTCGCCACGGCGATTTAAGATGTACATTCTGAATTTATCTGCAAAAACAATATAATCGTTTGTATTTACTTTAAAATGCTCAGGGGGAGTTGAAATCAGGTTGTCGGATTGTTCAAAAGCCCAGCCATTAACAAGGTTTCCCCGGATGTCGTATGCATAAATGTTTTTATTTGTGCAGGGAATAAACAACCTGTAATCAAGGTTTTTCTCATAATCGAATATTGAAAGTCCGGCAGTAGCTTTTGACCTTAGTTTTACGGGATAACGTTCAACATAATTTCCGTTTCTGTCTATCAGGTGGATTTGAGATTCTGTACTAAACAACAGCTGGAGCTTCCCGTTTTTATAAAAATCAACCTGGTAAATGTTGCTGTTAATTTTTTCGTTTAATTGTATCCTCCATAAAATTCTTCCAACCTTATTAATTAAATAAATTTTATTATTTACATCCTGCACAAATACTTCATTTTCTTTGGAATAATGATTTGTAACCAGGCATGGCTTAAAGTCTATAACCGTGTCGAGGTGACTTTCCCAAACTGTTATTGCTTCTGCTTTAGAATCGGGGATGTATTTTAAAAACAGGTTATTGTAAATCATATTGTTGCTCTTGCTGAACTGAATGGCGAAAGCCTGGAATTTTTTAAAACTTTCAATGTTTTTATTTAGTCCAAGTTGCAGGCTGTCGTTCAGGTAGTTTGATATAAAAAGAGGCGAGCGGAACATGTTTGCGTAAAAATAAAAATTCGATTTTGACGACAGGTATTCCGAAAACCGGCCAAATTTAACATCGGTATCGAGAGTTTTTTTAAGTATATTGGCATGTACAAATTTAGAAAGTGCATTTTTTGAATCGCTAAACACGATATAATTGTCGATAAATGTGCAGTATTTGTTTTCAATTCCTGAAAAAATACTCCCGAAAAATGTTTCAAAAATATTTTTCACGGGGAATGAATAAATTGTATAAACAGTTTCCTTATCAATTTTTAATTTCTGAATATAGTTGGCCTTTTTTACATTGTCAACTTCGGATATTCGTGTAAGCATTGATTCTACAGAGTTCTGTGCAAGGCTTTTTGCTTTTACACGCATTACAATAAATGAGTTTTCGTAAAGGTTTGTATCTTCAATTTCCGTGAAAGCAATACCAATTTCCTGATCGATAATATTAAAAAATTCTTTTTCCAGATCAATTGCATAGTGATTGATATATTTATCAATTACAAACCGGTACGAATTAATTTTTCCCGATTTTTCGAGATATTTTTTATAACTTTTTAAATAAAGCTCGTTATTGCTTATCCCAAACGAAGCAAAAACAGATGTATTTGATGGAAGTATCTTATTCATCTGGTGATCAATGGCGTCTTGTTTTAAAAAAATATTCAGGTAATTATTAAGCACTTCGTTGCTAAATGTAAACCCGTTAAGTAATATGGCATCTTTTTTAATACTGAGATCAAGTTCTGCCCAATTGCCGAAGTTTGTGAAATTTAATACCTGTTGCATGTATTCCCGGTTTAATGCCAGAGAAACAGCCTGGGGAAGATGGTGAAAATTGATGTACAAGGCGGCATCAACATTCTTTCCCGCGGTTTTTGATACCCTGGTAAACCCGGGGTCGTTTGCCAGTGATTCGCCCGCATCGGCTTGTTTTAAAGCACTTTCAACCAGCACGGGTGATGAGCTTGCTATTAAAATTCCCCTGTAAAAACTAAAATGTAATTTTTTATTTGCCCGATTTTTTACATTTACTGAAAATATCTCCGTGTTATTGTAATTCCGTTTTTCAATCGTTTCTTTTGCTTGTATTTGTTGGTTTATCAATTCAAGGATTACCTTTTTGTCGCGTACATTATTCAGGTGGATAAAGTATAAAAAACCCAGGTTGCTATTTCCTGATTTATGTGCAGAAATCAGGATTTTATTTTGATTAATTAAATCGAAAACCAGTTGATTTTTGGCAGCCCACGTGGTAAGAAATGAAATGTCGGAATCAAACTGGCTAAAACCGGGTAATTGTTTAAGTTCTTTCCAAATCTCATTGTCTTTTTGCATTAATACTAATTTATCAAGTATTCCGCTACTTTCGGTAATGAAAATTGCATCAATGGGAATGGCCCTTGTTATTTCAAAACTTGGAAATCGCTGGTTCCTGATATAGCAGATACTATAAATAGCAGAACCCAGAATAATAACTATCAGGGTGATTATGGAGATTTTCTTAAACATATAATTATCGAAGATTTAGGAAGCGATCAAATTTATTAAAATTAATTCCATAAGTAAAATTTTTTAATCAGTTAAACATAAATTTGCAGGTTATTTGTTTAAACCTGTGATGAAATTTTAAATCAAAGACTAAATTTGACCCTTATTTTTTAACCATATTATGAAGCATTTTTTAAGAATCCCGTGTTTTATCGTTTTATTTTTGATTGTCTCATTTCCCGTGAAATCTCAAATAATACAAATACTAGATGTAGAAAACAACGAACCCGTTGCAAATGTTGCATTATTTAATAAAACAAAGAAAATATCGGCACTTTCCGATGAACAGGGAAGAGTAGTTATTGATGCTTTTGCAACAGATGATATCATTTATTTCCAACACCCTTCGTATAAAAGAATCAAGTTTTCGAAACAGCAGCTTATACAGGCAGGGTTAGTTATTTATTTTGAGAAAGAAATCATTGAGCTTGAAGAATATGTAATTTCAGCATATCGGTGGGAGCAGGATAAAAAAGAAGTACCCAATAAAATATCTGTAATCTCTCAAAAAGAAATAGAGTTCGATAACCCGCAAACATCGGCCGATTTATTGGCTAAATCGAACGAAGTATTTGTACAGAAAAGCCAGTTGGGAGGAGGAAGTCCCATGATCCGGGGTTTTTCAACAAACAAAATATTGCTTGTTATTGATAATGTTAGAATGAATAACGCGATTTACCGTGAAGGCAATTTGCAAAATGTACTTTCACTCGATGCAAATGCTATTGAAAACAGCGAAGTAATTTTTGGGCCGGGTTCAGTTACTTACGGAAGCGACGCGCTTGGCGGAGTCATGGATTTTCATACCAAACGGGTAAAATTAACATCAAACGAGAAAACTGAATTTACAGGAAACGCGTTAACCCGCTATTCATCAGCAAATAACGAAAAAACAGGACACCTTGATTTTAATATAGGAACTAAAAAATGGGGTTTTCTTTCGAGTATTACATATAGCGATTTTGATGACTTGAAAATGGGAAGTCATCAGCTTGATGAGTACCAGCGGCCCGAATATGTAACAAAAATAAATGGAATTGATTCTGTGGTTGCCAACAGTGATCCCGACAAACAGGTTGAGTCGGGATACAACCAAATTAATTTTATGCAGAAAGTCCGGTTCAGCGCATCCAACAACCTTGATTTTGTTTATGCTTTTCACTATTCCCGGTTATCTGACGTTCCCCGGTACGATAAACTTATTGAGTATAAAAATGGGGCATTACGTTATGGCGACTGGTATTATGGCCCGCAAAAATGGATGATGCATTCGTTAAATGTGAATTACCATAAATCCAATATCTTGTTCACGAATTCAAAATTTACACTTGCCTATCAGGATTACGAAGAAAGCCGTAATGATCGCAAATTCAGGAGCGATGAACTTTTTGTACGAACAGAACAGGTTGGAGCTTACTCGTTAAATCTTGATTTCGATAAAAACCTGAAACGCGATAACCAGTTATTTTACGGTATAGAGGCTGTTTATAACTCTGTAACATCTACTGCATTTGTAAATGATTTAGCTACAGGTATAAAATCGCCAGCTGATACACGCTATCCCGATGGAATAAATAATTACTCAACATTGGCAGCGTATATGAGCTATAAAGAAAATTTCAGCGAGAAGTTTACAACTATTGCAGGAATCCGATTTAACTATGTAAGCTTATACTCTGTTCTCGAAGACACTACCTTTTTCGATTTCCCATTTGATGAGATTCGTGTAAGCAATAGCGCTCTTAATGGTTCATTAGGATTTGTTTATAAGCCAACCGGTAAATGGCAAATTAATATTAACCTTTCAACGGGGTTTCATGCACCAAACCTCGACGATATAGGGAAAATATTTGAATCGGAACCGGGAAACGTGGTTGTTCCAAATGAGGACTTAAAACCCGAGTATGCTTACAATATTGATTTAGGAGTTCAAAAAGAAATTGCTGATTATGCAAGTGTACGTATCACGGGATTTTATACTTTGTTAAACAACGCTATTGTACGTCGCGATTTTACCTTTAACGGGCAGGACTCTATCTTGTACGAAGGCGAAATGAGCAAAGTGCTTGCCATGGTAAATGCCGATAATGCTACCCTGTACGGCTTTAATGCTGCTGTAAATTTAAAACTGCCATTTGATTTTAATTTGGAATCTGTAATTAACTATACTCATGGCGAAGATCAGGATGGTGTTCCAATGCGCCATGCAGGCCCATTGTTTGGAAGTACACGGTTAACATATTCGGGAAATAATCTGAAAGCTTCAATTTACGCGAATTATAACGGGGAAATAAGTTACGAAAACTTACCCCCCAGCGAACAGGATAAGCCAACGATTTATGCGACGGATAATAACGGGAATCCTTATTCTCCTTCGTGGTACACGCTTAATTTTATTGCTTCGTACGATTTAAAATCAGGATTGGCTATAAATCTTGGAGTTGAAAATATTTTTGATGTTCGCTATCGGCCATACTCTTCGGGGATAGTATCTCCCGGGAGAAATTTTATTCTCGGATTAAGGGCAAGATTTTAGATTTTTTTCCTTTTCCCGGTTTTTTTGGTTCAAAGATTGTATCTGAAAATATTATTTTGGTATTTTTAAAAATTGAATCGTTGAACCAATTTTATATTTATGAGATATTTTGCCTGCACATTATTTTTTATCGTTTTTTCAGTATTTATCCAAGCTCAGAATAATAAAAAAGACAGATCGGGAATTCCCGGTGAAGATAAAACCAAATACGAAGAAAATGTTTTTAACAAAGAGTTGGGGGAAGAGTCAGAGAAACGAAATAACCAACAACTTTATGATTTGATTCCTGAAAAACTTCCCGATTGGTTTTTCGAACCCATATCGCTCAATCCTGTCCGAATTGTTGGAGTTTCTGATCCGGGTTTAGGACGAGAAGATGCATATAACCAGGCTTTTTTACGGGCAAAAGCCATTTACGCGCTAATCAATTATAGTACCATAAGTAATATTTCCGACGATTATACAAACCTTCGTGAATCTTACGATAATAAATTGTTCGAAACCAAATTCCAGGATTTTACAATTTCAAAAGCCGTAATGCCTTATACCCTTGGTGCGATTTCGGTAATGGATACATTCTATACAAAATATAATGAAGCTGTTGTATTGATTGAAATAAGTAATCAGGGCGAAAATACAGATACCCTGGAAGTAAAAGGCGAACATCTCCAGATAGTTACCGAAAGAAGCTATAAAAACGAGAAAATAGATTTTTTTAATCTTTCAATCAGCGATTCGAAACAAACAGACGATTCCTTCCCCGATTATGCACAATATAATTTCAGAAGAGTAAATAAAAATTTTGATATCTCATCAATTTATGGCCCCGGGAACTATGATTTTCCCGTGAGATCATATAATTATCAGTCAACAATAGATTTTGTAAAAGACAGTACCGATACCGATATTCAGGCAAATACACTGGCGTTGGGTTTGTGGAATGCCTATTTAACAGGGATTTTAAGCAATATAACCCTGCTGTCGAAACAACTGTCGGGCCAGATAAAAAACACGAACGATTACTATACCTTAAAAAACGAAGGGCTTATACGTACTGTTTCAAGGAGTACTGTTCAGTTCGAAATCAATAAATTCAAACTACTCCAAAACCATATCTATATGGATTTGTATGGAGAAATAAGGCCATGATACTTATATTGTTGGATTTTTAAACGGGCATTCTTACCCGTTTAAAGGGTAATTATTCCAATTTCTTTATTGTTTTTATCAGTTGCTCCCCAATTCCAATCTGGTAGCCTTCGGAAATATAATACACTTTATTATCCTTAACCACGATAAATAAAGGCAAATTAACATTCTCCGGTTTAAGTGATTTTAACAATTCCAGGTTCTGGTCGTTAATCAAAAGAGTGGATTCAGGTAAGTTATAATCTGAAATAATAGATTTGTATATATTTTCCTTGCTCCCTAATAAATAAATTTTACAATTCAATAATCCAAAAGCCGGAGAAATTGCGCCAATATCTTTAAGTGTGTGTTTTGTAGGCTCTTTCCCGGAGTCTATCCATCCCAAAATGCTTATATCGTTTTTGTTTATTGATATTGTTTTATTTTCAACAGTTTCAAGTGTTTCAGGAATTACGAATCCGGCTAATTCCACCAGGGGTTGTGCATTTTTCCTTAGCTGAAGTGTTATTTCTTTTGTTTCATTTTCTTTTATATTGAAAAACTGCATCGAGGTTAATACACTTCCATCGGGTTGCCTGTTCCCGGTAATGAGCAAATAGTTTCCTCCTTCGAGCCCTATTTCTGCTGGCATTTCGGCAAAAGGAGTATCCCAGCCGTAATCAAGGGTATTGCATTTCCCGTTTTCAAATTTCGATAAAGCATAATGTACACGGTACAATGGAGCGATTTCATTATCTGAACTGTTTTTAAGTTTCAGTATTCCAACAGCTTTTGATTGTTTTTCGTTCTGTTGTATAAAATTTACATCAACCCATTTACCGTCAAAATATTGAGGCACTTTAGTTGCAGGCTCTAATCGTGAAGGTATTCCAAAACTGCGGCATGCAGCAACAAAAAACAAATCGCGGGAATAACTGTCGGATACTTTTAATTCATATACACCTTTTGCTGTAACCGGAACGTTGTAATAATTTGCATTATTATTTATTGTAATCTCAGTATTAATCCAGTTTACCAAATGGTTTATATCCTGTTTTGTTTTGCCTATAAATTCTTCTCTATAAGCATTTTGAAGAAAGTTTTTATAACCTGTCAGTTTTTCATTTGCAATTCTTGGATTGAGCACATAGCTTATAAAAAGCTCCCTGTTCGATTCGGGAAGTGTTCCTGCATGAGTAAATGAATGTTGAATATGCGACAATAAAATTTCTGATTCCGTGTCGCGCAAATCTTTTTCTGCAATCGATTCGAGCAACGGAAGGGTATAATCATATTTTATTTCTGATGATTTAGAAATAAAATCAGCTATTTCAGAATAATTGCCACGGCTTTTTTGAATAAAGTTCCATACTAAGGCCGTGTCGAGATTGTTTTTTATAGCCAAATCAAATGATGCCTGTTTATTCATGAATGTTGCAGCATACGTTTCACGAATATCGTCTTCGTGTTTTAAGCGGATTTTGTTTTCAGCATCTCCTTTGGCCGAAACGGCTTTAGGCTCTTTCCGGATGGGAGGTACAATATCAAGAAACTCTGTATATTCCCTGTTTTCTTGTGGATTCAATTTTAAAGTAATCGTATCGGTTTGTTCAACGGTAATTTTCTGGTATGCAAACTCATTATCCCGGTATGCCCAAATCAATAAATCTCCAAAGCCTGTCATTAAAGAGGCAAAGCCGTTCTTATCGACTTGTTTTTTTGCTAATGGATAAAATTCAGCATAATTGTACAATTGAAATTCAACCTTAGCATTTTCTGCAATCTCTCCATTCTGATCAATAACCTGGACATATATTGTTTTAACAGGAGCGTAATTGCTCAACATATTCACTTTGGTATATTGATTTTCTTTCAGGATTATTTCTTCGGGGCCATTATATTTCCCAAAGACATTAGAATTAACCAGCATTGCCCGTAGGGCAGGAGCCGAAAACCAGGCAATATCGAGGTCTGGTTCAGGTTCGCAAGCACCTAAATAATGCCACGCACCATCAACCCACACTTCGACCCATGCATGATTGTCATCGGTATGAGCCCATCGTGGAGTGTAGCACTGGCGTGCGGGAATTCCTGCTGCTCGCATTGCAGTTACAGTGAAAGTAGATTCTTCGCCACAACGCCCAAAAGTTGATTTAACAGCACCCAACGGAGATATGGTTCGCTCGTCGGTTGGCTGGTAATTCACTTTCTCGTGGCACCAATGGTTTACTTCGAGGATAGCTTGTTTTAAATCCATTCCTTTAAGCCGCTCACTTAACTCTCTATAAAAAACTGCTCTTGCAGTATCGGGGTTTTCGTTATTTACCCTGTAAGGCAAAACAAAATGCCTGAAAATATCCTCGGGTATTTGTTGTCCCCAAGTAAAAGTCTCTCGTGTTTTTAAAGCAAGCCTCACGTTATTCAGGAAAAAATCACCATCGTAATCGGCTAAATCATTTAAAGGCATATAGGCATAAAGAAAAATAAGAGCCTCGCGCTCTTCGTTAGATATATCCTGATTAAAAACAGAAAACAGAGCTTGTTCCCGCCCTTTAGCAAGGGTTTTTGTTTTTTCAAAATCCTGGTTTACAGTTTCTAAATATTCCTTATCGGTTATGAAGTGAGGCTGATTTGAACAGCTTATGCATAGCAGGACTATGAGGATGTAATGTGCAAGTTTAATCATATGGATTTGTTTTTTAGATTTTTCATTATTTCAATCATCTTTTTCACTCTTTCAGAATCGGTAACTAAATTTTCATATTCAGGAATTGAACTAACTCCTCCCATGTTTATTCCATCTTTCCTGTAATCCATTTTACTTTTAACCGATTTCCTTAATGAAGCATGAAATTCTTTTGCTCCGGTTTCTATATAGATTTTTTCAATATTTGATTCATCAATCCCGCTGCCGGGCATAATGCCGATTCTTTCGTTTGCTTTTATTATTAATTGCTTTATCAGTTCAATTCCCTGGCAGGCTTTATTTGCCTGCCCTGATGTTAATAACCTGTTGCACCCGCACTGAACAATATCTTCTAGAGATTGGAAAGGATTTTTGCAAACATCAAAAGCCCTGTGAAAAGTAGTATTCATGGGATTAGCAAGATTTACAAGATGTTTTGTCCTTTCCGTATCAACCGAGCCATCGGGTTTTAAAATTCCAATAACAACACCGTTTACACCAAGCTCCTTTGCAATAAGAATATCATTACACATGATTTCAAACTCGTTTTCAGAGTAGCAAAAATCACCCCCGCGAGGCCTGATGATTATATTTAAATCTATGGAAAGCATTTTTCTAGCTTGTTGGATAGTTCCGTACGACGGAGTTGTTCCTCCTTCGTAAATGTTATCGCATAGTTCAACACGGTTCGCACCGCCTCTTTGAGCCATAACAGCCGACTCAACTGAGTTTGCACAAATCTCGAGAATGATTTTATTCATCAATTTTTTTTGAAAATGGCTGTATAAAAATAAGTAAGAAAAGCATTGAACAATATTTATTTTTGCTTTTTTTCGCAAACTGACAAAACAAAGTTAATTTTGTTAGGAATATCATTTATTCAGTAAACATGAATATTAAAAAATTACTTTTAATTACATCTTTATATATTTTAACTTATTCATTATTTGCTCAAACAGAAGGTAATGGAATAGTTTCAAAGTATAAACTAATAAAACCAGTATCGGAAAATAAATTAAACTTTTCCGGGGATTTACAAACCCAGACAGCCGGGCTAAGGACAGATAATCCACTTAGGGTCATGGTTATAGATCGCGCGAAAAATCCCGTTCCTGGTATTGCTGTTGTATTTCAAAAAGTTTCATTTCAGTACAACGACAATGTTTTTGGCATAACCGACACGTTAGTTTATACGAATGACGAAGGCATTGCAGAAACCTATGTAATTGTTGGTAATAACGAGGGCGAATATGAAGTTTCTGCTGAACTGAAAGATTTTCCAGAATCCAATTTCCTGGTTTATAAACTTTTTGCCCGTAAAACCAATTGGGTGTTTATTCTTTCAATAGGTTTAATTGGAGGGTTAGGACTTTTTCTTCTTGGAATAAATATGATGAGTGACAATTTACAGGTTTCTGCCGGTGAAAAAATGCGTTCTATACTTAGTAAGCTTACAAATAACAGGTTCATGGCTGTCGGGATTGGTACTTTTGTGACTATTATTTTCCAAAGCAGTAGTGCTACAACTGTTATGTTAGTTAGTTTTGTACACGCAAAACTTATAAAGTTCAGGCAAACTATTGGGGTTATTCTGGGTGCAGGAATAGGGACGACGATTACAGTTCAGTTAATTGCTTTTAATATTACTGATTATTCTCTCCTGATTATCGGGCTTGGGTTTATAATGAGTTTGTTTTCATCAGCACAGGTAAAAAATGCGGGAAAATCAATTTTAGGGTTTGGGATTTTATTTTATGGTATGTACATCATGTCACAATCGATGTATCCCTTACGATCATATACTCCTTTTATAAATTCTATTGTTGCATTAGAAAATCCGGTTATAGGTATTTTAGTCGGCACTTTATTTACTGCTCTTATACAAAGCAGTGCTGCTTTTATGGGAATTCTTATTATTCTTGCTTCGCAGGGATTGATGAGCCTTGAAGCATCAATTGCTTTATTGCTGGGTGCAAATATTGGTACTGCTATAACAGCTATTCTTGCCAGTATTAAAACAAATCGTGAAGCAAAAAAAGTAGCATTAGCTCATACCTTATTTAAGGTATTTGGTGTTTTAATATTTGTATGGTGGATACCTCAATTTGCAGAATTCGTAAAACACATATCACCTCAAAGCATAATACCAGAAGGCGATTTTAATGCTTTAACAGAAACAGTTCCCCGCCAGATAGCCAATGCACATACTCTTTTTAATGTTTTATTAACCGGGATGGTTTTGCCCTTAACTGATAAATTTGCCTTACTGATTGACAGAATGCTTCCGGTTAAAGAAGAACCAAAACCGGTTTTAGAAACTATTTATTTAGATAATAGTTTGATTAAAACATCCCCTTTAGCACTAAGCCTGGCTAAACAGGAAGTAATTCGCATGGGAAAGCTTGTTCAGGATATGGCTACTGATATTATTATTCCTTTTTTAATCAAAAAAACGGATATTATTCCCGGCATAGAACAAAAAGAAAAAGAAGTTAATTTTTTACGCGATCAGATTAATGATTATATTTTAAAGATTACTAAAGAAAATGTTGGTAAAGACCAGGTAAATGAAGCTTTTCAATTGCTTTACACTGTAAAAGAATTTGAGCAGATTGCCGATCTGATTTCAACCAACATGATTGATAAAGCCAAAAGCTGGTGCGCAATGGATTATGAATTTTCGCACGACGGGAAAAATGAAATAATAGAATACCACACAAGTACACAAAAGCAAATATGCCGTGCTATTGAAGTGTTTGCTGAAGTAAATCTTGAAAAAGCAAAGGTGATGAAAGATAAATACCGTAAATACCGCGATATGGCAATTGCACTGGAAAAACAACATTACGAACGCTTACGTGAAGAAGTTACCGAATCCATTTCCAGCAGTAAAACTCATTTGGAACTCATGAGTATGCTTCGCGCGATAAACGGGCATGCAACAAATATTGCACGAATATTGCTTAAATGGGGAAATAATGAAATTAAATAAATTGAAAATATTCGCTACCAAATTGTGTTTGGAAGCTAGCTAGGCTGGCAACAAAAATGACAGCGAATTACATTATGAATAAAATACAAGCAATCAAAATATCACAAAAAATTTATACACATGAAAAATTTAACTCTTTATTACACGGCCATAATTGCACCTGTTTTATTCATTATCTGGCTTTCTATTACCGACAGGCAAATATGGTTTATGATTGTTTTATTAATTTATGCTATGCCTTATCGAACATTTATTGATGGAGCCCGACTGGTTAGCAAGAAGCTGATTAAATGGCAGGATGTATGGAAACTGATAATTCCGGGGCGCAAGCTGGAATATACCCGGGATTTGTATTTTAAAGAATAGGTTAAAGAAAAACTTTTTATTTTTGTTAAATAACCCGTGGTGATTATTCAGAATGTTGCCTTGCTTTTTAAATCAATTAATATTCATTGTATTATGAAAAGAGTTTATTTAATTTTCATTCTTGTATTTTTATCTCAAATAAATTATGCACAACGATTTGGTGGTGGTTTTTTGGCCGGATTGTCGATGACACAGGTCGATGGCGACAGCTGGGGAGGCTTTAATAAAGCAGGTTTTACTGGCGGCATATACACATACACGGGTTTAAATAAAAACATGGATATCCAGCTCGAGTTTCGCTATGTTCAAAAAGGAAGCCAGTCGGATAGTGAAATTCCTGAAGAATATTATCGGTTAACACTTAATTACATTGAAATACCGTTGTTTATAAAATACCATATTTATTCGAAAATTTCAGCAGATATTGGTATTGCATTCGGGTATTTACAAGAATCAACTGAAAATGACGGGTACGGCGAGTTACCTTCCGAACCGGAATTTAATAAAACAGAACTATCAGGATTAATCGGTTTAGAATATATTCTTTGGAAACGATTAAAATTCAATGCACGTTACAATTATTCCATTTTACCTGTCAGAGAACATCCCGGCGAACAAACCTGGTATTTGAACAAAGGGCAATACAACAGTGTATTAACATTTACTTTTTATTATCAGTTGGCAAACCTGGGTAGAAAATGAAAAAACAAAAAATCGTTGTAGCGGTCACGGGAGCAAGTGGTTCGATTTATGCAAAACTCCTTATAGAAAAACTTTTATTAATCAGTAACCAGATTAAAGAAGCAGGATTGGTATTTTCAAAAAACGCGGAAGAAATATGGGAGTACGAACTCGGGGATACATCGTATAAAGAATATTCATTTAAAAAATATTCAACAACCGATTTTTATGCTCCTTTTGCTTCTGGTTCAGCACAATATGATGTCCTGATTATTTGCCCTTGCTCTATGGGTACGTTGGGAAGAATAGCCAATGGAACATCTGACGATTTAATTACCCGTGCTGCTGATGTTATGCTAAAAGAACGTAAAAAGCTGATTCTTGTTCCCCGGGAATTGCCCTATAGCCTTATTCATATTAATAACATGAAACGAATTACCGAGGCCGGGGGCATTATTTGTCCTGCATCCCCATCGTTTTACAATAAACCAAAAACCCTCGAAGATGCAGTAAATTCTGTAATTAACAGGATATTGGATTTAGCCGGATTTGAAATAGAATCAAAACGTTGGGGCGACGAATAAATAATCCGTGTTATGCAGTATTCCACCCAACAACGGAGTTGTTTAATTTTAATTCGAAGGTAATGAAAATTAATATGCTCCCATATTAATTTCAATTTATTAAATTAATTATGTTGCTGTAGGGGAATTATCAAAATTGCATGATATGTTTTAGATGAAGAACAAATGATGATTTATGGTCTAATGAATAAACTGAAAGCTAAAAGCTTACTTACTATGAAACTATTCAGAACAATAATACATCCCGAACCATCACAAAGCAAAATTGGTTATCAAACACCCGTTTTGTTCATGGGTTCTTGTTTTACTGAAAATATAGGGAACAAATTAACTGAGTTGAAATTCCCGGTTATTGTGAATCCTTTGGGTGTAATGTATAATCCGGTATCAGTTTGCAAAGGACTGGAAATACTTTTAGAACAGAAAGAATTTATCGATTCAGATGTGAGTTTTTACAATGAGCAATGGTTTAGTTTTTACCACGATACCGAATTTTCGCATACCGATAAGGAAAAATGCTTATCCGGAATAAATGATTCCATAAAACGAGCATCCCTGCATTTAAAAAATGCCGAATATCTGGTTATCACTTTTGGTACTTCCCGGGTTTACAGGTATCTGAAATCAGGGAATGTAGTTTCAAATTGTCACAAGATTCCTGCAAGGGAATTTGAACGATTCAGGCTTGAACCTGATGAAATTATTAATACATGGACTGAATTAATAAGTAAGTTACAAAAATTTAATCCAAAGCTTAAAATTATTTTTACTGTAAGTCCTGTAAGGCATTGGAAAGATGGCGCTGTTGAAAACCAGTTAAGTAAATCAACCCTGATCTTAGCCATACATCAGCTTAAAGAAAAATTCAAAAATGCAGACTATTTCCCTGCTTATGAAATTATGATGGACGACTTGCGTGATTACCGTTTTTATGCCGATGATATGCTGCATCCTTCGAAAATGGCTATTGATTACATTTGGGAACAATTTGTACAAACCTATTTCGAAGCACGCACCATTGATATTTGTAAGGATATTGAAAAAATAATCCTTGCAAAAAATCACAGACCGCTAAACCCGGGTACCCGCGAACACAAAAAATTCTGTCAAACCCGGATCGACTATATTCAGGATTTGCAGGCTAAATATCCATTTATTGATTTTATAAAAGAGTTGAACTTCTTTCAATCAGAATAAGTTATATCGTTGGTTAACTTTTATAAAGTAAACAACCACCACCAAAGGTGGTGGCTTTTAAAAACTTTTAACTCTAAAAGAGTTTATAATCTT
>MENK01000028.1 GCA_001768235.1 Bacteroidetes bacterium GWB2_32_14
CCATGCTACTAATTTAAAAAAATTTAGTTAGCAAAGCTAAAACATACATTACCACCGTCAAAGACGGTGGTTTTTTAGATTCTAATAAAAATGGCACTCGTTTGGAAACGAGCGCCAGTAATATTGATGTAATCCTTTTCTATAAATTCTTTTTATTCAACAAATAAGTCGAAATACCTAAAAACACAAGAATATAAATAACTGCCAATCCTACGTTTAATCCAACACTTAACGGTTCTATTGTTAGCCCCATTTCCTGGAAATCGAGAGCACTGGTTCCCGACGATGTTGTAAATGTTTTTTCCGATGTCATGGTTAAAAACTCAGGCATTGGTGTCAGGTTCGAAATTATTTTTATAGGGAAATATCTTCGGGCATGTGCTTCAAAAATCCACCGGATGATCGGTTCAATAGGGAAGAAATACAAAATAAACATGATTATCGATAAGGCATTGTTCCTGAACATAATGGTAATAAGCAAACCTAAGCTCATATATCCAAGTGCCTGGATAAAGTAGATTAAAAGTAAATACGATTTACCAAATATAGCTCCCATGCTGTAATCATCGCTGTTTATTAAACCAAAAATCAGGATAGCAATTAAAACCATAAGAAAAGTATAAACGGCTATCGAGAAAATCAGGATTATTTTCCCCCTGATTAAGTCGTTTCGGCTCAATCCATCAATTACATTTTGTCTGAAAGTACGGAACGAAAATTCATTGCCAACAAGTAATATAACTACAATAGCCAAAAACAGGTTAAACCAGCTTGCCACCCAGGGAAAGAATTCCCAGATATTTGGAAATTGATACAGTTTTGTAACTGAAAATCCCGGGAAACTAAAATTTACCTGCGAAACAATAAGTACCACTAAAAAGAATAATAAGAAATGAATAATCATTAAGGTTTTAAATGCCGGGTATGACAAGGCTTTTATCTTTTCAATCTGAAATAATTTGCGTATCATTTTTTCGAATTTTTTAATCTTGTAATTATTTAACCAATTCAAGGAATTGTGCTTCAAGGCTTTGTTTCCTGAGCATTATTTTAGATAATACAAATCCCTTTTCGCTACAGAATTTATTTAATTCAACAGGAGTAAACGGTTTTTTTAAAACAACGGTAATATCATCTTCTATCCTGGAAACACGGGAAACCATTTCGGCAAACTGAAGAAGCGCAAATAACTCATCCTGATTTTCTGATTGAACATAAACAATATCTTCTGATGTAAGAAGTTCGCCTACACGTCCATTTGCTATAAGTTCCCCTGATTTTAAAATTGCCACATGCGAGCAAACTTTTTCTACCTCATCTAAAATATGACTTGCCAGTATTATCGTTTTCCCCTTGCTTGCCTGCGATTGAATAATATTACGAACTTCGGCAAAGCCTTCAGGGTCAAGCCCGTTTGTTGGCTCATCCAACACCAGCACATCGGGATCGCCAATAAGTACAGATGCTATAGCCATACGTTGTTTCATTCCTAATGATAAATTGCCATAATTGGTGTGTTTTCGTTTTAACAGGTTTGCTGTTCCAAGCGCATTGTTAATACTTTCTTCGGAAGCATTTTTTATTTTTGCAGCAATCTGTAAATTTTCGAACAAGGTAAGGTAAGGATAAAAATTGGGGGTTTCTATCAGTGCTCCTATTCTTTGCCTGGTTTCCTTTTGCAATGGTTTCCCAAACCATTTAAAATCGCCACCGTTTGCATTAAGAACGCCAAGAATTACAGCAAGAGTCGTGGTTTTTCCGCTACCATTCGGGCCAAGTATTCCATAAACTTCACCTTTGTTTACTGTAAATGAAATATCCCTGACAGCTTGTAAGCTACCATAGTTCTTGCTTAAATTATTAATTTCCAGTATCTTTTCCACGCTCATTTAGTATTTAATTATACAAAAACAGGATGCATCAATGCATCCCATCGAAATTATACAAATTTTGTTATAAATCGATTATTTTTAATTAATTTCCCAGTTCTGAGAAAAACTTAATACGAACCAGCCTTATTTCTTCTTCTGAATATTGATCTTCGCCAAGCTCTTCAAGTGCTGCATCTATCGATTCTGTCTCGGCTTCTTCCCTGAAATACTCGAATATATCTTCCTGTTTATCTTCATCAATCACATTGTTTATATAATAATCGATATTCAACTTGGTTCCTGAATGTACTATTGATTCTATTTCATCGAGAAGTTCGGACATTTCAATTCCCTTTGCACTGGCAATATCTTCCAGAGACATTTGCCTGTCGATGCTTTGAATGATATATACTTTTAAGCCAGATTTATTAACAACCGATTTCACAATCATATCCTGAGGACGAATAATTTCTTTTTCGTCAACATACTTTTTAATCAGTTCGATAAATTCCTTTCCGTATTTCTGTGCTTTACCAGTACCAACACCAACAATACGTGTCATTTCTTCCTGTGTTATCGGATACTGAATTGCCATATCCTCGAGCGAAGGATCCTGGAATATTACAAATGGTGGCAAGTTCAGGTTTTTTGCAACTTTTTTTCTAAGATCCTTGAGTATATTGAACAACTCGGAATCAACAGCCCCGGTTTTCCCGGCTCCAGTTTTTCCTTCGAAATCGTCATCAGCAGCTTCATAATCATGATCTTTGCTTATCATAAATGTTTCAGGATTATCCATAAAGGCTTTTCCTTTCTGATTTACTTTAAGCAAACCGTAATTTTCGATGTCTTTATCTACAAAACCTGCAACTAAAGCCTGACGAATAATTGCATTCCAGTATTTGGTATCATGTTCAGAACCTTGTCCGAAAACTTCAAGTTCGTGATGTTTGTATGATTTTATCGCAGAATTTTTTACTCCGGACAAAACATTCGCTACATGTTCCGATTTGAATTTGTCTTTAACATCAATTATTGCCTGCAATGCAAGAACAATATCTTCCATCCCGTCGAACTGTTCTTTTGGATGATTGCAGTTATCGCAATTTTCGCAATTATCTTCTTTATACTCTTCGCCAAAATAATGTAAAAGCATCTTGCGCCGACATAGCGAGGACTCGGCATATGCAACAGTTTCCAGCAACAATTGTTTACCTATTTCCTGCTCAGCCAGTGGTTTGCCTTGCATAAACTTTTCGAGTTTTTGAATATCCTTATAACTATAAAAAGACAAGCAAACACCTTCGCCACCATCTCTTCCGGCACGCCCGGTTTCCTGGTAATATCCCTCGAGGCTTTTGGGAACATCGTAGTGAATAACAAATCGTACATCTGGTTTATCAATGCCCATACCAAAGGCAATAGTAGCAACAATAACATCAATATCTTCCATAAGGAATTTATCCTGGTTAAGGCTTCGGGTAGCTGCATCCATTCCTGCATGGTAAGCAAGTGCCTTAATACCATTTACCTGTAATGCTTCTGCAACTTCTTCAACCTTCTTGCGACTTAAACAATAGATTATTCCTGATTTACCCGGGTTATTTTTAATGAATTTTATTATCTCTTTTGTGGCATCAACTTTGGGCCTTACTTCGTAGTACAGATTTTCACGATTGAATGACGACTTAAACACGTTGGCATCCATCATTTCCAGGTTCTTCTGGATATCACTTTGTACTTTAGGTGTTGCTGTTGCTGTAAGAGCCAAAATTGGAGCTTTGCCAATTTTATTAACAATAGGCCTTATTCTGCGGTACTCCGGCCTGAAATCGTGACCCCATTCCGAAATACAGTGTGCTTCATCAACAGCATAGAATGAGATTTTTATGTTTTTTAAAAAATCAATATTTTCTTCTTTTGTTAATGATTCAGGTGCTACATATAACAATTTGGTTTTGCCTTTAATAACATCCTGCTTAACCATCTGCATTTGTGTTTTAGTTAACGATGAGTTTAAAAAATGTGCTACTCCATCTTCGGTACTGAATCCACGCATAGCATCAACCTGGTTTTTCATTAAAGCAATTAGAGGAGAAATAACTATTGCCGTGCCTTCCATAATTAACGATGGTAACTGGTAACATAACGATTTCCCGCCCCCGGTAGGCATTAATACAAACGAATCGTTACCATCAAGCACATTGCGGATAACCACCTCCTGATTACCTTTAAAAGAATCAAATCCAAAATATTTTTTTAAATATTCTTTTAAAGAAATATCTGCTCCTACACTCATATCAATCAATAAAATAAAAAATAACTGTTAACAAAAATAATATCTTAAAAAAAGTAAAGTTTTTTGATTTGTACAAATAATTTAATGCCTATTTCTAAAATTATGTATTACTGTACACGATATTCCAAAATTAAATACATTTGTACATAAATTTACGACAATTTTTTAAAAATGATTTAAATAATCTGTCTAAATTACTGAAAATTGAAAAAACACATTCAAATACAGATATAAATATATGGATATTAAGAAATTAGCCAAAGACACTATATTACAGGAAGCCGAATCAATTAAAAAGCTTGCAAATTATATTGATGATGATTTTGAAAATGTTGTAAAGCTCATATATAAAAGTAAAGGAAGGGTTATAGTAACCGGTATCGGTAAAAGTGCAAATATTGCAAATAAAATTGTTGCAACACTAAACTCTACAGGTACTCCTGCAATTTTTATGCATGCAGCTGATGCTATACATGGTGATTTGGGAATTATTCAGGACGATGATGTCGTTATTTGTATTTCAAAAAGCGGGAATACTCCTGAAATAAAGGTACTTGTACCTCTTATAAAAAACAAGGGAAATAAACTTGTTGGAATGGTTTCGAGTACCGATTCATTCTTAGGTAAAAATTCGGATTATGTACTAAAATCTACTGTCGATAAGGAAGCTTGCCCGAATAATCTTGCACCAACATCGAGTACTACAGCCCAATTGGTTATTGGTGATGCTTTAGCTGTATGCTTGTTAGAATACAGAGGATTTTCGAGCGAAGACTTTGCCAAATTCCACCCGGGTGGTGCATTAGGTAAAAAATTATATATGAGAGTAAGCGACCTTTACAAAAACAACGAATCTCCAAAAGTTACAATCTCTGAAAATGTAAAAAAAGTTATTATTGAAATCAGTTCGAAAAGACTTGGTGCTACAGCTGTATTAGACGATTCAGAAACTCTTCTTGGAATAATTACCGATGGAGATATTCGCAGAATGCTTCAGAAAAACGATTCCTTCGAACATCTGACAGCGAAAGATATTATGTCGAAAAATCCAAAAACTATTGATAAGGATGAGCTTGCCATAAATGCATTTCAGCTTATGGAAAACAACAATATTACTCAACTGATCGTTACCAGTAAAAATAAATATCTTGGAATGGTTCATATTCATGATATTTTAAAAGAAGGCATAGTTTAATTACTCCTAATGACAGACAAAAAACAAGATATGACCTTCCTGGAACACCTGGAAGAATTGAGATGGCATTTAATTCGTGCTTTTATATCAATTGTCCTGTTTGCAACCCTGGCATTTGTTTATAAAGATATTATTTTCGATAAAATTATTTTAGCTCCCAAGAACAGTAACTTCATTACTTATCACTGGTTTTGCAATTTAAGCAACTGGTTAAATGTCCCTGCTTTGTGTTTAAACATTGAACCTTTGCAGATAATAAATATAAAACTTACCGGACAATTTACTTCGCATATTAATATTTCCATAGTGGCCGGATTAATCCTTGCCTTTCCTTATGTTTTTTGGGAAATCTGGCGATTTATAAAACCCGCTTTTTACGAAAATGAGATGAAACATGCTCGTGGTGCTGTTCTTGTAAGTTCTTTACTCTTCTTAACCGGAACACTTTTTGGTTATTTTATAATTGTTCCTTTATCTGTTCAGTTTTTAGGTTCATATAATATCAGCGATCAGGTTTTAAACCAGATTAATTTAAACTCGTATATCGGAACTCTGACTTCAATTGTAATGGCAAGTGCAATTACTTTTGAACTACCTGTGGTAATCTTTTTTTTAAGCAAAGCCGGACTGGTAAGTTCTTCTTTCCTGAAAAGATATCGGAAACATGCTATTGTACTTATTCTTATTGTTGCTGCAATTATTACTCCTCCCGATGTTTTTAGCCAGATTTTAGTCTCCCTTCCGTTATATGCGCTATATGAAGTAGGAATAATTATTTCGAAAAAAATTGAAAAATCTGCTCGTTGATTACAAAATTCAAACTAATTTTAATAACCTAAATAAGAAGAAATAATGAACCCCAATTTTTTATATAAAATCATAATTTTCTTCTTGTTGATTATCAATTCATTTGTTTCGCACGCACAAGTAACTAAAATCAGGGGAAAAGTAATTGATTCGGGAACCAAAGAAAATCTTCCATTTGTAAATATTTCATTTAAAAACAGCTCCATTGGAACAATTACAAATACCGATGGCGAATTTTTTATTGAAACCCGTACCCCTACCGATTCAATTTTTATTTCATACGTTGGGTATTACTCACAAACTTTTGCTATTCAAAAGAATAAGTACCAGGAGTTTCAGATTTCCCTTTCACAAAAAATAACGGAGCTTGATGAAATAGTTATACTCCCCACAGAAAATCCTGCTCATATAATATTGAGAAAAATTATTGCAAATAAACATATTCATAATCCTAAAAAATTAGATTCCTACTCCTACGAGCTTTATAATAAAGTTGAAATTGATATCAATAACGTTGATGATGAATTTAAAAGAAGTCGGTTATTCCGTGAATTTCAGTTTATTTTTGAGTATGTAGATACGAATGCCATTACAGGTAAATCATATCTTCCTGTTTTTATTACAGAATCATTTTCAAATTATTATTTCAATCGCCTGCCTCGCGTTGAGCGTGAAATTATTACAGCAACAAAAATTTCGGGTGTGGAAAACGAAAGTTTATCACAATTCACGGGTAAAATGTACCAGAAAATAAATATTTACGAAAACTTCGAAACGGTTTTTGAACCCGGCTTTGTTAGTCCTATTGCCGACTTTGGTTTGCTTTATTACAAATATTACCTTATTGATAGTGCTTATATCGATAACCAGTGGTGTTATCAAATATCATTTATTCCTAAACGAATGCAGGAAAGAACTTTCAGGGGTGATTTCTGGGTTCATGATACCACATTTGCTATTAAGAAAATCCAGATGAGAATGGCTAAAGATGTAAATATCAATTACATTAACGATTTTGTTGCCGAATACGAGTACGAACAACTGGATGACAGTATTTGGTTTTTAAAACAGGAAAAACTATTCTTTGATTTTAATATCACGAATAAAACTACGGGATTTTTTGGCACCAAAACAACAAATTACATGAATATCGTTTACAACAGAGAACTTCCGCCCGAGATTCTTAAAATAAACGATAATGTTATTGTGAATGAAAACGCATTAATAAAAGACAACTCTTTTTGGGAAAAAACAAGACCAGTACCTTTAACTCCCAAAGAAACAGATATTTATGCCATGGTCGATTCTATTCAACAGGTTCCAATCTACAAAACCTACGAAAAGATCGTGGGAATGCTTGCAATGTATCATTACGAAATTGGATTATTTGAACTTGGCCCATACTATAAAACATTCAGCTTTAACGAGATTGAAGGTAACCGCTTTCGGTTAAGCGCGCGTACAAGCAATAATTTCAGCACTGACCTTATGATTAGTGGATTTGTAGCTTATGGGGAGAAAGATAACCGGGTTAAGTACGGAGGAGGTATTTTATACATATTCAATAAAAATCCACGTGTAGCTTTTGGTATTGACTATAAAAATGATATGCAACAATTGGGGCAAAGCCCTTTTGCACTTACCGAAGATAACTTTTTCACTTCCATACTTCGCCGAAATCCAAACTATAAAATATCTCTAGTAAACGATCTGAATACTTATTTCGAAAAAGAATGGTTCCAGGGATTTTCCAATACAATTACTTTTAACCATAAACGTATTGAAGCTTCTGATTACATCTCTTTTCAGAAAAAAGCCGGAAATGATACTCTCTTTTTCGATAATATAAATACTTCTGAACTCACCTTAAATATTCGTCTGGCAAAAAATGAAAAATACCTGAGAGGCGAATTTGAAAGATTTAACCTGGGAACAGATAAACCTGTTTTGAATATTTTTTTTACTGCCGGGTTAAAAAATGTTTTCCAAAGCCAGTATGAGTATTATAAAATAAGTGCCAACTTATCACATAAAGTACCATTGGCTCCATTGGGTTATTTCAAATATATTGTTGATGCCGGGCAGGTTTTTGGGAGTGTTCCGTATCCATTATTAAAACTACACGAGGGGAACGAAACTTATGCATTCGACAGGTATGCCTTTAACATGATGAATTATTACGAGTTTGCCAGCGACAGGTACATCAGCATTTATGCCGAACATCATTTCCAGGGATTCTTCTTAAATAAAATTCCATTATTACGAAAACTCGAACTCCGGGAAGTAATATCAGGAAAATGGCTGTATGGCGAATTAAGCGATAAACATCAAAATGTAATGTTGTATCCCGAAGGATTATACGAACTTAATAAACCTTATTACGAGGCCAGTGTTGGTATTGAAAATATTTTAAAAATATTTCGAATTGATGCCATGTGGCGTTTAAGTTATCTCGACCATGAAAATGTTCAGAAGTTTGGGCTAAGAGCTGCAATTCAAATAGTTTTCTAGCTGTTTCGAATTAACGTTCCGCCCTGAATATCATATATCAGAAGGAATAAAATTGATTTTACCCATTGTTATTGATGTTTTAAGTTGGTATAACTTTTGATTTGGAATTTATGCCCGAAAAATAATTACATTTGCAAAAATTGAGCAAAAATGAATCAGGAACATAAAATAAAACTTCGTGCTGAAGATTTATACAAAAAATATAGATCGAGAACAGTTGTAAAAGGAGTTTCTGTTGAAGTAAAACAAGGCGAAATAGTTGGTTTACTTGGCCCCAATGGAGCAGGTAAAACAACTACTTTCTATATGATTGTTGGATTAGTTACTCCTCTTTCCGGAAAAATATTTCTTGATGATAATGAAATTACTAAAGATCCCGTTTATAAACGAGCGCAAAAAGGAATTGGATATCTTGCTCAAGAGTCTTCTGTTTTTCGAAAACTAAGTGTTGAAGATAATATTAAAGCCGTTTTAGAAATGTCTGATATTTCGAAAGAAGAACAACACGACAGGCTGGAAACACTTCTGAATGAATTTGGATTAGTAAAAATCAGGAAAAGTTTAGGCATTCAACTATCTGGCGGTGAACGACGCAGAACTGAAATTGCCCGTGCTTTAGCTATAAAACCAAAATTTATTTTACTCGACGAACCATTTGCCGGAGTTGACCCAATTGCTGTTGAAGATATTCAGGAAATAGTTTCCCATTTAAAAGATAAAAATATAGGCATTCTAATCACCGACCATAATGTTCACGAAACATTATCGATAACCGACAGAGCCTATTTACTCTTTGAAGGAAGCATTCTTAAAGCAGGTACATCAAAAGAACTTACCGACGATGAACAAGTTCGGAGAGTTTACCTGGGAAAAAATTTCGAGCTCAGGTAACAAGTTCCTTTTAAATTTTTTGGGAACATTATTCGCCTGTATGCCACTATTCTTCGTCAAAAAATGTGGAAACAAGAATGATCTATTTCTTGCAAATCCAATATCTCCTGCATTCATATTTTGTGAAGTATCCTGAATTTTTCCTAAACCTGCAAAATAAATATGCTCTTTCGCTATAAATTACATGATTCAAACCAGAACAAATTAATCCTGTCAAATTTAATTTAAAATCAATATGCATATTATCTCGCTGATTTATAAAAACTTTCACATTTGGAGTATTTTTTTTATAAATAATATGTATAGTATTATTTTTTTACCTATTTTTGCACCACCTTTTTGCGGATGTGGCGTAATTGGTAGCCGCGCTAGACTTAGGATCTAGTGTCGTAAGACGTGGGGGTTCGAGTCCCTTCATCCGCACTAAAAAATAAACCGCTGGAGCATTCGAACATTATCGATGGTTTAGCGGTTTTTAAAATTAAAAATCATTCAAAAAAAATACTGATGAACATTACAAAAGAAAACATTAACAATGTAAATGCACTCTTGAAAGTTAATGTAACAAAAGACGACTATACTGAAAAAGTAGAAACTCAAATAAAAGAATATAAAAAGAAAGCCCGGATTGACGGGTTCCGACCGGGGAAAATACCCGAAGGTTTAGTTCGTAAAATGTACGGGAAAGCCATCCTGGTTGACGAAGTCAATAAAATCATGTCCGATTCGCTTACAAAATATTTAATCGATGAAAAATTAAATATTCTTGGAGAACCTCTGCCAAGCAGAGAACATCAGAAAACGATTAACTTCGATACCGATACTGAATTCGAATTTGTTTTCGATATTGCTTTGGCTCCTCAAATTGAAATCAACCTGTCGAAAAAAGATAAAATACCATTTTATGATATTAAGGTAGATGATAAAATCCTGGATTCTCAAATCGATAATTACTCCCGTCGATTTGGCGAATTTAAAGATGTTGAAGAAGCTACAACCATGGAAATGCTTACAGGTAATTTTATTCAACTCGACGAAAACAATGCTCCTGTTGAAGCAGGAATCAGTACCGAGCAGGTGAAGATTACCATTGAATATATTAAAGACACTGAAATAAAGAATCTTTTTGCCGGTAAAAAAGTTGGCGATAAAGTAATTTTTGATTTGCGTAAAGCTTATCCAAGTGATACCGAAATATCATCAATGCTTCGTATCGATAAAGAAAAAGCTAAAGAATTAACAGGAAATTTTGAATTTGCAATTAACCAGATTCAACGTTTCGAAAAAGCAGAAATAAACCAGGAATTATTCGATAAAGCTTTTGGTGAAGGAACAATCAAATCAGAAAAAGAATTTAAAGAAAAACTTATAGCTGAAGTAAAAGAGAATTTTATTAAAGAAAGCGATTATCGCTTTATGTTCGACGCCAAAGATAAACTCGTTAGTAAAATAAACCCTGAGCTTCCTTCAGAATTTCTAAAACGATGGTTGTTAGAAATTAACAAAGGTAAATTTACAGCTGAGCAAATCGAATTAGAATATCCTGTTTTTGAAGAAGATTTAAAATGGCAATTAATTAAAGACCAAATCATAAGAAACCAGGATATTAAAGTAGATGAGCAGGAAGTATTAAGTCTTGCAAAAGAAGTTACTGCAGCTCAGTTTATGCAATATGGCTTAAATAATTTACCCGATGAACATCTCGAAAATTATGCCAAAGAAATTCTGAAAAAAGATAGTGAGCGTAAAAAACTATACGAGAAAAAACTTGAAGATAAAGTTGTTGCTTTTGTTAAAGATTCTGTTAAACTCGATACAAAAGAAATTACAACCGACGAGTTTCAGAAACTCTGGTCTGAACAAAAAAGCAAATAATTTCGTCTTTAATCAAAAATAATTACCTTTATAAGCAACTAATTTAAACTGGTAAAATTATGTATCCAAAAGACGAATTTAAAAAATACGCAACCAAGCATATCGGGCTAAACAGCTTATCATTGGAGAAATATACTTCTGTTTACAACAATTATATATCTCCGACAATTATTGAAGAACGTCAGTTAAACATTGCCCAAATGGATGTGTTTTCCCGGTTAATGATGGATAGAATCATTTTCATGGGAGTTCCTATTGACGATGATGTGGCTAATATTATACAGGCACAGTTGTTATTTTTAGAATCTGTTGATCCATCAAAAGATATTCAGATTTACATGAATACACCGGGTGGTGGTGTTCATGCAGGACTAGGTATTTACGACACCATGCA
This sequence comes from Bacteroidetes bacterium GWB2_32_14, assembly GCA_001768235.1. GTDB lineage: Bacteria > Bacteroidota > Bacteroidia > Bacteroidales > UBA12077 > UBA12077. Next base: position 11,844 of record MENK01000028.1, read on the forward strand.
ATACATAAGCCCTGATATTGCAACAATTTGTACCGGAATGGCTGCTTCAATGGGAGCTGTTCTTTTAACTGCCGGCACAAAAGGAAAACGTTCAGCACTAACTCATTCACGTGTTATGATACATCAACCAATGGGTGGTGCGCAAGGCCAGGCTATCGATATCGAAATTACAACCCGGGAAATTGTAAAACTTAAAAAAGAACTTTACGAAATCATTGCCTCACACACGGGAAATCCTTTTAAGAAAATTGAAAAAGATTCCGATCGTGATTACTGGATGACTGCCGAAGAAGCTAAAGCTTATGGAATGATTGACGAAGTTCTGGTACGAAACGGAAATAAAAAGAAATAAAAAGAAATAGTATTTTCTTTATCATATCAAAGAATTAACTGCATTTACCCAAATGCAGTTTTTTTTTATTGATTTATACAGTAAATTTGCAAAATATATATAATAAGGTTTTTAAATTTTACTTCAATGGATAAATGTTCGTTTTGCGGGAGAGATAAGAAAGAAACAAACCTTTTAATTGCAGGATTATCAGGTCATATCTGTGATCGTTGCATTGATCAGGCACATGAAATTGTTCAGGAAGAACTCCGTAAAAAAGGGAATTTTGATGTAAATCAAATCAAACTATTAAAACCTGTTGAAATAAAGACCTTTTTAGATCAATATGTTATTGGTCAGGAAGAAGCTAAACGATTTCTTTCTGTTGCTGTTTACAATCACTACAAACGATTAATGCAAACCAATCACAAAGATGAGGAAGACGTAGAAATTGAAAAATCAAATATTATTCTTGTTGGCGAAACAGGTACAGGTAAAACATTATTAGCCAGAACAATTGCAAAAATGTTGCATGTTCCCTTTACCATTGTTGATGCTACTGTTTTAACCGAAGCGGGTTACGTTGGTGAAGATATTGAAAGTATTTTAACCAGATTGTTACAAGTTGCAGACTATAACACCGAGGCTGCCGAAAAAGGCATCGTGTTTATTGATGAAATCGATAAAATTGCCCGCAAAGGAGATAATCCATCAATAACTCGTGATGTTTCAGGAGAAGGTGTTCAGCAGGGATTATTGAAATTGCTCGAAGGATCTGTTGTAAATGTTCCACCACAAGGCGGACGTAAGCATCCCGACCAGAAAATGATTCCTGTAAATACTAAAAACATATTATTTATCTGTGGTGGTGCATTTGATGGTATTGAACGCAAAATTGGCCAGCGATTAAATACCCAGGTTGTTGGATATTCTGCAAGCCGGGAAAAAGATAAAATTGATCGTGAAAATTTATTGCAATACATAGCCCCGCAGGATTTAAAGGCATTTGGTTTAATTCCTGAAATCATTGGCCGTTTACCGGTACTAACCTATCTGAATCCATTAGACAGAGAAGCACTACGCAGAATTCTTACCGACCCCAAAAATGCAATTATAAAGCAATATGAAAAATTGTTTAAAATGGATGGCGTAAAACTAAGCTTCGAAAAAGAAGTTTTAGATTATATTGTAGATAAGGCTATTGAATTTAAATTAGGAGCCCGGGGATTACGTTCCATCTGCGAAGCCATCATGATTGATGTTATGTTTGACATCCCGTCATCTGAAGAAAAAACAGTTAAAATTACCCTTGATTACGCTAAAGAAAAACTAGCTAAAGTAAATATCCAGCGATTAAAAGCTGCTTAGTTTTTTAATTTTAATAACAAATCCTGAATCACGGTTTACAAAGAGAAACAGTCACTTTATGTGGCTGTTTTTATTTCATTTTATCGAGAATTAGTATTGAAAAAGGGTATTTATTTTTTTCATCCGGTTCAAAATCATGCCGGCTCTTTTCAATCCATTCATTCATATTAATTTCCGGGAAAAAAGTGTCGCCATCAAAAACATGATGAACTTTTGTAAGGTATATTCTATCAGCTATTGGTAAGGCCTGTTTATATATATTCCCTCCGCCAATAATAAAAATTTCCGATTCGTTTTTCGCGAAATCCAAAGCTTCCTGCAATGAATGTACAACGATACATCCTTCAGCTTTATAGTTCTTATCCCTTGTAATAATAACATTTGTCCTGTTTGGTAAAGGCTTACCGCACGACTCAAATGTTTTTCGCCCCTGAATTACATAATGCCCCGTTGTTGTTTCTTTAAAATGTTTTAAATCCTTGGGTAAATGCCAAATCAGATTATTATCTTTTCCAATTACATTATTCTCGGCAACAGCTACAATAATTGAAATCATTAAACTAATATTAATTTGTAATTCTAAATTCGTAATTAAACAGAAATTGCACCTTTAATATGTGGATGCGGATCGTAATTTTCTAAAGAAAAATCTTCAAATGAAAATGAAAAAATATCTTTTTTATCAGGATTTAATTTTAAATCAGGTAATTCTCTTGGTTCTCGTGATAATTGTAATTTAACCTGTTCAATGTGGTTCAAATAAATATGAGCATCACCTAAGGTATGAATAAACTCATAGGCTTCCAGCCCGGTAGCCTGGGCAACCATTTTTAAGAGTATTGCATACGAAGCAATATTAAATGGTACACCTATAAAAATATCGGCACTACGTTGGTACAGTTGGCAAGATAGTTTTCCATTTGCAACGTAAAACTGGAATAAAATATGGCAAGGTGGCAGAGCCATGTTTTTTAAATCAGCTACATTCCAGGCACTTACTAAATGCCGGCGCGAATCAGGATTATTCTTGATTGAATCAATAATCTGCGAAATCTGATCAATCGATTTTCCATCAGGTGATGGCCACGAACGCCACTGATATCCATAAATATTGCCCAAATTTCCATTCTTGTCTGCCCATTCATCCCAAATTTTTACACCACGATCATTTAAATATTTAATATTCGTATCCCCGTTTAAGAACCAGAGTAACTCGTATATAATCGATTTCAAATGAAGTTTTTTTGTTGTCAGTAAAGGAAACCCTTCCTGTAAATTAAACCTCATCTGGTATCCAAAAGTACTCAGGGTACCTGTTCCTGTACGATCTTCTTTTTTTACACCTGTTTTTATAACATGATCAAGTAATTCTAGATATTGTCTCATTATCTGTCTTTTTCAATTATCTGTTTTTATGTAAAATTAAGAAAATACCTTAGCGGAACTATCATTATCATCAGTCTGCAAATTAATTTGAAATGAATTTAATATCAAATCCTTATCAAACAATATATTCAGACAAAAACAATTTTTCAACAATTTGTTTGTTAATAAAAAACAAATAGTACATTTACGCATTTAATTACGATAATTACTTAAATTAATTATGTCAAAAATTGTTTCATTATCAGAAGCTGCATCTATTGCCCTTCATGGATTAATTCTAATTGCCAGGGAAAAAGAAGGATTAAACGTTATAAAAATAGCTGAACGTACAAATACATCAAAACATCATGTTGCAAAGGTAATGCAACGATTGGTAAAGGCCGGCTACTTATATTCACAGCGTGGCCCAAGCGGGGGGTTTGTTCTTAAAAAGAAAGCTGAAGATATTAACTTTCTTGATATTTACGAAACCATAGAAGGAAATATTGAAATCAATACCTGTCCTATGGATAAGCCTATTTGCCCGTTTGATAAATGTATAATGAATAATGTCACCAATAAAATGACTACTGAATTCAGAAATTATTTGAAAGAACAAACGATCGACCAGTACCTGTAATCAATAAATCATAAAAATTCATTCTCCCGATATTTTTATCGGGATTTTTTATTTCTTCATTTTTTTCATAAAAATTCTTGCAGATTATCAGCAACATAAGCCTTTTTATGATATAAATCATAAAAAATAATTAGGTTAAGAATAAAACTATTTGTTATTTTGGTATTTGAATACTTTAATTCCTTTTTACGATAAATAAATATCAATACAATATGAAAAGACAGATTATTCAAATTGACGAAGAAAAATGTACGGGATGTGGTTTATGCATTCCTAACTGTCATGAGGGTGCATTACAAATGATCGATGGGAAAGCTCGGCTTATAAGCGATTTAATGTGCGATGGTTTAGGATCATGTATTGGGCATTGCCCTGAAGGAGCAATTGAAATTATTGAACGTGAAGCTCAACCCTACGATGAAATTGCCGTGATTAAAGACATGGTTTTAAAAGGTAAAAATGTAGTCATTGCTCATCTTGCACATTTAAAAGACCATCAGGAATTTGGCTATTTAAAACAAGGAGTTAAATGGATGCAGGAAAACAGAGCAAGTATTGCCTTTGATATTGATGAAGTCATATCCAGAGTCCATAATGGAACTAAAGTTCAAGAGGAAATAACTTCAGGTTCTTGTGGTTGTGGCGGGCACGATGAGCAACCTAACCAAAATCATGTTCATGAACAACATCATCATGGCGGGGGATGCCCCGGTTCCATATCAAAATCATTTAGTCAAACAAAAACAATGCATACGATGAGTGATACTCCATCGCAACTAACACATTGGCCTGTTCAAATGCATTTAATAAACCCGGCTGCAGCACATTTCCAAAACTCGGATCTGATATTGGCTGCCGATTGTGTTGCTTTTTCATTGGGGAATTTTCACTCAAACTTTTTAAAAGGTAAAACTCTGGCTATTGCATGTCCGAAATTAGATTCTAACAAAGAAGCATATATCGATAAACTCGTTGCCTTAATTGACAAATCTAAAGTAAATACAATAACCGTTATGAAAATGGAAGTGCCATGCTGTGGAGGTATTCTTCAAATGGTACAAATTGCTTTACAACATGCTTCACGTAAAGTACCTGTAAAATCAATAACAGTAAGTGTAACCGGGGAAATAATTTCGGAAGACTGGATTTAATACTAAAAAATTCGTAAATTGCTATTATTCATACATATAGTGATTCTAAGAACAAATTACTAATTCAAATTTTTATTAAATAATAACTTAAAAATTAAATACAATGAGTATGTTTTGTTATCAGTGTCAGGAAACTGCAAAAGGAACAGGCTGCACCATTCAGGGTGTTTGTGGTAAAAAAGACGATGTTGCCAATATGCAGGATCTTTTGATGTTTGTATTAAAGGGTATTTCCTTTTATACTAAAACTGCAAGAGATAAAGGAATTGAGTATGATGAAAAAATCAACAAATTCGTTTTTGATGGTTTATTTGCAACCATAACCAATGCAAATTTCAGTAAGCAAGTATTTATCGACAGAGTTACTAAAGGTTTAGAAATCCGAAACAATTTACGCAAAAAGCTTGAAGATGCCGGGGTAAACATTGAAATTTTAAAACCTCATTCGTCGGCAATCTGGAATGGTAATCCAGAAACTTATGAAGAAAAAGCAAAATTAGTAGGAGTTTTAGCAACTGAAAATGAAGATGTACGTTCGTTGCGTGAATTGATTACTTATGGATTGAAAGGTTTGGCAGCTTATACCGAGCATGCATTCAACTTAGGCTACGAAAACAAAGATTTGTACAAATTTATGCAGGATGCTTTAGTTGCTACAACCGATAATTCGTTAACAGCCGATCAATTAGTCGCTTTAACTTTGCAAACAGGTAAGTATGGAGTTGAAGCAATGGCCCTGCTTGATAAAGCTAACACTTCGTCTTATGGAAACCCTGAAATCACTAAAGTAAATATTGGGGTTCGTAACAATCCCGGCATTCTTATCAGCGGGCACGACCTGAAAGACATGGAAGAGTTGTTAAAGCAAACCGAGGGAACGGGTGTTGATGTATATACTCATAGCGAAATGTTACCTGCAAACTACTATCCTGCTTTTAAAAAATATAAGCATTTCGTGGGCAACTATGGAAACTCCTGGTGGAAACAAAAAGAAGAATTCGAAACGTTTAACGGGCCAATACTTTTTACAACCAATTGTTTGGTACCACCTAAAAAAGATGCCGGATATTATAACAAAGTTTATACAACAGGTGCAGCAGGATTCGATGGGTTCCCGCATATTGCTGACAGGGTAAATGGAAAACCTAAAGATTTTTCAAAAATTATTGAACATGCAAAAAAATGCTCTGCTCCTGTTGAAATTGAAAAAGGAGAAATCATTGGTGGATTTGCCCACAACCAGGTAATTCAATTAGCCGATAAAGTTGTAGCTGCTGTTAAATCAGGTGCAATTAAAAAATTCTTTGTAATGGCAGGTTGCGATGGACGAATGAAAGACAGAGATTACTATACCGAATTTGCAGATAAATTACCAAAAGATACTGTAATTCTTACTGCAGGTTGTGCTAAATACAGATATAACAAATTACAACTAGGTGATATCGGGGGCATTCCACGAGTTTTAGATGCCGGACAATGCAACGACAGTTACTCATTGGCCGTTATTGCACTTAAATTAAAAGAAGTATTCCAAAAAAACGATATCAACGAGTTGCCTATCGCGTATAATATTGCATGGTACGAACAAAAAGCAGTAATCGTATTGTTAGCATTATTATATCTTGGAGTAAAAAATATCCATTTAGGCCCCACATTACCAGGCTTCTTATCACCTAATGTTGCTAAAGTTTTGATCGAAACATTTGGTATTGCAGGAATTGGAACTGTTGATGATGATATAAAACTTTTTATGAATTAATTTTAAACAATAAATACTTGGTGAGCCTTTGTGAAGTACTTCGTGCAACTTCGTGGTTTATTTTATTTACCACAATGGACTCAAAGGCTGCCACGAAGATTCACCAAGAATCTATTTAATTATTTATGAACGATACAATATGAAAACAATAAAATACACCGATGCCGAAGCGCGTCAGAATCCACATGGTATTGATGCCAGAAATCTTTACGATGGGGAACATGCCATCGTAACACATATTCTGTTAAACCCCGGGGAACAATTAAAAAAACATGTTACTCCTGTAGATGCCATTTTTTATGTTTTGGAAGGTACTGGAATTGTTGAAATTGGTGATGAACAGCTTGAAGTTACAAAAGATACTTTAATTGATAGTCCTGCAAAAATCCCACATTGCTGGTACAATAAAAGCAACAACATATTGAGAGTATTAGTAACAAAAGTTCCAAGACCTCAGGGCCAAACAAAATTGCTGTAAGTTTGTTTTTTAAAAAACACTTTAAATGGGAAAAAGAATTGAAAGGGAAAAACGGGTAGTAAAATTAATGATTCAAAAATATTGCTCTAATTTTCATAATTCTGAAATATTGTGTGCAGAATGTGCTGATTTATTGAATTATTCAGTAAAGCATTTGCTTGCATGTCCTTTTGCCGAAAATAAACCAGCATGTTCAGCATGTACAATTCATTGCTACAGTAAAAGTTACAAAAACAGAATCAGGCAGGTAATGCGTTTCTCCGGGCCTAAAATGATTTTTGAGCATCCTAAAGATACTATTTACTATTTTTTTGATAAACTGAGATATCGTGTTAATTCTGTTCCAAAAAACGAAATAATTTAAAATGAAAATTCAAAACCTGAAGAATTCACCAAGAGTACCTTTTAACCTGGAAGGATATATTTTACATTCTGAGAAACCTGTAGAACTTGTACATTTGCTTTTGAAACCCGGAGATGCACTGGAAAAACATAAAAACCCATTTGATGTTATCTTTTTTGTAATTGAGGGAAGTGGAATACTGGCCATCAATGGAGATAATCTCAACATTCATTCTAACGATGTAATAAAAGTAACTTCAGATAAATTGCGTGCCTGGGAAAATAATTCCACCCAGGATTTAAAGCTATTAGTTATTAAACTTATCTGATTCGATTTTGACAAGAAAGAACAAACTGCTATCTTTCTAAAAAAATTAAACGTTCAAATCATGTTCAAAACAATATCTGGAATATTAGTATTATTAATACTTACAGGATTATTCGCCTGCAAACCGAACAAGAAAGAATTTAATCAGGATGATTATATTAAATCTGTTCAGGAGTGGAAACAAAAAAGATTGGAAAATCTGAAATCTGAAAATGGCTGGTTAAACCTTGTGGGATTGTATTGGTTAAAAGATGGGCAAAACCCTTTTGGAAGTAACGATGCAAATAATATTATTTTCCCTGAAAAAGCACCTGGATTTATTGGTACAATAATTCTTTATAAAGGTTATCTTAGTGTTTCCATAAACGATGATGTTGAAGTTTTTATCAATGATTCTCTATTAAAAGAACACGATATTTATACAGATAACGACAATAACACAACCCGGTTTAAAATGGGTTCATTTAGATGGCATATTATAAAACGTGGCGACAGGTATGGTATTCGTTTACGCGATTTAGAAAGTCCCCTGATTAATCAAATTACCGAAATCCCATCGTTCCCGGTTGATTTAAACTGGAGAATTGAAGCATCTTTTGAACGATTCGAACAACCCAAAGATATTGCTATCCCAAATGTTTTAGGTGATACCAATTATGAAAAATGTTATGGAGTAATTAAATTTAAAGTGGGAGAAACCGGGTATTCCTTAATGCCAACAGGAGATGGAATAAACGAAGATTTCTTTGTGATTTTTGCTGATGAAACAAGCGCGGAAGAAACATATGGCGCCGGAAGGTTTTTATCGGTTGAAAAACCTGATGAAAATGGCAAAATGTATATTGATTTTAATAAAGCTACAAACCCTCCCTGTGCTTTTACCGAATTTGCAACCTGCCCTTTACCCCCGAAAGAAAATATATTAAAAGTGAAAATACTTGCAGGAGAGAAAGTGGGAGAACATATAGGCAAACATTAAACAGAAAAGGCAGATAAATGCTGCCTTTATTCTTTAATGAGTTTATACTCTACGCCTCTTTCTTTCAGGTAATCAAGTATAAATTTGAAATTCTTTTCGTCAACACCAATATATTCAGGTGGGCATATTCCTTTTTGTTTTATCATCCCTTTGGCGAATAAATTGGCTATTGCAGTGCATGTATAACCTGTAGTTCTTGCCATTGATGTTGTATCTGTTTCCTTATCGTATTTGTCAAATAAATCGTAAGTATATTTTATTTCTTCACCTTTTTCGTCTCCCTTAATAATAACGCGCATCATTGTAAAATCTTCTTCATCTTTTTTAAGTTCCCAAACAGGGAAAAGAAGTTTTGCTGTCACATCTATTGGCCGGATAAGATACCCGTCAACAAGAATTTCTTTATCAGAGAAGAACCCTGTTTCCTTTAATACTTTAATATACTCTATCGTTCCAGGATAACGGAGAGTTTTTTCTATCATGTTTGGAATCTTAATCGTTTTAAGCATTGTTCTTAATCCATCCGAGTTCCATGCTTCGAGCGACCCTATTGGTTCAAAATGCTTCAGCTCTGCTTCAGAAAGCGCTTCACGTTCAACCAATTCGCCATGTAAAATATATCGGGCATAACCAATATATTCTTCCAAAACATCTATTGGCGAAAAAACAGCCTTGTATTCATAGGGCCACTCCCGTTTAAATGGCAATCCCCCACCATAACATTTGTAGCTGTTAACCTTCATGTTTGCATTATGATAACCAAGAATAATATTACCCATTCCGGGAGATACGCCAGCATCAATAATAGCAGTCACATTTTGTTTTTTTGCTAACTCATCCAATTCAAAAGGATCTTGCCTGAAAAATGAAATATCAATAATATCTTTGCCTGCTAAAATTGCTTGTTTTACACATTCATAACCCATATAACCAGGGAGGGAACCAATAATAAGATCAACGTTTTTTACAACGTCCTGAAATTCTTCCTTGTCGGAAAGATCTGCAATTATTGTTTTTATTTGGGGATATTTTTGAAGTTTTTCGAGGTTAGAAGGATTTATATCGATTGATGTTACATCGAAAGATTTTGCAAGGTCTATGGCAATGGCTTTACCAACAAGTCCTGCTCCTAAAACTGCAATTTTTTTCATATAAAAATGATTTGTAATTTATAATTTCAATATCTCGTATTCCGCAGAATAAATACTTATTTATTTTTCTTCCTGCGATTTATTTCATCCCGGATACGTGATGCTCTTTCGTATTCTTCATTTCTTACCGCTTCTTCGAGCAGATGCTCAAGCACATCGGTTTCTGTATTTTTAAACTCATCACTTATTGGAGTAGCTTGGGTTTTTTCAGGTTTTGTTTTTTCGGATGTTTTAAAATAATCTTTATCATCACTTACAATATCAATAACGATTCCGGATTTACTCAAAATTTCTTCAGTAGTATAAATAGGGCACTTAAATCGTAAAGCCAAAGCTATTGCATCAGAAGTACGGGCATCAATTGAAATGTCTTTACCTCCATTGTTACAAATAAGTTGTGAATAAAAAACACCCTCTTCCAACCTGTAAATATTTACCTCTGTTAAAGCAATACCAAACGACATAGCAAAATTTAAGAATAAATCATGTGTCAATGGCCTGGGTGGTTTTAACCCCTCGAGTTGTATAGCTATTGCCTGGGCTTCAAATCCTCCAATGATGATTGGTATTCGTCGTTCCCCGTGTTCTTCAGTTAAAACAAGAGCATAAGCCCCGGTTTGGGTCTGACTATATGAAATTCCTAATACGTTTAATTTTATCTTGATCATATTTTTTTCGAAAACCAAATTTATACAAATGTAACCAAATCAATTATTAATTTTATGATTTATTAATCAAAAAAGTATCGTTCACACACATCCTTTTATAATGATAATTACAATATAATTTATGAAGATGTTTGCTTTGAATTAAACATAAAATCGGTCGCCTGGGTTTTATAAAATAAAAAGATTATATTTATCTTAGCATTATAAATATTTACAATGAGATGCAAAAAGTAAAAAACAACTTCATAGAATCCCTCGAAATTTTAAATCAATTTATTTCCGACGAAAATAATTTTATAACTATTGAGTCTGCCGGTAAACTAATGGTTGAATCAATCGAATCCGGGGGAAAGATCATTTCCTGTGGTAACGGGGGTTCAATGGCTGATGCAATGCATTTTGCCGAAGAATTAACCGGAAGGTTTCGGGACAACCGCAAAGCTATTGCAGCGATTTCAATTTCAGATCCAACGCATATTTCATGTACTGCAAACGACTTTGGTTATGATTTTGTTTTTTCGAGATACATAGAAGCTATTGGCTCCAAAGCTGATATTTTACTTGCAATTAGTACCAGTGGGAATTCAAAAAATGTAATTCTTGCTGCTGAAGCCGCTCATAAAAAAGGGATGAAAGTAATAGCCCTTACAGGAAAAGATGGTGGAAAACTGGCACCATTATGCGATATTGAAATCAGGGCACCTTTTTCAAAATACGCCGACAGGGTTCAGGAAATACATATTAAAATCATTCATTCTTTAATTGATTATATTGAAAATAATATTTAAAATTTCTTTTCAAAATGTTAGTAAAAACCTTTGGAAGTGCTGTTCATGGTATTAATGCAACAACAATTACCATTGAAGTTAGTGTTTCGCAGGGAGTAAATTTTTATCTTGTAGGGTTACCCGACAGTGCAGTAAAAGAAAGCCAACAAAGAATTGATTCTGCATTAAGAACCCATGGATATAAAATCCCGGGTAAAAAAATTGTTATCAACATGGCTCCGGCTGATATTCGAAAAGAAGGATCTGCTTATGATCTTCCACTGGCTATAGGTGTTTTAGCTGCATCGGAACTTATGAAATACGGCACGTTAGGCGATTATCTGATAATGGGAGAACTTTCACTTGACGGGAGTGTGCAAAAAATTAAAGGAATTTTACCTATTGCCATTCAGGCAAGAAAAGAAGGATTTAAAGGATTTATCCTGCCCAGGGCAAATGCCCGCGAAGCAGCTGTAGTTAATAACTTAGATATTTATGGTGTGGAAAATATTAAAGAAGTTATTGATTTTTTTAATGGTGAGCATGAATTAGAAAAAACTATAATCGATACCCGTGAAGAGTTTCTTGCAAATGTAAATAACTACGATATTGATTTTGCAGATGTTCGTGGCCAGGAAAATGTTAAACGGGCACTGGAAATTGCTGCTGCAGGAGGGCATAATATTATCATGATTGGCCCGCCGGGAGCAGGAAAAACAATGCTTTCAAAACGATTGCCTACTATTATTCCTCCTTTAACATTGCATGAAGCGTTAGAAACAACTAAAATACACTCTGTAGCAGGGAAAATTGATACCGAAACATCGCTGATGACAAAACGGCCTTTCAGGTCGCCCCATCACACAATTTCCGATGTGGCACTGGTTGGAGGAGGGGGATTCCCTCAACCCGGAGAAATTTCATTAGCCCATAATGGAGTATTGTTCTTAGATGAACTACCCGAATTTCAACGCTCCGTTTTGGAAGTTATGCGTCAACCTCTCGAAGACAGGGTTATCACTATTAGTCGTGCAAAATTTACTGTCGAATACCCCGCGAGTTTTATGCTGGTAGCTTCAATGAACCCATGCCCCTGTGGGTACTATAATCATCCCGAAAAAGAATGTGTATGCGCACCCGGGAGTATTCAACGCTATTTGAATAAAATTTCCGGGCCATTATTAGATAGAATCGATATACATGTTGAAGTTGTTCCTGTTTCGTACGATAAGCTTTCGGAAATAAAACCTGCCGAAAGTAGCTCTCATATTCGTGAAAGGGTAATTTTTGCCCGCGAAATACAATCGAAACGATTTGAAAATGCCGAAAATATATATTGTAACGCACAGATGTCGTCGAAACAAATAAGAGAATACTGTACCATCGACTCTGCCGGACAATTACTACTCAAAAAAGCAATGGAGAAACTGGGCCTGTCAGCTCGTGCTTACGATCGAATCTTAAAAGTTTCCAGAACAATTGCCGACCTGGAAAATAAAGAAAACATTCAGGCTTATCATTTGGCGGAAGCAATTCAATACCGAAGCCTTGACAGAAGCGGATGGGGAAATTAAAAGCATCAAAATTACTTTGCAACCTTCAGAATACATTTTAAAAACTTCTTCACCTGTAGCAAATGTAAATAACATTTCCGTTATTTTTTTAAAAAAGTTGATTCATAGAACAATTAATTAAAAAATGTGTTGTACAACAGAATTTATTAACCTAATTTTGATTTCAATATGTAAAAAGCAACATATATGCATAGGCGTTTTTGTAACATCTGAGCTTTTCTGGTTAGAAAGATTGTGATTAATAATAATAACTAATTAAATTTAAAAAAATGGAAGGTATTTTTTGGTTTATTCCTTTTGCATCAGTTTTAGCACTGGTTTTCGCATGGTTCTTCTTTAAGAACATGATGAAAAACTCCGAGGGAACAGATAAAATGAAACAAATTGCACAATACGTAAGAGAAGGTGCAATGGCTTATTTAAAGAGGCAATATAAAGTTGTAGGATTAGTATTTATTATACTTTTCTTTATACTTTTAGCACTTGCTTATTTCGGAGTACAAAATCCTTTTGTTCCTGTAGCCTTTTTAACAGGAGGTATTTTTTCTGGATTATGCGGTTATCTTGGAATGAAAACTGCAACCTATGCTTCTGCAAGAACGGCTCAAGGAGCGTCAATATCTTTAAATAAAGGTTTAAAAATTGCATTTAGAAGCGGTGCTGTTATGGGATTGGTGGTAGTTGGTTTTGGATTACTAGATATCAGCATATGGTGGTTGATTCTTAATAAACTGGTTTATACAGCCGAGCATATGCAAAGCGGATTACATTTTCTTGGCTTAACATTTGTACATCCCGGAACAACAGATCATACCAAACTCGTTGAAATTACTGCCACTATGCTTACCTTTGGTATGGGTGCATCAACTCAGGCTTTATTTGCACGTGTAGGCGGGGGAATATTCACGAAAGCTGCTGATGTAGGGGCCGATTTAGTTGGAAAAGTTGAAGCAGGTATTCCTGAAGACGACCCTCGAAACCCCGCTACTATTGCTGATAATGTAGGTGATAATGTAGGTGATGTTGCAGGTATGGGAGCCGACCTTTACGAATCTTATGCAGGTTCAATATTAGCTACCGCCGCACTTGGCGCCGCACTTCCTCTGGTTGCAGGGTTCGATCCTGTAAAAGCTGTTATTGCTCCTATGATTGTTGCTGCTATTGGTATTGTATTGTCAATTATTGGAATATTTATGGTTCGCACAAAAGAAACAGCAACCCAGAAAAATCTTCTGAATGCTTTACTTTTAGGTACAGGTGGCAGCTCTGCACTAATATTAATTGGAGTTGCCGTATTGGCTTATTTTGAATGGATAACATGGGGTATTTTCGGATCGGTTGTATCAGGATTGGTTGCCGGTGTAATTATTGGCCAGGGTACCGAATATTTTACATCAGATGAATACGAACCTACAAAAAGTATTGCAAGACAAACACAACAGGGCCCTGCTACTACTATTATTGAAGGTATAGCAGTTGGAATGTATTCAACATGGATTCCAGTGGTTACGATTGTTGCTGGTATTATTGCAGCATATGGTTTTGCCGGAGGATTCTCTAACTTTTCCATGGGTGTTTATGGCATTGGTTTTGCCGCAGTTGGCATGTTATCTACTTTAGGTATTACTTTAGCTACTGACGCATTTGGCCCAATCGCCGACAATGCCGGGGGAAATGCTGAAATGTCGGAATTACCAAAAGAAGTTCGCGAACGTACTGATGCACTTGATATGCTTGGAAATACAACTGCTGCAACAGGTAAGGGATTTGCCATAGGTTCCGCGGCTTTAACTGCAATGGCTTTGTTAGCCGCTTACATGGAAGAAATTAAATTATGGTTAGGTAAAATTGCAGGCGAAGGGTTTAAACAGGTTGGGGATGTTTTATTTTACAATGAGAATCTCCCAATTGTTGAAACAGGGCAAAGAGCAATAAAAATTGCATCAATAACTATTAAAGATCTTATTGATGTTTATGATTTATCAATATTTAACCCTATGCTTTTGGGTGGATTATTTCTTGGTTCAATGATGGCATTTGTTTTTAGTGCTATGACAATGAAGGCTGTAGGCCGTGCAGCTGGTGCTATGGTTGATGAAGTTCGTCGTCAATTCAAAGATATACCAGGAATTTTAGAAGGAAAAGCTACTCCCGAATATGCAAAATGTGTTGAAATATCAACCCGTGGAGCACAAAGAGAAATGCTTGTTCCTGCTTTAATGGCTATTGCAGTTCCAATTCTTGCAGGTATTTTCCTTGGAGTCGCCGGAGTTGTTGGATTATTAGCCGGAGGTTTAGTTTCAGGATTTACTTTAGCCAGCATGTTAAATAATGCTGGTGGTGCATGGGATAATGCAAAAAAATATATTGAAAAAGGGCATTATGGAGGTAAAAAAAGCGATGCTCATAAAGCAGGTGTCGTTGGGGATACCGTTGGGGATCCTTTTAAAGATACTTCCGGCCCGTCATTAAATATTTTAATTAAACTTATGGCTATGGTTTCTGTAGTTATGGCAGGTTTAACTGTTACCTTTGGTATTTTTGCTTAATAAAAATATTACTCAATTTAAAAAGAGTTGGTAAAAAACACCAACTCTTTTTTATTGAAATAAATTTCACAGTTACATCTATTCTTGTTAAATTTATAGATTGATTTACAAATTTTATACTTACAACTATGGGTAAAGGAGATAAAAAAACCAAGAGAGGTAAAATCGTAATTGGTTCATATGGCGTCCGACGCCCCAGGAAAAAGAAAACTATATCAGCTGCAAAGCCAAAAGCTAAAGTTGAAACAAAAGTCAAATCCGACACAAAGCCAAAAACAGAAGCTAAAGTAAAAACTGCAACAAAACCAAAAGCAGAAGTTAAAGAAACTCCTAAAGCAAAAAAAACTACCAAAAAGAAGGTTGACGAATAGTCAACCTTCTTTATTTTGCACTCTCAAAAAAAAGTTCCTCTGTTAAAATCTGTATTCTTTGTTTTGCAATTTCCTGGTATTGACTATTTATTGCATTATTCCCCGATACACCAAGTGAGTCTGTTCGTATTTCTTTGAGCATTGTTAAGTAACCATCGTAATAATTCATTGCAAGTTTTTTATTAGATAAATAATTATCATACAACTGAGCCATTTTAAATGATAACAAAGGTTCTGCCTGATACTTATAAGCAAGTTTAAGATATTCAAGAGATTTCTGATAGTTCTCGCGTAGCAATTCAATATTAGCTAATTCGGAAAAAACAGAAGCCATTTCCCCGGGAGGAGAGGAAAGTAAATTTTCTGTCAGCAGCAGAAACCGTATTCCCTCAGAGTGTTCACCTGACCTGCCAAGAGCGGATCCTAAATAAAAAGTTATTTCTGTATCCTTATCATCTTTATCAAAAGCAATCTTTAATGCATGAATTGCATTAGTAAAGTCTTTGTTTTCAAAATAGGCCAATCCCTGGTACTTAAAATTAAAAAGCAAAGAATCCCCATTTGAAATGAGTTCATTAAACCCATCAATGGAAAGGCCGAATTCACGATTTAAGTAATATGAATATGCCAGAACTCTTTTTAAGGAAACATCTTGTGAGTAAATTTCCAATCCTTTTTTACAAATAGAAATAGCATTTGTAAAAAGCCTTTCAGAATTTAAAATATTTGCCAATACTCCATACGTACTTTGATCGTATGGATTTAACTCCAAAGCCTTACCATAGTATAATATTGCTGGTGTTTTTATATTTATTTGATTAAAACAATAGGCTATAAGTTTATAATTATAAAAGTTCCCGGGATCAAGTATAATTGCTTTTTGGTAATAATGAATGGCTGATCCATACTCTCTCTTTTTCCTGAAAATATTAGCCAATTTTGTAATTGGAATAATATTTAACGTATCTAAAAGATATTGATCGTAATAAATATTTATTGCATCTTCATCCTTTCCAAGAATCTCATAAATATCAGCTAAAGCATTCTGATACGAGGGATTAAGTGTATCTAATTGATTGGCTTTTAAGTATGCTTTTTCGGCATTAAAAAAATTATATTTCGACTGATACGCCGTACCCAAATAATAATATAAATCACTCGATGTCGAATCTATCCCGATAAAGTGTTTAGCAGCGATAATTGCTGAATCATATTGAGCAGTTCGAATTTTATATTCAATATCTTCAACCGGATCGATGTTTTGTGAAAATATTCGACACGATAATGCTAACACGAGTATAACTACAATTGTTTTTTTCATCATTTCAAAAGCTAATAATCAATATTAATATGTGGTTTTTAAATATAAAAAAAATCTTAAAATTACAACAGGGTAGTTTTAATACAAAAACAAGTTTTTGTATTTTTATTTTTTTTGATACATATCTGATAAAATAATTCTAAATTTATTGCATACAAATTTATTTGCAAGCTATGAAAAAAAATCTTTTAATCCTTTTAATGCTGGTCGCATTTTTAAATGGATTTGCACAGGAATTGAATACTGTTGTATTTGATGAAAAATCCAATCAGGAAATTCTCATTGGATTTTGCAACATAGAAGGTTTTACCTCAGGTTCTTTTAATAATTGGTTTCAAACAGAATACGACAACTACATCATTGATTCAGAAACGCTGGGTCAAATAAATGCAGAGATGTTCGACTCTCTGGAAATAACAATTGTACTTGGAACATGGTGCAGCGATAGCCAAAGAGAGTTTCCCCGGTTTTATAAAATTCTGGAGTACCTGAACTTCTCTTTCGATTATTTAACAATTATTGCTGTTAACAGAGAAAAAAAGGCGGAAGATACTCATGCAGACAGATTAAATATTGAACTTGTGCCTACAATTATATTCTATAACCAAGAAAAAGAAATTGGACGAATTATTGAGTCCCCGGAAATTAGTTTGGAGAAAGATATGCAAAAAATCTTGTCAAAATTATAATTCTATGCAGCAATCTTAAAGTTCCCACGTCATTATTTAAAACCGGTATAATTAAAATATTCGAGTCATGGAAGAAGTAAAAACACCAAAAATAAACCAGGGGTTAGGTATTGCAGGTTTTGTTCTGGCAATAATTGCAATATTAACAGCCTTTATTCCTGTAGTTGGAATAGGAGCAATTGTTCCTGCTGTTCTGGCTATTGTATTTACATCTATAGCCATATCAAAATCTTTAAAAACAGATCATTTAAGAGGGTTAATAATTGCAGGTTTAATAATCTCAATTGTTGCTTTTTTTATCTCTGTATCACAAATCTACATTGGAGTTAAATTAAATTCTCTTGGTAAAAAAACAGATAAGATTGAAGCTTTTAGCAAAGAACTTCAAAAAGGGCTTGATGATGAGTTTTCGGATAAAGAAATGGAAGAACTTGAAAAAGTAATGGATGATTTAGAAGGGCAAATAGAAAAAATAAGTGATGAAAATGCCGAAGAAATTGGCCGTGCAGCCGGAAAAGCTTTAAAAGAGTTTACCAAAGAAATTAAAAAAGCTAAAGAAGAATTGAAGGACTCTACAAACAAGGAGTAGATTTTCTAATAACTACACTTAATCCACCTGCATGTAGCTGGCAATATCTTTCAATACTATTATTCCTGTCATTAGCTCATTGGCCAGCCCGTTTGGAGTTATAATTAATGCGTCGAAATACCAATTTACAGGAGGTTTTTGAAATGATTTCTTATACATTTCGGCGGCTTCATATATGGGGGTATTTTCTGAAATGAGACCAAAATTCTTATTCCGATCAGCATTTAAAAGTACGTCAGCTATTGATACCTGCGATAGTGAAACATTCTCTTTCCTGGCAAGCCATGCTGCTATATGATTACCATTTAAAACATCAACAATTTCTCCGTTTTGTATAACCGGAATTTGAGATATTTTAAAATCATGAATAAAATTCAATGCTTTCGACAATTTATCATCAGAAAAGCACTGATAAACCTGTTTTTTGAATTTAGCTACCTTTTCAGGATATTGAATCTCTTTCACAATAAAATCGAATCTTTCCAAAATATCATCTATGGGTTCGGCTATGATTTTGCCATTAATACGAGTATTATGAACCAATACATTACGTAAATCGCCAAACATATATAAATCTCTTTTAAACCGTTTAATTATACCATTATTATATGATGTGTTTCGAACCAAATCGCGATAGGACATATAATTGCTGTTATTATACTTATCCTGTAAATATTTTTCAAAGAGATTGAATTTATTTAAAAAAACTTCTGAGTTTATTAACATAACAGTCTTAATTAATTACCACCACATTTTTACCTTTGTTATGGCCTGTTTGCGCGTAATCATGAGCAGCTGAAATATTGCTTAAATTAAATATTTCATCAATTTCAACTTTTAGTTTTCCTTGTGCAATCCACATACTAATTTGTTCCAGATCGTTATTGTTGTGTTTCATTAACAACGTTTTTACTTTTTTACCCTTGGTAAATATCTGTAATAATTTATGAAACAATATTTTAGGGCGAGGTAAGGTATTGATATAAATTCCACCATTCTTAAGAAGATGCTTGCATTTTAAAAATGAGTAATTACCGGCAATGTCGAAAAAAACATCTACTTTTTCTTTTATTTTCAGAAGGTCGGTTTTAGTGTAATCAATAAACCGAACCGGTTCAAAACTTTCAACAAATGACTGATTCCTGTTGCTGGCTACAGCAATTACTTTTGCTTCAAATAGTTTTGCTATTTGTATTGCTATATGCCCCACTCCGCCTGATGCTCCATTAATCAGAATTGTTTGTCCCGGTTTAAGTTTTGCCTTATCACGAAGAGCTTGCAATACAGTGAGAGAAACCATGGGGAAAGCAGCGGCATGTTCAAACCTGATATTGCGTGGAGCTAAGGCAAAACATTTTTCTGTTCCTACTGCATATTCAGCCAATGCCCCGCCATATTTATTATCAAGAACTCCAAAAACAATATCGCCGGGTTTAAATTTTGAAGCATTTGAACCCGTTTGAACAACTTCGGCACACACATCGTATCCTAAAATAATCGGAAACGGAGAACCCAGTATAAAACGATGGTTTCCTTTTCTCTGTTTCCAATCAATCGGGTTTATACCAGATGCATATACTCTAACCAATACCTGATTATTCTTAGGCGTCGGGGTTTCAATATCATCAATTTCAAATACATCGGGAGTTCCAAATTTTCGAATTACTGCAGCTTTCATAGCGATTAAATTTTGTATGGTAAATATAAGTTAAATTTTACCACCTAAATATATTAATAGATCATTCCTCATTAACAAAATTTTATCAAAAAAAAATTAGCACTTTTAATATTTTTTGTGTTATTTTATATTTCATGTCTGGATAAGCCAAATTTATGGATATTAATACCACTTTCTGGTTTTATGATAGAATTAAAACCGATAATTTATGTTTACTCTATAATGGTATTATTAGCGATGACATTACCAATAAGTTAATCGAACTAAGCGAATTTAATATAAGCAATGTCGAAGGCTTATCAAAAATGAAAAAAAAGGCATCATTTCTTATGGCCGAATGCTTTCAGAATATTATCAGGCATGGCGAAATGATTACCGACCTTGAAAAACATCATAACAATAGTTTTTTTCTTACCCGAAACTGGAATGATATTTACTGTATTGCATCTGGGAACCTTGTTGTAAAAAAGAACATCCACAACATTGAGAACCAGATGAAAACAGTAAACAGTTTAAATAAAGATGAATTAAAAGAGCTTTATTTGCAGGTGCTTGAACACAATGAAATTTCAGGAAAAGGTGGTGCCGGGTTAGGATTAATAGAAATGGCCCGTAAGTCGGGTCATAAAATCCAGTTTGTATTTGAAAAATTTGACGAGTCAATGTCCTATTTTTATAATCAGATATTATTGCATCCTGATGATTCAAATAAAGAATTATCAATTAATCATGCGCCAATTTCTGATGCAATTTCTTTTCATAAAAAAATGCAGGAAGAAAGTATTCTGGTTGTTCAAAAAGGTGATTTTGCACAGGAATCAATTTTACCTGTATTAAAAATTGTTGACAACAACCTGAAAAGTGTTTTTAAAAACTCATCATCGAAGAAAAAAATATTTCATATTATTGTTGAGCTATTGCAAAATATAAGTAAACACGGGTGGAAAGATCAGAAAATAAGTGAAGGTATTATTCTGCTCGGGAAATCCGAATCAAACTATACAATTAATACGGGTAATTTTATAGAAAACGATAAGGTGGATGCCCTTAGAGAACGCCTTCAAAATTTAAATGATTTAAGTAAAGACCAACTTAAAGATTTATATTTTTCAAAATTAAAAGAACGATATATCCCCGAGATGAAAGGAGCCGGCATAGGTTTAATCGATATTGCCCGGAGAATTACTTCTCCGCTGGTTTACAATTTTACAAAAATAGATGCCCGGAAATCCTTTGTAACAATTCATATTGTAGCCTAATAAACCAGATATGCCCGATAAATTCTTTTTTGAAGGAACAGAAGATAAACCCCAAATTAATTTTGACCCGCGAAATAATCTTTTTGAAATAACGGGAAATTCATTTCCTGAAGAATCAACAAATTTTTATATTCCCGTGTTACACTGGCTCGATAATTATACTAAAAATCCAAATGAGTCCACTCATTTAATTTGCAAGATTGAATATCTAAATTCATTATCGGCGAAATTTATTTTTGAATTGTTCTTAATACTCCAAAAAATAACATCCACGGGAAAAACTGTTCGTGTTTCCTGGTATTATAACCCAAACGATGATTTTATAGAGGAAAAAGGTGCTGAATTTAAATCAGCCCTGGAAATTCCATTCAACCTAATACCATTGAATTAATTATCGTTTTTTTATTTGTAACTTACAAAAAAGCGTTTTCGAATAAAACATACCAGGCCTGCAGGGATTAAACAAATCACAGTACTAATTGGGGTAAACGTACAATGTGCTTTGTATCCTAACATACAGTTTTTGCTGGCTCCTTCAACAGGTATTATAGTGGTTACGGCCATAATTGCAAAAAATATTGTTATTGATAATAACCACCAATAACCGCGTTTTCGAATCTTCATATATTCGTTTTTAAATGTTTAGTTTTCTTCTTTAAAATATACCTGGTAATATTGTAACCCCGATTTATCATCATATCCTTTCACAATAAAATCACGATTTCCATGAACATAAATATGAAAATTTCTATCGAGTTTAATCACGCTTTTTAATATTCGCGATTGTTTTTTAACCGCGTTATCAGAAATTTCAAATTCTGATGGAAGTTGAAAATCATTCTCCGACTCGTAATTCACTTTAAATTTATTAAAAGAATCAATTATTTCAGGCTGTTCAAAAATTTTTTCTGCAAACTCTCCCATTTCAAAATTATCATTTTCTTTGAAGAATTTTTTCGACTTGTTTAACATGTCTGCCTGATCAGCTTTAGATATCTGATATTCGTCGGGGAGTTTATTCACAACAAATTCTTTATACATTTTAATTACCTGCCCGGTTTTGTAATAATCGTCTTCGCGCTGTTTTACTTTTAAAAAATCATCAATCCAGTATCGGGCATCTTCACCCTTGCTCAATTTGTCAACCGATGAAACTATAAATCCTTTTTCTTTTTCGGTATTTATAATTAAACAACCCTTGTCTAATTTTTTAATATCAATCCCCTGTTCGCTTTCAATAGTAAAATTTTCACCTTTCGGATAAACCTTTAGAAACGTGTCTCGTGTTTCCGATTTAAACAACCCTATTGCATCAACTACTTCATAGTTAAATTCTATCATTTTAAAATAAACGATATAAAATTCTCCCCCGTTTATATTTGGATGTGTTGAATTTTCGTACAGATGTTTTGCCAGATTTACAGACTGTTCATAAAAAGTATCGGGATTGGAAAATATTTTAGAAGCATAATGATATACCTCATTTAGGTTTAAATCTGTTTCATGATAGAAATTATAAAATTCTTCCGATTTAAATGGGGTAAGAAAATACCTGACCAATAAATCTTTAATTTCAGTATTCAGAGTCAATGTATTTTTCGAAAACCGGATATTTTCATCCTGATGTTTTTTACCTATTTTATGTAAAACCAGCTTATCGATAACACAATCTGTTAGTTTGAGCATAATATTCTTTCAATTACATTAATTATTTAACTTTCCATTTCCCCTTAATCCACCCAAAAGCCCATACGGCAAAATAGTATAACCACCACCATATAAAATTTGCTTTCTTCAGATTTTCTTTAAATAGCTTATCTGTTTCTTTTCGGGTAATATCTATTTCTTTTTTATACTGATAAAGAACATCGTGAAACATTGATGCGTAATAAGTTATTGGTTTGCATGTTTCGAAAACAAGCATTCCGTCTGGTGTTCCACAAGTAAACTGAAGAAAGTTAAATTTGGGAGAACACCCGTCCCAGGCATATCCTAATCCATTCGAACCTTTTACAGTAATTGTCCCATCGGCTTCAACCTTTAACCAATCGCTTTCAAAAACTCTCCCGTAAATACCTGTTTTTATCGATGTATCTTCGGTGTGTACAAATTTATAAACCTTTCTCATTGATTTTGAGCGTATCATAACAACTTTAAATTTGTTCTTAAAGATAAAACGATTTGACGTATTGATAAAATAAAAATCCGGTATTTAAACCGGATTTTATTACCAGGAGCCATTGTAATTATATTAATTTGAATGTTTCTTTTACTCTCACTCCTTTTCCTGTTTGCTGAACAGTACAACACTCATTATACAAATCGTGCTGAAAAAACAAAGTGTAATTATTTTTTACAGCTTCATTTAAAAAATCTTCTTTCTCCTGCAACATATCCATAGGGCGAACATCATAAGCCATATTCCAGACTAATGGGATATGTGCTGTAGAAGGAATAAGGTCGGCAACAAAGACAACTGTTTTTTTACCAGTATTAATAAATGGAATGATCTGCCCAACAGTATGTCCGTTGTATAACCGCAGGTTAATACCGGGATATAATTCCATATCTTTTTCAACAAATTTTAATTTACCGCTTTCCATCATTGGAATAATATTCTCTTTTAGAAAAGCTGCTCCTTCCTGTTTATTTGGGTTCATTGCCCACTCCCAATGAGGTTTGCTAACCCAATATGTGGCATTTTTAAAAGTAAGTTCATATCCTGAACGATCGGAATTGAATTTTACCCCGCCACCACAATGATCTGCATGCAGATGAGTTAAAATTACATCTGTTACATCGTTAAAAGTATATCCGTGTTTCTTAAATGCTCCTTCTAATCCGTCACCACCGTTTAAGTAAACATGGCTAAAGTATTTTTCATCTTGCTTATCGCCATAGCCATTATCGATTAAAACAACTCTTTCACCGGTATCGATAAGTAATGAACGTAAAGCCCAGTTACAAAGGTTATTTTCATCGGCAGGGTATTTTGTTTGCCACATTACTTTTGGTACAACGCCAAACATAGCACCACCATCAATTTTAAAATTTGTTATATGTATAGGAAAAAGTTTCATATATAAATGATTATAGGTAAATACTAAAAGATGAAGCGATATAATTATTTACTAAAATTAGTATCTTCACAGCAAAATTACTATTACAAATATAATATAATGAAAGTTCATTTTATAGCTATCGGTGGAAGCGCCATGCACAACCTGGCAATAGCCCTTCATAAAAAAGGATATATTGTAACTGGTTCCGATGATGAGATTTTTGAATCCTCGCGAAGCAACCTTGAAAAATATGGTATTCTGCCTGATAAAATCGGCTGGTTTCCTGAAAAAATTTCTTCAGATATTGATGCTATTATTCTGGGAATGCATGCCCGAAATGAAAATACCGAATTAATTCGGGCCAGGGAATTAAACCTGAAAATTTATTCATATCCGGAATATTTGTATGAACAAACAAAGAATAAAACCCGGGTTGTTATCGGTGGCAGCCATGGCAAAACTACCATTACTTCCATGATTATGCATGTTTTAAATTATCATGGAAAATCTTTTGATTACATGGTAGGTGCCCAGGTTGAAGGATTTGAAACCATGGTGAATTTATCAGAAGCAGCACCTGTAGCAATTTTCGAAGGCGATGAGTATCTTTCATCACCAATCGATCCCCGCCCCAAGTTTCATTTATATAAACCAAACATTGCATTACTAAGCGGAATAGCCTGGGACCACATGAATGTTTTTCCAACTTTCGAAAATTACCAAGAACAGTTTAGCCAGTTTATTGAAAAGATTGAAAAAGGCGGAGAGCTTTTTTATTATAAAAATGATTTTGTGTTAAACGAAATTGTTAATAAATCGAACAGCACGATTAAAAAAACTGCTTACGATGTTCATCCATTTATCAAAAAAAAGGATAAAACTTTTTTAGTTTATAATGAAACGGAGATTCCTTTAGAAATCTTTGGTGACCATAATCTTCAGAATATTAATGGTGCAAAGTTAGTTTGCAATAAAATATCAATTTCGGATGATGAATTCTATGAAGCAATATCTCATTTTAAAGGGGCATCGAAACGATTGGAATTACTAGCTGAAAATGCTACATCCAAAATCTTCAGAGATTTTGCCCATTCTCCTTCAAAACTTAAAGCAACCGTAAATGCTGTAAAAAATCAATTTGATGAAAAAGAACTTATTGCAATCATGGAATTACATACATTTAGTAGTTTAAATGCAAAATTCTTAAATGAATACAATGGCACAATGGATTTGGCAGATATTCCTGTTGTTTACTACAATCCCGAAGTAATAGAACATAAAAAACTACATCCAATTCATATCGATCAGGTTAAAAAATCATTCAACAACCCGAAATTGAATGTCTATACAAATCAAAAAGAACTAATCTCATATATTGAACAGGTTCAATTAAAAAATAAGATATTACTTTTTATGAGCAGTGGTAATTTTTCAGGAATAGATTTAATCGAATTTTCAAAGAAACTGATATCTCGGTAGAAGATGAATCCTGATATTAGAATAATTTACATATTAAGTAACAGAATAGCACTAATTCATACTAAATATTGAAGGTGAAATTTTTTAAAATAAATTTTCTAAAAATATTTGCAGAAAATAAAAAATCATTTACTTTTGCACCACCAAGTTTTTGACTTGAATTTGGTCCGTTCGTCTAGGGGTTAGGACGTCAGGTTTTCATCCTGGTAACAGGGGTTCGATTCCCCTACGGACTACAAAATTAAAAATGAATATAGGAGAAGAGAATTATGGCAAACCATAAGTCAGCAGAAAAAAGAGTAAGACACAGCGATGTTACAACCTTACATAATAAATATTATGCAAGAACAACTCGTAATATGATTAAAAAATTACGCGCTACTACCGAAAAAGCTGAAGCTACAGAAATGTTGCCAAAAGTTACCGCTATGCTTGATAAATTAGCAAAGAAAAATATTATTCATAAAAATAAAGCTTCTAATTTAAAGTCAAGCTTAACTTTATTGGTTAATAAATTATAATTTATACAATATAATCAAGAGGCCTTTCTTCAAATGAAGAAAGGCTTTTTTGTATTCAATATTTTATACCTTTACTTCTTCAATAAATTAGAACTAAATGATTTCAAAAGTTTGTGTTTTCTGTGCTTCAAGCCATAAGGTTGACCAAAAATATTTCGACATAGCTGAACGAACGGCAAATGTACTTGTTGAGAATAACATAACTACAGTATATGGTGGTGGTGCGGTAGGTTTAATGGGTAAACTTGCTGATTCAGTTATAGAAAAAAATGGAGAAATTATTGGGATAATCCCATCGTTTATGATGGATGTGGAATGGGGGCATAAAAATGTTTCAGAGCTTATTGTTGTGACGGATATGCACGAACGCAAAAAGCGCTTAATTGAAGGCGTAGATGCAATAGTAATTTTACCCGGAGGTTCTGGTACTCTTGAAGAAACAATGGAGGTAATTACTTTAAAACGACTCGGGAAATTTACCAAACCTATTGTGTTTGTGAATACAGATGATTTTTACAACAACTTATTCACACTTTTCGATAAAATGATTGAAGAAAAATTCATGCGCGAAGAACATCGTGATATGTGGGTTTCTGTTAAAGCCCCCGAAGACATCATTTCTGCAATAAGTTCATCACCCGTTTGGGACGAATCGGCAATAAATATTGCTGCTGTTTAAAGTTAATTTTCAGCAAAAAAATTAGCCTTCAATAATTTGATGCTGAAGGCTAATCTATATAAATAACAAAAAAATTAAAATCCTCTCCCGATAACTACAATATCGTCAACCTGTTCGTAATTACTCATCCATTGAACAATGTAATTTTCAAGTTCTTTACCCTGTTCTTTCATTGGAACATGTTGATAGCTTAATATCAGGTCTTTCATATTTTTCTTTCGCAACTTACGTCCATCATCCCCTCCAAACTGATCGGCATAACCATCAGAAAAGATATAAAAACTGTCCCCTTTTTCGATTTTTATTTCGTGATTTGTAAATTTTTTATTCTCAATCACATTTGTCATTCCAATTGGAAAACGATCAGCTTTAATCTCTTCAAGTTCACCATTTCTTATATGAAACAATGGATTATATGCCCCCGCGTATTCAAGAACTTGTGTATCCCTGTTGTAACACATTAAAGCTAAATCCATACCATCATTAACGACTCGTTCGCCTTTAACATCTTTCTGGTGAAGAGCATTAATGATTTCAATATCAAGGCGATCAAGTATTTCTGCCGGTTTTAATATGTCGTATTCACGAACAATTTTTGTAAGCATACTGTGCCCCAGAATTGCCAGAAATGCTCCAGGTACCCCGTGCCCGGTACAATCAACAGCTGCAATCATTTCTTTGTTGCCAACTGTTTCGAGCCAGTAAAAATCTCCACTTACAATATCTTTTGGCCTGTACAAAACAAATGTATTTTCATAAGGAATTTCCGGAGGTAAAACCGCTGTTTGTATTCGTTTGGCATACCTTATACTATCTGTAATATCCTTATTCTTTTTCTCAATTTCTATACTTTTCTGAACAACCTCGGCAGTCCTTTCAGCAACTTTCTCTTCAAGTATTCTTTTTTCTTTTACAAGATTTTGTTCACGAACTTTAATGTACGACATAATTCCAATAAAACCCAGAATTATTACAGCTGTAATAAACCACCATGTTTTATAAAACGGGGGCGATATTATAAATGTGTACGTTACAGGCTCTTCATTCCAGACTCCCGAACTATTCTTTGCTTTTACTTTAAAAGTATATTTATCTGGGGCTAATGATGAATAATTCACCATGGTTTGATCGGTAACCGGCCTCCATTCCCGATCTGCAGGATCGAGCATAATCTGGTATTTTACAGCTTCGGGATTAATTAAACAGATGCTATTGTAATCAAAAATTATTGAATTTTCGCGATAACTCAATTTCTGATCAGGTTTCATCAAACGATCTTTTAAGTTCACCCTTAGCCGTGCAATGTGAGTTAAAGGTTCTTTCGGGGAATCTATTTCCATTTTGGGCTGATATTTTACAACTCCTTTTACAGTACCAAACCATAGATTCCCATCACTATCCCTGTAGGTTGCATTTTTCTTTGCTTCAATTCCGGTAAACCCACTTTTTTCTGTATATGTATGAATATTCCCTTTTGAATCAATTTTATTCATTCCCTGGCTGGTTCCCACATATATATTGTTTTCATTGTCAATATTTAACTGAGTAATTAAATTTGACAGTAACCCATCGTTTTGAGTAATGGTTCTTAAAACTTTACTTCCATCAAAAACAAAGATTCCCTTATTGTTTGTTCCAATCCAAATATTACCATCTTTATCTTCCACCATACATTCAGGGGTAAGCAGCCCTTCAATGTCAACTTGTTTTATTAAAGTATCCTGAATAAAATTTAGTCCTTCGTTAACTACACCAACCCAAACTTTATCTTTTGAATCAACATAAACAGAAGAAATTTCGTTTCCACTTAATCCATTAATCTGTGTAAGAATGGTGCTTTTATCATTGTTAATATCATAATAAACCAGTCCGTCAATAGTTCCTACCCACAATTGATTTTGCCTGTCAATATCCAAGGCAGTAACTATTAAACTGTGTATATACCTGTTAACAACCATATTATAAACAAACCTGCCGGTTGAGAAATCGTACATATTTACACCGTTATCGTTTGTTCCGACCCATAGATTTCCATCTCTGTCATTTTTTAAAAACCGAATCTGATTTCCTACAGAGTTCTTTTCCTGATTATAATATGTAAATTTTTTACCTGTATCTTTTGCTGACGGATTATAAACACTAAGTCCTTTATTGGATCCAAACCAGAAGTTTTTTTGTTTGTCTTCAATAACGGCCCATATTTGTTGGTCGGCCAATCCATCAGAAGTGCTATATGTTATAAACTTTTCCCCTTTAAATACGGCAAGCCCATGTTCGTTTGTTCCAATAAGGATATTTCCTTCAACATCTTCACTTATGCAAAAAACCTTAGGATCGTTAAGTCCATTAATACTATTAAAGGTTTTATAGGTATCACCTGAAAATTTTGTTACACCTCCGCCCCAGGTTCCCGCCCATATATTTCCTTTACTATCTTCTGTAATTGTACTTATCCAATTATTGGCAAGGCCATCACGAGAATCGTAAATAATAAACCTGTTCTCTTTTAAAATATATCTGTATAAACCTCCATGGAATGTTCCAAACCAGATGTCTCCTTTTTTATCCTGAAGCATTACCGTTGTTGGAAAGTATGATGTTAATCCTTTTGGGAAATAATTTGTAAACGAATTGTCTGACTTGTTATATTTCTTAATACCTACATCTGTTACAAAGAAAAGAGTGTCTCCAAAAGCGATTGTGCTGGCTACTACTCTGTCACTTAACCGTTTGCCCTTATATTGTTCGTATGTAAGTTTTGCCAAATCCAATTCATACGGGTTATCTATTCTTATGAGCCCATCTCCATATGTTGTTACCCACAAATGATTCTCCGAGTCTTCAATAAAACCGGTTACTTCTCCTTTAATAATAGAACTTAAAGGATGTATGTTAATTTTATCATTTAAAACAAAAGAAATACCTCCCGACTTATGTCCCATCCAAATAGTACCTTTTGAATCTTTAAACAGAGATTTTACGCCTCCTTCGGCAAGGCCATCCTCAGTAGTATAGTTTATAAAAGTAACTCCATCAAATTTTGTAACACCACTTTCAGTTCCAATCCATAAATAACCTTGATTTTCCTGAATTACACTATAAACTTTAGATTGGGCTAATCCTTCTTTTACACTATAATAGTCGAAATAATATGTTTGACCTGTAACACTATTCGTGTAAAGAAAAAATACTGTATAAAAAAAAGTTATTCGCTTAATTAAGCGAATAACTTTTTTTATTCTCTGATTATGAACAATATCCATATTGCGAGTTTTTTATTTGTCTTTTGATATAAAGAAGAATGTACCTCCTTCATCAGCTAACCCGTCAATCTTACCAAATTGTGGTTTTTGAGTTCCACTTTTTGCAACTGCCACGGTTACTTTTGAAACAATATTTTCAATGGGTAAACAAGCATTTGGGTTATTCATCAATGAATTTGCAAATGTTCTTGTAAATTGTGAATTGTCAACAGCTAATTCATATCCTGCAGAAGAAAATACCTGAGATGATTTAAATTTTGTAGCTTCCCAATCGCCGCAATCTCTTTCATTTAAAGCCGATCGCATAGCCTGGTAAAAAGTAGGCCCTGATTCACAGGCATCAGTGATAACCAAAGTATGAGTTACAAATTGTGAATACGACTGTAATGCTGCTTTTAATGAGTTGATATTAAAATAGGTGAATTCATCATCACGTTTAGCATCAGTTGGAACCCAGTAGCCAGTTTCATTAATAAACTTCCCATGACCAGCATACCAAACTAAAAGCGAATTAACCTGGTTGCTTCTAACCAAATCACGTAATTCAATAGAGAAAAATTTCTCCATTTGTTCTTTAGTCATATTCTGTTTATGAACAATGTTATGTACTTTATAGTTTGCTAAAGCAGCTTTCATCATGCTAACATCTTTTACGGGACCATCAAGACTGGCAAATGTTTCATAATTTGAATTTTCAATAAATATAACCCAGGTTTTGCCCATTGGATTTTCCTGCGAAATTTCCAGTGCTTCGCGGTTGATTTTAAATTCCTGGGTCGTTATATTTCCATAAATATCTTCTGCGGTAACAACAAATTTATTTTTATTAGCTATATCAATAGTTGCAAAAAACTCGGGGTTTTTAGTATCAACTGAATAACTAGCATTCATATCTTCAACAGAAATCGCTTTAATTAAATTTTCATCAGCAATACGTCCTTCAACATAAAGTTTACGATTGTCAACCGACATGTAGATTTCCCCGGATGTTGAAGCAAACGGGGCAATTAATGTAATTTGAGGAGGATTGATTTCAGTTCTGTTTAACGTGTAAGTTGTTGCTAAAACATTATTGTAAACATCGGCAACAGCAACAGATATCATTTCTTTTCCTGTAACATCAACTATTATTTCAAATTCGTTTTCAGCGGCACCTTCAATAAATTTTACATCTGCACCTTCAACTTTTGCATACTGAATCTTGCTTGCGTCTTTAATTATTCCTTTTAATGTTGCAGTAGTTGCATTTTCAATTACATTGATTATGTTCCCATCGCGTTGCAATGGTTGTGTAAAAACCAGGTTTGGCTTATTGCTTTCCCTGTTAAGTTCATATAATCTATTATTTACAACTTCTAAGCGTTCTTTTGCTTCTGCGCTGTTATCATCTGTTAATGATGAATACATTTTATAATCAGCAATGGCTTTTTCATATTGGGTAATTTCTTCGAATGATTTCGCCCTGTTAAAATAGGCTACTGCATTTTTTGAATTTAGTGAAATAACTTTACTAAAATCATTAATTGCGTCCTGATGCTTATTAAACTCCTGTGAATATAAGCCCCGGGTAAAAAATACTTTTTCATCAGATGGCGAAAAGATTATAATTTTTGATAAATCGTCAATAGCTTTTGTATAATCAATTTTCTCACGGTAAACATTGCTTCGAATCCATAGTGCTTCTTTACTTTTCTGATCAATTGCCAGAGCTTTATTGCAGGTTGAAAGTGACTCGTCATACTTTTTGGCTTTTAATAAAACATCGGCCAGAGAGATATATGCTTCAAGAACGGTTGGTGATTTTTCAATAGATTTCTTGAAAAATGTTTCAGAAACATTGTAATTACCCAGTTTATCGTTAATATAACCGTGCCAGTAAAAATTCCTGGCATCTTGTTCTAATGCAAGTACAGCATCACTTTCTTTAAGCGCTTTATCATATTCTTTTAACTCGATATAAGAATCTCTCTTTAATTTAAATGCCTTGATGTGTTTTTTATCCAGGGTTGTTGCTTTTGAAAGCATTGATATGGCTTCGTTGTATTCTTTTAGTTCGAAATACAAACGACCCGAGTTGTAAAAGCATGAAGCGTTTTTTTCGTCAAATGATGTCGCTCTTTTGTAATCACTTGCAGCTTCTGACAAATTACCTGTTTTTTCGTAGGCCTCTGCTCTCGCAATATATGCATCAGTAAATTCAGGTTTCTCTTCAATTTGTTTCGTGTATTGAATAATTGCATCCTGATAATTACCTGAAGCTGCAAAATCTTTACCTGTAGTATAAAGTTTTGGACTACATTCTACAAATGAAATCAAAACAATTAACAATGGAGTAAAGATTAATGTTCGTTTAAATTTTAAAGTTCCCATATTCATTGATTTTTTAATATTATTCCTTAGGGTTTCTACTCTTTTTAAATAGATTTTACAAGTCAAATTTACAAAAGCTTTTAACTTTTAAAAAATTTATCTTATTCTGTTTCTTTCAATCGACTAAATATACTTTATTTTTTATTATAATTAACTTACTATTACCAATATATTCTTCATAAAATATATTTTTTTTAATTTGAGGAGCTTGAATTCCTGAGCCGAAAATTTTATCACCAATAAATACTCTGGCTTCATCCCATAAATTTCGATCAATAAAAAAATTCAAGACTTTTGCCCCGCCTTCAATTATTACTGATTGAATATTTCGTTTAATCAATAATAAAAATAACTGATTTGTAAAATCAGAAGAGTAATCTACAAATTCAATACCAACATTTTTTGACAGGTTGTTTCTTATTGAATTTCCTTGCAATTTATCTGCAACAACTAACGTTTCGGCTTCATTGTTAAATACAGTGTATTTTGCTGAAAGTTTCAATTCCCGATCCAGGATAATACGAACAGGGTTTTTCCCAGTCCAATTTCTTGATGTAAGCTTGGGATTATCATGTATAACCGTATTTGTGCCAACCAAAATTGCATCTTCTTCGGTTCTCCATTTGTGTACAACGGTTTTTGCCAGTTCGTTGGTTATCCAGGTTGGTTCAATCTCTTTTTTATTTTTTTTATCGATATCGATAAACCCATCCGGTGTTTCAGCCCATTTTAAAATAATATAAGGCCGTTTCTTTTCGTGAAAAGTAAAAAATCGTTTATTTAGCTTACGCGATTCGTTTTCTAAAATACCGGTTACTACATTGCATCCTGCGTTTTTTAGGATTTCAATCCCTTTACCTGAAACATGTGCAGCTGTATCTATTGAACCAATTACTACATTAGGAATACCTAAACCGGCAATCAGGTTCGCACAGGGAGGTGTTTTTCCATAATGTGCACAGGGCTCCAGATTCACATATAAAGTGGAATATTTTAATAAATCTTTATTTTTTACAGACTGTATTGCATTTACTTCAGCATGTGATTCACCCTGTTTTTTATGATATCCTTCTCCAATTATTTTATTGTTATATACTATAACCGATCCAACTATCGGGTTTGGCGATGTATTACCAAACCCGTTTTTTGCCAGTTCAAGACACCGTTGCATATATTTTTCGTGCTGCATACAATCGTTCATAATTTTTTTTACATTTGGGAAATGAGCCCGAATAATAGCATAAAGAAAATAATTTTGAATGTAAAATCCGAATTAAAAGGAATTTATCCGATAACCGAAATCGATAGTTTTATTTATATTATTTTCGAGAACCTGCTTAATTATTCACGAACACAGCTAATTATCGATCAGGAAAGAATTATCGAATCAAAAATTCTTGAAAAAATTAATTCTATAGTATCCGAATTAAAAACCTGCAAACCTATTCAATACATTATTGGCAAAACAGAATTTTACAATCTCCTTTTTTTTGCAAATGCCGGGGTTTTAATTCCACGCCCCGAAACTGAAGAACTTGTACAATGGGTTATTTCTGAAAATAAGAATAGCTTCTATAAAATTTTAGATATTGGTTCAGGCAGTGGTTGTATTTCTGTTTCTCTGGCAAAAAACATGCCTGGATCGGTTGTTTATGCAACAGATATCTCAAAAGATGCTTTGGAATTAACTCGCAAAAACAGTAAATTAAACCATGTTGAACTTCAAATTTTACAATTTGATATCCTGAAAAACACGAATTCATTAAACGAAAAGTTTGACATTATTATAAGTAATCCCCCTTACGTTACTGAAGCTGAAAAAGAAAAAATGCACCGGAATGTTCTGGAATTTGAACCTCACCTCGCATTATTTGT
The DNA here is from genome assembly GCA_001768235.1 of Bacteroidetes bacterium GWB2_32_14. GTDB lineage: Bacteria > Bacteroidota > Bacteroidia > Bacteroidales > UBA12077 > UBA12077. Next base: position 46,450 of record MENK01000028.1, read on the forward strand.
TCCAGATACTGACCCTTTACTTTTTTACAGGCATATTGCTGATTTTGCATTAACTCATTTAAATAAAAATGGAAAAATCTATCTGGAAATAAACGAACAATTTGGAAAAGATATTTCTAAATTGTTAGAAGAAAAAAAGTTTAGAGAAATATGTATTAAAAAGGATTTAAATGGAAAAGATCGAATGATAAAATGCCTGTTAACGTAATTCTTGAATGCCGTATAAACAAAAAAATATAACAAAAGAATCAGCTCTTGCCAGGGCACAATATTTATGTGCTCAACAGGAAAAATGCGAATACGATATAAGAACATCGCTTTTGAAGTGGGGTACAAGAGATTCTGAAATAAATACAATTATTCAGTCTTTGATTAAAGAAAAATTTATTGATGATTTACGATATGCCATAGCTTTTGTTAAAGATAAATCGGCAATAAACAAGTGGGGAAAACATAAAATTGAATTTGCACTAAAACAAAAAAGAATAAACGAAAAAAATATTCAGTTAGCTTTAAAAGAAGTTAATGAAATACAACAGGAACGTTCGCTTGAAAAAGAATTAATTAAAAAATTAAAATCACTTAAAGATCAAGATGAATACATTTTAAGGTCAAAACTTATCCGGTTTGGCCTTTCGAAAGGATTTGAAAATGGCAAGGTATTTGATATGGTAAAAAAAGTACTTGATACACATTCTTTAAAAAATTAAAAATCGTGGATTTGTACCAAAGAATTAATTATTTTTACAATTGTAGGCTTTATTCATTAAACAAATAATTAAAAATCAAAAAACATATTGATAATAAAAACAATAAGAATCTCAATTTATAAACATAGAACATTAATTATTCATTCAATTAAAATCAAAAATTATGAAAAACAGAGTTTACAAACCATTTGGTTTATTATTAGCAGGTGCTGTTGTAATGAGCAGCATGTTTACCAGTTGTAAGTCGAGCAAAGAAGTTTCTAATGTTAAAAACGAAACTGAAATCGAAGTATTTTGTTCAGGAGATCAATACAGAAGCGACAAAAGCAACTTCCGCGCTAACTCAATTGGAGAAAGTTCTGACCAGGTAACTGCACGCAAAAAAGCAATGAGTAATGCAAAAGCAGATTTAGCAGGTCTAATTCAAACTGTTATTAAAGGCACAACCGACAACTATGTAAATTCAAGAGAATTTAACAACGTTGAAGAAGTTGAAGAACGATTCGAATCATTAACCCGCGAAGTTTTAAATCAACAATTGAATAACATTAAAGTTCTTTGTGAAAAACAAACCGTTACAAAAGAAGGACGTTACAAAACTTACATTGCCATTGAAATGAGCGTTGATGCTTTGGAAGAAGCTTTAAACAACAAACTTTCGAAAGATGCCCGACTAAAAGTTGATTATGATTACGAGAAATACAAAGAAACTTTCGAAAAAGAAATGGAAAAACTTGAAAATAGTGGTGGATACTAATATTTAATTTACTATTCATTTGAGGGAACCTGCAGGTTCCCTTTTTTATTATTCTGTTTTATATCTTTGGCTATGATAGCATAATTGCTAATTTTGTTAAAAAAACAAACTATGATTTCTAACGAACAATATAAAGATTTAGAAAAGCGACGAGACGCGCTGAGGAGGCATCTTTGACATCGAAAATAAGCTTATCCGTATCGAAGAGGAAGAACAAAAAACCCAGGCTCCCGGTTTCTGGAATAACCCATCAGAAGCAGAAAAACAATTAAAACTTATTTCCGGAATAAAGGAATGGACAACATATTTTAAAGAAATTGAAACACAAGTAAATGAATTAAAATTGGCTATTGATTTTTATAAAGAAGGTGGTATTGATGAGTCAGAAGTTGAAAGCCAGTATAAATCGCTCATAAAACTAATTGAAAATTTAGAACTAAAAAACATGCTCCGAAACGAAGAAGATAAACTTGGAGCATATCTTCAAATAAATCCAGGGGCAGGAGGAACCGAGAGCCACGATTGGGCTGAAATGCTCATGAGAATGTATATCCGCTGGGGAGAACGTAACAACTATAAAGTTAAAGAAGTTTATTACCAGGCAGGTGATGAAGCCGGAATTAATACTGTTACCCTTGAGTTTACAGGTGATTATGCTTATGGATACTTAAAAAGCGAAAATGGTGTACACCGGTTAGTTCGGCTTTCTCCTTTCGATTCAAATAACCGGCGCCATACTTCTTTTGCATCGGTATATGTTTCGCCAGTTGTAGATGAAACCATTGAAATTATTATTAATCCTGCCGACATTGAATTTGAAACTTACCGTTCGAGTGGTGCAGGCGGACAAAATGTAAATAAAGTAGAAACAGCTGTTCGATTAAAACACCTGCCCACAGGAATTGTTATCGAGAACCAGGAAACCCGCTCCCAGTTAAATAATAAAGAAAATGCTTTGCGATTGCTAAAATCCCAGTTATATGAAATGGAGCTTCGCAAACAACAAGAAGAAAGAGCAAAAATTGAAGGGGCTAAGAAAAAAATTGAATGGGGATCGCAAATTCGTAATTACGTCCTTCATCCATATAAATTAGCAAAAGATGTTCGTACCGGATTTGAAACGGGAAATGTTCAGGACGTTCTTGATGGAAATCTTGATGGATTCATAAAGGCTTTTTTAATGGAGTTTGCCGGAAAATAATCATCGAATAGATACTTTCACAAAAATTAAATTTTTTAAATAATAACCCGTATGAAAAATATTTGCTGTTTAATCTTAGCTTCATTCTTCTCTTTTTTAATTCTTTCCTGCAATCCAAAGGCTGATTACAAAAATGCAGAAGAAACTATAAATGGTAACGATATTACCCGTATTGTAAAAGAATTCGGATCAGATGCTTTTCAAGGCAGAAAACCATTTACAGCAGGTGAAGACAGTGCAGTTAACTTTTTAATTCGCGAATACAAACGAATTGGCCTTGAGCCTGCAAATAACGGAAGTTATCTGCAGGAAGTTCCAATGGTTGAAATTACAGATTTGCCTGATGACAAAATGATTATCAATGTAAATAAACAGTCTTTGGAATTATTGTATAAAACTGATTTTGTAGCTTTTTCGAAGCAGTTGGTAAATGAAATCAATCTTGAAAATTCTGAAATAGTTTTTGCTGGATATGGAATTGTTGCTCCAGAATACAACTGGAATGATTATGAAGGTATCGATGTAAAAGGGAAAACAATTGTTGTTTTTGTAAACGACCCAAGTTTTGGAACAAATCAGGAAGATTTCTTTAAAGGCAATGCAATGACCTATTATGGACGCTGGACTTATAAATACGAAGAAGCTGCACGACAAGGTGCAAAAGGGATTTTAATTGTACACGAAACAGAGCCTGCTGGTTATCCCTGGAGTGTTGTATTAAATGGAGCAACTATTCCAAAGTTATATCTTCAGCCAGAAGATAATTACATGTCGATGTGTGCTGTTGAAGGATGGATAACATTAGATGCTGCAAAAAAATTATTTTCACTTGCCGGATACGATCTAAATGAACTTAAAGAACAAGCAAAGAAAAAAGGTTTTAAGCCTTTTCTTTTAAATGCCCAACTTAATTTTTCAATGCATTCCGATCATCGCTTTGCAACATCTAAAAACGTGCTTGGTATTTTACCCGGAACTGATCGTGCTGATGAAATTATTGTCTATTCATCGCATTGGGATCATTTAGGTATAGGTACTACATTGAATGGGGATTCAATATATAACGGGGCAGTCGATAACGGGACAACAACAGCATGGATGCTCGAAATAGCCGAAGCATTTACGAACTTAAAAAACAGGCCGTCGCGATCTATTCTAATTTTCTCCCCTACATCGGAAGAGCAGGGCTTATTAGGTTCGGAATATTATGCCGAACATCCGGTTTTCCCATTGAATAAAACAGTTGCAAATATTAACAACGACCTTATGCTTCCTTATGGGAGGCATAAAGATATAATGATAACCGGTTACGGGCAATCAGAACTTGATGACTATTTAAAAAAGATTGCACCTGAATATGATCGATATATTATGCCCGATCCTAACCCACATACAGGGATGTATTATCGTGCCGATCATTTTAGCTTTGCAAAGGTTGGTGTTCCTGCTTTATTTGCACGTGGGAACTGCGATAGCAGAGAACATGGGAAAGAATGTGCCCTGAAAATGGAGAAAGATTGGCTTACTCATTTCTACCATAAGCCGGCAGATCAATACGATTCTTCAACATGGGATTTAAGCGGAATTGTTGACGATGCTAAAATATTATTTCGCTTAGGATTCGAACTGGCAAATGATACTGTTTTTCCAAAATGGAAAGATGGTTCGGAATTTAAAGAATTAAGAAAACAGCAATAAGTATGTATTTTTATGCAAATAATATTGGCTAAAACAAAAACGAACGATATTAATCCGTTCGTTTTTGTTGATTATATTAAAGTCCCGTGGAGCATAACGGAATCGAACCGTCGACCTCTTGACTGCCAGTCAAACGCTCTAGCCAACTGAGCTAATGCCCCGAGTAAATCTTATTTTTAAAAACACCAGCCAAACACTATGGCCAAACGGATTCTACCAACAAGCAGGTAATACCCCGTTTAAATCTTTGCGAAAATACATTTTTTTTATTAAAATCAGAATTTATTTTTAACCCGGGTTTTAAAATAATACAATAAATATCACGTTTTATAAATTAAAGAGATTAATTACTGTCATACTAAAACATACCCGATTAAAAAACATAAAAATAAATTGAGTATAAATAATTCAAAAAAACTTTAAAAAAAGTTTTGAAAAACAGTTTAATATTGATTATTTTTAGGCACTCAAAAAACAAACTATATGGAAGTTAAAAAAACAGATAAGGCAAATTTGGAGAAATCAAGAGGTGTTTTTCTTCAAATAGGTTATGTAGTAGCCCTTGGTGCTGTATTACTTGCTTTTGAATGGACATCAAAACCTGCAGATTTAGGTGATCTGGGTAAGCTTGATAACATGGACCTTGAGGAAGAAATAATTCCTATTACACGACAATTAAATGAACCCCCTCCACCCCCTCCACCAGTTCAAAATACAGAGGTAATCAACATTGTTCAGGATAATGTCGAGATTAATGATGAATTAATACTTGACGATACCGAATCTGACGAGGCAACTCAAGTTGAAATCGTTGAGTTTGCAGAAGAAGAAGAAACTGTTGAAGAACAAGAAATATTCTTGGTGGTAGAGGATATGCCAACATTTCAGGGTCAAAACAAAGATGCTTTTCGTATTTACATTCAGCAGAACCTGAAATATCCGGTTATTGCACAAGAGAATGGTATCAGCGGAAGAGTTTTCGTATCTTTTGTTGTTGACAGAGATGGTTCTATTTCTAATGTTCAGGTTGTACGTGGTGTTGACCCTGCTCTTGATAAAGAAGCTGTTCGGGTTATTAAATCATCCCCAAAATGGGAACCTGGAAAACAAAGAGGACGCGCAGTTAGAGTATCATTTACATTCCCTATCGTATTCCAGCTACAATAAATTTACAGCAAAGAAAGAATAAAAAAATAACCGATTTTTCAATCGGTTATTTTTTTATTCTTCCAGGATTTTGATTCATAAAATCTTTCCAGCTTTTAAATTCATTTTTACCCACAGGAGAATTTGTTTGATAAAAATGACACAAGGCTGCGGCGAGGCCATCTGTAGCATCTAAATCGGATGGCAGCTCCTTAATTTTAAGCAAACTTTTAAGTAATAAAGCAACCTGTTCTTTTGAAGCATTCCCCCTTCCTGTTATCGACATTTTAATTTTACGCGGTGCATACTCGAATATCGGGAGCGAGCGTGAAAGAGCAGCTGATATTGCCACCCCCTGGGCCCTGCCTAACTTTAACATGGACTGAACATTCTTGCCGAAAAAAGGAGCTTCAATAGCCAGTTCATCAGGATGGTATTGATCAATCAGGCCTGTAACACGTTCGAAAATATGTTTCAACTTAATATAGTGATCGTCGAATTTACGAAGTTCAATAACACCAAGAACAATAAGTGAAACATTATTTCCCCGGGCATGAATCAACCCATATCCCATAATCGTTGTACCCGGGTCAATCCCTAAAATGATTCTTTCAACCGGTTTATCAGAATGCGTTAAGCTCATCTTTTAATGTTCTTATTTCCCTTACAGGCTGCCTTTTAATTGTTGATTTCGATTTTTTACTTGAAAAACTGCCATACCTGATATGGTATAAGGCTTCTGCTAAAGAACTCTCATCGGGATCACCAAAATCGCGGGTTAAATCATCATCGGCATAAGCATTGGCTTCCAGTCCGTCGTAATATTCACCGTATCCGGCACTATTAATTATTTTAAAGGTTATCGGAACATACACATAATCTGAAAGATTACTTTCAAAAGAATACATACCCACGGGTTTTCCATAAGTATCATCACCAACGATAAAAATATCAAGATATGGATCTAAGCCATTTATTATTGCCTCGCTTGCAGATGCTGACCCTTTTGTAGTTATGAAATATACTTTTTCGAATCGAAGTGAATTGCTGTTTAATTCAAAATTATAACTGTAATTCTCTGAAGTTAAATCGTTGTTGTGTATGTATGTTAAAAACAACTGGTTATTCAACCTGTCGGGAATTATCAGCGATGCCAGGTGTTCAACCACACTCATAAGTCCTCCTCCATTGTATCTTAAATCTATTACCAAGTCGGTTATATTTTGAGCCTGGAAATAACTAAAAGCACTTGTAAGCTCATCAATCGACGGATTAATAAAACTTTCAAATACAAGATAGCCGACTTTCTTTGTATCAACAGAAATAACACTTTTATGAAGAACGGTATTCATTGTAATCAGCTCTTTGCTAAAAGACTGGGTTACTATTTCACCTGCCAGTGACTCAAATTCAAAATTATTGGTTATGCCAATATCAGAAGAACCAAGCAAACTGCTTATGTTGGAATTTATATCAACAGGTGTACCATTTATTTTATTTACAATCCAGCCTCTTGTTATACCTGCATTGTAAAAACTTGATGTTTGAAACACATACGAAATTCTCATTTTATTATTCGAATCAAAGGCATAACTAAATCCATGTCCTACATACGTCCCTTCATCATAAAACTGGCTTTGTTCAGCTTTTGTACTAATATAACTCCACTTATCCCGGGGTGTATATCGAAGAGCTTCGAGCAGGTCCTGCGGATTTGAATAATCACCTGCATCAACATTTGGGAAAGAATCATTCCATAAATAATAGTGATCCATTATATTATGGAGTTCTCCTACAGGACTGTCGGCAACAGGGAAAATCTTTTGTTTTTCGCACGAATTGAATATTCCAATTGATGATACCAGGATCATCAAAATCAAAAAATTAATTTTATATGTTTTCATTCTTAATTATTTTTTCTGTTTTGAATAATTATTCCTATGATTATTAGAATCAGCCCAAATATAGTTGTAAAATATATTCTTTCGTGCAAAATTAAATGAATAAAAAGCAATGAAAAAAAGGGAGTAAGATAAACCAGGTTCCCTATTTTATCTGTTCTTCCTGCTAACTGCAATGCTTTTAGCCACAGAACAAAAGTTATGCCCATTTCGAAAAATCCTATATAAATTGAAGCAAAAATTCCACTTTTAGTAAAACTGTCAAAGGCATTCTTGTAGATAGACAGGAACGATATGAATATAAAAGCGAATACAAAGTTCAGAAAAAGTTTGATTACCTCGTCACGTTTATCTTTAATATTAAATAACCAGAAAAGCGACCAAACAATTGAACTTCCCAATGCAAGAAGAACGCCTAAAGGATTTGAAAGTTTAAAATTAAACAAATCTCCCTCAGATGATATTATGAAAACACCGGCAAAGCTAATGATAAGGGCTAAAAAGCTTTTAAATTTGAGCGTTTGTTTAAGTAGTGGTATTGATAACAGAACCAGTGTAATAGGCCAGATAAAATTTAAAGGTTGTGCTATTTGAGCCGGGAGTAATGAATATGCTTTAAATAAAACAGTATAATATAAAAAGGGATTTAAAAAACCTACAAACGCCGAATTTAAATAATCTTTAAGAGTTTGTTTTTTCAGGTACTGTAATTTATCCTGGTATGCAAGTATAACAAGCAAAATTAATACTGCAGTAAGAATAGAGAAAAAAAGTAATTGAATATAGTTCGTATATTTTAATCCGATTTTAAAAGCCGATGCAGAAGTTCCCCAGAAGAGAATTGTTAATCCTGCAAAAAAAATAGATTTCTTCTGGTCTTTCATCCGGTTTAATTTTTATGAGAAGCAAGAATAAAAGTATCACCTAAAAATTTATATATCTCATCAATGGATTCATTCATTAAAACAATACTTGAGTCTGTCCGTGTTTTTAAAAGTTTAAGAATTTCCTTTTCATTGTTTATTTCATCTTTCATCGACGGGGTTAACTCACCCGTTTCAATAATTTCTTCTTTTAGTGAAACAAGAATGTCACGGGTAAATAATATTTCTTTATGTGAGTACTGGTAAATATTTTTAATTCGTTTTGTGCTTTCATTTAATAAATTATAAAAGAATATTGAATCCTTAATATTTATACGGCCTTGTGAAATAGTATTTTTTAATTCTTTCCCGGAAATAGCGTAAATACTATCAAGAAACTGAATATTGTACTTAGTAACAGACTTCATTAAACTGTCTGTTTTTGAAATAAGCCTGTCAATTTCTTTGGTGTCAACCCTTTCAGGGGAACAAGATATACTCATTAAAAATAAAAAACTAAATAAAAACATCCCGAATAATCTCATAGCAATTTTTTATACCCGAATAATACGAATTAATTTCTGATTTTAAAAAACATGAAAACAAAAAAGAGTGTTTGCTTAACACTCTCCTTTCATATCAATTCAGTTTTTATTTAGTCTATTCTATCGAACCCTGTAAATTTCCTAAGTACTTCAGGTATAATTATTCCCTGGTTTGTTTGATTGTTCTCCAGAAGAGCAGCAACAATACGAGGTAAAGCCAGAGCACTTCCGTTTAACGTGTGAACCAAGGTTGTTTTCTTATCATTTTCATCTTTATACCTAAGCTTTAACCGATTTGCCTGGTATGATTCAAAATTAGAAACAGAGCTTACTTCAAGCCATTTATCCTGTGCTGCTGAATATACTTCGAAATCATATGTCAGGGCAGATGTAAAACTCATATCCCCGCCACATAATTGTAAAATACGGTACGGGAGGTTTAAGGATTTAACAAGGTTTTCAACATGGTTTACCATTTCTTCAAGAGCCTGGTATGATTTCTCGGGATGTTGAATCTGAACGATTTCTACTTTATCAAACTGATGCAAGCGGTTTAATCCGCGAACATCTTTTCCATACGATCCTGCTTCGCGTCTGAAACATGGTGTATAAGCGGTCATTTTAACCGGAAAATCGTTTACTGATAAAATAACATCCCTGTAAATATTGGTAACAGGAACTTCTGCTGTTGGAATAAGATACAAGTTATCAATTCCCACGTGATACATCTGGCCTTCCTTATCGGGTAATTGACCGGTTCCAAAACCGGAATCTTCGTTAACTAAAATTGGAGGTAAATATTCGGTATAACCTGCAAGTATGGCTTCTTCAAGAAAGAAATTGATTAATGCCCGTTGTAATTTCGCACCTTTTCCCTTATAAACAGGAAAACCGCTTCCGGTAAGTTTATTTCCAAGTTCAAAATCAATAATATCGTATTTTTTTGCCAAATCCCAGTGTGCTAAAGCATTTTCAGGTAATTGTGGAATACTTCCTCCCGAGCGGATTTCTTTATTATCATCGGCTCCTTTTCCTGCAGGAACAGATTTGTGAGGAAGGTTTGGTAATTGAACTAAGATGCTATTGAGTTGTTTTTCAATTGAAGCAAGCTCATCACCTTGAATTTTTACAGTATTCTTTATTTCAGCATTTTTATTTTTTAACTCATTTGCTTCTGTTTGCTTTCCATTCTTAAACAATTCACCAATTTCTTTAGCCAGCTTATTTAATTCAGCCTGATTTGAATCCATGCTGTTCTGGGTTGATCTTCTTTTCTGATCAAGCTCTAAAATTTGGTTAATCAGGTTTTCGGCTTTAAAATTTTTAACAGCCAACCGTTCAATTACATATTCTTTATTCTCCTGTAATACTTTAAGTGTAAGCATAATACCGCGATAGTTAAAAAGACGAAAAATAATAAAATAAAAAATCTCCTGTGATTTTACTTAGAACAAAGCAAAAACAGGAGATAAAAAAAACTTTTAAATTCGTTTAATTTTCAAAAGGAATAACAGAAACAAACGATTTATTATCCTGTTTTCTTTTGAATTCAATAGTTCCGTCAATCAAAGCAAAAAGGGTATGATCTTTACCAATACCAACATTTAAGCCTGGATGATGTTTAGTACCTCTCTGACGAACAATAATATTACCAGCTTTAGCAGCTTGTCCGCCAAATAGTTTAACGCCTAATCGTTTACTTTCTGATTCGCGACCGTTACGTGAACTACCAGCTCCTTTCTTATGTGCCATTTGATTTTAGTATTTTTAATTATGCAATAATTTCTTCAATCTGAATTCGGGTAAAGCTTTGACGGTGACCGTTTTTCTTTTGATACCCTTTTCTTCTTTTCTTTTTGAAAACAATGACTTTATCACCTTTATCGTGTGATAAAATTTTCGCGGAAACTTTTGCGCCTTTCACGGTAGGTGTTCCTACTTTTACCTTTCCGTCATTATCTAGCAACAGTACATTTTCGAACTCAACAGTTGTTCCTTCTTCACCTTCTAAACGGTGAACAAATACTTTACTGTCTTTTTCTACTTTAAACTGCTGGCCTGCTATATCTACAATTGCGTACATTGATAATAATTTTAACAGTTTCTTATACAATTTGGGATTGCAAAAATATAAAAGTTTATCTGATTAACAAAGATTTGCTATTAATAATTTTGTTTTAGATTGATTTCTCTTTAAAATCACTGCAAATATATGGTAAAAAAGATTTTACAAGAACAAAATAAAATTTTTACATCAAATAAATCGAAGAAGGATAAATACAAAATTTAATTTTAGGGAAAATATTAAATACATTTGCAGAATTAATACTGATAGATATGGCACTAAAATTTTTTCATACTCCAAAGAGCAAGCAATTCAACTATAAACCACGTTATTATGATGAACGAAAAGAAGAGCTTGAGAACAGAATAAATCAAATAAAAAAAGAAATGGGAAAAGAAGATTTATCTGACAGTGAAAAGCCTTATACTTCAAATATTAAAGGGCAAATACGAAGATCCGGAAAACGAACGAAAGTATCAAAAGATAAATCGAATTTGCGCCTGATTTTAATAATTGTAATCTTGTTTGCTTTAATTTATTTCTTTTTTCTCCGTTAATCGAATAATATCCAATGGCCGATATAATACAGCTTTTACCCGATTCAGTTGCAAACCAGATTGCAGCCGGTGAAGTAATTCAACGGCCGGCATCGGTAGTAAAAGAGTTGGTCGAAAACTCTATTGATGCAAAAGCTACATCAATTACAATAAATATTAAAGATTCCGGCAGAACACTTGTGCAAATAATCGACAATGGCACGGGTATGTCTGAAACAGATGCCCGCTTATCATTCGAAAGACATTCAACATCAAAAATAAAAAAAGCTGAAGATCTTTTTGCCATAACCACGATGGGTTTCCGGGGTGAAGCTCTGGCTTCGATTGCTGCCGTGGCAAGTGTCGAATTAAAAACAAAACTTGCAGATAGCGATATCGGAACACAAATTATTATTGAAGGATCGAGGGTGTTAAGCCAGGAACCTGTAATCTGCGCAACGGGAACAAACTTTGCCGTTAAAAATTTATTTTTCAATATTCCGGCACGCCGTAAATTTTTAAAATCAAATGCCACCGAATTTGGGCATATTATTTCCGAGTTCGAACGGATTGCACTGGCAAATTCATCTGTTGAATTTAAATTATACCATAACGATTCAGAAATTTTTATTTTATCCCGTTCGAATATTCGTCAACGGATTATTTCGGTATTTGGTAAAAGGATAAATCAAAACCTTGTACCCATAGAAGCAGAAACAAGCATTATTAAAGTTAAAGGATTTATTGGCAAACCTGAAAACGCACGAAAGCGTTCGGGCGAGCAGTTTTTTTTTATAAACAACCGGTTCATGCGTAATCCCTATTTACATAAAGCAATTACTGACGCGTATAAAAATATTTTACCGCCAGAAGTTGTTCCTTCGTACTTTTTATATTTAGAAGCTGCCCCGGATACCATTGATGTAAACATACATCCGACAAAAACAGAAATTAAATTTGAAGATCAGCAAGCAGTTTGGCAAATTTTACATGCAACTGTTAAACAATCGCTGGGAAAAAACAATATAGTCCCATCAATTGATTTTGATTTGGAACACAATTTTGAAATTCCTGTACTTACAAGAAATACTGAAATTGTGAATCCCAAAATCGATGTCAATCCCATGTTTAACCCATTTGATGAAAAGCAAACATCAGCAGGAAACAACCGAAAAAGCCCGGCAATATCCCTTGAAAAAGAAAACCTGGCAAACTGGGAAAAACTATACGACGGATTCGAAAATGAAAAGAATCTTCCTGATGATTTTTCTTTTCCCTCACAACCGGAAACTCAACAAACACTTACCGACAACTCGTTTAGCGACAGGTATTTCCAGTTCAAAGGTAAATATATACTTACTCCGGTAAAATCGGGCCTTATGGTTATTGACCAAAAACGTGCCCATGAACGGATTTTATTCGAGAAATTTATGCTCTCGCTTGAATCGAATTCTGTTATTTCACAACGCAACTTATTTCCAAAAACAATTGAACTCGATAAAAAGGCGCATGCACTTTTAATGGAAATTAAAGATGATATTAAAACACTTGGTTTTGATATAAAAGACATTGGAGAAAACTCAATAATAGTAAACGGGTTACCAGCAGATTCAATAAACCAGGAACCCGAACAAATCATAGATATTTTTTTAAACGAATTCCAGAATGGCGAAATTGATGCTAAAAGCAGGGTAAAAGAAAAAATTGCTCAATCGTTGGCAAAAGCTTCGGCTATAAGTAGCAACCAATCACTAACTACAGAAGAAATGCAGGAAATTGTTGATCTGCTTTTTGCATGCTCGATGCCTAATTTTTCACCTTTCGGGAAAAAAATTATATCCATAATTAAAACAGAAGAGATAGAAAAACGTTTTAGCTAATAATAAAAAATACAGACAATGAACTTTACGCGATCATCAGGATTAAGCAATATACCACCAGTAGTAAAGAACCTGATATTTCTAAATATAATCATGCTTCTTGCTACCTGGGTTTTGGGTAACACATTTGATATTGATTTAAATAATATTTTGGGGCTTCATTATTTTAAATCGGATTATTTTGAACCATACCAGATTGTAACACACATGTTTATGCATGGTGGATTAATGCACCTGTTTTTTAATATGTTTGCATTATGGATGTTTGGCCGTGTTTTAGAAACGGTATGGGGCAGTAAACGGTTTTTTATTTATTTTATAGTTACCGGATTAGGTGCTGCAGCCTTACATACATTTGTTATTCATTTGCAAATGCAAAGTATAATGCATGATGTTACCGCATACCTTAATTCTCCTTCGCCCGATGCTTATGCCATGTTAATTAAAGAACATTTCCCTGAATATTACTCACAAATTTATAAAGGAGTGCTCGATAACTGGTACACAAACCCTGACAATACACAATCATTAGCAATATCGCAGCAATATATTTCCGAGTTAATCAAGATGAAAATGGATATCCCGACAGTAGGAGCATCAGGAGCTGTGTTTGGAGTACTGCTTGCTTTTGGTATGTTGTTTCCCAATACTCAATTGATGTTGCTTTTTCCGCCAATACCCATTAAAGCAAAATATTTTGTTATCATGTATGGCGGATTAGAATTATGGCTGGGATTAACACAACCAGGAAGTAATATTGCACATTTTGCTCATCTCGGAGGTATGCTGTTTGGCTTTATTCTTGTTAAATACTGGAATACAAAACGGACTAATTTTTATTAGAATTTCATTGCCTAAAATGAGCTAAAAGGGACTAAATCTAGGAGCAATAATGAGTTTGAAGAGCATTAAAAAAAGATAAACTTTACGTATTTTAGGTATTTAAAGTCTCATTCAATTAATAAATAGAGAATATGAGCATTGCAGATGAAATAAAACAATCGTTTAAAAGCGGCAGTTCCCTTACAAAATTAATTTATATCAATCTTGCTGTTTTTTTAGTAGTTAAGTTGATTGCTGTTTTTTATTTTTTACTTTCAGTCGAAAATAGTTTTTCTCTTGTAAGCTGGCTTGCAGTTCCAGCCGATTTATCGAATCTTGCATATAAACCCTGGACTGTTTTCAGCTATATGTTCTTGCACCAGGATTTTCTGCATATTCTTTTTAACATGTTATGGTTGTATTGGTTTGGGCAGATATTTCTTCATTATTTCGACAATAAAAAATTATTGAGTGTCTATCTTGTTGGAGGCTTGGCTGGTGCATTTGTATATATTCTCACATTTAATATTTTCCCGGTATTTGCTGATATTTTACCTGTATCCTATGCCTTAGGAGCTTCGGCATCGGTTATTGCAATTGTCATTGCGGTATCGGTTTATGCTCCAAATCATACTATTTATCTATTGTTTTTTGGCCCTGTTAAACTGAAATATATCGCATTAGCTACAATTATTATTGATGTTATAAGCATTGCATCAACAAACGCGGGAGGACACCTGGCACACTTGGGGGGTGCGCTGTTCGGGTATTTTTATATTATGCAATTTAAAAAGGGAAGAAACATAACCAGGTTATTCGATAGATTCATGGATTTTATTTTTTCAATTTTCAAACCACGTCCAAAAATTAAAGTAACATACAAACGCCCTGTAGATGATTTTGAGTATAATAAATCAAAAGCTCAGAAACAAGCAGAAATTGATAAAATTCTCGACAAGATTGCCAAATCGGGTTACGAAAGTCTTTCAAAACAAGAAAAAGAAACCCTTTTTAAAAACAGTAAGTAATATTACCCTAATTAGCTAAACAATTACATTCAATTTTTTGTATTAAAAATGAATTTGGAGTTTATACATCAGAAATTTCTTGAAAAATTAAATCCTTTGATATAATTTAGATTAACCAAATAAATAAAGTTTTGAAAAATCTAATTTACAAAATCCTTAAATATCTGAATATAGTCTTTGCCACAGCCCTTTTACTGGCATACGTTTCTGTTCATATAAATCCTGATTTTTTTTGGTTTCTTGCATTCTTTGGTTTAGCCTACCCCGTTATTATTGTAATTAATTTTCTTTTTGTCATCTTCTGGATAACAAGAATAAACAAGCTTTTTCTTGTTTCGTTGATTTCAATTTTAATTGGATGGAACCACCTGAATTCGTTTATTCAAATTCCCTTAAAAAAAAATGCTCTAAATACAACGAGTTCATTTACAATACTTTCTTACAACGTTCGATTATTTAATCTTTACAACTGGAATAACGACACGAAAACATCGGATAAGATTTTTGATTTTATAAATGCCGACACTATTGATATTGTTTGTTTTCAGGAATTTTTTACAGATACAGACAAGCTAACCGAAAGTCAAATTAGAAACAAATTAAATAAGAGGTATCATTCTCATATTGCATACTCGTACAGTAACAGAAAATACAATTACGGAATAGCAACCTATAGCAAATACCCCATAGTAAATAAAGGATTAATAAAATTTAACAATACATCGAACATTAGTATTTATACCGATATTCTCATTGGGACAGATACTATAAGGGTTTTTAACAATCACCTTCAATCGATCCGTTTCAACAAAAAAAATTACTCGTTTATTACCAATACAGATGGCGAAGAACCAATAAAAGAAATCAAAGATATTTCATCAAGATTAAAAGATGCTTTTATAAAACGATCGCAGCAGGCAGAAATTCTTTCCATTCATATTAAAAATTCACCTTACCCTGTTTTTGTTTGTGGTGATTTTAACGATACCCCCGTTTCGTACACGTATCAAAAAATCAGCGATGGTTTAAATGATGCTTTTCGGGAATCCGGAAAAGGCATTGGAAACACGTATCTTGGTAAATTCCCTTCGTACCGGATTGATTATATTTTATTTAGCAAAAATATTGAATGTACCCGGTTTATTATTCCCGAGATTGTTTTGTCGGATCATTACCCTGTTTTAGGTAGTTTTTTACTACAAGACAAATAAAAATAATTTAAAACGGTAAGTGATTTAAGTCAACATTTCCCCCGGACAAAATGATTCCCACTTTTTTACCTTTAAATAAAGAGATATTTTCAATAACAGATGCTAATGGAACGGCTGATGATGGTTCAATAATAATTTTCATTCGTTCCCAAATCAATCGCATTGCCCGAACAATGGTTTCTTCTTTTGCTGTAATAATATCATCAACATGTTGTTGAATAATGGGGAACGTAATTGAGCCAAGCGATGTTAATAAACCGTCGGCTATTGTATTTGGTTTTACGGCCGGTGCTATTGTTCCCTGTTTAAATGACCGGTAAGCATCATCAGCATTAAGCGGCTCTGCTGCAAAAACTTTTATCCCGGGATTTACTGATTTTGTAGTAACAGCAGTACCACTTAACAATCCCCCTCCGCCAACAGGAGCAATAACTATATCGAGAAACGGATAATCTTCCAATAACTCCAATGCTGCTGTTCCCTGCCCGCAAATAACATTGAAATTATTGTACGGGTGAATAAATGCAGCCCCGGTTTCTTTTTGTACTTTCTCCAATGTCTCTTCACGTGCTTCGAGAGTAGGTTCACAAAAAGTGATTTTTGCTCCATATCCTTCAACCGCTATCTTTTTAATTTCAGGAGCATTTTTAGGCATTACAATATAAGCAGGGATTCCCCTTTTTTGCGCTGCAAGACTCAATGCCGCCGCATGATTTCCCGATGAATGGGTTGCAACACCTTTTTCAGCTTCAGAATCAGATAGTAATCGTACTGCATTTGTTGCTCCCCTGTATTTAAATGCCCCTATTTTCTGAAAATTTTCACATTTAAAATAAAAATCAATACCAAACATTTCATTCAGTGCAGATGAAGTTAAAACAGGGGTTCGGTTAATATATGATTTTATTCGGGTATGAGCTTCTTTAATATTTTCGAGAGTTGGATAAACCGGATTCATAGCAAATAGATTTCTGCTAATTTATGCAATCATTCTGTTTTAACCTTAACTTCTTTATTTTTTTTAAAGGCTTCGAAATTTCTTAGTATATGCGAATAAATAATATATTCACTCGTGTTCAAAATAAACGTGTCAGAAAAATTACAAGAATCCATAAACTCCCTGAGTTCTTCGCCATCAAGTCCGGTAATATTTTTTACTATTTCGCGATTAAATTTCGATTCAATTTCAAGTTGTGCAGGTTCCCGTTCCTTTAACTCATTATATTTTCTCCTGCTTTTACCTTCTTTGCTGAACATATCATATAAAAGTGAAATTGGTGAACCCAGGGTTGGTTCGTATGGAACAGGATTTTCTATACGTGGCAGTTCTTTTAATACAAGTTCGTTAATAATGTTTATGTCAGGTAAATCAAGATGAACTACTTTGTATTCAAAATCTTTGTAAGTTCCTAAATACGAAATTGAAACTTCTGGTATTTCATAAAACTTACGTTTCAAAGATATTCTTATAATTGTATCAGGAATTGTTCGTGGTATTTGGTATTCGGTATATTCAAACCCGATTGCCGAAAGGTTTAAGATATGATTTGGTTTTACATGTATCTTGAAAAATCCCAGGGTATCAGATACAATCCCTCTTTTGGAATCAATATTAATAATATGAGCTAAGGCAATTGGTTTACTGTCTTCGCCCACAATTTGCCCATAGAACATTACCATAGAATCAGGTTCCTGTGCTTTAAGCTGGCTTTCAATGGTAATAATTAAAATTGCCGGGATAATAAATTTTAAGGTAATTTTATGCAATTGCTTTTATTTAAAAAAGTAAATATAAAACAGAGTTTTTTAAATTTCTTTTTGTTTAACATACTTTAACTTTCAATAGGGATTTTTAAGTACAATCAATTTATGACAAAACCAATACCACTATCATTATCAATAAATGTAAAATTATTTTTATCTATCTTTACAAACTATTCGCATATTTTTACTTATAGTTTTAAACGAAAGAAAAAATGCATACAAGTTTAAAAGAGATTATAGAAAAAGCGTGGGAAAATAAAGAATTGCTCGAAAAAAAAGCTACCCGCGGGGCTATTGAAGAAGTTATTGAATTGCTCGATAAAGGGAAAATACGTGTTGCAGAACCAACAGAGCAGGGCTGGATTTTAAATGAGTGGGTAAAAAAAGCTGTCATCCTTTATTTTCCAATAAAAGAATCGAAAATAACCAAAGTCGGGCCGTTCGAGTTTCATGACAAAATTGATTTAAAAACCGGTTACGATGCTTTGGGTGTAAGGGTTGTACCTCATGCCATTGCACGCTATGGTTCGTATATTTCAAAAGGAGTAATCATGATGCCATCGTTTATAAATATTGGAGCATACGTTGGATCAGGAACGATGGTTGATACATGGGCTACTGTTGGCTCATGTGCACAAATCGGGAAAAATGTTCATTTAAGCGGGGGAGTTGGAATTGGGGGCGTTCTGGAACCCGTTCAGGCATCACCCGTAATAATTGAAGATAATTGCTTTATTGGTTCTAGGTGTGTCGTTGTAGAAGGCGTTCATGTTGAACAAGAAGCCGTTTTAGGAGCCAATGTAGTTTTAACTAAATCAACAAAAATCCTGGATGTTTCGGGCCCAACACCAATTGAATTCAAAGGAAGGATTCCTGCCCGATCGGTTGTTATTCCGGGAACATATACAAAAAAATTTAATGCCGGCGATTATCAGGTTCCGTGTGCTCTTATAATTGGAAAACGGAAAGAATCAACAAACCTGAAAACATCATTAAATGATGCCCTTAGAGATTATGATGTTGTAGTATAAAATTGAAACTAATTCATATCTTTGTAAACTTAATTAATTTTTTAAAATGAAAAAGGTTGCAATTATACCACTAAGAGCAGGTTCCAAGGGTATTGTTGGGAAAAATAAAAAACCTATTTTAGGCAGACCACTTTTTTGCTGGATTTTAGGTGAAGCTATTGAAAGTCTGCTGGATGAAATTTATATTTATACTGACGATCAATGGATTCTTGATTTTATTAAAAATGAATATTCCTGGACACAAAAAGTTAAAGGTTTAAAAAGATCTGATGAAAGTGCATCTGATACAGCAAGTACCGAATTTGCCATGCTCGAATTTGCAGAAAAAATAAACTGCAATTTTGAAGCAATATTCCTGCTTCAAGCCACATCTCCGCTTACTAGTTACAATGATATTAATGAAGCTTGCAATTTAATTGAAACAAAACAATATGACTCGATTGTTAGTGTGGTTAAAACTCATCGTTTTACATGGAGCAACAAAGGAGAAAGCTTGAATTACAATTACTTAAACAGGCCAAGACGTCAGGATTTCGATGGCCTTTTAATAGAAAATGGGGCAATTTATGCCTGCAATAAAGAAACATTTATTAAAAATCAAAATCGACTTGGCGGAAAAATTGGCATTTTAGCAATGAGTGAAGAAACTCTAACTGAGATTGATGAAGAATCTGATATGCTAATTATTGAAAAACTTTTGGAAAATAAATTAAAAAGAAATAAACAAAATAAAAAGATAAAGTATCTGGTTCTGGATGTAGATGGAGTATTTACCGATGGTACCGTTGGTTATACAAAAGACGGTGAATCTTTTAAATCATTTAGTGTAATTGATGGAATGGGTTTAGAAATTTTAAGAAACAATCATATTATACCCGTTGTTATTACATCTGAGAATTCAGATATTGTAAAATCCAGAATGAAAAAACTAAATATTGAACATTATTACCCTGGCATAAAAGATAAATACTCATTTTTGAATAATTTAATTCAAAAGTTAAATACCGACAGAAGTGAAATCGCATACATAGGTGATGATATAAATGATTTAGCCAATATTTGTGCTTCGGCTTGGGGATTTTGTCCTGGAAACTCAATTCCTTTGGTAAAGCAATATGCAGATTTAGTTCTTCAGAACAAAGGTTCTGAACAGGCAATCCGAGAAGCAGTAGAATTTATACTAAAACTTAATAACCGTTATAACTAACCATGAAAATACCAAAAATAATTGCTGAGATTGGATGTAACCATAAGGGAGATATGGAAATTGCAAAAGAAATGATTCGGATTGCAAAAATATTTTGTAATGCAGATATTGTTAAGTTTCAAAAAAGAAATAACAAAGAATTGCTAACAGAAGAACAGTACAATGCCCCACACCCAAATCCGGCAAATTCATATGGAAACACATACGGTGAGCATAGAGAATTTCTAGAATTTACAAAAGAGCAACATTCAGAACTAAAAAAATATTGCGAAGAAATTGGTATTGTATATTCAACCTCAGTATGGGATCTCCCATCTGCCAAAGAAATAGCAGCTTTAAAACCTGAATTAATTAAAATTCCATCAGCGTGCAATAATAATTATGCAATGTTAGGTTGGTTATGTGATCATTACAAGGGAGAAATACACGTTTCGGTTGGAATGACAACAAAAAAAGAAACTGAAGATTTAGTTCAATTTTTTATTTCAAAGGGAAGAAATAAAGATCTTGTTTTATATAGCTGTACTTCCGGCTATCCGGTACCTTTTAAAGATATATGCTTATTAGAAATTAAAACTTTGGTAGAAAAATACAGTGATAAGATAAAAGATATTGGGTTTTCAGGACATCACCTGGGAATAGCTATTGACAATGTTGCTTATTCACTTGGTGCAAATATAATTGAACGCCACTTTACCCTGGATCGAACATGGAAAGGAACCGATCATGCTGCATCTCTGGAACCTGATGGAATTAGAAAGCTAAAAAGAAATTTATTGGCAGTTCAAAAATCTTTATGTTATAAAGAAAAGGATATTCTTGATATTGAACAAATACAGCGTGATAAATTAAAATATAAAAAAGTTTAGTCACACTATATGAAAAACCAAACTTTTGTGTGTGGTACTTTATTCCATTTATATATTAGTACGCTTAAAAGTATAAATTATCATAAGTCCGGTGTTAAAACTTTACTTATTATAACCGATTTCACTCCAGGCATAAAAAATATTGCTAATTCCCTAATCCAGAAAGATATTTTTGATGATTTACTTATTGTTCCTACAATAAAGATTAAATCTGAGTTATATAAAAAAGAATCTCATCTTAAACGAATTAGATATAGAAATAATTTAACAATTAAAAATATAGAAGAGAACTCTAATATTATTAATTTTTATCCTTTTATTGAGAATTCGGAAATAAATTTATTTAGTAGTAAAGGATTTTCAAATACTTTTTTTATTCTTAAATTCAAAAAAAACTACATAAGAATGATTGAAGATGGATATCGAAATTATAATCCAAGAATTGGATGGGTTAAGGCATTTAAACGTAAGTATATATTGCGAACTGTAATAGGAGAAGGTCGTGATAAAGAAATAAAAGATATTCAAGTTCAATATCCAGATAAGTTGCCAAAATATGTAAAACACAAAGGAACTGAATTAAATCTTAAGTATTTACAGGAAAGATTAACTACTGAAGAAACCAATACTTTGCTCTCCATTTTCTTAAAGAATAACACAATTAATATAAGTTCTGAGAAGAACCTTATTTTAATCACACAACCATTATCTGAAGATAGACTCATATCGGAAAAGGCAAAAATTCAATTGTATCAAAATATCCTTGACAAATATTTAAAAGATTATAATTTATATATTAAAACCCATCCACGAGAATTAACTGATTATAAAGCCGTCTTAGATGTTGATTTTGTTGAAATACCCCGTGACTTTCCTTTAGAGTTACTTAATTTTTTTAAAGCAATTAATTTTAATCTTGGAATAACAATTTTCAGCAGTGCTCTTGATAATCTTAATTGTGTTGAGAATAAAATTTTTATTGGTGAAGAAATATTAAAGAAATATAAGTAACACTTAAATAAAGCTTATACTACTCCAGAAAAAAATAAATTTGAATAATGCATTATTACAGTAAAAAACTTAACATAGCCTACTTTTTACAAACAGACATTCAACACTTTCCCCCCATTTACAGGCTATTGCCATTATTAGGAGGAATAGTAATAACAACAAATGATGAAATTTATCATTACATAAAGTCAAAATATCCGAACCTTGAAAATCCTGTTTATTTAGTAAAACATAGAATAGAAGTTAAAAAAATCTTTATAAGAGAAAGGATCAGAATAGTTATTTACCCGGGATTTAATTCTTTATACTTTGGTAAATCAGTTCAAATTTTTCACGGTGGTTTATCAGATAAAAACTACGTTGAATCATTAAATATTTTGCTATATAACCTGGTACTGTTTCCTGGGGAAAAAACGAAGGATAAAGTCGAAAAAGCAGGGTATCTAAGGTTTATTAAAAATTGGGAAATAATAGGGTATCCTAAATTTGATCCATTAATCAATAATAAACTGAATGTAACTCCAATTTTTAATAATGGTAAAAAAACTATTCTTTATGCTCCAACCTGGATTGCAAAACAAAGAATTACAAAGATTATAAAATTTTCAGAATATGGTGAAACATCAATTAATCTTTGGGCAAAAGAAATTATTAAAGCACTGTATAAAGATTTTAATATAATTATAAAATATCATAGCAAACTAGAACGTAAACCAGGAGGTATATTTGAACAGATAGACCAATTGATAAAAGAGCTGGGAGCAGAAAGCAATGTGGTTACAAAAATTGATGACAATATTCTTCCCTATATGTATCAATCAGATTTAATGATTTCAGATATTTCGACTGCTTGTTATGAATGGTTTCATTTTAACAAACCCATTATTTTTGCAAATCCTTCGCCTGAGCACTATTCTCCTTCTGACGATATAAGCTCAAATACTTATGCGTGGCAAGCTGGAGATGTTATAAATAAGAATGAAGATATTTTAAGATATGTAAATGAAAACCTGCAACAAGATAAATATCAAGATAAAAGGAATGAATTGTTTCATTATACTGTTTTTCAACCCGATGGAAAAGCTACTGAAAGACAGGCTGAATCCATAATTAAATATTATTCTGCAATTGCAAACAAACCTTACATTTTATTTATTATTTACAACTGGTTTTGGGGACGGTTTAGAAGATTAATAATAAAATTTGTAAATCGTTATTATCATTTATTCCGCAAAGAAAAAGTAGGAAGGTAAAATAAAATTGCTATTTTTATCCTTTATTAATTACTTTGAAAAGATGTGTTATGAGGGCAGTACTTATTTCAGCCGGGAAAGGTGAACGGTTATATCCTTTAACAAAAAACACTCCTAAAAGTCTTTTGGAAGTTGGTAATGGATTAACATTGCTTGAAACACAGCTTCATAGTCTTTCAGAAAATAATATTAAAGATATCGTAATAATTGTTGGATATAAAGCAGAACAAATTGAAGCAAAAATTAAAGATTACCAGAGTAAATTAAATATTACTACTGTTTATAATCCTTTTTTTGATATTTCAAATAATTTACTTTCGGTATGGATGGCCAGGCATTACATGAATGAAGAATTTATCTCTATTAATGGGGATGATATTTTTTCTCCTGTTGTTGTTGAGAATTTGCTTAAAAGCAAATATGATATAACCATGGTAATTGATGAGAAAAAAGAATACGATGATGATGACATGAAAGTGATTCATAAGGATGGAAATATTCTTGAAGTAAGCAAAAAGATTGATTCGAAAAAAGCCAACGGTGAATCTATCGGGATGATAAAATTTTCGAATAAAGGGCCTAAAATTTATACCGATATTCTGGATGAAATGGTAAGAGACCCGGAAAACAGGAATGTATTTTACCTGAAAGCCATTCAACAAATTATCGATAAAGGTTTTAAGGTAAATTATTCGCTATGCAATGAAACCGATTGGTCGGAATTAGATTTTCATCCGGATTTAAAACTTATTAGGACATATCTGAAACGAAATAATATTTTAGAAAATTTATCGAAAGAAAAAAAACATAGAAGTTAAAATGTTTGCTCATAAAACAATTGTTTTAAAGCACCTTCCTCGAGTCAGTATTCAATTCCCTGCGAATCAAAGAAATCAACAACATCAAACATACTTTCCTTGCTCTTGTCAGGTTTTTTATCAGTAAGACAGGGTTGTTTATGCAGCTTCGGCATAAGTATATCCCTGTTTCAAATTTTAAATCGGCAGGTTTAACTATTATTTATGAATTTATTTATATTCAATTAATAATTATTATTCGAACATTTTTTTAAAAATCCTTCTTCTGAATAAAATATTTATCTTTGTCAATCTGTTTATTACTTGGTAAAACAAAACAATATTAACGAATGATAAAGCTTTCAGCTGTTATTATAACCTACAACGAAGAAAAAAAGATTGAACGTTGTTTACTTTCTCTCAAATCTGTAGCCGATGAAATTGTGGTTGTCGATTCATTTTCGACAGACAGAACCGAAGAAATCTGTTTAGCCCACGGGGCAAAATTCTCTAAACACCCGTTCGAAGGGTACATTGAACAAAAAAATTACGCATTAACCTGTGCATCAAATGATTATATCCTTTCGCTTGATGCCGACGAGGCCCTCTCTGAAGAACTCAAGCAATCCATTTTAAAAGTTAAATCCAAATGGAAATACGACGGGTACTATTTCAACCGATTTAATAATTACTGCGGGCAATGGATACATCATTCCAACTGGTACCCTGATCAAAAACTACGATTATTCGACCGCAGAAAAGGGAAATGGGGAGGAACAAACCCTCACGACAAAGTTGTTCAAACACACGGGGCTACAAAGAAATACTTAAAAGGTGATTTGTTGCACTGGGTTTTATCAACTTACGAAGACCATATTGATAAAGCCAATAAATTTTCCACGATAGCTGCCGAAGAAGCTTTTAAAAAAAGAAAACGGGCAAGTATTATAACCATTTTATTACATGCCATGTGGAGATTTGTAAAATCGTATTTCGTACGACTGGGAATTCTCGATGGGTATAACGGATTTGTTATCAGTTCTTTTTCATCATATACTGTTTTTCTAAAATATATAAAACTGCGTCAAATGAACTTACACGAAAAAGGCAGTTTTGATAAACGACTTAGTAAAAACAATCCAACAATTGCATCATGATAATCTTTACTTCGTTTAAATAATATAAACTTTAACATTATGAAAATTGTAATTCTTGCAGCGGGTATTGGTTCCAGGTTGGGGAATCCTTTTCCAAAGCCATTAACTCCTTTAAAATCGGGCAAAACAATTTTAGAACAACAAATTGAAAATCTTTCTTCGTATTTTAATTTCGACAATATTAATGTCGTGGTTGGATTTAAAAAAGACCTGATTATGGAAAGCCTGCCCGATGCAACTTTTATTTACAACCAGTTTTTTGATCAAACCAATACATCAAAAAGTTTATTAAAAGCACTTCGAAAATACCATACAGAATCATTGCTGTGGCTTAACGGCGATGTGGTATTCGATAAAAAAATTATGGAACTTTTAATCCCGTATATCAATAAAAACGAATCGTTTGTTTCGGTTAATAATTCAGAAGTTGGCGACGAAGAAGTAAAATATACGCTCGATACAAAGGGATTTATTAAAGAAATTTCAAAAACTGTTAAAAATGGCCTGGGCGAAGCTGTTGGTATTAACTTTATTTCATCGAAAGATGTTAATTTTTTCATTAAACGACTTGATGAATGTGCCAATAATGACTATTTCGAAAAAGGTATTGAAATGGCTATTCAACTCGACGGAATAAAAGTACAGGCTGTTGATATTTCAAAGTACATGTGTGTTGAAGTTGATTTTGCAGAAGATCTTGAAAAAGCAAATAAGTTCCTGAAATGAGAACCACTCTTTTTTGTAAAAACCCGTATGCTTTTGGCATTCTTAAACCATTAAACGACGAATTGGCTAATCGAGGAATGCCCGTTATATGGTATATCCCTGGAGAAATCATTAATTTGTTCCCATACAAAGAATCGTGTAATTACACATCGGAAATTCAAAGAATTGCAGATTTTAATAATGATGTGCTTATTGTCCCGGGTAACGAAGTGCCCCATTATTTACGAGGTTTAAAGGTTCAGGTTTTTCACGGGTTGGCCGGTGAAAAAAAAGGACATTTCAGAATACGTCATTATTTCGATTTATACTTAACCCAGGGGCCTTATTTTACCGAACGATTCAAACAACTGGCAAATAAATACAAAGATTTTGATGTAATTGAAACCGGTTGGCCTAAACTTGATAGTTTATTTAACCAGAAAAATGCTTACATTTCAGAAAAACAAAGCATACTAAAAGAATCGGGAACCGATAAAATAGTTTTATATGCTCCTACATTTTCTCCTTCTCTCACATCAGCAACAGCATTAAAAAACGAAATAATAAAAATTGCCGACAAAAAAACGGTATTACTTATTAAGTTTCACGATTTAATGAATAAGAAAGTTATTGATGAATACAGGGAAATTGAAAAGCAAAATTCACATATCAGGATAATTCACGATAACAACATTACAAAATATTTAATCCTTGCTGATTTATTAATAAGCGATACATCATCCGTTGTATATGAGTTTCTTTTACTTGATAAACCCGTAATTACATTCAGGTCACACTCAAAGCACATACACTGGCAAAACATTGTTAATCCTGTGGAACTAACAGATTCAGTACAAAATACTTTTTCCAAAGACAGATTTACAAATCAAAGAAAATGGATTATTAATAACTATCATCCATATTCCGACGGATGTTCATCGAAACGAATTGTTGAGACTTTAATTTCTTACCTTGAATCACACCCTGTACCTGAAGAAAGAAAGATATCATGGTTCAGGAAACGTAAGATGGTAACGATGTTTGGTAAAATAAATTAAGCCCATATGCAGGAAGATTTACTAAAAGCTCTTGAAGTATTAAAAAACGGAGGTGTTATTTTATACCCAACGGATACTGTCTGGGGCCTGGGATGCGATGCTACAAACGAAAAAGCTGTTGCCCGTATTTATGAAATAAAAAAGAGTATTGATAAAAAAAGTATGCTGATTTTACTCGACAACGAAGGCAAAATACTGTCATATGTTAAAGAAATGCCTGAAATTGCATGGGATTTAATTGATCTGGCAGAGAAACCATTAACTATTATTTATCCCGGGGCTAAGAATTTAGCACCAAACCTGATTGCACCCGATGGATCAATAGGCATAAGAATATCAAAAGAAACTTTTAATAAAAAACTGATTGAAAGATTCAGAAAACCCATTGTTTCCACGTCAGCCAATATAAGTGGAGAAGCCACCCCAAAAAAATTCGACGAAATTAGCAATAAAATCTTGCAAAGCGTTGATTATATTGTAAATTGGAGACAAGGTGATTATTCAGAATCACAAGTCTCGGGTATTATAAAGCTGGAAATAAACGGGGAAATTCAGATTATAAGACAGTAAAAAGGCGCTTAAAAGCGCCTTCCCTGTTTAATTATCATTCACGATTTTGCCACTGCCTGTAATATCCGCATTTATAATCGGTTTTCCCTTGTAATATATTTTACCACTGCCGGTTACTGATGCTTCTAATTTATTAATAACTTTTGCCATAATTGTACCAGAACCTGTTATTGTCAGTTCGGCTGATTCAAATTCAATCTGATAAAAATCAATGTCTCCTGACCCGGTAATCACTGCATCAATAGATTTAGCTTTTGAATTCCCTTTTATTTGAATATCTCCTGAACCGGAAATAATTGATTTCACATTTTGTGTATTTAAATTGTCAATAATAATTGACCCGCTTCCCGTAACCACCAAGCCCAAATCAGAAGCATTAACAGGTGTTTTTGTAATAATATCACCAGAACCGGAAATGGTTAGTTTTTCGATATTTTTTGTTGTTATATAAATATTGATTTCACTATTTCCCCTGTGATTATACCACTTTTCAAACTCAATATCTAATGTATTATCATTTACTTCTGTAATAATTTTTTCCAGAACATCTTTATCCGCTTCAATAATTAATTCATTTTTATCTCCCTGAGATAAAAAAACATCGGCAGAAATAGACAGGTTAATTGAAGAAAAAGTTCCAACATTCCGATTCTCTTTATTGCCTCCCTGTGAATACGCAGAGTTAGGAATTACGCTGATACCAGCAAGAAGTAGGACATTTACCAGTAATAATTTAAAGGAGTTTGTTTTCATAATTTTATTTTTTAAAATATTGATTTTTCTAAAAGACGGTTAAAAATGATATACGCTGCAATAATTTTCATTAATTTTGGAGAAATTTGATTTATTAGAAACGTTTATGCTTAATCCGAGTATGTTTCCATTTCCAAAATCATATACTCCGCGGTGGATTGTTTTTCTTATTGATTTATCAATATGTACCATATCCATTTCGCTTGCATTTCTGCTTCGTTTTAATTTTAAAATCCCCCAAAATTATTATGATGCATTAACATTTATTATTCCACTTGTTCTTTTTATAAGATCGGTTACCTTTTTAATTTTCAGAACGTATGCGGGAATTATCAGGTATTCAGGAGCAAAAGATACCGAACGGATTTTTCAGGTTGTAATTTCAGGTAGTTTAATCTTAATAGTTATAAACTTAATAAACTTTTACCTGATAAAAGGCGCTTTTATAATTCCCTTTTCAATAATAGCTATTGATTTTCTGGCTACTGTTTTTCTAATGGCTTCATTCCGGTTAATGACCAAGATATTATACCAGGAGTTATATAACCCGTCAAAAGATAAAACAGATATTATTATTTATGGTGCAGGCCAGTTTAGTATAATTACAAAACGAACCCTCGACCGTGATGCAGAAACAAAGCATAAAGTAATCGCCTTTCTGGATAATAATGAATCAATGATTGGCAAAGCACTCGAGGGAGTAACGATTTATCATACTCAAAGCCTGGAATCGTTACTCTTGAAAAATCAGGTAGAAAAATTAATTATCGCGAAAGAAAATATCGATCCGATTGAAAAACAAGATATTATAGAACAATGCCTGCAATATAATATAAAAGTACTATCCGTACCAGATATAAATACATGGATAAACGGGGAACTTAGTTTTAACCAGATAAAAGAAATTAAAATTGAGGATTTACTCGAAAGGCCTCCAATAGTGCTTGATATAAACAGGATCAGAAAAAATCTTTTAAACAAAAGCATTCTTGTTACCGGGGCTGCCGGTTCTATTGGTGGTGAAATTGTCCGTCAGTTAATTCATTTTAATCCGAAAAAAATTATACTGTTCGATCAGGCAGAATCCCCGCTATACGATATGGAGCTTGATTTACAGGAAAAATTTAATTTTTATAATTTCGAAATAGTAATTGGAAATGTAGCTGATGAATATCGCGTTAAACGACTTTTTGAAGTTTATAAACCATCTGTAGTTTTCCATGCAGCAGCATACAAACACGTTCCCATGATGGAGAACAATCCTACCGAAGCACTGCGAACCAACATCCTGGGAACTCGAATAATGGCTGATACTTCGCATGATTATAAGGTTGAGCAATTTGTAATGGTTTCAACAGATAAGGCTGTAAATCCCACCAACGTGATGGGTGCATCAAAA
This sequence comes from Bacteroidetes bacterium GWB2_32_14, assembly GCA_001768235.1. Lineage (GTDB taxonomy): Bacteria > Bacteroidota > Bacteroidia > Bacteroidales > UBA12077 > UBA12077. Next base: position 76,387 of record MENK01000028.1, read on the forward strand.
CGAATTGCAGAAATCTATATCCAGGCTCTTAACCAGGTAAGTAAAACCAACTTTATTACAACCCGTTTTGGAAATGTTTTAGGATCAAACGGGTCTGTGATTCCACGGTTTAAAAAACAAATTGATAAAGGCGGTCCGGTTACTGTAACTCATCCCGATGTTACACGTTATTTCATGACAATACCAGAAGCCTGTCAGCTGGTTCTTGAAGCAGGAGCCATGAGTAAGGGCGGTGAAATATTTATTTTTGATATGGGCAAATCTGTAAAAATTATCGACCTTGCAAAAAAAATGATTAAACTCTCCGGTTTAACAATAGGGAAAGATATCCAGATTAAATATACGGGCCTTCGACCCGGCGAAAAATTGTACGAAGAATTGCTTTGCGATACAGAAAATACAATTCCCACGCATCATTCAAAAATCATGATTGCCAAAGTTCCTTATTATAACTTTGAAATCGTAAAAGAACATATTCAGGATTTAATAAAACTCCAAAAAAGACACAACAATTTCGATATTGTTAGGAAAATGAAAGAAATTATTCCCGAGTTTAAAAGCCAGAACTCAGTATATGAAGAACTCGATAATGAAATAACTCTTAATGAAAAAAGAAGTTAATTATACTTTTCATCATATAACACCTGTTCAAATCCGGTTTAATGATTTCGATTCTTTAGAACACGTAAACAACTCTGTTTACCAGAATTACTATGACCTTGCACGAACAAGTTACATAGAACAAGTATTTGAACAAAAAATGCAATGGCACGTACGTGGTCTCGTGTTGGTGAAAATTACAATTGAATTTATTCGTCCAATTTTAATGGATGAGGCCGTTGAAGTAAGAACAAAGATTTTCAAATTAGGGAATAAAAGTCTTGGAATGATTCAACAAATACTAAATCCGGGGACAAACGAAATAAAGTCGATAAGTGAATCTGTAATGGTAGCTTATATTGAATCTGCTGATAAACCATGTCCTATTCCGGAAGATTGGCGTAACAAAATTATCCGTTACGAAAAGGATATTGCCTTTTAATCTACCTCATCTAAATTTAGAAGTCCCTCGGGAATATTCATAATGATGTATCTTTCATCATCATCAACTTCGATAATTAAATCGTCGTGTGCCGGTAAAAGAATTTCACTCTCTTTTGTCTGTACTCTTAACAGGGGGTTTTGAGCTATATCAATAAATTCGACAACCTCTCCCACGATAATTTTGTTTTCATCTTTTACGATATACCCAACTACATCAATAAATTCATCAGATATATTACTAAAAATCTTGTTTGTTCTATCAATATAAAAATCCAAGCCCAGAAATTCCTTTGCATCGGATTCATTTTCTAAATCTTCAAATTTTACTGAAGCATTCGTCGGGGATTTTACTTTAATGTATTCAATAAAAAAAGGAACCAGTTTTCCATCGATATCGATAAAAACTGATTCCAGATTTTTTATTTTTTCAGGAATAGTGTTTACAAACTTTAGTGTAACCTCGCCTTTATTCCCATTGGTTTTTAAAAGCGAGCCAAGCAATAAACAACTATCCTTGCTTAGCATGAAAATAAGATTAGCTTATGCTTGGTCGGTATTTTCAACTTCAGGAGCCTCGCCTGCCGGATGAGCAGGTTGTTCTTCAACAGCTTCTTCTTTCGAATCTTCTACATTTGCTTTAGCTTCTTTAGCAGCTTTTTCAGCTTTTTTCTTAGCTACTTCTTCAGCTTTTGCTTCACGTACTTTAGCTTCTGCTTCTAAACGGCCTTTCATTTCTGAATCATGTCCTTTTTTCAACATGTCGCGTTTAGCCTGAACTTTGTTTTCTTTTTCTTTCATCCAGGTTTCGAATTTTGCTTCAGCTTGTTCTTCTGTTAAAGCACCTTTTTTTACTCCTTCGAGTAAATGCTTTTTCATTAAAACACCTTTGTACGATAGAATAGCTCTACATGTATCGGTAGGTTGAGCGCCTTTATTTAACCAATCTAATGCACTATCAAAATTTAATTCAATAGTAGCAGGATTTGTGATAGGATTGTAAGTACCTATACTTTCAATAAATCTACCATCTCGTGGCGCCCTGCTATCTGCGATAACAATGTGATAAAAAGCTGCTTTCTTGCGTCCTCTTCTTGTTAATCGAATCTTTACAGGCATACTCTTTTTTAATTTAAATTAGACCTACTTTTAAAAATTGTGGGGCAAAGATACAACTTTATTTCTTTTATAAAAGATTTTCTCATATCGAAATTTTAAATAATACAATATGGATAAATTAAATGAACTAAAATTTAGAGTGTTTAAAGTTTAAATTTAAAGAATAAATCGTAATGAGAAAAATCGTAGCAAAAAGAAAACATCAGGCACTCCAAACTCCAAGTATTGATTCGTTACATTCAATTAAATTTTTAAATAGTTATTAACATCAAAAGTAAATTACTATTGAAATAACTAATTTTAAAAACCGGATAATAATCCGTGAAGGCAAATTATTTCACAGCTAAACAGCACGTTACAAATGATCAATTTTACACATTTTCATGTTCATACACAATATTCAATTCTCGATGGAGCATCAGATGTACCACAGCTTATAAAAAAAGCTAAAGATGATGGCATGCCCGCGGTGTGTATTACCGATCATGGGAATATGTTTGGAGTTAAACATTTTTATAACGAAGCAAGAAAACAGGGAATAAAACCCATTATAGGTTGCGAAATATACATTACCGGCGGAAGCCGTTTCGAAAAAAAGGGGAGCGAAGACAGAAGTGGAAATCACCTGATACTCATAGCAAAGAATAAACAGGGATATGAAAATTTATCTAAACTTGTATCTTATGCATGGATAGAAGGGTTTTATTATACCCCTCGTATCGACTGGGAACTGTTAAGAAAATATCACGAGGGAATAATTGCCTCATCGGCATGTTTGGGAGGTGAAATTCCCCAGGAAATAATCGAAAAGGGGGAAGAAGCAGGTGAAAAGAAAGCTCTTGAGTATAAAAAACTATTCGGTGATGATTTTTATCTCGAATTGCAACGCCATAAATCCGGGGACCCAAAAAAAGATGAAGAAGTATATAACGTTCAATTAAAAGTAAATGACATATTGCTTCGAATCGGGAAAAAGCATAATATAAAAGTTATAGCTACCAACGATGTTCATTTTATAAATGCCGAAGATGCCGATGCTCATGATCGTTTAATCTGCCTGAATACAGGAAAAGACCTCGACGATCCAACCCGTATGGTTTATACAAAACAGGAGTTTTTCAAAACCCGGGAAGAAATGAATACCCTGTTTGGTGATATTCCTGAAGCTCTTGAAAATACAAATGAGATAGTTTTAAAAGTTGAAGATTACGAGTTAGAGATTAATCCTGTAATGCCCGAATTTCAACTTCCTGATGAGTTTACTAACGAAGACGAGTATCTTAAACACATCACGTACGAAGGTGCAAAAAAACGTTACGTTGAAATAACAGAGCCCATTCGTGAACGAATAGATTTTGAACTTTCTGTGATTCAAAAAATGGGATTCCCCGGGTATTTTCTGATTGTTCAGGATTTTTTAAATGCCGCCCGTGAAATGGGTGTTTCTGTCGGCCCTGGGCGAGGTTCTGCTGCCGGCTCTGTTGTTGCCTATTGTATCCGGATAACCGACATTGACCCGTTAAAATACAATTTACTTTTCGAGAGATTTCTGAATCCCGATCGTATATCAATGCCCGATATTGATATTGACTTTGATGAAGATGGAAGAGATAAAGTTATTGAGTGGGTTGTAAAAAAATATGGAGAAAAACGTGTAGCCCAAATAATTACATTTGGTACCATGGCTGCAAAAATGGCTATTCGCGATGTTGCCCGGGTCGAAAAACTTCCTCTCAGCGAATCAGACAGGTTGGCAAAACTCGTTCCGGAAAGACCGGGAACTACACTTAAACAGGCATACGCTGAAGTCCCGGAGTTAAAACAAGCAAAAGAATCGGGCAATCCGCTTATAGTTAAAACCCTCAGGTTTGCCGAAACTCTTGAAGGTTCTGTTCGACATACAGGATTACATGCCTGCGGAATTATTATCAGCAGGAACGACCTCGTTGAACATATCCCTGTTTGTACACTTAAAGATTCCAAATTACTGGTTACGCAATATGACGGTAGCCATGTTGAATCTGTAGGAATGCTAAAAATGGACTTCCTGGGATTAAAAACACTGTCAATTATTAAAGATGCTATTGAAAACATTAAAGAATCGCATGGTGTAGAAATAGACATTGATAACATTCCCCTTGACGACGAAAAAACCTTCGACCTATATAGTAAAGGCGATACTACCGGTTTGTTCCAGTTTGAATCTCCCGGGATGAAAAAACATCTGAGAGCTTTAAAACCAAATCGTTTCGACGATCTTATTGCCATGAATGCCCTTTATCGCCCGGGGCCAATGGAGTATATTCCCTCTTTTGTTGCACGAAAACACGGTAAAGAACCTATCATTTACGATCTTCCTGAAATGGAAGAATTCTTAAATGAAACCTATGGTATAACTGTTTACCAGGAACAGGTGATGCTTTTATCGCAAAAACTGGCAGGGTTCTCAAAAGGGGAAGCCGACTCGCTGCGTAAAGCAATGGGTAAAAAGAAACGCGACATTATGGACAAACTTAAAACCAAGTTTGTTGACGGATGTAAAACAAATGGATTTGATTCAAAAATTATTCATAAAATCTGGAACGACTGGGAAGCGTTTGCCGAATATGCATTTAACAAATCGCATTCAACCTGTTATGCTTATGTTTCTTACCAAACAGCGTATTTAAAAGCGCATTATCCTGCAGAATTTATGGCTGCTGTTGTCAGCAGGAACATTGCCGATATAAAAAAAATCACCATATTTATGGATGAATGCCGCAGAATGGGTATTTCTGTTTTGGGACCCGACGTAAACGAAAGCAAACTTAAATTTACAGTAAATACAAAAGGAGATATCCGGTTCGGACTGGGAGCAATTAAAGGGGTTGGTGAAAATGCTGTACTTAAAATTATTGAAGAACGAAAAGAAAACGGGAATTATAAAAATATATACGATTTTATTGAACGGGTCAACCTGAGCCAGGTAACAAAAAAAACAATTGAAACATTGGCAACTGCCGGCGCATTCGACAATATTGACACAATAGCCCGTGGACAATACTTTGCCCTGGATAATAAAGAAACAAACTTTATCGAAAACCTTGTTCGTTACGGGAATATGTATCATAACGATAAAAATACCCAACAGATTTCTTTATTCGGAGGTGCTGATTCGATCCAAATTACCAAACCTCCTGTTCCTGCTACAAACGATTGGCAGAAACTTGAAACATTGAATCGTGAAAAGGAATTAATTGGGATTTATCTTTCTGCCCACCCCCTTGATGATTTCAAACTCGAAATTGATAATTTCTGCAATACGAGTTTGTCGGAATTAAGCGATATAACTAAACTTAGCGGAAAAGAAATTTCAGTAGCAGGAATAGTTACAGAAGTAAAACATTCTACAACAAAAAACGGTAATCCATTTGGCTTTTTAACCATTCAGGACTATACCGATTCGTATCGTTTTGCCTTGTTTGGTAAAGATTATATGGATTTTAGAAAATATTGCTATATGGATTATCCCTTGCATATAAAAGGAAAAATTCAACCAAAACTATACAACGAAAAGGAACTTGAATTTAAAATTAAAAGCATGATGCTGCTCGGCGAAGTTCGCGAGAATATGGTTCGCAGCATTTCAATTTCCATAGCTTTAACCAATATCAATCAAAATCTTATCCGGGAAATTAAAACTGTGGCCTTACAAAAAAAGGGAAAGGTAATGCTCAAGTTTAAAATTTATGATACAGAAGATAACTTAAGTATTCAATTTTTTTCAAGAACCGAAAAAATTGAGTTAACCAACGAGCTGATCACATTTTTGAATAAAAATTCGGATTTACAATATTCTTTAAATTAAACAATTTATAATTAAATTTGTATTTATAAATCAAAACAGGAAATAAGGACATAAAATAAAAACATAAAAACGTACAATCATGACAATAGAAGTAAACGATTCAAATTTCGAAGAGTTGGTATTAAAGTCAGACAAACCGGTATTGGTTGATTTTTGGGCAGAATGGTGTGGCCCATGTAGAATGATTGGCCCACTTGTAGAAGAATTATCTGACGATTACAGTGGAAAAGCTGTATTTGCCAAAGTTGATGTTGACAGCAGTCCTGGTGTGGCATCAAAATTTGGTATTCGCAATATACCAACAATCCTGTTTATTAAAAATGGCGAAGTTGTTGACAAACAAGTTGGTGCAGTTCCTAAAAGCAATCTTGAGGCTAAACTTATCCCTTTATTATAAAACATTTATTTGCATTTTAAGGGTATGAAGCTTTTGTTTCATGCCCTTTTTGTTTTTCATGATAATTTTGTAACTTAAACCTGTTATTCGTAAAGGCACAATCATGGAATATACCAATTTAAAAATTAAAGATTGGGCAGTTGAAGACAGGCCAAGAGAAAAACTGCTTCAAAAAGGAATATCATCGCTTTCCGATGCCGAGTTAATTGCAATTTTAATCGGAACAGGTACAAAAAATGAATCCGCGGTTGAGTTATCGAAAAAAGTTTTAAAAAATGCAAACAACAATTTAAACGAACTGGGGAAACTTGAAATAAAAGACCTCATGAAAAACAAAGGTATTGGCGAAGCCAAAGCAATAACTATATTGGCTGCTCTTGAACTAGGCAGAAGAAGAAAAATCTCCGGGATATTGGAAAAACAAAAGATTACTTGCAGCAACGATATTTACGAGTTGTTTCAGCCTCTTTTGGGCGATTTATCACATGAAGAATTCTGGGTATTATTGCTAAACCGCTCAAATAAAATAATTGAGAAGTTTAAAATAAGCCAGGGCGGGGTTTCAGGTACAGTCATTGATGTTCGGTTAATACTAAAAAATGCTATTGAGAAACTGGCATCATCAATCATATTATGCCACAACCATCCTTCGGGTAACAACATGCCAAGCGAAGCTGATGATTCTATAACTAATAAACTTGTTGAAGGATGTAAATTACTCGATATTAAAGTTCTTGACCATATTATTATTGCCGACACCCGATTTTACAGTTATACAGATGAAGGAAAGTTATAAATGATTGTGTTTTCAGCAAAAAACATGTATTAAATAAAAAAGTATTGGAAATAAAATACCTGAATAACAACGAAATTAATTTTATACGATGGGATAATTGCATTAACAATGCATTTAACGGATCAATATTTGCTTTTTCGTGGTATCTTAATATTTTATGCGAAGACTGGCATGCTTTGGTTTTAGGAGATTACAACTATGTAATGCCAATTATTCACAAACCTGTTTTTCGCAAAGAAATAATATACAGCCATGTTCTTGGAAATCGGCTTGGAGTATTTACAAACAACCTGCTAACAGAGGATATAGTAAACCAGTTTTTTAATGCTATTCCAAAAAACTATACTTATATCGAGTTAAATCTTAATAAATTCAATTCGTTTACAGATTGTACATACCAAATAAGCAATCATAAAATATATGAACTGGATCTTATCCAGTCATATAGTGCATTATCTCAGAAGTACTCGGGTTCGTTTCAAAAAAATATTCAGTCAGCAAAAGCAAATAAAATAACTATTGTGAATGGCCTTTCAACGAATGATTTAATTCGTTTTTCAGTTCAAAAAGATTCGAAGTCAAATCCACAATTAAACAAAAAAGAAATAGCGCAATTGCGAATGATCATTTCGTTTGTTTTACGATATAACCTGGGAGAAATTTATGGTGCATATACTGCAAATAACAATTTATGTGCCGTTGCATTATTTATTAAATCGAAGAGAAAGATTCATTTGCTTTATAATGCTCAGAATAAAAACGGGAAAAATTTAAATGCTATTTATTTATTAATTGACAGATTTATAGAATCGCATACCGAAAAAAATTTAACTTTGAATATTGAAAAAGTTGTTTCAGAAAATCGTGTAGAATTTTTAACGGGAGCAGGAACAACAGAATACAAGACTAAAAATATTAAAAAAAATAATCTGCCCTGCTATTATAAACTTTTAATAACATAATGCAAAAATGGTAAATATACTGTCGAACCAGAATTCATTATTAAATCTATTTATTGCTGAAATGCGCGACGAAATAATACAGAAAGATAGTATGCGTTTTAGGCGTAATATGGAGCGAGTTGGAGAAATAATGGCTTACGAAATAAGCAAATGCCTTGAATACGAGACAAAAGAGATAACAACTCCTCTGGGTATTTCAAATATGAATATCCCTGTATTGCCTATAGTAAATGCAACTATTCTTCGTGCAGGCTTACCTTTTCATCAGGGTATTTTGAATTATTTCGACAAGGCAGAAAACGCATTTATATCGGCCCACAGAAAATATCATAACGACGCTTCTTTTACCATTCAGTTTGAACATTTATCGGGGCCATCAATCGAAAATAAAATATTAATTCTTTCAGATCCAATGCTTGCATCAGGAGCATCGATGGAAATAGCTTATAAGGCACTGATCGAGAGAGGGAAACCAAGACACACGCATATTGTAACCATTATAGCAAGCGAACAGGGAATAAATTATGTAAAAAAACATATCCCAATGAAAGATGTTACAATCTGGGCAGGCGATGTAGATGATGAACTCACTGTAAAATCGTACATTGTTCCGGGGCTTGGCGATGCTGGAGACTTGGCATATGGAAGTAAAATGTAATTTCTAAATTATTTACCTTGGCTTGGATTTATCTTATTATTGCTGGATTGTTTGAAGTAACCTGGGCAATTGGTTTAAAATATACTGAAGGTTGGACAAAACTCATACCGAGCATATCAACAGCATTTGCCATGATTGCAAGTTTTTATTTCCTTTCCTTATCACTTAAAACATTACCAATAGGAACAGCTTACGCTGCATGGACAGGAATTGGAATAATTGGAACCACAATTTTAGGGATGATACTTTTTAAAGAATCATCAGATAGTATTCGAATAATTTGTATTCTTTTAATATTTATTGGGATTGTTGGACTTAAGGTTTTTAGTGGAAAATAAATTAATCCTGAAATATTAGTTTTAAAAAACATTTATTTGAGTTTGGTTATTTTAATAAATAAACGACCGATTGATCTTTGCACTCGTTCAGTAAATCTATAATTGATTTATTAAAAACCGGGTGAATAAAGCCGGATGCAATCTCTGCAAGAGGCAATAAAGTAAATTTTCGTGTATGAATCTGTTTGTGCGGAATTATTAAGTCTGGAATATCAACAATATCATTATTAAAAAATAAAATATCAATATCAATTGTTCGTGATGTATAAATACCCGGAATACGCTCTCGGCCTAACTCACACTCTATAGTTTTAATTTTCTCAAGTATTTCTTTTGGATTAAACGATGAATGAACAACAATTACCTGGTTTAAAAAATTTGTTTCCGCTTCGAAGCCCCATGGTGAACTTTCGTAAATACCCGATTGTTTTTCCAATCTGCCAATTTTTTCAGAAATTGCAATTCTTGCCTTCTCCAGCAATAAAAGACGGTTATTAAGATTACTGCCAAGCAAGAGATAAACAATGTTCATGGTATAAATGAATAATCGAACTACAAAAGGAATTATATTTTTATTTAAATCAAAATTTTGGCATTTAATTCAGACAATATTTTTTAAATTAGCATCTTCTATAAAACCAGATTGTTCAATTAAAAAATAATAAATATGAAAAGCTTTTTTAAATTCTTACTGGCATCCATATTAGGTGTCATCATTGCCTTATTCCTTTTTTTCCTAATTACAATGGGAATCATAGGAGCCGCAATATCACAACAAGACCAACCTGTAAAAATTGAGAAGAATTCAGTTCTTCACGTTAAGCTTGATCAAACAATTACCGATCGAAGCAATAAAAACCCGATGGAAAGCTTCGATTTTGCCAGTTTTAAACCCACAACTCAATTGGGATTAAACGATATTCTTTCGAATATTAAAAAAGCAAAAGATGATGAAAATATTTCAGGGATATATCTTGATTTGACTATTATTCCTGCTGGTATAGCAACAATTGAAGAAATCAGGAATGCGCTTATAGATTTTAAATCTTCGGGCAAATTTATTCTCAGCTATGCCGATTCATATACACAGGCTACATATTACATTGCAAGTGTTTCTGACAAAGTTTATTTAAATCCCGAAGGAATGCTTCTGTTTGTCGGGTTACGTGCAGAACTCATGTTCTTTAAAGAAGCATTGGAAAAACTGGGCATTGAACCCCAGATTATCCGTCATGGTAAATTTAAAAGCGCCGTGGAACCATTTATGTACACCAAAATGAGCGACGAAAATCGTGAGCAGGTTATGACATACATGGGTTCTATCTGGAACAGTATGCTAAATGGTATTTCTGAAACAAGAAATATCTCTGTTGATGATTTAAATAAAATTGCAAATGATTTAGCATTAAAGAATGCCGAAGCAGCTGTTGAGTTCAGGTTTGTTGATGGTTTAAAATACAAAGATGAAATACTTAACGAATTAAAAGAGTTAACCGGTAAAAAAGATATCGATAAATTAAAATTTATTACCCTGGCAAAATACACTAAAGTTCCAAAAAAAGACAGGAAAACGATCGAAAAAGATAAAATCGCCGTTATTTATGCAAGCGGAAATGTAATCATGGGTGAAGGACAGGAAGGTACCATTGGTTCCGACCGAATATCCCAGGCTATTCGAAGAGCCCGTAAAGATTCAACTGTTAAAGCAATTGTTTTCAGGGTTAATTCCGGGGGTGGTAGCGCTTTATCATCAGAAATTATCTGGCGCGAAGTAAAACTGGCACAGGAAGTGAAACCAGTTATTGCATCCTTAGGCGATGTTGCTGCATCGGGTGGATACTATATTGTTTGCCCTGCACAAACTATTGTTGCCAGCCCAAATACCATTACCGGTTCCATTGGTGTTTTTGGACTCTTATTTAATGGCAAAGAACTATTAAATAAGAAACTCGGCGTTCATATTGACGTGGCTAAAACAAATGAGTATGCCGACATGGGGTCATTCTTCCGCCCGTTAACAGCACAGGAAAAAGAAATGATCCTGTTCGAGATAGAAGATATTTATGAAACATTTGTTTCGCATGTTGCCGATGGCAGAAAAATGACCAAAGAAAAAGTAGATGAAATTGGCCAGGGAAGAGTTTGGAGCGGGGCAAATGCTAAAGAAATCGGATTAATCGACGAATTTGGAGGTCTCGACAAAGCCATTGAAATTGCTGCCAAAGCTGCAAATTTAGAGAAATACCGGATCGTTGAATTGCCTAAATTAAAAGAACCTTTAGAACAAATCCTTGAAGATTTGCAGGGAAATGTTAAAACTTCAATCCTGAAGAATGAACTTGGCGAAGAATATACATATTATGAAAATTTGCAGGAAATTAAATCAATGCAAGGTATTCAGGCTCGTATTCCATACCATGTCGAAATTTATTAATACTTAAACTGGTAATGTAAAACGGCTGGCTAAATAGCTGGCCGTTTTTCTATCAACCCGTTTTAAAAAATTTAATCCCTCATAACACAAAACAATGCATAAATTGAGAATATATCTTAGTCCTGTTCTTTTCCCTGTTAGCCTGATTTATGCATTGGTTGTGTATATCCGCAACAGGCTCTATGATTACCATGTTATAAAATCAACCGAATTTAAAATACCTCTCATTTCTGTTGGAAATATTACAGTTGGAGGCACGGGAAAAACACCACATATAGAATATTTAATCGAAGTTTTACAAAAAGATTTTAAAATTGCCACCCTTAGCCGGGGATACAAAAGAACAAGCAAAGGATTTATTCTTGCCACATCACGATCAACTGCAAACGATATTGGTGACGAACCACGACAGATTAAACAGAAATTCCCTGATGTAATTGTGGCTGTTGATAGTAACCGGGTAAATGGAATTAATAAATTACTCGAAATCTATCCCGATATTGATGTTGTTTTACTCGATGATGCTTACCAACACCGAAAAGTAAAAGCAACCCTTTCTATCTTACTAATCGATTATTCAAACCCTATTTGTAAAGACCATATTCTTCCGTTTGGGAACCTGCGTGAACAATCATCAGAAATGTGCAGGGCAAACATGATCATTATTACAAAGTCGCCGGCAGGATTAAAACCTATCGATCGCAGGATACTCTTGAATGATCTTAAACCATACCCCTACCAGGATGTTTTCTTTACAACATTCGATTATGGCGATTTAAACCCTGTTTTTAGTACTGAAAAAAAGAATATCTCATTACGTGATGTGAGAAATTACAGCATCGTGTTGGTAACAGGAATTGCTAACCCAAAACCATTATTCAATTATTTGTATGAAAATGTAAGTAAAAATATCGATTTGCTCCAGTATGAAGATCATTATCCATTTTCGGCTAATGATATCAAAACTATTGAAAAGAAATTTCTTGAACTTAATTCAATAAATAAGGTGATAATTACTACAGAAAAAGATGCAATGCGTTTGCAAATTTTTAGTAATATTGCCAACAATCTGAAAGAAAACTGGTTCTATCTGCCTGTTAAGGTAGTTTTCCAGAACGATCATAAAGAACACTTTAATCATCAAATTAACGAGTATGTTAGAAAAAATAAAACACACGGTTTCCTTTATCCAAAACAAAGTAAAATATACTCCTGATGTAGGAATAATATTAGGTACAGGTTTAGGCGGTTTGGTAAAGGATATAAAAATTGATATCTCGATAGACTATAAAGATATTCCTGATTTCCCGGTATCAACAGTTGACGGGCATCAGGGAAGACTAATTTTTGGCACTTTGGGTGGAAAGAAAATTGTAGCCATGCAGGGACGATTTCATTATTACGAAGGTTACCCGATGACCACAGTTACTTTTCCGGTACGTGTTATGAAATATCTTGGAATAAAAACATTGTTGTTATCCAATGCCAGTGGTGGTGTGAATCCTGATTTTGAAATTGGCGATCTGATGATTATTAACGACCACATCAACCTTATTCCCAACCCCTTAATCGGGAAACATATTCCCGAGTTTGGAGCCCGGTTCCCTGATATGAGTGATGCCTATAGTCATGTGTTAATTGAAAAAGCTCAAACAATAGCAAAAAAACATGGTATAAAAACTCAGATTGGTTGCTATGTTGGTACAACAGGGCCGACTTTTGAAACACCAAAAGAATACCAGTATTTTAGAATTATTGGCGGCGATACTGTAGGAATGTCAACTGTTCCTGAAGTTATTGTTGCACGACAAATGGGAATTCCCTGTTTTGCTATTTCAATTATTACCGACCTTGGCGTTCCCGGGAAAATTGTTAAAGTAACTCACGAAGAAGTACAGGAAGTTGCTGCCAAAGCTGAAACCAAAATGACATTAATAATGGAAGAACTAATTTCTTCTCTTTAACAAATTAGCCGGGATATCCCGGTTTTTTTTATGAAAAAATCAGGAAAATTTCAATTGGGAAATGTTGTACTCCTTTCGCTTGCACATTTTGTTCACGATGTGTACGCGGCTTTTCTTGCCCCTATTCTGCCCCTTTTAATTGAAAAACTAAAGATAAATTATACACTTGCCAGTTTACTTACCGTATTTCAGCAGATACCATCATTAATAAACCCGCTGATTGGGATATTGGCCAACAATATTAAAATCAGGTATCTCGTAATCCTTGCCCCCGCAATTACTACTATAAGCATGAGTTTTATCGGGCTTGCTCCGAACTATGCCGTGCTGGCGATTCTTCTTTTTGTAATGGGGTTAAGCAGTGCCCTGTTTCATGTTCCAACACCTGTATTAATTAAAAAAACATCGGGTGACCGGGTTGGAAAAGGAATTAGTTTTTTTATGCTGGGAGGCGAGGCCGCCCGTACAATTGGGCCTCTTGTTATTATTGGTGCAATTTCTGCTTGGGGTTTAGAAGGGACATACAGACTTATTCCTTTTGGGTTAGTAGCATCATTAATCCTTTATGTGCGATTAAAAGATTTGAAACTATCCGAAGAATTAAAACAAGAAAATCCCTTCAAAGGAATAAAAAGCACATTTAAAGAACATTCTGCTTTTTTTATACTTATCGGATTTATTATGATTTTTCAGGGTTTTATGCGATCATGCATTTCCACGTTTCTTCCCACCTACTTATCAGAAAAAGGACTGAGTCTTTGGTTTGGGGGTATTTCGCTTTCCGTGTATGAACTGGCAGGAGCTATCGGAATATATTTGTCGGGAACATTTTCAGACAAAACAGGGAGAATAAAAATGCTTACATCAATTGTATGTATTGCACCGGTATTTATGGTTCTATTCCTTTTTTCAAATCAGGTATTCATTTTTCCTGCATTGGCATTACTGGGGCTTTTCCTTTTATCATCAACACCCGTAATTCTGGCAATGGTAATGGATATCGACTCTAAACATTCCGTTTTCCTAAGCAGTATTTTCATGTTTCTTTCTTTTGTTTCAACTTCAGTAACATCTTTGCTTGTTGGTGTGATGAGTGATTTTATAGGGTTAATTGACACTTATAAAATAGCTGCCGCCATAGCATTTTTGGCTATTCCGGTTGTATTGATTTTAAAGAGAAAACTATAAAATGACAACTTTACTTTTTTGTTGCCTTTGTGGCTGTTTTAATGTATTTCTTTTGCCACCAAGACACGGAAATCGTAAATCTTACAAGCTAATTCTACAATTTTTCCGCAACCACAACCGGCTTTCTGTATTCTTTTACATTCCCTTTTAAATCAAACAGTTCAATGTAAACGATATAAATTCCATTAGGTGTTTTTTGGTTGTTGTCGGTTAAACCATCCCAGGATATTGTTCCTGCTGTCCCTAATAAAATATTATTTGCCAGGTATTTTATTAACCGTCCCCGTGAATCGTAAATTTTAATATTTGCCACATAACCTGTAACATCAAAAGAAAATTGAATATCGACTAAATCTTCGAAACCGTCGTTATCAGGAGAAAAAACTTCAGGATCAACCTTTATTTTATCTTCTGTTTCTGTTAATCCTTTATATTGAGAATTTTCATAAGCTGGTGTAGCAAAACCAACCAACTCAGAAGCAGAATGCCAGTTTGTATTATCATCAGTAGGGCGTTCAAAATTGATTCGTTCTAAAGAAACACCATCGGTACTTGAGAGTAATGCAAAATGCATATCATCGTTGTATTCAAAATTATCTATTGTATTTTGTAAT
Source organism: Bacteroidetes bacterium GWB2_32_14 (assembly GCA_001768235.1). Classification (GTDB taxonomy): domain Bacteria; phylum Bacteroidota; class Bacteroidia; order Bacteroidales; family UBA12077; genus UBA12077. The sequence goes on from MENK01000028.1 coordinate 91,745, forward strand.
TTATCCAACAATATTGCTCTTCCGGTATCATCGCTAAAAGGAGGCATATTGCTTAGCTGTACAAAACCACGGGGATTTGATGTATAATACTGTTGTTGAACAACTGCAGGGTTTTCTGATAATACAATATAATCACCAGGAAATACCAAAAACCCACCGTTACTAATTTCTTCAACAGAACTGTAATCTCCCAACAAATCGTCATAAGCTGCAATGCGTAAATCCTTTAAGTCGAAAGTTTTTTGCGATCGGTTATAAAGTTCTATAAAATCATATCCTTCGCTAAGCGGATTAAATAATATTTCATTTATTACCAAATCGTTAAATCCGGGAATTACAGGAATAGCAAAACGGGCTGAATTTACACTCCCGATTTCATTACCCGAACAATCGGTTATTCCTCCCGTTATTTCAAGATTGTAAATGACATTTTCAGTAAACGAGTTATTAAAAGTGAGTATTAAAGAAAAATATTGAGGCGACTCTAAAGTTATTGAATTAGGATTACCAACGCCATTATCAACAACATAGTTGCTTAACTGCATTGCAGAAATACTATCGTACGATTCGTTAAAATACAACCCGACAGTATTCTGGTCAATTACAGTAATATAAAGTAATTCGGGAGCCATAAGGTCAGAGTTATTCCCAAATACAGAGTTTTGCTGACCTGGGGTTCCTCCTTCAACAGCGGTCGATGCAGTCCAGTTGCTTTTCCCGCCACAGGGATTATAGGGATCAGTTTGTTCGAGCGACCAGCCACCTTCGGCTTTAAATACATCGTTATACCAATTGTCGGTATATGTAACTGTTGAAATTACACTTCCTTCTTTGCTTTTGAATACAAGTGTTTGCCCTGAATTTGTTAATGCAGGAAATCCTGAAACAATTAACGTATTTCCATAATCCTTTAATAAAGAATACGCATTATCATTACATAGTATTAAATACTCCTGTGGCTCAATAACGTACGTAGGCAAAGTTCTTGTGGTTGTTCCGACTGTTAATGTCCAACCGGTAAGGCTAATATTGAATGCAGTCGTATTATATATCTCGATATATTCATAAGCCAGGGCATTAACTGTAGAGTCAGGATTTGCCATTATCTCGTTTATTACAATATCATAAGGTTGTACAAGATAATATGCAAATTCTATATCCCGGGATTGCATAATGTTTCCACACCAGTCAGCTAAATTATTTATAGTTAACGTGAGATTTAAATTTTCAGAAAAAGAATAAATAAACAATAAATCGATTTGCAGTCCATTATCGCTGAGTATTAATGAAAATGGGTTGCCTGTTCCTGAATTCACTTCATAATTTAATTTATTTAATGCTGTTAAAGTATCAATCGGTTCGCTAAATATTAACCTGAGCTGGTTTGATGAAATCACTTCGACAGACTGAACATCCGGAGCTAAAGAGTCGGCATTGTTTGCATAAACCGAGTTTTGTTGCCCGGGAGTTCCCCCGTTAACATCCTCAGATGCCTTCCAATTATTTATTCCGGAACAGTTATTCAGCGGATCAATTCGTTCAATAGACCATCCTCCATCCATCTTGCCGTCGTCGTTATACCAATCGGTTGTAAAACTAACAGTTGATATTTGTGTATTGTCTGGTTTCGATAAGGTAATTGTTGTTCCTGAATTAGTTATTGCAGGGAAAGATGAAATACCAAGAATATTTCCAGAAGAGCTTAAATCCGTCAGAGCAGTTGTATTACAAACAATCAGGTACGAAGCAGAATCAAGCATATATGAAGTAAATACTTTTTCTGTTGTCCCGATTTTAATTTTCCAACCTGTTAAATCAATACCAAATGGTGTTGTATTTACAATCTCAACATATTCGTAACCCGGAAGGTTGACTTCCGGCGATGGATCGGCCATTATCTCGTTAATCACCACATCGTTAGGTTGTGGTACAAAATATAAAAAATTAATTACGGTATCTGCCATTACGTTACCATTTGCATCTTCAATATTTGACACGGTTAAATTATAATATTCTCCATTTGTAAGGCTTTGTGTGAAAAATAAATCAACAGAACTGCTTAAATCATTTATTTGAACAGAGTCGGGAATACCTATGCTTTTATCAAGTATATAATTTGAGCTATTCACGGCTATTGCCGAATCAATAGCTTCTGAAAACTCAACGGTAAGTTTTTTATCATTAGCCACAAATAAATTATTTACTACAGGAGGCTCATTATCTGCTATTTCGGGGCCAATGTAAATATCATCAATCCACAACAACTTATCTCCGGTAGAAGAATATTCATAAGAAATCCCAAAATAATCAGTAAATATGTAGCTATTATCGAAACCTGCTCCTATAGAAATAAGATTATCAAACCCCCCATCGAAATCAATCTTTATTTCCCAGTTTCCATCGACCAGCCTGATAATTTCAATACCCGCAGGATGTGTTTTACCTATTTGTGTCTGCCAGTTTACCGATGAATTAATAATTACACTATTACTTCCCGAAGTAACTTTCCATAAACGAATCAGATCATCTGAGTCATCATTGTAATTGACACCAATAACATATCCATTTATCACTCCTGCCGGGAACATTTGATCTGCCTGGGCATCAGCAATTAAAAACACCCCCCAGTTATTACCGGAAGTCGGATCATAGTTATGTCTTAATTGAAATCTCCAAGATGTATTTTGTGATGACAAATCCATAACTGGTAAATTAACAGAAACCTGATCCCTGCCTATTACTGTGCTTTCATAAACATGATGCAAAGAATAACTCCCGTTTAAAGGAGAAATATCTGATGCAGCCCATCTGTCTGTATTGCTCTGTGTCCAATCTGAAATATCGCCATCTTCAAAATCATCTGTATATTGTGCTAAAACAGTTACAGGAAAAAATAGGAGAAGAAATAATAATTTCTTAATTATTTTCATATCGATTAAATATTTAAATTTGAAAGATACAAAATGATTTTGAGTTGATTTATTAAACCTGAATTTTAAACTTCTAAAAAAATGAAAATTGCTGTTGTTGGGGCCACCGGGTTGGTTGGCCATGTTATGTTACAAGTTCTTTTAGAACGAAAGTTCCCCTTTGCTGAAGTTTTAGCTGTTGCATCAGAAAAATCAATAGGCAAAAAAATTAATTTTAATAACAAGCAGCTCGAAGTGATAGGAATGAAACAGGCTATTTCTTTAAAACCCGATATAGCCCTTTTTTCTGCCGGTGGTTCAACATCATTACAATGGGCCCCCGAGTTTGCCAAAGTGGGAACTACTGTAATCGATAATTCATCGGCATGGAGAATGCATGAGCATATTAAGCTGGTAGTACCTGAAGTTAACACTCATGTTCTCTCAAAAACCGACAAAATAATTGCAAACCCCAATTGTTCTACTATTCAACTGGTAGTTGCCCTGGCTCCTTTACACAAAAAATATACGATTAAACGAGTTGTTGTTTCAACCTATCAATCGGTTACCGGTACAGGAGTAAAAGCAGTTAAGCAACTAGAAAACGAACGCAAAGGAATTGATGTGGAAAAAGCTTACCCGCACCCTATCGATTTAAATTGTTTTCCGCATGGCGGTACGTTCGAAGAAAACGGATATACTACCGAAGAAACAAAGTTGGTGAACGAAACCCGCAAAATTATTGGTGACCAAAGCATACAGGTTACAGCCACTGTTGTTCGTATTCCGGTTTACGGAGGGCATTCTGAAGCTGTTAATATTGAATTCGAAAACGATTTTGATTTGAATGATGTTAAAAAACTTCTTTCACAATCACCAGGCATAACTTTACAAGATGAACCTGCAAAGAATATTTACCCTATGCCTAAATATTCCGAAGGTAAAGACGATGTTTTTGTTGGCCGTATCCGTCGCGACTTTTCGCAACCTAAAACCCTGAACATGTGGATTGTTTCCGATAACCTGCGCAAAGGGGCTGCTACAAATGCGGTTCAGATTGCTGAATATCTGGTTGAGAAGAAATTGGTTTGATAATGATTCATATCAAAAAAAATTTACACATAATTTAAGCAAAGCCTCTATTGAATCACTTACTTAAAGGGTTAAGAAAAATGAAACAATCATTCCTTTTTTCAGTTCTTTTAACTCTTGTTAATACTATTTACTCACAGCAGGAAACAAGTACAATAAACGATCTTAATCCAGATTACTACGAAGTTACATTGTTAAATAGAAAGCTTTTAAATCCTTCAGATTTTAATGATACATCGCTCTTTAATTTTGATTTAATTAAGAACTCTTACGCATTCGTAGAAAATAGTACAATAATTAGTACAAGTATTTCTGCTGAATCAACTATCAAAAAATTAAGAAGTAGCTTTGGCCTTGTAGCAAATCTTTCAAAATATAATGATGAAACCTTGAATAGGCAATCTTATGAAATCTTTTATAAATATTTACTTTTAAAAAACGATAACTTAAAAATTAATACGGGAATTGGAATAGGATTTTTACAATATATAGCTAAATATCAAATAATAGATTTTGATAACGATTTATCTAATGCCACTAACCGAAACAATTCATTTACATGTAATATTGGTTTAAATACTGAATTCAAAAATCATGGTATTGGTATTGCATTAAATAATTATTTAATAACGACTGAATTTGTTTATATTAATGGGGATATTGCTCATGATGCATTACTTAATTTGACAGCAAATTATTTTTATCGTTTACGATTGAATTCCAATCTTTTTATTGTACCAGAATTTATTTTTATAAATTCCAAAACAGAAAATGTATATCTTTTCAATACATTATTAAGCATTTCAAATAAATTAAATACTGGCCTATATTTTGACTCAAAAAAAAATGTCGGTGCAGTTGTTAATGTTAGATTCCTTAAATATTTCGAAGTGGGTTATTCTTATATTTTTAATAATTTTCAAATTAACTCAGGGTTAAACAAATTAAAAATTGGTTTTATTATACCCGGATAGTTAATTCATTATTCTAATATCTTATATCCTCGTACAAGAAATTATCGTACGGATACCGGTGAATATGTAGTTCGCGTACTTTGTCGTAAAGCATCTGCTTAAAACTGTCGATATTGATTTTTTGTTTGGCTGAAATAAAAATACAGGGATCATTATTTTTTGCAATCCACATGTTTTTTAATTCATCCAGGGTATAGTTTTCCTGCGTTCGCGGGGTAAGATCATCGTCATCTTTCTTATCGTAGGTGTAAGCATCAATCTTATTAAAAACAAGGTAGGTAATCGTTTCGGCGGATCCAATTTCTTTAAGTGTTTCATTTACCACCTGAATTTGTTCTTCGAAATTCGGATGCGAAATATCCACCACGTGCAACAAAATATCCGATTCGCGTACTTCATCGAGAGTCGATTTAAATGATTCTACAAGGCTGTGTGGCAGTTTGCGGATAAACCCGACTGTATCGGAAATTAAAAACGGCAAATTGCCAATTACCACTTTGCGAACAGTAGTATCGAGCGTAGCAAAAAGTTTGTCTTCGGCAAATACATCAGATTTGCTAATCATGTTCATTATGGTCGATTTGCCAACATTGGTATATCCCACAAGAGCTACACGAATCATTTTACCACGATTCTTGCGTTGTGTAGCCATCTGCTTATCAATTTTTTTAAGCTGTCCTTTAAGCAAGGCTATCTTATCACGAACAATACGGCGGTCAGTCTCTATTTCACGCTCTCCGGGGCCACGCATCCCAATACCCCCTCGCTGACGCTCAAGGTGTGTCCACATACCAGCTAAGCGGGGTAACAAATATTCGTATTGTGCAAGTTCAACCTGTGTTTTGGCATGTGCAGTCTGTGCCCGTTTGGCAAAAATATCAAGAATAAGATTTGTGCGATCCAGTATTTTACATTGCAGCACTTTTTCAATATTTCTAAGTTGTGTAGGTGATAAATCGTCGTCGAAAATCACCATATCAACATCATTTTCTTTAACAAACAATTCTATTTCGGCAAGTTTCCCTTCTCCAATAAACGTTCGTGAATTGGGAAGATTTATTTTCTGGGTAAATTGTTTTAAAGGAATCGCTCCGGCTGTTTCTGCAAGAAATGCCAGTTCATCTAAATATTCAAGTACTTGTTGTTCATTTTGCTGCTGATTTATAACTCCAACCAACACTGCATATTCGGGCTTTGGAGTAGTGTCTATATTTTTCGGCATTCTTCTGGCTTGATAATTTTAAAATGATTGTTTTTAAGAACCAGCAAAGTTAATCATTTTTATGATGTTATATAAACAGGATAAAAAAAGCCGGTTAAAAAACCGGCTTAAAATATCTGTTAGCTAAAATTATTGAAGTTGAAAGTGTATGATTATCCCGTACATGGCCTTAACATATCTTCCTGATTGAACTGCAGGTTCCCATTCGGGTGAATTTGATATTACCCTGAGAACTTCTTTGTCTATTGCAGGATGAACTCCACGTACTATTTTTATATCGTACAATTTACCATCTATACCAACAATAAACTGAACCTGAACTTTGCCCGAAAGGCCATTTTCAACAGCATCATCAGGAAATCTTATTTGACTCATAATCCATTCCCTGAAAGCCTTATCACCTTTTCCCATAAATTTAGGGTAAATCTCTACTTTAATATACGTTGAATCAATAAATTTCTCAACCGGGGGCTCAAAAGGTGGTATTGTATAATCATTTTCATCAGTCGGAAGAAAAAACGGTTCTTCTGTTATTCTTGTTTTATCGGGAACAACAATGGGTTCAACTGCCGGCATTGGAGCTTTAACCTGATTTTGCTTCTCTTGTTCCGGCCGTGTAACAGGAATTGATAACTCAATAGGCTCATCTCCCGGCCTGAAAATTATTTCAGGAGTTCCCGCAACTTTTACTGACCATTCAAATGCAGCAAGAATACTCGTAAGAGCAAGGATAAACCCTATCTGGAAAAATAAGCTTCGCTTATTCTCCAGGTTTGCTTTTGTTGATTTTTTTGTTTTCATGGTATTGGGGTATTAAGTGATTATTTTTTTTCTCTCCCCACGATTTTCGCTAAAAGCCGGCTTCTAATATCTTATACGTGATTAAGAATAAAGTGTTGATGAATTCTAAATAAATTTTCAGTGAAAATTAGCTGTTGTGTTTGTAAGAAAACGAAAATGGGAATCGTTTTAGTGTGGGCAGATACAGTAGATTTAAAAAAAACAAAGTAAACAACCACCACCAAAGGTGGTGGCTTTTAAAAACTTTTAACTCTAAAAGAGTTTATAATCTTTATCTTCTTCTTCATTTTTC
>MENK01000029.1 GCA_001768235.1 Bacteroidetes bacterium GWB2_32_14
GCTCTCCAGCAGTGCCCAAGTCCTCTTCAGATTTACATCTGTATTTTACAAAAAATAATTCGAAAAATCACCAACTATTTTTGGCACCATTACCAAATTTTTACATATAAAACACAAAAACGGCTCGATTTTATCGGGCCGTTTTTGTGTTATGGATTTTGTTCTTATCGGATTAAAATTCCCATAAATCGTGTTCTATTTCAAATAATTTTTGTTTGATTGCTTCAGCTTCCATCAGGTTATTTACACCTTGCATATACTGAACAATTTCCCTGTTATTGTAAACATTTGATTCTTTAACTATATAGCTTGTAAATCTCCTTTGCCAGAAAACATCGTCGAAGCTAATGCGTTGAGCATCGTTATTTCTGTTAAATATTTCCTGCTTAGCAAACAAAGGACGTGCTTCATCAAAATAAACCCAAAAAGTACGAGCTTTTCTTGATTGGCCTGTTTCCGGATCAATCCAAACCCGAATTGGGCAAATTCCTAAAATACGAACACGCATTACTGAATGTTGCTTATCAAAATACCACTGTTCTTTTAACTCGTATTTGGTTACCTGATCAAACTTAATTTCTCCTTCAATAATTCTAGTTACCAACTCTCCTGTTTCCGGGTCTGTTACTTGTTGTGTATCTGGAAGAGCATCAAATTTTTCATAAACTTCATCGCGGGTCATTAATTGCTTAAATTCATCATCACGATATACAGTGAGGCCCTCATTATTAATCCCATATATTAGCAAGCTGATTAAACTCTTTCTATCATCCATGTCTGTAATAGGATAATAAAAATGATGATTCATTTTTTCCCTGCATTCAATTACCTGCCAAATTTTTGTTGACCACATGATATCTGCTTCCCTTAATACAGGAAAAGGAACAGGTCTTTTACCAGGTATATTTTCCTTAACATAGATATTATCATTTACATTTTGTGCAAAAGTTTGTTTATTGTTAAAGAGGGTTATTATAAACCCGGTAACAAATAAAATAACAAAAACCCTTTTCATATTTATTCTTTTTAGTTATATAATTTCAAATACAATTGAAGCCAGAGGCCTAACACTTCCATCAGGACCGACGGCCTTTACATCTTCAATATTTACACGCCGGCCTCGTTGTACATCTTTAAGCAAATTAAACTGGCCTGAAGTAAATTTATTTCCTGTTGCTTTTTGTACAATATAATATCCTCCTTTGTCGGTTGTAGAAACGCTAAATTCAATGATTTTAAATTCAAGTTCAAAATCAAAATTATCCATTACAGCAAAAACACCTGCCTGAGCATTAAGCACGTTTTTTTCAATCTTCCCGCCTTGTTTTCCCGCAACTTTAACAACCGGATCTGGCAACGCTTTAACCCTAAATGATGCTGTCCCCATAGATTTTCTTGTACCATCGATATTAGCAACAACAGTAATCAAGCTATTTCCTGGTCGATTTACATTTACAATGTAATCACCATCACCTTGCTTCTGAATTTTACCGTTTGTAATCGAAGGTTCAATTTTATCTCCTGCAATACCGGCAATTGAAATACTAACAGGATTATCTACACCAACATAAAAAACATTCATTTTAGTGGGCGAAACAACCAGATTGGGTTTAGCAACAGTATAATTGCGTTTAAACGTTTTTGTAATAAAACTGCCATCGGGTTTCTTTAGTTTAATTAAGCCTCCCCAATCTTGTTTTCCCAAACGACTGGCTAAAGAACTATATTTACCTTTACCATCAACTATTTCTAATGAATCATAGTTCCCGACCATTTCGTAATCATATGAACCATCTTCAAGCTTTACAGAATCATACCTTCCAACTAAAACAATTGGGAAATTCAGAGTATCAACAGCAGCAAGAAAAACATCTGCTTTATATGGATTTCCCTCTAATACATAATTTGTATTTGGAATAACCGTTGGTTCTAATTTATTAAATGGTAATGACCCGGCATTTATTTGATCGAGTAAATATTGTACTACTTCTGATTCAGAGTTTCGAACATCAACCTGTAATTTAGTTAACAAAGGCATTACAGCAGCCAAGGGCATTGATTCAAAATATTTCACTTCCCATGATCTTTCTGTTCCATCTTTAGCCGGAGGAGGGTTTTCTGTTCCCAAGCTGCTTTCAAGTGAATGAAGAATACGTACATCTTCATCTTTTACAAGTGAAACTAAATATTCTTTATAATCTTTAATCTTTTGTCTTAGTTCATACGCTTTACCATCCCTGTTGCCTCCTAAAAGAACCATAGATGGATTATCAGACTTATCTTTCCCTAGAAGTTTTTCATTAATAATTTCCCCATCTTCTGCAATTGCTCCATCTTCTTTACCCTGCCCGTTAGCAACAACTATCTCTTGTTTAAGTAATTGGATATATTCATACAATTCATCTGAACGTTTTTTAACTTCATCTGCTTTTTCTTTCCATGGTCTTACCTTGTTTTCGTTTTGAGCAAATTGTTCATTGAAATCATTATATAAAACAATGTTTTTTTCAGTATAATTTACCGTGGTTTTTTTAAGCCCTTCATCAACAGCACCAAAAGCCTCAAGTACTTCAGCTGACACATTTAATGCTAACATGGCTGTTAACACTAAATACATCATACCAATCATTTTTTGCCTGGGAGTTTCTTTACCGTGACCCATAGTTTACTTTATTTTTTACACTAACTATTATTTACGATGTTCATTGCAGAAAGCATATTTCCATAAACCGAGTTTAGTGCTGAAAGATTTTTATTTAATCTTGATATTTCTTCTTTATAAACCTTAGTTTCTTCAGCTGAACCTTTTAAATTATTCATTATCTGATCCATTTCGCCGGTTAATACTTTTGAATTATTAACCTGTTCACTCGTATTTTGGAGTTGAAGTTCGTAAACAGAGTTTAATGCCGAAAGATTTTTATTTAAAAGTTCTAATTTATCATTGTAAGATTGATTTCCATTAGCAATATTTGAAATGTTTGCCTGGATTTTATCTTCAATTGTTTTAAAATTTTCAAGAAATCCATTTACAGAACCATTTAATTGCTGAGAAGTAATGTTATATGATTCAGCCATTGATGAAACAGATTCTGATGCTGTTTGCAAATGTTCAACAAACTGGTTTGTAGCTTTTGCTGCATCAGATACATGTATCAGGTTTTGTGTTGTTTGATTAAGGTTTTTTAAGCCTTTGCCAAGTTTATCAAATAATTCCGGTGTAATTTCAGCATTTTCGAGCATTTCGTCAAGCTTTCCAAATCCCCCGCCACTACTTCTTCCATGATCTTTTTCTTTTACTTTTTCTTGTCCAAAATCTTCATCTTCGCTAATACCTGCCAGCTCCGGGTAAACTAATGTCCAGTCAACATCTTCGTGTATTGGCTCAAATGCTGAGAAAAAGAAAATTATTGTTTCTGTTGACATACCAATAATTAACATTGTTGATGCCATTGGCCAATGCATAAGTTTAAATAATGCACCTAAGATCACGAGTGAGGCTCCCCAGCCATAAAGTTTAGCCATAAACTTTTTCCACTGTGAACTCTGGACTAATTCTGACATATTAATCATAACACAAAGCTTTAAAGTTAAATACTATAAACTAGTTATTAGAACCAAGATATGATCTTACACATCTGAATCCTATATATGATTTAGCTGAATCTTGATATTCGTATGCTCTTGTACCGTTTTGTAAAAAATAACCAATATCCTTCCAGGAACCACCACGAACTACTTTTCGTTTCATCGAGGCCGGATCGTTAGGTAATGCTTCATATCTGTAATCAGGGTTCATATCATGCATAAAAGTATATGCTGATTCGTCAAAAGCATTTGCAGTCCATTCAGAAACATTTCCCGACATATCAAATAAGCCATATTCATTTGGGGAATAACTTCCCACTGCAACTGTAATTAAACCGCCATCATCAATATAATTGCCTCGTAGTGGTTTAAAGTTTGCCAGAAAACATCCCTGTTTATTCCTGGTGTACATTCCTCCCCATGGATACATTGAAAGATCGAGATTACCTCTTGAAGCATATTCCCATTCAGCTTCGCTTGGAAGGCGAAAATCCTGAACAAGGCCTTCTCCTGAACTCATTAAGAAAGAATTCAAATATTGTGTTCTCCAAACAGTAAACGCTCTTGCCTGTTTCCATGTAACACCTATTACCGGGTAATTATCATATGATGGATGCCAAAAATACATATTGGTATAAGGCTCATTGAAAGAATATGTAAAATCACTTATCCAGGAAAGTGTATCAGGATATACATTAATAACATCTCTCAGAACAAATGCTGATCGGTCTTCTACTTCTATTATTTCACCTTGTGCATTAACTGCTGTACCAGAGTATTCTTTTGTATCGAAATTATACCTGTTTGATTTCTTTGCAGCTTGTTGCATATCAACCCGGTAATATTCGAACATTAATTTTCGGGTATCAATTTCTTTCCTTCTGTAAAAACGTTCGTGTTCGGCAAGATATAATTCATTTAAAATTTCTATCTGTTCTTCATCCTGAGGATCGATTTCGGTTTCCCAGTTAATTACAGGAGGATCAATAGGGTTTCCAAACTGATCTTCGGCAATAAGAAAATCTTCAATAGTTTCGCCTAATTTTCTTCTCATTATTGAATCTCTGACATAGTAAACAAACTGGCGGTATTCATTATTTGTTATTTCTGTTTCATCCATCCAGAAGGCATCAACAGAAACGGTTTTTGAATAGCTTGTCATGGCCCAAGTAACATCCTGGTCGCTGGGGCCCATATTAAAACTACCCATAGGTACAAATGCCATACCATATGGTTGAGGTTCGAACCATCCTTTTCTACCTTGAACTCCGGTTAATTCTCCATTGTTGAATTTACTACAACTGAATGAAACTACCATCAGAATACCTAGAACAAGTAATTTTTTCATAATATCTAAAATATTTATTTTGCAAAATAATAATAATTCTTCAAATTCTATTCATAATCACTTATAAAAATCTGATACTTTTATATTTCTCAGGCGACTTTTCTTTCTTAACATCGAAGCTAAAACCCATCATAATCTCATGAGAGCCATCATTATACTCCATGATATCTGATGTTACAAAATCATACGAATAACCCACTTTTACCCAATTAAATAATTCTATACCAACTACACCAACAATTGCATAATCAGTTCTTATTGAAACGCCTCCCCACAGTTTTTTATTGTATTCGATTAAAGCATTTACGCTTAATTGTGAATACGTTCCATCAGATTGAACCAGAACTGATGGCTTAAACTCCAACAAAGGATTTGAAAACGGGAGGTTATATCCTGCTGTAACATAATAATGACGAACCAGTTTTTCTTTGCCTTGTTGTAAATCGTATTTTGCCTGGTTTAAATGTGTACTTGATATTCCAAGATACAAATCAGGAGTTTTATAAAATAGTCCGAAACCAAAATCTACCATTGCAAGGCTGTTTTCTTTATCTGCCGGGATTGCATTGTCTATTTCTGTATCGTTTTCAGGATATACCCACTGGGCACTTATGTTTGTATTTGCAATTCCGCCTTTTACTCCAATACCCAGGGTTCCATTACCAATATTTAATTTGTAAGCCAATGAGATGTTTAATTCTGTATCGTTGTTAAATCCTGCCTTATCGTTTTTTATTGATATACCTGCTCCAAGTGGAAGTTTAAATAAAGTAAATGCGGCATCCGCATTAAATTCAATAATTTGAGGAGCTCCTTCGAAACCTGTCCATTGTTGTCTGTTCAAAGCAAACACATTAATTTTATCATCACTTCCTGCATAACCCGGATTTATTGATAACTGTGTAAACATGTATTGACTAAACTGAGGATCTTGCTGCGCTTGTAAAAACACAAACACCATTAGGAAAATGGCGGTAAGAAAAATTCCTTTTTTCATATAAATTTTCTGATTCCTCAATACTGTTTAGAGTTTTACGATAGTAAAATAACTAAAAATATAATTGCTATACAAATTTTATTAACACTAAAATGTTAATAAGCCCTGTAAAGATATAACTTTATACTTATTAAAATTAATAAAGTTACTCTGTTTAAAAAAATTTACGGACTTTTTTTTGATAGAAAATTTAAAATCAACCCTGGGATGCATTTAATTTTTTAAATGTAAGAATCCATTTCTCGGGGACTTCTCCTTTAACTGCTTTCTGGTAATCTTCTATAGTGCAAGAAAGAAAATATGATTTACTATTTTCAGAATCTAATACGGGAATTTCCATCCACCAACGATTTGTTTTTTCGCTTTTATAAAAAACTAATTCGTAGTCAAAACTATTTAAGTTAACATGAAATTTTTTATACCCGCTATTATTTAACGGGTTTTCAGGTATGCGTTGATAAAATCCATCGATAAAATACCAAATCATTTGCGCTATCATTCGTGAAGTCTGGTTATTAAAATCGAATGAAGGGTTATAATCAAAGACTCCAAAAACTGAAATACTATTACTTGTACCTGCATATTTTGCAATCTGGCATATTTCTTCGCCATAAAAACCGTTTGGCGACGCACTCGCTTGGGCAGGGGCATCGGATTGTCGAATAGATGAAATATTAATACCTATAATATCAGCATCCCTGAGAATTGGTTCAACTTCTTTAATGTTTGATCTTATAATGCCTGTTCTATAAGCAACATGATTATTTTCTGAAAGAAATTGAAGTGTTTTTGGATTCACAAAATAACTTTGATAACCAATGTTTGTAAATGCAAACAAGGAATCATTTTCTTCTGTAAAAATTTTCCAAAGGGTTGTTTTTAATCCTGTTTCTTTGTTTTCCAGTGCTGCAATTTTAGAGTCAACAATAGCCAGGTTCACTTTTTTGCCGGTTTTTTTTAAAGCAAGAAATTGGGCATAAATTATATCTTCTGAATTACCTATAATAATAGGTATAATATTTTTTGATACTAATTCAACAATTACATCTCGTAAACCAATAATTGTATCACTTTTTGTTTTTCCACATTTAAAGTTACCCAGGTCAAAAAGTTTGATTTTTTTGTATGCCGATAAACTATAAAGCTCGCCACGTATTTCTGAAAATTCATCGATAAACTCTTCTTCTTTTTTACTATTAGGCAATCCAATAATTACCAAATCAGTATCTTCAACATTTTCAATTGGCGTTTTTTTTGTATTGACCGAAATAATTGAAAGTAGCTGTACATTGGATTTAATATAGTTCCTTTGAGTATTTTTAATTTCTATTGGATCAAAATAATCGTTCAGATTCATTATAGTGTTCTACTTTTTTACTTTTTTACTTTTGCCGGATGTAGTTTTTTTCTTTGCCGGAGCTTTTTTCTTAACTACTTTATTATTCTGCCCGGTTTTTTTTATTTTTTTTGTGCTTGATTGAGTCGTTTCAATTATCGTTTTACAATCATTATATGATAATTCTTCGGGCTTTTTATCTTTTGGGATTTTAAAATTACTGTCATTATATGAAATATATGCACCCCATCTGCCATTAAGCACTTGTATTTTAGGGTCCTCGGAAAAGATTTTAATTATTCGTGATTTTTCTTTTAATCTTTTTTCTTCGATGAGTTCAATTGCACGATTTAAGTTGATTTTGAGCGGATCGTCGGTTTTTTTAAGAGAATAGAATTTCGAATTATGTTTTATATAAGGTCCGAAACGACCAACTGCTACAGAGATTTCATCATTTTCGTATGCACCAATATTTCGAGGCAACTTAAATAATTCAAGAGCATCTTCGAGAGTTATTGATTCTATGTGTTGGCCTCGTTGGAGTGATGCAAATTTTGGTTTTTCTTCTTCGTCTTTGAGCCCAATCTGAACCATGGGGCCATAAGGGCCAATCTTAACAGTAACTGTTTTACCCGTTACCGGATCTGTTCCAATAATTCTTTCGCCCACGCTTCGGGCAGATGTTTCGAGAGTTTTATCTACTTTTTTATGAAACGGTTTATAAAATTTATCAATCATTTTAAACCATATCATTTTACCTTCGGCAATTTCATCAAACTCTTCTTCAACTGATGCAGTAAAGTTATAACTTATGATTTCGTCAAAATGATCAACTAAAAAATCATTAACAACAATACCAATATCGTTTGGAAAAAGTTTGTTTTTCTCAGCTCCTGCAATTTCGGTTTTAGTTTCTTCAGTAATTTTATTTTTTTGAAGATTAATAACTACATATTTTCTATCAAGTCCTGGCCTGTCTTCTTTTACAACATACCCTCTGTTTTGTATTGTAGAAATTGTAGGAGCATATGTCGATGGACGCCCTATCCCGAGTTCTTCGAGTTTTTTTACCAAGCTGGCTTCTGTATATCGGGCAGGATAATGTGTAAACCGTTGAGTTGCATTAATTGAAATATAGCCCAATTCTTCATTAACATTAACCACGGGAAGTAATCCTTTAATATCGTCATCATTTTCATCATCCAGAGATTCGAAATAAACTTTTAAGAAACCATCAAATTTCAGAACTTCGCCTGATGCTATAAAATTTTGATTGCAATTCGAAATATCAATTGTTATTGTAGTTTTTTCAAGCAAAGCATCACTCATCTGAGATGCTATGGTTCGTTTCCAGATAAGCTCGTAAAGTCTTCGTTCCTGATCAGTACCATTGATAGTTGAATGTTCAAAAAAAGTTGGCCTTATGGCTTCGTGAGCTTCCTGGGCACCTTTAGTTTTTGTTTTAAAGTTCCGGGTTTGCAGGTATTTCTCACCAAATTCATTGAGAATAACTTTTTTTGCTGCACCAATAGCGAGACCCGACAAATTAACGGAGTCGGTTCTCATATACGTAATTCTACCTGCTTCGTAAAGTCGTTGTGCAACAGCCATTGTTTGGGCTACCGAGAACCCAAGCTTCCTGCTCGCTTCCTGTTGTAATGTAGAAGTAGTAAAAGGAGGCGCGGGTGATTTTTTCCCTGGTTTTTTGGTAATATCCGTTATCTTAAACGTTGATGTTTTACATTTTTCAAGAAAATCAAGAGTCTCTTTTTGAAGTTTTATTTTATCTTCAAGCTCAGCTTTTAAATCATCTCCTTTTTTAGTTTTAAATATAGCAGATACTTTAAATGATGATTCCGATTTAAACGACATTATTTCTCGTTCTCTCTCAACAAGTAAACGAACGGCAACAGATTGAACCCTTCCGGCAGAAAGCGATGGTTTTACTTTTTTCCACAAAATGGGGGAAAGCTCAAAACCTACCAGTCGATCAAGAATCCTTCTTGCCTGTTGGGCATTTACAAGATTTTCATCAATATTTCGTGGATTTTGAATTGCATTTTGAATTGCATCTTTTGTTATTTCGTGAAAAACAATCCGTTTTGTTTTTTCAGGTTTTAATTCGAGTACTTTATATAAATGCCATGCAATAGCTTCTCCTTCACGGTCTTCATCGGAAGCTAGCCAAACACAATTTGCTTTTTTAGCCTGATCTTTTAATTCTTTAACAATGTTTTTTTTATCATCGGAAACAATATAATCTGGATTATAATTGTTTTCAATATCAATACCTAAATTTTTTTTACTTAAATCTCTTATGTGCCCAAAGCTGGATTTTACTATAAAATCTTTACCTAAAAACTTTTCAATAGTTTTTGCTTTGGCAGGTGATTCAACAATAACTAAATTTTCGATCATGAATTATTTGAGTTTGAAGAATTTCCAAAATTGCGACAAAATTAATATAAATCATATTTTCTGTTCAAAATTTTGATTTAAATATTATTTATTATTTTTACACCAACGAGAAAACAAGCAATATGAGCAAAATAAACTACACTCCCAAATTTTACACCCGGTTGTTTTGGGCAATTATTATTATTCCAATAATAACTGTAATCCTAATTTTTATATTGATATCGGGAGGAAAGCTGGGAGAAATGCCATCATTCGAAGATTTAGAAAATCCCGAAAACAATCTTGCATCCGAGATCATTTCGGAAGATGGTGTGCTTTTAGGAAGTTATTACTACCAGAACAGATCATTTGTAAATTTTGATGAGTTATCACCTGATTTAATAAATGCCTTAATTGCAACCGAAGATATACGGTTTCACAAACATGCCGGAGTAGATTTAAGAGGTTTAGGCCGGGTTTTTGTTTATTCAATCCTTTTAGGGGACAAAAGCTCAGGCGGGGGAAGTACAATTACACAACAACTTGCAAAAAATCTTTTTCCAAGAGATACAACGAATTATCGTTTTGCAGTCCGCAGAAAATTACATCTCGGAGTAAATAAATTTAAAGAGTGGGTAACATCAGTAAAACTTGAAAAAAACTATACAAAAGAAGAGATACTCTCCATGTATTTTAATACAGTTCCATTTGGTGGCCATTCCTACGGAATAAAATCAGCTGCAAAAACCTATTTCAATACATCTCCCGACTCGTTAAAAATAGAGGATGCAGCACTTCTTGTTGGGTTGCTGAAAGCCCCCACGTTTTTCAGCCCGGTTCGAAATCCTGAAAGATCGTTTCTAAGGCGAAACGTGGTTTTAGGTCAGATGAAAAAATATGGATTTATCAGCACCGCTGAATACGACTCGTTATGTATTTTGCCTATTGAATTAGATTACCAGGTTCAGGATCATAATGCAGGTTTAGCAACTTATTTCAGGGAATACATTCGTTTATCATTAAATGCATCGATACCTAAAAGAAGGAATTACTTTGCTTACGAAGATTATAAAAACGATTCTATTCGTTGGGAAACCGATCCTATTTACGGCTGGTGTACCAAAAACAGGAAACCCGATAGCACTACCTATAATTTGTATAAAGACGGTTTAAAGATTTATACAACGATTAATTCTAAAATGCAACAATATGCAGAAGAAGCTATAGCAGAACATATCGGTGGAAATTTACAGGATGATTTTGAAAATGAACAAAAATCGAATCCAAACGCCCCCTATTATGAAAAATTAACTCGATCGGAATTAAGAGATATATTAGATTTGGCCATGCGCAGGACAGACAGATACCGTTCAATGAGAAGGGCCGGAACCAGCAGCGATTCCATCCAGATGGCATTTAACACCCCTGTTCAGATGACAGTATTTACATGGAAAGGAGAACGTGATACAACAATGACTCCTATGGATTCATTAATTTATTACAAATTTTATTTGCGTTGTAGTTTCGTAGCTGTTGATCCACATAACGGGTATATAAAAGCATATGTCGGGGGGCCGGATTTTAAGCATTTTAAATATGATATGGCTTCAATAGGGAAAAGACAGGTTGGGTCAACAATTAAACCCTTTTTATACACCCTTGCAATGCAAGAAGGGTATTCTCCTTGCAATATGGTGCCTAATGTGCCAACAACCTTTATGCTTCCGAATGATTCAACATGGACTCCCAAAAATTCAGGGCCATCAAGTAAAGACGGACAAATGGTTACCTTAAAATGGGGACTGGCCAACTCGGTAAATTATATTTCGGCATGGTTAATAAAACAATTTAATCCGGAATCGGTTATTGATGTAATGAAAAAGATGGGTGTAAAAAGCTCTATAGATCCTGTTCCATCGATATTTTTAGGAACTTCAGATATTACTTTACTCGAAATTGTAAGTGCTTATTCTACTTTTTCGAATAAAGGAGTACATGCAGAACCTCTTTTTGTAACTCGTATTGAAGATAAAAACGGGAACGTTCTTGCACGTTTTACTTCAACAAAAAACGAAGCAATTAGTGAACAAACGGCTTATTTAATGACCAATCTTTTACAAGGAGTTGTAAAAGAAGGTACTGCAGGCAGATTACGCTGGTATTATGAATTAATGAACGAGATTGGTGGTAAAACCGGAACAACACAGAATCAATCCGATGGATGGTTTATTGGAATAACCCCGAATCTTGTTTCGGGAGCCTGGGTTGGCGGTGAAGACAGAAGCATTCATTTTAAAGGACTTGGCTTGGGAGCAGGAGGTAATACTTCATTGCCCATTTTTGGATTGTTTATGCAAAAAGTTTATGCTGATTCGTCCTTGTATGTTACCCGCGATGATATTTTTGAGAAACCATATAACTTTAATATTAATATTAGTTGTGACTCAAATAATGAAGATAATCAACAAAATTATGAGGAAAATAATGATTTCTTTTAATTCATTTTGATATATCGGGTATTGAGTCGATAAGCTTTTTAGTATATTCTGATGCAGGTGACTTATAAAGAGTATCTGCATCATTTATTTCAACCAATTTGCCATCTTTTAAAACCATAACCCTGTCTGACATATATTTTACAACCGATAAATCATGCGAGATAAAAATATAAGTTAATCCATATTCATCTTTTAAATCATTTAATAAATTTAATATCTCAGCCTGAACTGAAACATCAAGCGCAGAGACCGACTCATCGCAAATAATGAATTCCGGTTGTAAGGCAACAGCCCTGGCAATAACTATTCGTTGTCTCTGGCCTCCTGAAAATTCGTGAGGATATTTATAAAATGAATCCTTTGATAACCTTACCTTATCGAGCAAATCGAACGTTTTTTCTTTTCGTTCAATTTCTGACGAGTATAATCTATGAACCTTCATTGGTTCCATAATAGCTTCACCAATTGTTATTTTGGGATTAAGAGAAGAATATGGATCCTGAAAAATTATTTGAACTTTTCCGTGAAATTCCCTGAGTTGCTTTTTATTTAGCTCATTTAACGATTTGCCCTTAAAATAAATATTTCCTCTATCATTTAATATAAGTTGGCAAATCATACGGCCAAGTGTGGTTTTTCCGCTACCCGATTCTCCAACCAAACCAAGTGTTTCACCTTCATAAACATTAAAACTTATATTGTTGATTGCAAAAAATTCCTGTCTGGTATTTCCAAGAAAATTCTTTTTTAAAATATATTTTTTTGAAAGATTTGTAACACTAAGCACAACCTGACGATCGTCTTTTTTAGAAATTTCAGGATTTACAGCTACGTTATTATTAAAATTGCTTAAAGTTGGCAATCTATAAGGCTTTAATTGAAGTGTTGGCCTGCATTTTAATAATCCTTTAGTATAATCCTGTTTTGGATTATTAAGAATTTCAGAGGCAGCTCCATATTCAATAACTTCTCCATTTCTCATTACAAGAATATGATCGGCTATTTGAGATATTATTCCTAAATCATGCGAAATAAAAATAATACTCATCTTGTATTTTTGTTGAATTTGTTTTAGCAGTTCAATAATTGATTTCTGAACAGTAACATCAAGTGCAGTTGTAGGTTCGTCGGCAATTAAAATTGATGGTTTTAATGCAATAGCCATTGCAATCATTACCCGTTGTCTTTGTCCTCCAGACAGTTGATGTGGATAACTGTTAAAAATCCTTACGGGATCGGGGAGTTTAACTTCATCGAATAGTTCCTGCACCTTTAATTTTGCATTATTTTTATTTACTTTCAGATGTTTTATGATTACTTCTGCAACCTGATTCCCACATTTCATTGATGGATTTAAAGATGTCATTGGTTCCTGAAAAATCATTGAAATGTTTTTACCTCTAAAATTCAACATCTCTTTTTCAGGCAATATTAACAAATCTGTTAATCCATCGTTTTCAGAAAAAAGGACTTTCCCATCATGTAAAGAAGCATTTTGAGGAATTAACCGAATAATTGACAATGCCGTCAGCGACTTCCCGGAGCCCGATTCACCAACAATTCCAAGTGTTTGAGAATGATTTAAAGAAAAGGAAATGTTTTTTAGAATATCAATAGTGCATTTATCCTGAATAAATGACAAGGAAAGATTATTTACTTCAAGGATTTTCACTCTGCCGATTTTTTAAACAATGCTCTGAAAAGCTCATCCACCTTACCAACTTTTATAATCTCAATTTTAAACTTACCTAAATCAAGTCCTTTTGAATTATAGCGGGAAATAAACATTTTAGTAAACCCTAGTTTTTCTGCTTCGCTAATTCGTTGTTCAATTCTGTTAACAGGCCGTATTTCGCCTGTTAAACCAACTTCTGCAGCAAAGCACATATTTTTCCCGATCGAAATATCGAGATTAGAAGAAAGTACAGAAGCAATTACAGCCAGATCAATAGCAGGATCATCAACTTTTATTCCTCCAGCCACATTAATAAACACGTCTTTTTGGCTTAACCTGAAACCGGCTCTTTTTTCAAGCACCGCAAGCAACATACCTAAACGTCTGTTATCGAATCCCGTGGATGAACGCTGAGGTGTTCCGTACGCGGCAGAGCTAACAAGGGCTTGTATTTCGATAAGTAAAGGGCGTACACCATTAATAGTCGATGCTATTGATGTTCCACTCAGAGATTCTTCGGTTTGTGTTATTAAAATTTCTGATGGATTTGTAACTTCACGTAATCCTTCGTTATTCATTTCAAAAATTCCTAATTCATCTGTAGATCCAAACCTGTTTTTCGTTGTACGTAAAATACGATACATGTTATTATGGTCGCCCTCGAACTGCAAAACAGTATCAACGATATGTTCTAAAACTTTGGGCCCGGCAAGAGTTCCTTCTTTTGTAATATGCCCGATTAAAAAGACAGGAGTATGAGTAGTTTTTGCAAACTTTAAAAGTATAGCAGCCGTTTCCCTTATTTGAGAAACTGTTCCGGCCGATGACTCCAACTTGTCGGAATATAAAGTCTGTATAGAATCAATAATTAAAATATCAGGTTTAACATTTTGGGTATGAACAAGAATATTTTCAAGCAACGTTTCGCCAAGAATAAAACAATTTTCATTTTTAATTTTTATTCTTTCGGCTCTCATTTTTATTTGCTGAGGGCTTTCTTCACCGGAAATATATAATGTTTTTATATGATTTAATTTTAAAGCTACCTGCAATGCCAAAGTCGATTTTCCAATTCCGGGTTCGCCACCAATAAGAATCATTGAACCGGGAACTATTCCCCCGCCAAGAATACGGTCGAGTTCATTAATATTTGTTGAAATCCGGCTATCTTTTTGGGATGTTATTTCAGTTATTTTTTGTGGAAATTGTTTTTCGTATTCAATTGAAAGGCCTGAACTTTTTGATTCTTTGCCAATAACCTGCTCAACATATGAATTCCATTCGCCGCAAGAATAACATTTTCCAATCCATTTTGCAGATTCAGCACCGCAATTCTGACAAACAAATACCGATTTTGTTTTGGCCATTTAAAATTTTACTTTTTTAGTTTATTGATAATTGATGTAGTTGAATATCCATCAATAAAATCAATTGTAATAACTTTTCCTCCTTTTGTTTTTACAATATCGTAGCCAACAATATCCTCTGCATTATAATCGCTGCCTTTAATAAGTACATCGGGTTGTACTTTTTTAATCAGGTTGTACGGAGTATCTTCATCGAATAAAACAACGGCATGTATAAAATGCATAGCAGCAAGGGTAATTGCGCGGGCATTTTCATCCTGAACCGGCCTGCTTTTTCCTTTTATTCTTTGAACTGATTTATCTGTATTTAACCCAATAATTAACACATCGCCATAATTTGCTGCCTGTGCCAAATATTCAATGTGCCCGCGATGAATGATATCGAAGCATCCATTTGTAAAAACAATTTTTTGATTTTTAAATCTTAAATAAGCAAGAAAAGCTTCAAGCTTATCGGAATTAATAATCTTAGATTTTAATACATCCAGCTTATCCATTCAGATAATTATTAAAAAAATGATGAGTAAATTTAATTAATATTTTTTCTTTTTCGGTGAGAATTAATAAATAACAAAATAATTGAAAGAGTACCGAGGAATAACACGAGAATCACCTGTGATTCGTGCTGAATTGTAGCAAAAACTAGTCCGTCGGTTTTAGAAATTCCATATAAAGTAAGGCCGGATGAAATAATCCAATGGAATGCTCCAATTCCTCCCTGCACGGGAGCTGCCATACCTAATCCCCCGATAACTAAAAGGAATAATCCATCTATCGGCGTAAGATCTTTAGTTGCCGGTATTGAAAATACAACAACATAGGTCATTAAAAAATACATTACCCAGATAATAACCGTTTGAAAGAAAAACGCCCAACGGTTTTGCATTTTTGTTACTGTTTTCACACCAGATATTACTCCTCGTAATAGTTTTCTCATTTTATGGATTACTACAACCCTTTTTAATCTTTTACGAAAGAAATAAAATAAACCTATGAAACCAGCTATAAAAACAATTATCATTATCCAGTAATAAAATGGAAAATCAACTGCCTGAATAAATTTCTGGTAAAGAGGGATAAAAATATTTTCGTAAATAAAACTTCCAAAGTATTCGATTTTTGCAATAAATATGATGAACAAAAAAATCAGTAAAACAATTAAGTCAACTGCACGTTCAATAATTACAGTACCAATAAGAGAATCTACAGGAATTTTATCTGTTTTGGTAAGCGATCCACAACGGGTAATTTCTCCTAACCGGGGAAATGCCAAATTTGAAATATAGCCAATCATTAATGCATAAAAAACATTTTTTAATGAAGGATTATAGTTTAAAGGCTTTATTAATAATTTCCAGCGATAAGCACGGCTTAAATATGCAAAAAAAGCAAACACCAATGATAATGCTACCCACGAATAATTTGCATTTTTAAGGTCAATAACCATTTTCTCGAAGTTTATCCCCCTAAAAGCAAAATAAAGGAGTAAAAGTCCGATAGTTAAAAAGATAAAGAAATTAACCGTTTTTAAAACTGTTCTATTCAAAGGAAATTATATTAATTTATTTGTGGCAGTATCAGGGAAAATTAATCTTGGCTTAAAATTTTTAGCTTCTTCAAAATCCATAGAAGCATAAGAAATAATTATAATAACATCGCCAACAGTGGCTTTACGGGCGGCAGGGCCATTTAAACATATTTCGCCTGTACCTCTTTTCCCTTTTATAACATATGTTTCAAGTCGCTCGCCATTATTCAGGTTGACTATTTGAACTTTCTCATTTTCAATAATATTGGATGCATCCATTAAATCCTGATCGATTGTAATGCTTCCAACATATTGTAAATTTGCTTCTGTAACTGTTACCTTATGTATTTTTGATTTAACTACTTCGATGTTCATAACAAATATGAATTTATTCTCTACAAATTTATAAATAAAATCTTACATTATCTATGAGCCTTATATTGCCAACATGAACAGCAATACAACCCACTTTTTCGCCCTTTTGCGACCAGTTGTTTATTGATTCTAAACTTGTATCATTAACAATTTCAAAATATTCTGCTTTTAAAAAAGGATCTGCATTAATGGTTTGAATAACCCAGTTTTTGGTTTCTTCAACATTCATTTTTTGTGCAATATTACGAGCTTTAAATAATGTTTTTGAAATTAAAGGAACATGTTCTCTTTCTTCTTTATTTAAAAGCATATTTCTTGAACTCATCGCTAATCCATCACTCTCTCTTATTATAGGGCAGGAAACTATTTCTACAGGATAACACATTAACTTAGTTAAATGTTTAATAATTGCAACCTGCTGGAAATCTTTTTCTCCAAAATAGGCCCTGTCAGGAGTCACTATTTCGAACAACTTACTTACAATTAATGCCACTCCTCTGAAATGACCCGGCCTGAATTTACCTTCCATCACTTTATCAATGTTTCCAAAATCAAACTGACGGTTATCTTCTTCAGGATACATTTCTTCTTCAGTTGGAATAAATAAAATATCACATTTTGCTTCCTCGAGTTTCTTAACATCATCGTTTAAAATCCGGGGGTATCTCTGGTAATCTTTTTTATCATTAAACTGTGTAGGATTAACAAAGATACTTGCTATAGTAATATCATTATCATTTTTTGAACTTGTTATTAATGAAATATGTCCCTCGTGTAATGCTCCCATTGTCGGAACAAAACCAATGGTTTTTGAAAAATTTCTTAATTTATTTATTTCGATTTTTAAATCGGCCTTCTTCTCAATTATTTTCATAATTAAAATATTTGTGCAAATATAAAATATAAAGGTAATACGTATGGTTATTTTAAAAAAGAATAAAAATAAAAATATATTGCAGTTTAACTTTTCAAGCTATTGGTAATTTGTTGATGATTAACATAAATTTTACTAATTTTGCAAAGATTTAAATTAATTCAACATTCCAGATGGAAAATACAAAAGTTTTGTTTATCTCACAAGAAATCACCCCTTATTTACCAGAAACAGAGATGTCCCTAATAGGACGGAATCTGCCACAAGGAATACAGGAAAGCGGGAAAGAGATAAGAACTTTCATGCCCAAATTCGGATGTATTAATGAAAGACGCAACCAATTGCATGAGGTTATACGTCTTTCAGGGATGAATTTAATAATTGATGACACCGATCATCCATTAATTATAAAAGTTGCATCAATTCAGGCCGCCCGAATGCAAGTTTATTTTATTGATAATGAAGATTATTTTCAAAGGAAATTCACTTTTAAAGATGAAAACGGGAACGATTTTGAAGATAATGATGAACGATTAATCTTTTTTGCCCGGGGGGTTCTTGAAACTGTTCGCAAATTAAGATGGGCGCCAGATATTATTCATTGTCATGGTTGGTTTACAAGTTTAGTTCCTCTTTATATTAAGAAAGCTTATAATGAAGACCCCATATTTGCTAATTCAAAAATTATTTTTTCTGTATATAAAAATGAGTTTAAAAACCCTTTAAATAAAGATTTTAGAGATAAGTTATTGTTTGAAAACATTACCAAGTCGGATGTAAAAATATTAAAAGAACCCTCGTTTGTAAATTTAAGCAAACTGGCAATAGACATGTCTGATGCAACAATAATTGGAAGCAAAAAAATAAATTCAGATGTACATGAATATATTAAATCTTCAAATAAACCGTTCTTAGAATATCAAAACAAAGAAGAATATATTGAAGCATACTCACAACTTTACGATAAAATTCTATAAAAAATATGAACACACAATTTCTTACTTATGCCAAAAAGAATATAAATCTGTATTTGGCTTTTATTTCTGTATTAATACTATTCTTCACGTATTCATGTAAAGATGAAGCAAGCATGTTAGGAGCAGATTTACTTCCGGATGATGACAGAATGATATTACAATTTGATACAACAATAACTTTCATTAGTTACTTAAACGACGAGGAAGATTTTAGTACAAAAAATTATACTACAGCATATGTTGGAAATATTAACGACCCATATTTTGGTAGCTTAAATGGTTCTCTTGCTATTCAATATTACCCAAAAGTAATTGGAAATAAAATTGACACCATTGAACCCGATTCTGCAATTTTATATTTTAGAATTGACAACACTTATGGTGATTTTATAAAAAATGAGAATTTTAATATATATATTTTATCTACATCATTATCGTCTGACAGTACTTATTTGAATACGACAAGTATTCAGGATTTTTATTATGATGAAGCATTTCCAATAAATACATCTGTTTTTTATTCAGGAGATACATTAATTGGATTTCCTCTTAGTTCAAATTTTATAAATTATCTTTTACCAAATAATGATTACGTTTATGATACTCTTTCTTTATTTTTAGATTACTATAAAGGAATTTGTGTAATACCAGAAGAGAATACAGGTTTAGGTTCAATGATTAAGTTATCATTAGAATCAGACGACTCAAAAATTTCATTATTTTATAATGATTCATTAACATTTGATTATACATTTAGCCTAGGTGTCAGTTTCTCAAATTATACACATGACAAAACAGGTGCAATTATAAATAATTATTTGGAGAATGATTCAACTGAAGCAGATACTCTAATGTTTATGCAAGGATTCGGAGGGATGACTTCTAAAATAATTCTATCAGATATAAGCAGATTTAAGAATGCTAAATATTCAATTCTAACTGCAGATTTATTCATCCCGGTTTTTAAAGACAATAATTTTGAATTTTTAACACCTCCCGATGAATTATACTTTCTTTATCCTACATCTGATACAACATATTACTATATACCGGATGATGATCCTACCTATAGTGATTTTTTTGATGGTTCATATTATGAAGACAATGATTATTATAAATTTAATATTTCAAAGTATTTAACAGCTTTATTAGCTGGAGATATTTCAGATTCTCTTTTGAAAGTAAGAATAAGAGAAAATTATTCATATCCAAACCGTGTAATTCTGAAAACCGGCGAAAACATTAAATTAAAAGTTACATATACAAAGCATTAATATATGTGTGGAATAGTTGGATATATTGGAAATAAACAGGCTTATCCCATCTTAATAAATGGGTTAAAAAGACTTGAATATCGCGGATACGATTCTGCCGGAGTTGCAATATTAAATAAAGAAATAAAAATTTTCAAGAAAAAAGGTAAAGTTTCTGATTTAGATGATTTTGTATCTAGCAAGGATGTTAGCGGAACAGTTGGAATCGGTCATACAAGATGGGCAACTCATGGTGAACCCAATGATTTAAATGCTCATCCACATTCATCAATGAATAATCATTTTGTATTAATTCATAATGGTATTATTGAGAACTACAGCCGATTAAAAGAAAAACTCGAAGACCGAGGATATATATTTTATTCAGATACCGATACCGAAGTACTGGCAAATTTAATTGAATACATATATTTAAAAGGGAAAGTTAGTGCTGAAATTGCAGTTCGCCTGGCACTGTCGAAAGTTGTCGGAGCCTATGGTCTGGCAATTATTTGTAAAGGTGAACCCGATAAACTAATTGCTGCCAGAAAAGGAAGTCCTTTAGTTATTGGTGTTGGAGAAGGCGAATATTATATTGCTTCTGATGCAACACCAATAGTTGAACACACAAAAAGTGTGATTTATTTAAATGATGACGATGTTGCCATATTAAGCAAAGATGGTTTATCTCTAAAAACAATAAAAAACGATAAGCTTACTCCAAAAATTCATAAGATTAACCTGGATATTGGTGAACTGGAAAAAAATGGTTTCGACCATTTTATGATGAAAGAAATTTTTGAACAACCCAGATCAATTTTAGATACTTTCAGAGGACGTGTTTCTTTAGATAAAAAAGAGATTCATCTTGGCGGATTATATTCAGTAATGCCTAAGCTCATCGAAGCAAAAAGAATAATTATTATTGGATGTGGGACATCGTGGCATGCAGGACTTGTAGGTGAATATTTATTTGAAGAACTTGCCCGAATTCCTGTAGAAGTTGAGTATGCTTCTGAGTTCAGATACAGAAATCCAATCATTAACGAGGATGATATTGTTATTGCAATAAGCCAGAGTGGTGAAACAGCAGATACATTAGCAGCAATAAAGCTTGCAAAACAAGCTGGTGCTACCGTTTTGGGTATTTGCAATGTTGTAGGCTCAAGTATTCCACGCGAAACTCATGCCGGTGTTTATACACATGCCGGGCCTGAAATTGGCGTTGCTTCAACAAAAGCATTTACTGCCCAGGTTACTGTTTTAACAATGATGGCAATTGCATTAGGCTATGAACGGGAAATTATTGATAAACAAAATTTTGACTCCCTGATTAACGAACTCTATAATATTCCTTCTAAAATTGAAAAAATACTTAAAAACAATTCTCAGTATTTAAAAATTAGCAAACTATTTAAAGACTCTACTAATTTTCTTTACCTGGGAAGAGGATATTTATTCCCCGTAGCTTTAGAAGGAGCATTAAAGTTAAAAGAGATTTCGTATATACATGCCGAAGGTTATCCTGCAGCAGAAATGAAACATGGGCCTATTGCGCTTATCGATGAAAAAATGCCTGTTGTTGTTCTTGCAACAAAAGACAAATCGTATGAAAAAATCGTTTCAAATATACAAGAAGTAAAAGCCCGAAAAGGTATTGTTATCGCTATTGTAAGTGAAGGTGATACTATAATTAAAAAAATGGCAAACCATGTACTCGAGATTCCTGAAACAAGAGATGAGTTGGCTGCATTATTAACAGTTATTCCATTACAGCTACTTTCATATCACATCGCTGTTTTACGAAACTGCAATGTTGATCAACCGAGAAACCTGGCAAAATCAGTAACCGTTGAATAATCAACAAAAAAGCAGCTTTAAGCTGCTTTTTTCATCTTTTATGATATTGTTTATCGTAGTATTTTTCATAATCTCCGTCCATAACGTGGGTTAGCCAATCCTCATTATTTAAATACCAATCAACAGTTTTCTCGAGACCTTCTTTAAATTGAAGTGATGGTTTCCAATTTAATTCCTGTTGAATTTTTGATGAATCAATAGCATAACGAAGATCGTGTCCGGCACGATCCTTAACAAAAGTAATCCGTTTTGCAGATTCTCCATTTACACGATTCAATCTCCGATCCATGATTTCACATAAGGTGTTTATTAAATCGATATTTTTCCATTCATTGTTGCCTCCAATATTGTATGTTTCGCCAATTTTACCATTATGGAAAACCATATCTATTGCCCGTGCATGGTCAATAACGTATAACCAATCTCTTACATTTTCGCCTTTACCATAAACAGGTATGGCTTTATTATTTTTTATATTATGAATAACCAGCGGGATTAACTTTTCCGGAAACTGGTTAGGCCCGTAATTATTCGAACAATTTGAAATTACCGTAGGCAATTTATAGGTATGATTATATGCCCGAACCAGGTGATCTGAACTGGCTTTTGATGCAGAATAAGGGCTTCGTGGATCGTAAGCAGTTTCTTCGGTAAATATTCCTTCATCTCCTAATGAACCATATACTTCGTCGGTAGAAATGTGATAAAACTTTTTATCATCAAAATCAGGGCTCCAGTGTTTTCGGGCTGCATTTAAGAGGTTAACCGTACCAAAAATATTTGTTTTAATAAACTGGTTAGGATCAGCAATTGATCGATCAACATGCGATTCTGCCGCGAGATGAATTATCCCATTGAATTGATATTTCGCAAACAATTCGTCAATGAGTTTTTCATCAGTTATATCTCCACGTTCAAAAATATAATTCGATGAATCTTCGATATCTTTTAAGTTTTCAAGATTGCCCGCGTAAGTTAAAACATCCAGATTTACGATTTTATAATCTGGATATTTGTTTACAAATAACCGAACAACATGAGAGCCAATAAATCCGGCTCCTCCTGTAATTAATATTGTTTTCTTTATCATTTTTTATGAATTATTTTGATACTGTTTTTCCCATTCCCAGGCAGATTGTAGTGTTTCGTTTAGTCCTATTCCGGCTTTCCAGCCCAACTCCTTTTCAGACAAATCGGTATTTGCATAAATTGCTTCTGTATCTCCGGCCCTGCGTCCGACAATTTTGTAATTTAGTTTTACACCCGTTACTTTTTGAAACGAATCAATAACTTCCATAACGGACGAACCTTTTCCGGTACCCAGGTTAAACACTTCAAAATTCGTTTTGTTTTTCTTTTCAAGCAACCGTTTTATTGATATTACGTGGGCTTTAGCTAAATCTACCACATTTATATAATCGCGGATTGCAAATCCGTCGGGAGTATTATAATCATCACCAAAAACTTTAAGTTGATCTCTTATTCCATAAGCAGTTTGGGTAATAAACGGAACAAGATTATTAGGAACTCCTCGAGGCAATTCACCAATGAGCGCTGAATGATGAGCGCCTATCGGGTTAAAATATCTCAGAGAAATGGCATTTAGTTCATAACCCGATTTTATTGTGTCAGAAATTATTTCTTCCGAAATCTGTTTCGTGTTTCCATAAGGAGATGTAGCTTTTTTGACCGGGGAGTTTTCTGTAACCGGCAGTTCATCAGGCTCACCATAAACCGTACCTGACGAAGAAAATACCAGTTGATGTACCTTAAAATCTTCCATTGCCTGCAATAGATTCAATAACGAAATTAAATTGTTTTGGTAATACATTAACGGTTTTTCTACAGATTCACCAACAGCTTTATATGCTGCAAAATGTATAACTGCGCTAACTTTCCTGTAAATTTTAAAGAAATTGTGGACTCTTTCTTTATCGCATAAATCAAATTGTTCAAAATAAGGACGACGGCCTGTTATTTCCGAAATCCCATCGAGTACTGATTTTTCTGAATTCGACAGATTGTCGATGATAACAATGTCGAACCCTTCATTCATTAGCTCAACTACTGTATGAGAGCCAATATAACCTGTACCACCTGTAACTAAAACCAATTTGTTCATGATTCATATAATTAGAATGTAAATTTAATTATATTAATCGTATTTAAATGTTAAAGATTTTTAAAAAGCATGTTAATAACTGCCTTAAAACTCAATCTTGACGAACAAATTATTTTACATATATTTGTTTCAACAAAATAAAAATGGATATTTCAGGATACATTAAAGAATTGATTTTAAAAAATCAGGATGTAATAATTCCCGGGTTTGGGGGGTTTATTTCAGAATACGAACCGGCAACTTTTGATGTAAAAGAAAACATCTTTCTTCCCCCGGCAAAAAAAATCCAATTTAAACCAGACTATTCTTTCCCTGATGATACCCTGGTAAATTATATTTCAGGAAAGGAAATTATAAGTAAAGATAAAGCTGCAAAAAGACTCGAAGAATTTATATCTTTCATTAAAAAAGAAAACCAAATTAATATCTCGGATATAGGCATTTTAAGAAAAAATGACAAAGGAAACCTTGAATTTATTCAGAATGAGGGCGCACTTTTATTACCAGAAGCTTACGGTTTAAAATCAGTTAAAACAAATCCTATAACAATAAAAACCGGGGACAAATCAGCATCACAAAAACAACCACTAAAAAAGAAATCACAATCCAGAATAATTGTATTATCTGTTTCGGGAATATTGTTTTTTACATTCATTGGCTTATGCTGGTACATGAGCAACGGATTTACAAATTTCGATTTTCTTTCATTTTCAAAATCAGGAAATACTGTTCAATTGGCAACAGATACAGATGCATTAAAATCGGAAGCTTATCTTGACAGTATTTCAAAAGCAGATAGTATTAAAGCCTGCATAAATTCATCGATTGATGTAGCTACAAATAAAAAAGAAGCACTCTTTTACACCGAACAAAGAAGCAAGACAGAAGAACCAAAAACAGCCTATTCCAAATTTTATATTATCGCCGGAAGTTTTAAAAGCTCGAAAAATGCTCAGAATTTTTGTGATGAATTAGTAAAAAATGGATACTCTCCTGAAATCATTGAGTCAGAGAATACAATCTACAGGGTGGCATTAAATTCATATACAAATGAATCTTCAGCATTAAAAGAATTATACCTGTTACGCTCAAATTCAGATATTAAGCAGGTTTGGATTTTAAAATCCAACTAATTTTTCAAAAAGACAGCCACAAAAAAACGATTGATCCTTCTTTAGAACCAATCGTTTTAGTATGTATCCGGATCGAATTACTTTACTGAATCAACCGCTTTCTTTAATGCATCTTCAAGTATTTTAACATCCGGGCGATGAATAAAGCTGTTAGCCATCATCATATCAATGGTATCGCGCGTACGTTTTATATCATCAAGAGTTTGTTTCACAACAGTTTCTTTATCGAGTTTTATTCGGGCAACTCCATTTTTAATAGCTTCCATAGCTACATCAGCTGCTTCGTAAGCAAACATTTCTGTTTCGTCCATTTTAGGCATAATGTAATCGGGATTTATTCCTTTCTTTTGGGCATAGTTGGCCATGGAATAAGCTGCCGTAATAGCCATTTCATCAGTAATTTTTCTTGCTCTTACCAGTAATGCTCCTTTCAATATTCCCGGAAATCCCAATGAATTATTAACCTGATTGGGAAAATCACCGCGCCCGGTTGCAACAATATATGCACCTGCTTCTTTTGCTGCATAAGGATAAATTTCAGGAACTGGATTTGCACACGCAAAGACAATTGGCTTTGAACCCATAGCACGAATCCATCGAGGTTTTACCACATCAGGCCCGGGTTGACTTACGGCTATAAGTACATCAGCACCTTTACATGCTTCTTCAACGTCATTAATTCTTTTTGGATTTGTTTTTTCGCACAATTCCCATTTTCTGTAAAAACGAGTATCTGCTTTAATATCATCACGACCTTTGTGTAGCCCTCCTGTAGAATCGAATATTACCATTTTCTCGGGATCACCACCAGCCTGAAGAATTAATCGTGCAATTGTAGCATTAGCTGCTCCGGCACCATACATTACTATTTTTACATCATTAATCTCTTTATTTACAATACGGAGGGCATTAATGAGTCCGGCAACAGTAACAGAACCTGTTCCCTGGGCATCATCGTGCCAAACGGGAATATCACATTCTTCACGTAAAGTATCAAGCACTTTATAGCAATTTGGTTGCGAAATATCTTCCAGATTTACTGCTCCAACACTTGGTTCGAGCATTTTTACAAAATCAATAATTTTATCAGGATCGTGTTTCCCTTGTTTATTGTAACTGTTAACACACAATGCTATTCCATCGACTCCGGCAAGGTATTTCATTAAGTATGCTTTACCTTCCATTACACCTAAACCACCCGGAGGTGTACAATCACCATCGCCCAAAACTCTTGTTGAATCCGAAACTACTGCAACAAGATTTCCCCTGTTTGAAAGTTCAAAAGAAGAATCGTTATTATCGCGGATTGTAGTTGATATTTTTGAAACACCCGGTGTATAATACACATTAAACCAGTTAAACCCATACAAACCGGCTTTAGGCAAAGTTTGTATTTTACCTCCATAAAATTGATGACTTAACAACGATAGCTCTTTTAAGAAGATAGTTTTTGCTTTTGCAATTTGCTCCTGCGAAAAATCTTTTGGAAAAAGTTCTTCTAAATTCTTTAAAGACAAATCTATTTTTGACATAAAGGCCTCCTTAATTAATTCGAGTGGTTATTTTAAAAAGTTTACTAAACTGGATACTAAACAAATTTAAGAAATATTTTGCCTTGTTAACAGTTATATTTTGTTTGTTTTTAAAATTTCATGATTAAAAATACGAATGGGTTGATAAAACTACCAACCCATCTATTTTCTTTAAATGTTACTAATTATTCCGTATCCGAGATTTCGAAATGTTGAAGTGGATTTTTTGATAATTCAATATATTCAGTACGATTTCTGTAGATATCGCAAGCCAGGTAAATCGCGTTTCTGAACGAATCTGCTGATGCCTCATTCAGCCCGGCAATCTCAAAAGCTGTACCATGCCCGGGAGATGTTCTTATAGCACTTAAACCTGCAGTAAAATTAACACCCGTTCCAAAAGCCAGTGCTTTAAAGGGTACAAGGCCCTGATCGTGATACATTGCCAATATAGCATCAAACTTTTTAAAACTATCGCTTCCAAAAAATCCATCGGCTGGATAAGGCCCCAGGGCTAAAATGTTTTCCTGTTTCGCTTTTTCTATGGCAGGAATAATTATTTCTATTTCTTCTCTTCCTAACAACCCATTATCTCCGGCATGAGGGTTTAATCCAAGAACAGCGATTTTTGGTTTACGAATTCTAAAGTCCTGAATAAGACTTTTATTCATTATCCTCAGTTTTTTTAGGATAGCATCAGTTGTAATTGCCTGGGGTACTTTGCTAATAGGTAAATGGCCGGTTACAACTCCTACTTTCAAGTTTTCGCTGACCATTAGCATTAATGCTTCTTCTTCCCCGAACTCTTTTGTTAAATACTCGGTATGCCCCGGGAATTTAAAATTTTCGGATTGAATATTATCTTTATTTATTGGAGCTGTAACTAAAACATCAATTTTTTTATCTTTCAAATCCCTAACAGCAGCTTGCAAAGCCAGGTACGAAGCTTCTCCGGCTATTGTTGTCGATTTTCCTAATTCAACACGAATATTATCGTCGAGGCAATTTACAATATTTGCCCGTTTCAGATTGGCCTCATCGGCATTTCTAACATTATTAAAACTAAAATTTACAATATTTAACGCTTTACGATGGTAGGCTGCAACTTTTGCTGAACCATATACTACGGGTACACAAAAATCGTAAACACGAGGATCCATCAATGCTTTTATTATTACTTCATAGCTTATCCCGTTAATGTCTCCCTGTGATATTCCAACAACTATATTATTTTGAATCATATCATTTTTATCAATAGATTTTTATTGTAACAAAAGTAGCTAAAAATTTAATTTCTTTTGTATGGTCAAATAGATTTGATGATATACAAAATTAAAAAAAGCCAGACACCAGCAATTATCAAAAAAATCTTAATCATGATGTATTTTTATTTAATTAACAAATCCCGTTCTTTATTGTTATTTTTGTGAATCAATTTTCAAAGAGATGAAAATAAAAACCTTAATAAATAAAGCTCTGGCTCTTGAATTCCTTTCTGCTGAAGAGGGATTGTTCTTATATGAAAATGCCCCGCTCGAAGAACTAATTTATACAGGGAATGCTTTAAGGCAAATTCATAATCCCGGAAATATTGTTACCTGGCAAATCGACAGGAATGTTAATATTACCAATGCCTGCATTTCACAATGTAAGTTTTGCAATTTTTACAAAAACCCGAAAGATTACGAAGTTTATATAACAGGAATTGAAGAATACAAACAAAAGATTGATGAACTGTTTAAACTTGGTGGTAATCAACTACTTCTGCAAGGGGGGTTGCATCCTAAATTGGGATTGAGTTTTTACACCGATTTATTTAAAGAGTTAAAATCATATTATCCAAACTTAAAACTGCATGCTTTAGGCCCCCCGGAAATTGTACATATTGCCCGGCTCGAAAAGAAATCGCACAGAGAAATTCTTGAGTCACTTATATTTGCAGGTCTGGACAGCCTGCCGGGTGCAGGAGCCGAAATTCTTTGCGACAGAGTTCGAAAAAGTATTTCGCCTGCGAAAGCAAATACGAAACAATGGCTCGATGTTATGCGCGAGGCACACAAACTAAACCTGGTAACATCGGCAACCATGATGTTTGGGCATATTGAAACCCGAAAAGAACGATTAGAACACCTTGTAGTTATAAGAGAAGTGCAATCTGAAAAACCTTCTGGTTCGCATGGGTTTTTAGCATTTATTCCCTGGCCATTTCAGGATAAAAACACGGAATTACAACTCAAATCAGGTATTTTAAACTCTGTTAGTTCGCGGGAATATATACGAACAATCGCAATGAGCAGAATAATGCTGCCCAATATTAAAAATATACAGGCATCGTGGTTAACTGTAGGTAAAGATATTGCACAGGTTTGTTTGCACTCCGGGGCAAACGATTTTGGGTCTATTATGATAGAAGAAAATGTTGTTTCGGCCGCGGGAGCAGATTTTAGATTTGACGCCGAAGGAATTCAGTTTGCTATTAGGGAAGCCGGATTTGTGCCACAATTTAGAAATCAGAAATATGAATTTATAGAGTATAACCCTTCTTAATTTTGCTTTTTATAAAAAACCTTTCCAACCCTCTCAATATGGCTAACTAAATCGGGATTACTTATTTGCTTGAATACAGACAAATCAAAAGTATAAGGAAGGAGTAAATCGTCAAGTTCCAAGTCAATCGTGTTAAGAATGATTAAATTAAGATTCTCTCCTTTGATGGTGAGATCGATATCAGAACCATTCTTATAATTTCCTTTGGCCCGAGAACCATAGATTATAACTTCCGAAACCAATGGATAATGCGAAAAAACTTCATTTATTTTATTTATTGTATCCTCTTTTAATCCAAAGCGCATTTTACAATAAGTTATTAAATTTGATTTCCATTTCTTTAAACAACTCGAAATAGCCAGTCACAATTTCTTGAGAAACTTCATTTGCAGTATCCTCATTGTAAGTATGTGTTGTTTTTACACGGCTTTTGAGCATATTCATCCACCCATCTCCATTCTCAATTAATCCTAATTTAAAAGCCAGCCTAATTGTATCCCGGGAGCCATAAATATTTTCTTGTCCATTATTTTCAAGAAAATCTTTTAATACATTCCATCCTAATTCAAATACATATTCGAACGACTGAATTAATCCCTGCTGCTCCATTTCAGAAAGGTCTTTTTTATTAACAAATCGTTCTAATTGTGATAGTGCTTTTTTATAATTACTAAATCTTTGTTTCCAACGAATATCCTGATTTTGTTCCATGTTTATCCTTATTTGATTTAGCTAAATTAGTAAAAAAGGAGCATCATTGCCCCTTTTCTTTAAAATATGTTCGGATTAAAACTTTCTTTAGTTCTCTCTCCAGTATTTTATGTGTAATTAATTCCGAAATGCTTGAAAAGTGCATTTCCCGATCGGTTTTAGTCAGTTCTTTTTCGTTTAAATCAATCTGGTAAAGCAATGACTTCAGTTTCTCATAGTTGGAATTTAATAAATCGTCGATATGGATTTTTAGCTGATCAAATAACTCGTTATAAGCAAAATTTACATTTCCTGAAAAGTTGACCTGCATGCCAAACATGGCAAAATCTTTTTTAACCTGCTGTGCAGTGAGCAAGACAAATTTTTCTTCACGTTTTGATCGTTCCAGTTCGCCTTTACTAATAAGCTGGCTCATTATTTCAACTTAACAGAATTTAAAATTGCTTCAAGCTGCCTGATATAATCTCGTTTATCGAATTGAGGAGCATAAACAAAGCCATCAGCATGGATCACTTTATTCTTCTTATCATCGACAAAGGTAAAACTAACAAATGGGCCACCCATAAAATCACCTTCGACACGCCACAAACTCCTGAGTTCAGTAACTTTTAATTTATTAATTACAATTTCACGACGGAAAGGTTCAACTTCCTGTTCAACAATCATAAACGAATTTGGGTTTTCTCCTTTTACAAATTGGCTGGTAAATTGGTTTCGTTTTGCAATGATATAAGGAGTTGTAAGTTCAACATCAGGTTTGTCATACGAAAAGATTAACAGGCCTTGAGACATTGCCGGAGAGTCGTTTGCAACCCAGACAAAATCTGTTGTATCCATATCTATTTTAAATCCTTTGGGAATGGTTATATTTATTCCAAATTTCTTTTCTAATCTTTCGCCAACAGTTTTATCTTCGTATTTTGTATAATTTGAAGCGTACCTGCTCATTTCCTTTTTTAATAGCCGGTCAACAATTAAGTCTCCTTTGTCGCGGATAAGTGCTTCCATGGAAGAATCGTCGGGGGCCAAGATATTAATAACTATTTGAGGTTTGGCATATAAATTTTTCTGAATAATCATTTTCGGTTCATCATATTCGTTGCTAACTTTTACCAGAAGTATATTGCGATGGGTTTTAAAGATGTTTGAGAATGCGCTGTACGGAATATGAACCAAATCGAACAGAGGTTCTGCCTGGGGCAATCCCGGGTAATCCTGTGCCAGTTTTCTTCTGAATTCAACGCCAATATTTGAATTCCACATACCAGGCTCAATAACAATCACTACTTCGCCTGCTTTTCCTGTTACATTGGTCATTAAGCGTGATGAATCTTTGTTTTTGCAAGAAACCAAAATGAAGGTTGCAATCATTAGTATCCATGTAATTTTTTTCATACGCTGATTTATTTAGTTAATTATTCAGAAAGATTTTTAATTTTAATCCCGGTTTTAAATCCGTTTCATCAACAATGTTATTTTCTTCTTTCAATTCCGAAATCGACCTGCAATTGAATTTACTGGCTATACTCCACACCGTATCTCCTTTTTGAACAGTATAGTAAATATAACGGTCTGTTGAATCTCTTTGTTGCTTAGGTTGTAGCTTTTCTTCTTCTATCCTGTTTGCCATTGCAGGTGTTACCCAAATATCTAATAATTGGCCAACATTTAAATCATTTGATGGTAAACTGTTCCATGTTCTGATATCATCAATGGTACAATTGTATTTTATGGCTATCTTATGAAAATATTCGCCTTTAGCTACTTCATGAACAATTTTTACCTTACCGTTTTTTTCACCTGCATCGGCAACCTGATCGTGAAAATCCTTTACTTCAATTTTATCATCAAAAATAACTTTCTCGTTTTTAATAAAGGGTTTAATTTTTTCTTTAGGCAAAACAATAACAGCACCATCTTTCATTTTGGGAATATAGTCTTGTTTGTACGACGGATTCAGGAACTGAAGTGTTTCTAACGGAACATGAATAACGTCTGAGATTCGTTGAAAAGATACTGCCTTTGTAGTTTTCACGGTATCTACATCGATAAAAATATAATCGGGGCGAACAGGTTCAATGTTATGGTCCTTGTAATGACTCATAACATAGTTTACAGCTATAAACGCGGGTACATACCCTTTTGTTTGTTCGGGTAAAAAGGGTTGTATTTCCCAAAAGCTTGTTTTTCCTCCTGAACGTTCGATTGCATTTCTTACAACACCGGGGCCACCATTATACGCTGCAAGTGCTAATTGCCAGTTATTATAAATACGATATAAATATTGCAAATAGCTGCACGCTGCTTCAGTAGATTTCAAGGGATCGCATCGTTCGTCGATATATGAGTTTACTTCCAAATCGAACATTTTGCTGGTGTTGATTTTAAATTGCCATAACCCTACTGCTGCCGTTGAAGATATCGCTCTCGGATCCAAAGCTGATTCAACAATAGCGAGGTATTTTAACTCTAAAGGGAGGTTATATTTATCTAGTGCTTCTTCGAAAATGGGGAAATAATATTCGGCCAAACCAATTATTTTTGCAAGATGTTCACGGCGTTCAATCGTGTAAACATCAATGTATCTTCGAACTTTGTCGTTGTACTCAAGTTCGATGGGAGTAAGATTATTTAATTCGGCAATTTTATATTCGTAAACCAAATCCGGGAAAATGGGAATAGAATCTGATTTTTTCAGGCTTTCATATTCTGTATTTTTAATTTGACAAACTATTTCAGATGCCTGAATGGATAATAACGAACCGGCTATAATGCTAAAAATAAATCCTGTTTCGAGCAAATACTTTTTAATCATAAATCAAATTTTCTTTCATTTTCTATTTTGTAAAAATAATATTTATCAATTACCATTTTGAGTATTGTGAATAAAAAACAAAAAACCTGCCGGATGAATTTATACATCCTGACAGGTATTTTTTATATAACAAAACGTTTATTTTTCTCCTTTCGGTTCTCCGCTCTCGGGCTCATCTTTAGTTGCTTTCTTGAACTCTTTAATTCCCTGTCCAAGGCCTTTCATAAGTTCAGGTATTTTCCTGCCTCCAAAAATAAGAAGTACAACCAATACTATAAGTATAATTTCCCAAGCTCCTAACATTCCTAAAATAACAGATGATAATTGCATAGTATGTAATTTTTAATATAATCCAAATTTAATAAAAATTTCTTTACTTACTAAAAAGCCTTACAATATCATTCCCGTTTGCAAAAAGCAATAAAGCTAAAAGAATAACCATTCCTGTTATTTGTGCGTATTCCAGGAATTTATCACTGGGTTTATGTCCTGTAATCATTTCGTAGAGCAGGAACATCACGTGGCCACCATCGAGTGCAGGTATAGGAAGCACATTCATTATTGCCAGGATTATCGACAGGAAGGCGGTTAAATTCCAAAAGGCCCTCCAAATCCATTCGCCAGGGAATATATTCCCAATAGTAATAAATCCACCAAGCGATTTGTATGCTTCTGTTTTTGGCGAAAAAATAAGTTTTAACTGTTTTAAATAACTTACGAATGTTTCCATTCCTTTGTTTATACCTGCTGGTATTGATGCCAGGAATGTATATTCGATACTTTCGAGTTCAAAAAATTTAGTAAGTGTTCCATCGGGGGCTATTCCAAACAATCCACTTTCCGGAACCATAGTAGAAATATCGAGTGTATCGTTGTCGCGAATTAAAGTAACAACAATCTCTTCGTTTTTGTGTTTTGCCAAAGAGTCTTTAAACTCATCGAAAAATTGCACAGGCTGATGATTTATCCCTATAAGCTGGTCGCCTTTTAACATACCGGCTTTTTTACCCTGAGAATCTTCAGAAAATCCGGCAATAATAAAAGGTATTCTCACTTCAATAAACCCTTTGCTCTTTAAAAGTTGGGGGATAATTTCTTCAGAAACAGGTATTTCGCGTTGTTCGCCATCGCGTTCAACCTGAAGTGTTTTACCATCATTTAAAACAATATAAGGAACAATCTGATAAAAATCTTTA
This sequence comes from Bacteroidetes bacterium GWB2_32_14, assembly GCA_001768235.1. Lineage (GTDB taxonomy): Bacteria > Bacteroidota > Bacteroidia > Bacteroidales > UBA12077 > UBA12077. The sequence goes on from MENK01000029.1 coordinate 34,130, forward strand.
ACATCTTTATTATCAACAGACAAAATCTTATCGCCATTTCTTAAACCCATATTATAAGCTAAAGAATCGACCATTACTCCATGTGTAACATTTTTTGTAGGTAAGTATTGGTCACCCCAGGTATAAAGAATTGCAGAATAAATAACCAGGGCAAGAATAAAATTTACCAAAACCCCGCCAAGCATGATTAACAATCGTTGCCACGATGGTTTCGATCTGAACTCGTAAGGTTGCGGGGGCAATTTCATTTGTTCTTTATCCATCGACTCGTCGATCATTCCTGATATTTTCACATATCCGCCCAGTGGAAGCCAACCCAGTCCATATTCTGTTTCACCCTTTTTAAATTTAAAAAGTGAAAACCAGGGATCAAAGAAGAGATAGAACTTTTCGACCCTTGTTTTAAATATCTTGGCAAAAATAAAATGTCCTAATTCGTGCAAAATCACCAGTATTGATATTGCAAGCAAAAACTGTAAAATCTTAATTAAAATTTCCATTAATTTATCCTCATTTAAATAATTATTCTGTTTATTAACGTTTCACAATACATTCTTGTTTCATTATCGGTTTGAATAAGTTCATCCAGGCCGGGATGTTTTATATGATTTACCTTGTGCATAGCCTGCATGATGATATCTGTAATATCTAAAAAACCTATTTTTTTACATAAAAACGCATACACTGCTGCTTCGTTTGCCGCATTTAAAATACAAGGCATGTTTCCTGCTTTATCCATGGCAAAATAAGCCAATGCAAGATTTTTGAAGTTCTTTAAATCCGGTTTTTCAAAATGCAATTCCGGGTAATCGATAAAGCTGAACCGGGGAAAATTGGTTTTAAGCCGTTCAGGATAAGCCAGTGCATACAAGATAGGCAGTTTCATGTCGGGTAAGCCCATTTGTGCTTTCAGGGAACCATCGGCAAACTGAACCAGCGAATGAATAATGGATTGAGGGTGAACAACAATATCAATCTGTTCGGGTTTTAAATCGAATAACCATTTTGCTTCAATGGCTTCGAACCCTTTATTCATTAATGTTGCCGAATCAATGGTAATTTTAGCACCCATGTCCCAGTTGGGATGTTTCAGAGCCTGCTCAAGAGTTACCTGTTTCAGAAAATCAACGTTTTTACCACGAAAAGGGCCACCCGAAGCTGTAAGAATAATTTTTTCTATTTCATTATATCCTTCGCCAGCCAGACACTGAAAAATAGCCGAATGTTCCGAATCGACAGGAAGAATTTTAACGTTGTTTTCCAGTACTGATTTTTTGATCAATTCACCTGCAACAACCAATGTTTCTTTATTTGCCAGGGCAATTGTTTTTTTTGCTTTTATGGCGTTCAGTGTAGGCAGCAATCCCGAAAATCCAACCATTGCAGTTAAAACAATGTCTATGGAATCCATTTCAACAACCTGCGATATGGCATCGGAACCGGCAAATATTTTTACAGGCAACCCGGATAAAGCATCGGTAAGCTCCTTGTATTTTAATTCGTTTCCTATTACAATGGTGTTTGGAACAAACTCGATGGCTTGCTGAATAAGCAGATCGATATTATTGTAAGCCGTAAGAACTTCAACTTCAAATTTATCGGGAAATTGCCTGATAACATCCAGGGTTTGTGTGCCTATAGAGCCTGTTGATCCTAATAATGCAATCCGCTTTTTCATTTAACTTGTTCCCGGGTTTTTAATCAATAGAATTAAAAAGCAATATAATCTTCGGGATTTATGGGTGCACCATTATGCCACAGTTCAAAATGAAGATGTGGGCCACTGGTTAATTCACCCGAATTTCCTATAATGGCAATTGCCTCGCCCGCAGAAACATGATCGCCTACTTTTTTAAGCAATTCGGAATTGTGTTTATAAATCGAAAGCAAGTTGTTGTCGTGTTGAATCTGGACAATATAACCTGTTTCCAGGGTCCAGTTTGCCATAACTACCGTTCCGTTTAGAGTTGCAACCACCACTTTATTTGATGCAGCAACAATGTCGGTTCCGAAATGATTTTCGCTTGGATTAAACGAGTAGGTTATAATTCCTTTCACGGGAGGATAAAAATGAATACTCGAAAAATCTGTTCGTTTCCCGGGATCTGTAAGAACAGTGAGGTTAAACAATTCTTCTTCTTCAATCTGCTGACGAAGGATGGAATCGTGTTCCGACTTGGTAAACGAAATATCCTGGTAACGTACCGTTGTATCCTGAGAATTCTCGTAACTAACAGGTACTTCGCCACGAATAATACGGTTTATGCTTGCAAAATAACGATCGCGAACTTCGAGAGCATGTTCAAGCGAATCGAGCTTATGTACATTGTTTATGATGTTTCGGCGCATGATTCCATCGGGATAGCCGGGAATAAACTCGCGGATGGGAGTAAACGCGATTAAAATAGTAACCAGAACAATTAACGTGAATATTCCTGTACCCACGAAAGTAAAAACATTCAGGCGCGACAATCGCATATACCAGACTTCTTCGAAGGTATTGTCGTTGTAAATGATAAGCCTGTATTTATGTTTTAGCTTGTTAACTATCTGTTTGTTTTTATCTTTAGCCATCGTTCTTTCAATTAAAAACTTTTGCAAAGATAAGAGTTTTGCATTAAAAAACAGGTTCTAATCAGCGACTTTATAAATTTAGCATTATTTAACATTTCAGGAGAAGACACCGGGCAGTTTATCAATCAACGGGGTAAAATTGAAAGAATAAAATCATTAATACGGGCAAATCGTTTCAAGTAACAATCCACTTAAAATGGCAGCATTACAACTTTTCTCATGAGTGTTAGCGGTTGACAAGTATGTTTTTTCACTCCAATTTATTATATTGAGTTTCTATCGCTTCTTTATTTTCAGTATTTATAAATCCCAATCGGGATATTTTTTTGAATCACTCCGTGCTTGTGAGCCATATAAGTATATCTCCAAATAAGGATATTTTGAATTTACAATCCCAACAATTTTATTTACTATCTTAGTATGTTTTGTCATAACATAGATATAATCAATAATCTGATTTTTTAAAAATTACGGGGATTTATCCTTTTTGCCTGGCGCTAACAGCATTCTGTCTAAAAACTAAATTTAACCTACTAAGAATTTAATAATTGATTCATTCTATTTATATCTATGCGTATTTTTTTACTCCAAAATCACTTATTTGACGGTTGGCGTTTCGTTGCTTTTAATCTTGTTCAATTCCTAAAATCAAAAGAGGAACTGGAGGATTATTTCTTCCGTGTCTAAGAATATTATAAACTTCGCCTTCATAGTATGCAACTCCACTACTCATTTGTGATTGCATTTTCTTTGTTGGTAAAACTTCTATTCCAAGATTTATTACACCACCCGAATAGAAAAGCAGATGCTTAACAAATAAGTCAAATGCAACAAAAGCATACTTGCCAAACTGAACTTCAACAGCAATCTGGTCTTTCACGAAATCCGTTTGCTTAAAAGATGAAATAGGTTCCTTAATACCTTTTGAAATTAGGAATTCTTTTTGTTGGTCGTAAGGTAAAGTGATTAATTCAGTTAAAACCTTTTGATCTGTTGTAATATAATATCGGTAACGACTTTCTTTCCAACCAAGTCTATTAAATTTCTCATTGAATGTTTTATTTAATTCTATCGGACTATAAAGCATTTTACCAGTCATCGTTTTTTCCTTACTTTCCTTAGTCATAAACATTGAGGAATCTATGCTTTGAATAGTATCAATGATTTCTTTGTAAAGTTTTTTATGATGAACAATGAGATATTCTTCTCCGTTCAAATGCGAGTATTTTTGTGCTATTTTCATTTTTGATGACTAATGCCGTTATATTTTCCGTTTATATTCTCTGATTCAAGTTGTAACCATTCCTTTGGAACTTGGGAAACTTTTTCTTTTCCAGACGGTTTATGAATTGGTTTATTTATTGGTCTGATTTTTAATTTGCCTTCGTTAAGGTCCTTTATTCTCTGGTTGGCAATTTTACAATATTCATTCTCTTTTTCAATTCCAATTGCACTTCGATTGTTTTTAATTGCTGCAATTACTGTCGAACCTACGCCAGCAAAAGGGTCAAGCACCCAACTCTTTTCATCTGTCAATGCAAGAACACATCGTTCAACTAATTCAATCGGAAATTGACAGGGATGTTCTGTTTTTTCTGGATGATTTGATTTAACATTTGGGATATCCCACATCGCCGTTTCCCAATCATTAGCAATAATCTCCCAAAAATCACTCGGATTTTTACCAAGAGGATTTCCAGAAGGCAATCCCTTTTTTTCTCCTTTAAAATGAAGTTTTCCAGGATATTTTGATGGAATTCTGACATTGTCCAGATTGAATATATAATCATCAGTTTTGCTGAACCACAAAATTGTCTCATATCTTCCACTAAACCTGTTTGAAGCGTGAAGTCCGTGTCCAAAATGCCAAATAATTCTATTTCTAAGTTTCAGTCCAAGTTTTTTGAAAATCTGATAATAATAAATATCTAATGGAAAAACTTCACCTTTATCAACGTAGTTTCCCACTTGCCAACAAAGATTGCCTTTATCTGATAGAGTTCTTACAAGTTCGTTTATAATTTCTTCTTGTGTCTCCAAGTATTTTTCAATGCTGGTCTTTGTTTCATATGATTTCCCAACATTGTAAGGAGGCGAAGTTATTATTAAGTCAAATTTTCCATCTTCTATTTTTTTTAGAGCTGAAAGGCTATCCCCATTGACAATTTGATGAGAGTTGTCAGGGCTAATATATTCAAAAAGAGGTTCTTTAACTTTCATCATATTCAATTTTTCTTTCTGCAAATTTAATTTTTATCCACCAGTTTTCTGTCGTATTTTTCACGAAGTTATCAACGGAGATCTTTTTACAATGAACACCAACTTATTTACAGATATCAATAACCACACCTAATACATTGAATAAGATTGTATAAGTACCGTTTTATTTAAATTAAAGTTTCATGGGATTTTAACATGTTGTTTCTTAGGTGCTTTATAAAAATTCCTTTCACCCCCAAAGGGTGAAAGGATAATCATTCACTATTTAAACTATTCGTTGACAGGATGTTTCTTTACTAAAATTCTTTCGTAACCCGTATATGGATTCAGTTGCATGAGTTCAAACTTAATCATGTTTTTTATAACTAACGGGAGCGAACTCAACAATTCATTTGCCTTATCTATTGATTCGCATTCCAATATGAGTACGGCACAATGTTGTTCGTTAAAATAGATTTCTCTTAAATAGCCTGAAAGGTACAATTGATAAACCTGTAATGCTTCATTCTCCAACATGTCATTCTCTGTACTCCAGGTTATTCCTTCGATTTCTTTTTCTATTGCAAGTACTTTCATATTAGCCTGTATATATTTCTCCGGTCATATATAATTTCGCATTGCCACCAATCAAGCATCTCTCGCCTTTGTTCACACAAACCAATTTTCCCCCGCGTTTCGATAATTGCTTTGCAATCATTTCCATCTTTCCGAGTTTCTTCGACCATAATGGAATCAGCGATGTATGAGCCGAACCTGTAACAGGGTCTTCATCTATACCTGATTGCGGAGCAAAAAAACGTGAAACAAAATCAACTTGTTCGCCTTTTGCAGTTACAATTAGTCCTCTTGCCTGTAATTTTGATATTTCCTTAAAATCAGGACTAAGATCCTGTACATCATTCTCGTTATTAACAACAGCAATATAATCTGTTTTGCCTTTATAAACTTCTGCCGGCTGAACACCTATACATTCTCTGATTTGCAAAATGTTATTGTCTGATTTTATTGTATCTGCGGGAAAATCCAAAAACAAAATCCCGTTTTGCTGAAATACTTTCAGCTCCCCGCTTCTGGGTGAATAAAATATAAGCTCCTGTTTTTTATTCCCCAAACAATTAAACAAAACATAAGCCGTAGCCAATGTTGCATGTCCACACAAATCGACTTCGACCGCGGGAGTAAACCACCTTATTTCATATTGTTTATCTCGTTGAACAACAAACGCGGTTTCTGCCAAATTGTTTTCTGCAGCAACAGACTGCATTAACTCATTGCTAATCCAATCTTCCAATATGCATACTGCAGCGGGATTCCCTGAAAAAAGCCTGTCTGCAAAAGCATCAACCTGGTAAATCTTAATTTTGCCCATTTTCACTACTTTCGTATTTTGTATTATACCGTAAAAATAGCAAACAAATATCTCCAAACTGATGTTTTGGAATATTGGTATAATACCTGAAATCTTTAATATTTATAAAAATTTTCATCTCCTATACCAATATCAAACCTTCCATTTGAAACAGAAATTGGTTCTTCATTTAATAAAAACTGATAATCAAATAGTCCTGACATGATAATTTCTACAGGTTCATTATCTACAGTTAGATTTTGTACTTTTTTGAACTCAAATTCGCCACTAATAATTACCGTTTCAAAAATATCATTATCTATAGTAATAACAATACTACAATCAGGATGTGATAAATCAATAGTTGTATCGTTGAATAATAAAAGATCGTTATAGGTTTCCAGTTTAAAATTTTCAATTGATAATTTCATTGACATTTCTTCATTATAATAACTATTATATGAATTATCGGCTGGGTTATTTATTTCCCCTTTAAAAATAAAAGTAGTTGAATTATCATAAGAAATTACCTTTAGTGGTATTTCATAATTATTTGAAATAAACACTTTTCTATCATAATAGGCACCAAAAGTATTGTAGCCCCATTCAGAATATGCAGGAAGATCATTGTAATCCTTATCATAAATTAGTACTGATTTTTCTAAATCATATTCTTCTTCACAACTCAAGCTGAAAATTGTTATAATAATTAATACGTGGAATATCTTTTTCATGATAATAATAATTAAAAAGGTATTTGAACATTTAATTGTAACCCGATTCCGTCAATAGAATTAATAAGACCTGTTGAATAATCTGAAATAAAAGCCGATGGTATTATTGCTTCAAGATTGATTACAGGTTTATATTTCCAATTTAAATTCCACCCTATTGCAAAATAAACAGAAGTATATGTAGTACTTGGCTCAGTAAATTTATTTATCACATCATCCTGATAAATTTCCATTGCTTCATTATAAAAATCCACATTAATATCTGAATTTATCAAATAGCTAAACTCTGCACCAATCTCAACATATAACCTGAAAAGCCTTGGCCTGAATGGCATGTATCTTATTTCTACAGGAATACCAATATAATCAGAATACTGATCAATTAATTTGATTCTAAGAAATTCTGTTGCTTGTGCATCTTGAGTATTAAGTAAATAGAAATAATCAGAATCTGCACTTTTGCTTAAATAACTATTTGATCGGGTATATCTAAAACCGGTTAATAGCCCGAATTTATCATTTTTCGTACGTATCTCTGTTTTGAGTCCAACATACCATTCTCTGTTTAAGCAATCCAAATAATCGGTAGCCGAGCCTGAACCAAAATAATCAATATCTCCTCTTATGAAGGTATAATCAGGAACATCACTGGTCATAAATTCAAACCCAGATTCAAACCCAATAAATTTTTTACGTTTTTTTTCTGCTTTTTCCTGTCCATATATACCAATTCCCCACAAACTAAAACAAAGGAAAATAGTTATAAACTTTAATGTTTTGAACATTTTTAAAATTTTAGGTGAATAAATCAAGATAATTTAAGTTTTAAAATCAAGATGAATTTACAATCAAAAGGGTTGCTTGTTTACAATAAATACTTAAAATGAGCCTTCCTTATTATATAAACAGTCAGGAACTCCCTTTTTACTTAATATTTACATACCTGTGAATTCTAAACCGGGATACAGCATTAAATTAAATATTAAAAATTTAATTTTTGAAAAGAAAAAATAACTGAAAAAATCATACCTTCTATTCGCCCTATTGTAATTGCTGCCTGCATTTTCAGGCAAAACACAAACAGGTGTAAAATGGGACGAAAGCTACAGCATTGACAAGTGTAATAACTTTAAAATAGATTTTTATGCTAAAAAAACCGAACTCATGCGTACCAACCAATGCAAGACATTTTACCAGGCCAGCGGCGAGAATTTTTTGGTGAGAGCTACCACCCAACGTAGAAATTGTAACGAAACGCTTATTGATAGAAACAATGTGATTGGAATCCAGATGTACAGTGTAGGAGCTGCTTACAATGCCGGGGGTTATAAGATGCTTTCGGATGAAGATTTAAAAAAGCTCGATTTAGAACCAACCACTGAAACCAAACAAATTGCCGGATATACCTGCAAAAAATACACCTATACATTTAAAAAGATTTTTGGAGAAGTCAGGATTACCAACGAGGTACAACTCTCTATTATTTATTCCCCTGATTTTTTCTGAACCCATTAAAAAAGCCTGACATAAAAATGTCAGGCTTTTCTTTAGTAGCGGGGGCACGACTCGAACATGCGACCTTTGGGTTATGAGCCCAACGAGCTACCAACTGCTCCACCCCGCAATATATCTTTATATGTAATATTTCAAATGATAGCGGTTGCAAATTTAATGGTTGATTTATTAAAAACAAAATAAATCAACATTATTATTTAAAAATCTTCATTATTTTTAATACTTCTTCTCTTACTCCCCATTATATCCCCTGATTATTCCTCTTTCGGAAGTTTTTATAAACTCAAGGACATATTCTTTTTCATTCGAAGCAGGTATTTGCTCCTCAATGAATTTTAGTGCCTGGGCCACGTTTTGATCTTTCACGAATATCTCGCGGTACATATCCTGAATCTGGGTGATAATTTCGTTTGAAAAACCTCGTCGTCGTAATCCAACGGAATTAATTCCGGCATACGAAAGGGGTTCTCGGGCAACAGTAATGTATGGAGGGACATCTTTGCGAACCAGCGATCCGCCTGAAATCATAACATGGCCGCCAATATGTACAAACTGATGTATCTGCACGTCGCCGCTTATTACAGCAAAGTCGTCAATGACAATTTCCCCGGCAACATTCGTGCTGTTAGAAATTATGATGTTGTTACCTAATTTGCAATCGTGTCCTATGTGAACATAAGCCATTAAAAGGCAGTTATTCCCTACAACTGTTTTGCCCTTTGAAGCTGTGCCACGGTTTACCGTAACACATTCACGTAAAGTAGTGTTATCGCCAATTTCGGCCGTTGTTTCTTCTCCTTTAAATTTTAAATCCTGTGGTATGGCCGACACAACTGCCCCTGGGAATATGCGGCAGTTTTTACCAATCCGTGCACCTTCCATGATGGTTGCATTTGGACCAATCCATGTGCCATCACCAATAACAACATTTTTGTCAATCCAGGCAAATGCATCAATTTTTACATTCTCGCCAATTTTTGCTTCAGGATGAATATAAGCAAGTGGTTGATTCATAATTTTATTCTTCTTTAACTTTTGAAATTTGCGCCATGAGTTCACCTTCCATAACCAGGGTATCACCAACAAAAGCTTCGCCCCACATTAAAGCAATACCCCTGCGTATGGGTTGTATTAAAGTCATTCTGAAAAGTACAGCATCACCCGGAACAACTTTTCGTTTAAACCGTACCTTATCGATACGTAAAAAATAAGTGAGGTAATTTTCAGGATCTTCAACGGTATTGAGTACCAATATACCGCCTACCTGGGCCATCGCTTCGATCAATAAAACTCCAGGCATAACCGGCTCATCAGGAAAATGGCCTACAAAAAAACCCTCGTTCATAGTAACATTTTTCATACCTACTATGGACGTACTATCCATTGAAATTATTTTATCAATCAATAAGAATGGAGGCCTGTGAGGTAATATTTTTTTTATTTGGTTGATATCGTACAAAGGATTCGTGTTTGGATCATATTGAGGAACATTTATTTTTTGTGAATCCTTTTTGATTTGATCTTTAATAATTTTGGCAATCTGTGTGTTTGAATAATGCCCGGGACGCGAAGCAACAATTTTACCTTTTATTCTCTTCCCGATTAATGTAAAATCACCAAGCATATCAAGCAACTTATGACGCGCTGGCTCGTTGCTAAAATGCAATTCCAAGTTACTTAAAATACCATTGGGCTTAACCCGAATGTGAGGTTTGTTAAATAAATCTGCAATCCTGTCAAGTTCAGTTTGAGGAACTTCGTGTTCCATAATAACGATGGCATTTTCGAGATCACCTCCTTTTATCAGGTTGTTTTTAAGTAAAAACTCCAGCTCGTGGAAAAAAACAAATGTGCGGCAAGGAGCAATTTCTTTTGCAAAATCAGTGGATCTTTCATCAAACGAGGCATACTGGTGTCCCAAAACTTTCGAATTGTAATCTATTAATACATTGATTGAAAAGTGATCGTCGGGATATGCAGTAATTTCGATATTATTTTTCTCGTCGCGATAAACTGTTTTTTCTTTAATAACATAGTACTCTTTTTCGGCATCCTGTTCTTCCAGTCCGGTTGCAAGTAACGCATTTACATACAAAGTAGAACTTCCATCAAGAATCGGTGCTTCCGGCCCGCTCATATCAATTAACACGTTATCTATTCCCAGTCCGGTTAATGCAGCAAGCGCATGTTCAATGGTATGTATTTTCACGCCTTTATCTTCGATTGTAGTACCACGTGATGTTTCAACAACATTATCAACATCGGCATTAATTATTGGCGATCCGGCTAAATCAACTCTTCTGAACTTAATACCATGTCCTATCGGAGCCGGGTTATACGTTAATGATACTTCGTATCCGGTGTGCAAACCTTTACCTTTCAGGGTCACGGGATTACTTATAGTTATTTGTTTATCGGTCATTTGATTAAAATTATCGTATTTAAAAATTTTCGCAATTTACAAAATTCTTATTTAGTGGGCTGTCTTTTATAAAAAAATCTGTTTGAATTACCGGGTTATCAGTTACTTTTGATTACTCTTCAACTCTTTTATTTCCTTTTCAAGGGCATAGATCTGTTTTATCATATCGGGTAATCTTTTAAACCCAATATATGCTTTTTGGTAATCTGAGATTTTATATGCAGGAGCACCCATCACGATCAGGTTTTCCTCTTTAATACTACTTGCAATACCTGATTGAGCGGCTGCTTTAACACCATCGGCAATGGTAATATGTGATGCAAATCCGACTTGTCCGCCAAACATACAATTCTTACCAATTTTTGTAGAGCCTGCTATTCCACTTTGAGCTGCCATTACTGTATTTTCGCCTACTTCAACATTATGTGCTACATGGGTTAAATTATCAAGCTTTACTCCTTTTCTAATAATTGTTGATCCCATGGTTGCCCTGTCAATAGTAGCATTAGCACCAATCTCCACGAAATCTTCCAAAACCACGTTCCCTATTTGAGGTATTTTCTTATAGTTGTTGTCCGATTGAGGTGCAAATCCAAAGCCATCGGCCCCAATAACAGATCCCGCATGTATAGTACATTCATTACCTAAAATACAATCTTCATATATTTTTACTCCGGGAAAAATTATTGAGTTATCACCAATCGTGACATTATTTCCAATAAAAACCTGGGGATAAATACGGACATTTTTGCCAATTTTAACATGATCACCAATATATGCAAATGCACCAATATATACATTTTCACCTATCTGTGCTGTTTCAGAAACAGAAACAGGGTTTTCTATCCCGGTTTTAACCGTTTTTCCTTGCTGGGCCAATTGAAGCAATGAAGCAAAAGCCTCATACGCATTCGGAACCTTAATTAGCGTTGGCTTTACCTCTTTTTCTATTACAAAATCTTTATTTATTAAAACAATTGATGCCTGGGTAGTATATAAATAATTATTGTATTTCGGATTTGATAAAAAAGCCAGTGTACCTGGTTGCGCTTCTTCAATTTTTGCTACATTATTTACTTTAACATCCGGATCGCCTTCAATTTCCCCGTGTAAAAAGCTGGCAATCATTTGGGCCGTAAATTCCATACTCTTAGTGGTTTAAAAATTTTAGCTCAAAATTAACATTATAAATTGAAATATTAAATTTCTTTAGGGTAACACAAGAAATATTTATGTACTATTTTCGACAATACAGACATATTTAACATATCTGAAGCATCGGCAACATCAACTACTTTGCCATCTTTATATACTATTTGTATTTTATCGTCGAAAGCACTGTACGCATTTTTGCTTATGTGGTTTGTAAAAACAAAATACCCCGTTTCATTTTCTGAAAAGTTCATTTTCTTTGATGTTGCAAGCAAGAGATTTTCGATACGGGATGCTTCAAAAGGAGTATTTTGAATTTCAATCTTATATAAATTCCTGTGCAAGATATTCAAAGATAATGTAGATAGCACTTTGTCCTTTTCGTTACTCCATTTTTTCAGGGATACAATAATATCTGTATCATCAATACACGAGAAATTTTCAAGAATTTCTTTTTCTGTATATTTTTTTGTTGATGGTTTTAAGAAGAAAGCGAGTTCGTCAGGTAAATACATATTTTCGTTATTCCGAATCAATTCTCTTACCCGCTTAAAAATATTAAGTAATAATTGTTCGGCAGAAACAACCGTTTTATGCAAATAAACCTGCCAATACATTAACCATCGGGCAATAAGGAATTTTTCAATCGAGTAAATTCCCTTTGCTTCAACAACAAGCTGATCGTTACTAATGTTGAGCATTTTAATAATCCTGTCGGAACTCACAACACCTTCCGAAACACCCGTGTAAAAGCTGTCACGGCTAAGGTAATCGAGCCTGTCCATATCCAGTTGACTAGAAATAAGCTGATGAAGGAATTTTTTAGGATATTCATTTTTAAATATGGAAATAGCCAGTGTAAGTTTTCCATTATATTGCTCATTGAGTTCATTCATAAAAAGCAATGAAAGCTGTTCGTGGCTATAATCTTCGAGAATCACTTTTTCAAGGGTATGCGAAAATGGCCCATGGCCTATATCGTGAAGAAGGAGTGCTAATGTAACAGCTTCTTCTTCAACTTCTGTTATTTCATGTCCTTTTGCTTTTAGCCCGTTTATAGCAGAATTCAAAAGATGAATGGCACCCAAAGTATGCTGAAACCTGGTATGCACTGCCCCGGGATATACAAATTCAGTTAACCCCAGTTGTTTTATGCGGCGTAAACGCTGAAAATACTTATGTTCAATTATATCGAAAACAATTTCTGACGGGATATTGATAAACCCATAAACTGGGTCGTTAACTATCTTTTTTTTATTTTGCCAGTTTTCTTTCACGATCGAATGTCTTAATGAATAAACAAAAATACAGGTTTTTAAAAAATATTTATAGAAATAATCTGTATTGTACCATTTAAATAATCAAATATTTAAAATTCAGGATCAAATTTTTTATAATGTACAAATTTTCAGGCAAATAATTTTGTTTTTTTGAGTATTATTTATATTTTTGCGCCTGTAAAAGCGAAAGAATTGTGTAAGGGGACATTGTCCCCTATTTTATTACAGGTATTGAAAATGATAAAAAAAGAAGACATAATGCTTACGATACAGCCGCTTGTTGAGCAAAAAAATGCTTTTATAGTTGATGTTATCGTAAAATCTTCGAATAAGATAATTGTTGAGCTTGATAGTTTCGATAAAGTTACTATTGATGATTGTGTTGATATCAGCAGGTTAATTGAGTCAAATTTCAACCGCGATACCGAAGATTATGAATTAGAGGTTTCATCGGCAGGATTATCTTCCCCGTTTAAGGTTATTGAGCAATATCAAAAAAACCTTGGCAAAGAAATAGAAACAGTTACGAAAGAAGGGAAAAAACTCACGGGTATTTTAAGCCACATTTCAGAAAAATCATTCAAAATAGATATAAAAAAAACAGAAAAAGTTGAAGGGAAAAAGAAAAGACAAGAAATTATTGAAACAATTGAAATCCCATTCGACAAAGCAAAATTTACAAAAGTTGTATTTAATTTTAAATAATAGAAAAAAGATATAAAATGGAAAATTTGAATTTGATCGACACATTTTCTGAATTTAAGGAGTTGAAAAATATCGATCGTCCAACAATGATGACGGTTTTAGAGGATGTATTTCGTAATTTATTGTTAAAAAAATACGGAACAGATGAGAACTTCGATGTGATTATTAACATCGATAAAGGAGACTTTGAAATTTGGAGAAACCGCGAAGTAGTCGAAGATAGCGATTTTAATGATGCGAACTTGCAAATCCCTTTATCTGCGGCAAAAAAGATTGATAAGGATTACGAAGTAGGAGAAGAAGTTACCGACGAAGTTAAACTGCTCGATTTTGGAAGAAGAGCAATACTTGCTTTACGCCAGAATTTAACAAACAGGATTCTTGATTTAGAAAAGAACAATATTTACATCAAGTACAAAGACAAAATTGGGGATATTGTTACAGGCGAAATTTACCAGGTTTGGAAAAAAGAAATATTAGTTCTCGACGATGAAAATAACGAGTTAATCCTTCCAAAAACAGAACAAATACCATCTGATTTTTTCAGAAAAGGCGACTCTATTCGTGCCGTTGTTGTTCGTGTTGAAATGAAAAACAATAACCCCTTAATTATATTATCACGTACATCACCTGTATTTTTAGAACGGTTATTCGAACTTGAAGTACCCGAGATTTTCGACGGGTTAATTACAATTAAAAAAATTGTACGAATACCCGGTGAACGTGCTAAAGTTGCCGTTGAATCGTACGACGAGCGCATCGATCCTGTTGGAGCCTGTGTCGGTATGAAAGGTTCAAGAATACATGGTATCGTTCGTGAGTTGAAAAACGAAAATATTGATGTTATTAACTTTACAAATAATACACAGTTATTTATTCAACGTTCGTTAAGTCCTGCAAAAATCATTTCGATAAAATTAAACCAGGAAGAAAAACGTGCAGATGTGTATTTATTGCCCGAAGAAGTATCGTTGGCAATTGGTAAAGGAGGTTTAAATATTAAACTCGCTAGCCAGCTCACCGGTTACGAAATTGATGTTTACAGGGAAACTATCGAAGAAGACGATGAAGACGTAAATATCGATGAATTTACAGACGAAATTGAAAGCTGGGTTATTGATGCATTAAAAGCAATTGGTTGCGATACTGCAAAGAGTGTTCTTGAACTAACTCGGGAAGACTTAATTAAACGCACCGATCTTGAAGAAGAAACAATTGATGAAGTAATTCGAATATTTAAAGCTGAATTTGAATAACAGAATATTGTATATTTGGCAAATCTTCAGTTTTTTGATTTTTTAATGGTTTAGTTACAAAATATGGGACAAGACAAGACAACAAGACTTAGTAAAGTAGCAAGAGAATTTAATGTGGGAATCTCAACGATTATTGAGTTCCTGCATAAAAAGGGTCATGAATTAGATTCAAACCCGAATACAAAAGTTCCTGAAGAGCTTTACAATATTCTTGTTAAAGAATACAGTTCAGATTTTAATGCAAAAAAAGAATCAGAAAAATTGATTCTTGCAAAATTGCGTGAAAAAAAGGAAACAATTTCTATTAATGATATCCCTCATCATCCTGCTAATGATGAAGAAACAGACGATGATTCTTCAAACCGGGACGAAGAGATTATGATTAAAGATTTTAGTAGCAGAAATTCCGGTACTTTACCAGAAACAAAGCCTGTTCAGGATTCAATAAAAATCGTTGGTAAAATTGATCTTGATAAAAAACAAAAAAAGGAAGAACCAGAAAAGGAGCAAGAACCTAAAGTTGTTCAGGAAACCATTAAAAAAGAAAAAAACCCGGAAGAAGTAAAACCAACAGAAGAAGATAAAAAAACAGAACAGGGAAAAGATACTGTTAAAGTAGTTGGAAGAATTGACCTTGACTCTTTAAATCAAAAAACACGCCCCGACAAGAAAACAAAAAAACAAAGAGAACAGGAACAGGAAGATTTAAAACAAAAAAATACTATCACAAAGCATCATCCAAAAACAGAAGAAAAGACAGAAGATTCAAAACCCGAAGAAAAAGTAGAAGAAAAAATTATAAAACAAGATTTAGAACCACCCCGGGTAGTATTTAAATCTGAAGTACAAAAACTTACAGGGCCTACTGTTGTTGGAAAAATAGATTTGCCTGTTGCTTCAAAAGATAAAGATAAAAAACCGGTTGCTTCATCAAACGATTTAAGAAGCAAGAAGAAAAAACGCAAGAGAATTCACAAGGATTTTAAAGATAAAGTTGAAGTTGTTTTGAAAAAACCAGCTGAAGTAGAAGCTGACAAGAAAAAAGAACACGAATCCTTTAACAAATTAAAAAAGAAAAAGAAACGACAACTACGCCCCGAAATCAGCGAAGTAGATGTTCAAAAACAAATTAAAGACACATTAGCCCGGTTAACCACAAAAGGAAAATCAAAAGGCTCAAAGCACAGGCGCGATAAACGCGATGCATTTAGTTTAAAACAACAGGAAGATTCTATTAAATTAGAAGCAGACAAACAAATTTTAAAAGTTACTGAATTTGTTTCTGTAAACGAATTGGCTTCTATGATGAGTGTTCCTGTAAATGAAGTCATTTCGGTTTGCATGAACCTGGGGCTGCTTGTTTCAATCAATCAACGGCTGAATGCAGAAACCATGGCTCTTGTTGCCGATGAATTCAACTTTAAAGTACAATTTATCAGTGTTGAAGTTCAGGAAGCAATAAAAGAAGAAGAGGACACAGAAGAAGAATTAGTTTACAGGCCTCCTATTGTAACCGTAATGGGACATGTTGACCATGGTAAAACATCTTTGCTTGACTTTATCCGTAAAGCAAATGTTATTGCTGGTGAAGCAGGGGGTATTACCCAGCATATTGGAGCTTACAGCGTTATTCTTGATAATGGAAAAACAATAACCTTTTTAGATACTCCCGGTCACGAAGCATTTACAGCTATGCGTGCACGTGGAGCCCAGGTTACTGATGTGGTAATTATTGTTGTTTCGGCAGATGATAATGTGATGCCCCAAACTGTTGAAGCAATTAACCATGCCAGTGCCGCTGGTGTACCCATAATATTTGCAATAAATAAAATTGACAAAACAGGCGCAAATCCCGAAAAAATTAAAGAGGAACTGGCTAACATGAACTACCTTGTCGAAGAGTGGGGTGGTAAATACCAGTCACAGGATATTTCTGCAAAACAAGGTACAAACGTTGATTTGCTGCTCGAAAAAGTACTTCTCGAAGCCGAACTGCTCGATCTTAAAGCAAACCCCGATAAAAAAGCTCATGGAACAGTAATTGAATCTGAGCTTGATAAAGGACGTGGATATATATCGACTATCCTTGTAGAATCAGGAACTTTAAAAATTGGAGATGTAATTTTAGCAGGCAGTTATTTTGGACATGCTAAAGCTATGTACAACGAACGTGGTAAACGTATTGATACTGCCGGCCCATCAACTCCTGTGCAAATACTGGGATTAAATGGTGCTCCGCAAGCCGGTGACAAGTTTAATGTAATGGAAAGCGATAAGGAAGCCCGCGAGATCGCGAACAAAAGGGAACAGTTACAACGCGAACAAAGTTTACGTACCCAAAAACATATTACTCTCGACGAGATCGGACGACGAATTGCTATTGGAAACTTTCAGGAAATCAATATCGTTGTTAAGGGTGACGTGGATGGTTCAATTGAAGCTCTATCAGACTCATTAATAAAATTAGGTACTGATGAAATTCAGGTAAATATTATCCACAAAGGTGTTGGACAAATATCTGAATCGGATGTTTTATTAGCAGCTGCATCTAACGCTATTATTATAGGATTCCAGGTTAGGCCCTCAATGAACGCCCGTAAATTAGCAGAAAAAGAAGAAATCGACATTCGTTTGTACTCCATTATTTACGATGCAATAAACGAAGTACACGATGCCATGGAAGGCATGCTTTCGCCAGAAATTAAAGAAGAGATTGTTGCCACCGTTGAAGTACGCGAGGTATTTAAAATCAAGAAGGTGGGTTCTGTTGCCGGTTGCATGGTTAAAGAAGGTAAAATTAATAGAAATACAAGCATCCGTGTTATTCGTGATGGTATCGTGATTTATTCAGGCCAGCTGGGTTCGTTGAAACGATTTAAAGACGATGTAAAAGAAGTGGTTTCCGGGTACGAATGCGGATTAAATGTCGATAACTATAACGACATTAAAGTAGGCGATATTATTGAAGGTTACCAACAAGTTGAAGTTAAAAAGAAACTGTAACAGCTAAATAAAATCCGAAGAATTACTCTTCGGATTTTTTATTTCTTAACGGATTCCATCCCTGAGCTTGTAATTCAATTGTATGACCGCTTTCTGAAATTAACACGGCACCATGTTCTTTTGTGGTTATATGTCCAACAGGATGTATTAGTGGTTGATTTTTGATTTTATCAAAATCGGCAACATCTATTGTAAAAAGTAATTCATAATCTTCACCACCATTTAAAGCAGCAATTATAGGCTCAAAATTAAATTCTTTGGCCATTTTTTGCGTGTTTAAATCAATTGGAATCTTATCCTGGAATATTTTACACCCAACTCCAGATTTATTGCAAATATGCAATATTTCAGATGATAAACCATCAGAAATATCAATCATTGCTGTTGGCACAATTTGCAACTCTTTAAAAAGCTCAATTACATCTTTTCTGGCTTCAGGTTTTAACTGGCGCTGCAAAATATACTCGTAACCTTCTAAGTTCGGTTGCATATCATTAATTGATGTAAATACATTTTTTTCCCGTTCCAGCAATTGTAATCCCATGTATGCAGCACCCAGGTTTCCGGTAACACAAACAATATCATTTTTTTTGGCATTACAACGATAAGTAATATTTTCCTTGTTTGCTTCACCAATTGCTGTTATGCTAATTACCAAGCCTGTTAATGAAGTTGAAGTATCTCCGCCAACAAGGTCAACATTGTATTTTTCACATGCCAGTTTTATTCCTTCATATAATTCTTCAAGGTGATTGACCGAGAATTTACTTGAAACGCCAATAGAAACGGTTATTTGTTTTGGAATAGCATTCATAGCATAAACATCAGAAAGATTTACAACCACAGCTTTGTAGCCCAGGTGCTTTAATGGAGTATAAATAAGGTTAAAATGAATACCTTCAAGCAGTAAATCCGTTGTTAAAACAATTGATGTATTTCCATAATTTAAAACTGCAGCATCGTCACCAATACCTTTAATGGTACTTTTTTGTTTAAGGTTTAAATCATGGGTTAAATGCTCTATCAATCCAAACTCTCCCAATTCGGCTATTTCACGTGTTTTTTTATCTGTCATTTTTGTATGAAATTGATATATATCATATAAAAAAAAGATTAAACAATCTTATTATATTTGTTGTTAAAATTTAGATATATTTGCATACTATTTAGAATTAATCTTAATTAAAATATGCTTTCTTTTCAAAATTGCAACTGTGCAAAGTTATGGAAAAAGATCAAGATAAAATATTAAACGAAGTCACTCGGAGCGAATATAAATATGGTTTTGTAACGAATATAGAAAATGAATCCTTTGCAAAAGGATTAAGCGAAGATGTAGTTCGTTTAATATCGCAAAAAAAGAACGAACCTGAATTTATGCTTGAATTTCGTTTAAAAGCATTTAGATATTGGCAAAAGATGAAAATGCCAAAATGGGCTCATCTTCAGATACCTGAAATAAACTACCAGGATATAATATATTATTCAGCTCCTAAACAAAAAGCATCGGGGCCAAAAAGTATTGATGATATTGATCCGGAATTAAAAGCAACTTTTGATAAATTAGGTATTTCATTAGATGAGCAAAAAAGATTATCCGGAGTTGCAGTTGATGCTGTAATAGATAGTATTTCAGTAAAAACTACTTTTAAAGAAACACTTGCTGAATTAGGAATTATTTTTTGTTCATTTAGCGAAGCTGTACAAGAACATCCCGATTTAGTTAAAAAATATATGGGTTCTGTAGTTCCTTATACCGATAATTTTTTTGCCGCATTAAATTCTGCCGTATTTAGTGATGGTTCGTTTTGTTATATTCCAAAAGGGGTTCGATGCCCGATGGAACTATCCACCTATTTCAGAATAAATGCAGCGAATACTGGTCAGTTCGAACGAACATTAATTGTTGCAGAAGATGATGCTTCTGTAAGCTATCTCGAAGGTTGTACTGCCCCCATGCGCGATGAAAACCAGTTACATGCAGCAATTGTAGAGATAATAGCAAATAACAATGCCTATGTAAAATATTCTACTGTTCAAAACTGGTATCCCGGCGATAAAAATGGAAAAGGGGGTATTTATAATTTTGTAACAAAACGGGGAAAATGTGCAGGTGAAAATTCCAAAATATCATGGACTCAGGTAGAAACTGGTTCTGCGGTTACCTGGAAGTATCCAAGTTGCATTCTTTTAGGTGATAATTCTGTTGGTGAGTTTTATTCGGTTGCTGTTACCAATAATTATCAACAAGCCGACACAGGTACAAAAATGATACATATTGGCAAAAATACGAAAAGCACAATCGTATCCAAAGGTATTTCGGCAGGATTTAGCAATAATAGCTACAGGGGATTGGTTAAAGTAACTAAAAACGCTATAAATTCCCGAAACTTTTCACAATGCGACAGCTTACTCCTGGGCGATAAATGTGGTGCGCATACATTCCCATATATTGAAGTGGATAATAAAGACTCAATTGTTGAACACGAAGCAACAACTTCCAAAATTGGTGAAGACCAGATTTTTTATTGCAATCAACGCGGAATAAAAACAGAAGATGCTATAGGTTTAATTGTAAATGGGTATGCAAAAGAAGTTTTAAATAAACTCCCGATGGAATTTGCTGTTGAAGCTCAAAAGTTACTTCAAATTAGCCTTGAAGGGAGTGTTGGATAAAGATAAATTATAAATCTTGAAAAGATAATTAGAAATAAATACATATAGAATCATGTTAAGTATAAAAAATTTACATGCAAATATAGAAAGTAAAGAGATTTTAAAAGGAATAAACCTTGAAGTAAAGGCTGGCGAAGTACATGCTATTATGGGGCCAAATGGTTCCGGAAAAAGTACGTTGGCTTCTGTTCTTGCCGGGAGAGAATTATTTACAGTTACCGAAGGAAAAGTTACTTATCAGGGCAAAGATCTTTTTGAACTTTCTCCAGAAGAACGGGCCAGCGAAGGGATATTTTTAGGATTCCAATACCCTATTGAAATACCGGGTGTTAGTATGGTTAATTTTATGAAAACGGCTGTTAACGAACAGCGTAAGCATAGAGGTCTTGAACCTTTATCTTCGTCAGACTTTTTAAAACTCATGCGCGAAAAGAAAGAACTGGTTGAGTTAGATTCAAACCTTACCAATAGGTCTGTTAACGAGGGGTTTTCAGGAGGCGAGAAAAAAAGAAACGAAATATTTCAAATGGCAATGCTGGAACCTAAATTAGCAATTCTCGACGAAACAGATTCCGGACTCGATATTGATGCTTTACGAATAGTTGCTAATGGCGTAAATAAGTTAAAATCACCTTACAACGCCAGTATTGTAATTACTCATTACCAAAGATTACTCGATTATATTGTTCCTGATTTTGTCCATGTACTTTATGATGGTAAGATTATTCGTTCCGGAGGTAAAGAATTGGCATTTGAGCTCGAAGAAAAAGGATACGACTGGTTAAAAAAAGGTATTGTTGTTTAACAGCTTAAACATTGTTCCCGGAATTTAAAAAACAAATTCATGAGTTCAGAAATTATACATAGTGAAATCAAAAATAAACTTCTCGATTTGTATCAGAATAACCACGAAGTTCTAAAAAATGGTTCCCCTGATTACATAAATAAAATTAGAGAAAAAGCAATTGAAAGGTTTAGAGAATTGGGATTGCCCGATAAAAAGAATGAAAATTATAAATATACCGACCTGAAAAAGGAATTTGATAATGGGTATAAAACCTATTTATCACCTAAAAATATCAAGTTCGATATGAAAGAAATTTTCAGTTGCGATGTTCCTGATTTGAATACTAAAGTTATTTTATTGCTCAACGGATGGTACTATGATCGTGAAAATCTTCTGACTGAGCTCCCGGGTGGAGCCATAATAGGGAGTTTTCAAAAAGCATCAGAAATTTATCCCGAATTGGTAAAAAAACACTTTGCTCAATATGCTGATATTGAAAATGAAGGTTCTGTCGCATTAAATACAGCTTTTGTTAAAGATGGTATTTTTTTATTTGTACCAAAAGGTGTAATAATTGAAAAACCGATTCAAATTATTAATGTTTTAATGGATGAAGAAGAAGGTTTTACTCAACACCGGAATCTTTATATTCTTGAAGAAAACAGCCAGGCTTCCATTGTGGTTTGCGATCATACATTATCTGCATCTAATTTTTTAACGAACTCTGTTGCAGAATTTTATGTTGGACAAAATGCACACCTTGATTACTCGAGAATACAGAATGAACACAATGGCTCGAAACAAATATCTCATTTATTTTTTCATCAGGAGAGAGATAGCAACGTAACAGCAAATACCATATCGCTTCATGGAGGACTAATCCGAAATAATATTTCTGTTCATTTAGATGGGGAAGGTTGCGAAAACAATACCTATGGCTTATATTTAACAGATAAGGGTCAGCACATTGATAACCATGTTTTTATTGATCATGCAAAACCACATTGTATAAGCAACCAGCTTTTTAAAGGAGTGCTTGACGACTTTGCAACAGGGGCTTTTAATGGGAAAATATTGGTACGCAGAGATGCACAAAAAACTCAGGCCTACCAGGCTAATAATAATATTTTACTGACTGATGATGCGGATATTAAAACCCGTCCCCAGCTTGAAATATATGCTGATGATGTAAAATGCAGCCATGGCGCTACGGTTGGCCAGCTCGACGAAAATGCCCTATTTTATATGCGTGCCCGCGGAATCAATAAAAAAGAAGCAAAACTATTGCTCATGTATGCTTTTGCTCACGAAATAATTCAAAAAATTAAAGTCCCTGCTTTAAAAGATCGTATTACTGATTTAGTCGAGAAACGACTTCGTGGTGAATTATCGCGATGTAATTTCTGCCAGATGCATTGTTGTAACTCTTAAAATAATAATCAATTGAGCTTAAATATTCATAAAATAAGAAATGATTTTCCAATATTAAATCAAGAGATTTATGGCAAACCTCTTGTATATTTTGATAATGGAGCAACAACCCAAAAACCCCGGATAGTAATTGACGAAGAATTAAAAATTTATTTACACGAGAATAGTAATATTCATCGGGGAGTACATTATCTGAGTGAACAACTTACACAACGATTTGAAGATGCCCGCAAAGTTGTTCAGAATTTTATTCAGGCAAAAAGTGAACACGAGATACTATTTACAAGCGGAACAACTCAATCGATAAATACTGTTGCTTATTCGTTTGGTGAACGTTTTGTTTTTGAAGACGATGAAATCATTATATCAAGCCTTGAACATCATTCAAATATTGTTCCCTGGCAGCTGCTTTGTGAACGAAAGAAAGCAAAACTCAAAATTATTCCGGTTAACGATGAAGGTGAATTGTTAATTGATGAATTGCAAAAATTAATCTCTCCAAAAACAAAGATTATTTCAGTTACACAGGTTTCTAACGCATTGGGTTCCGTGATTGATGTAAAAAAAATTATTGAAATAGCACATAATCACAACATCCCTGTATTAATTGATGGCGCACAAAGTATTCAGCATGGCAGGGTTGATGTTCAGGATTTAGATTGTGATTTTTTTGTTTTCTCAGGGCACAAACTCTACGGGCCAACAGGTATAGGTGTTCTTTATGGCAAAGAAAAATGGCTGAATAAAATGCCTCCTTTTTTATCGGGGGGAGAGATGATTAAAAAAGTTACTTTTGATAAAACAACCTTTAATGAGTTGCCTTTTAAATTCGAAGCAGGAACACCAAATTATGTTGGTGCAATTGGTTTGGCAAAAGCAATTGAATATATTCAATCTACAGGTATTGAAGAGATATCTGCTTACGAAAAAGAACTATTAACTTATGCAACTGAAAAACTTAACTCGATTAAAGGGTTAAAGATTATAGGAACATCAGGAAAAAAGGTTAGTTTAATATCGTTTATACTTGAAAATATTCATCATTACGATGCGGGAATGATAATTGACAAAATGGGAATAGCAGTACGAACCGGTCACCACTGTGCCGAACCCGTTATGCAGCGATTTGGTATTGAAGGAACAATTAGAGCATCATTTTCGTTTTACAATACAAAAGAAGAAATTGATAAATTGTACTATGCTTTATTGACTGTAAAACAAATGTTTGGGTAAAAAATGCCTAAAGTGAACTAACTTGTATGCTGCAAAAAGGAAAGAGCTTAAATTTAGACACTACAGCTAATACTTTTTTTAGACAATTAAAATAATTATAACATTTGATGCATTTTTATTTTTAGGCATTTGTAAGTATTTTAGGCACTTAAAATTTATTTTCTATGGATATCAATGCAAAACAAAACGAAATAATTGAAGAGTTTTCGATTTTTGACGATTGGATGGATAAGTACAATTACCTGATCGAGTTAAGCAGGGAATTGCCACCCATAGATCCAAAATTTAAAACCAATCAATACCTGATTGAAGGGTGCCAGTCGAAAGTGTGGCTGAATGCCGAGTATGAAAATGGGATTATTAAATTTTCTGCCGATAGCGATGCAATTATTACAAAGGGAATTATTGCACTATTAATTCGGGTTTTAAATAATCAGAAACCTGAAGATGTAATGAATACCAACTTGTTTTTTATTGATAAAATAGGATTGCAGCAAAATCTTTCACCTACACGTTCAAATGGTTTATTGGCTATGGTTAAGCAAATGAAATTGTTTGCCATGGCTTTTCATGCAAAAAATAAATAATATAATTATTTCGAACAATGGAACAGGAAAATTTTTTAGAACTCGAAGCCGAAATAGTCAGGGTTATTAAAACGATTCACGATCCCGAAATACCTGTAAATATTTATGATTTGGGATTGATATATGCTATAGATGTTGATGACGAAAAGAATGTGGAAATAAAAATGACACTTACAGCTCCCAATTGCCCAATGGCCGATGACTTATTAAACGAAGTTTATCAAAAGACAAATGCAATTCAAGGGGTAAAATCAGCAAAAATAAATCTTGTTTTTGATCCTCCCTGGGATCGCAGTATGATGAGCGAAGAGGCTATGCTCGATTTGGGATTACTATAAAAGATTTTGAAATCACGTGAATTTTTCGCCCCTGATTAACATTTTTTAGAGCTGCTTTTAAGAATATACATTCATTTTATTTTTATATTGCACAATATTTGATGTTAATCTTTCCCGGAAAACATCAACGAATTAACCGCAACGAAAATCTGAATATGAAACGATTTCTTTTGATTTGCACAATCATTCTTATAAGCGGGCAATTTGTACGAGCCCAGTTTGGCCAGAATAAAGTAATGTACGACCGTTTTGACTTTGATATTTACAAAACACCTCATTTCGAGATTTATAATTATTTAGAAGGTGATACAGCAATTTATAACCTTGGGCAATTATCGGAACGGTGGTATTTAAGGCACAAAGCGATTTATGGTGATACTTTAGATAAAAGCCCGATAATACTGTATAATAATACAACTGATTTTAAGCAAACAACAGTAATTTCAGGACTAATTGGTGTTGGAACCGGGGGTGTTACCGAAGGTTTAAGAAGCAGGGTGGTAATCCCCGTGATGGCATCAAACAAAGAAACCGATCACGTTTTAGGCCACGAGATGGTGCATGTTTTTCAGTACAATACAGTTCGCAATAACGACAGCCTTTCCTTTCAATCACTCAACAATACACCTCTTTGGTTTATTGAAGGTACAGCTGAATTTTTATCTATTGGACCAAAGGATAATAGAACGGCAATGTGGATGCGTGACGCTGTTATTCATAACGATGTACCTACATTAAAAGATATGACAAGAAATATGTACAAATATTTCCCCTATCGTTATGGGCACGCTTTTATGTCTTATATTTCAGGTGTTTGGGGCGACGATATTATTCAACCCTACTTTTTTTCTACTCTCAAATATGGAATGGAGTTTTCCACAAAAATGTTTTTTCATATCGATACGGATAGCCTTTCAACACTTTGGCAGAATGCTGTTAAATCACAATATTCAGGTTTTTTTTCTGATACTATAGCTCCCGTTGGAGAACTTATGTATAATGATAAAAATGCAGGCGAAATAAACCTTTCACCTGTTTTAAGTCCCGATGGGAAAAATGTAATTTTCCTGTCAAATAAAGATGTTATTAATATTGATATTTTATTAGCAGAAACTCAAACTAAAAAGATTATAACCAAATTAACTTCAACAGTTAAAAAAACCCATATCGATGATTTTAATTATATTGAAGATGCCGGGTCGTGGTCGCCCGATGGGAAAAAATACGTGTTTGCAACATTTGTTGAGGGAACAAACGAACTTCTGATAGTAAATATTGACAATAAAAGAATAAATACCGAAAAAGAAATCAGGATAAAGGGGATTGATTATATAAGTAACCCGGAATGGTCGCCCGATGGAAAATCAATACTTTTCAACGGGTTGGTAAATGGTAAAAGTGATTTGTATTTGTATAATCTTGAAAACGATAAAACAAAAAGGCTTACCAACGATTATTATTCCGATTTACAACCGTCGTGGTCGTCTGATGGTACAGAAATAGCTTTTATCTCTGATCGTGGCAATGATACAGATTTAAAGAAACAGGTATATGGAACATACCACCTGTGTATTTATAAAATGAATTCAGGGCAGGTTATCGTTTACGATTTTTTGCCTGGTGCAGACATATACAGCCCGCAGTATTCGCCAAGTGATTCATCACTGTATTTTCTCTCTAATGCCGATGGTTTTCGAAATTTATACAGGTATCATTTACATACAGGAGAGATTTTTAAATTAACAAAATTTGCAACAGGAATAACAGGAATAACAGATTTAGCCCCCGCTTATAGTGTTTCCCGCGAGTCCGGACAAGTTGTTTATACATTATATTCAGATGATAAATACCTGATTTACAAAGCAAATCCATCCGATTTTTTAAATATTCCGGTTAATCCGAATCGAACTAATTTTGATGCAGAGTATTTACCCCCCGGCAAAAACAGGATTGCAAATATTGTTGAAAATAATTTAAATGTTCATCCGTCTCAACCAAAAGATTCATTTGAAACAAATGCATATAATTCCAAATTTGAACTCGAATATATTGGTTCGTCGGGTGTTGGAGTAGGTTATAGTTCTTACGGTACTATAGCATCGGGTGGTGTTAGTGCTCTGTTTAGCGATATGATGAAATACCATCAGATTTATGCCATGTTGCAGATTAATGGCGAAGTTTACGATTTTGGAGGACAACTGGCCTATTTAAATATGAAAAACAGGTTGTTCTGGGGCGCATCTTTTTATCATTATCCTTACCGATATATGTATTGGGAAACCAGCAAAACGATTGATGAAAACTATTGGGCACAGGTTTATAAGCTGGTTCGTGTTTTTGAAGAAAATCTTTCTGTTTTTTCACAATACCCTATATCCACAAAACTTCGATTAGAGGGTGGTATCAACTGGAGCCATTATAGTTTCAGGATTGATAGTGTTAATTATTATTACCAGGGCTATTATCCATTTGCATCAAATAAAACAAATGTTGATGCTCCCGATGGATATAATATTAGTAGTGCGTATGTAGCGTTTGTTGGTGATGATTCAAACTTTGGACTAACATCTCCGATGGATGGTTACCGTTTCAGGTTTCAGATTGGGCAAATGATGGATGCTTTAACTCTTACAAATTTGTCATTAGATTTTAGAAAGTATTATTATTTAAAACCTTTTGGTTTTGCATTTAAGGCAATGCATTATGGAAGATACGGCCAGACAGGAAATAGCAACTTGTTATACCCGATATTTTTAGGTAACGATTATCTTGTACGCGGGTATAATTTTGATGCTTTTTATAAATCATACGAATCAGAAATTGATGATATCCTGGATATTAATACCCTGACAGGGAGTAAAATAGCAGTTATGAATGCAGAGATAAGATACCCGTTTACAGGGCCAAAACGTTTTGCATTAATAAAATCAGGAATATTCTTTACCGATATCGTCTTATTTTTAGATGGAGGCGTTTCGTGGGATAAAGACAGGCTCCCCTGGCTCGAAAGTAGCGATGTTCGTTATTTCTGGAATCCGAATCCAAACTATCATACTCCTGTTTATAGTGCCGGGGCATCGTTGCGAATAAACCTTTTTGGGTACATGGTTTTAGAACCATATATTGCCAAACCATTTCAACTTGAAAATGTTCCATTTACAACAGGCTTTATTATTAGTGGTGGAGGGTTTTAATAAAAAAAAATAAAAAAGAGTAAAATTATTGAATATGAATTATGTAGGTATTATTCCGGCACGTTATGCATCAACCCGTTTCCCGGGTAAACCACTAGCCGATATTAACGGGAAAACAATGATTCAGCGTGTGTATGAGCAGGCAAGAAAAGCACTCGATCATGTTTATGTTGCTACTGATGATTCCCGTATTTATGAGCATGTAAAAGCATTTGGAGGGAATGCTGTTTTAACATCAGGCAAACACCAGAGCGGAACCGATAGATTAGCTGAAGCCATCGATCTTATTCATAAAAATAATTCTGAACGGTTCGATGTTGTTATTAATATTCAGGGAGATGAACCATTTATTAAACCAGAACAAATCCATGAAATAAAATCATGTTTTGAAAATCCTTTGACTAAAATTGCCAGCCTGGTTAAAAAAATTGAGAATAACGAAGATGTTTTTGATATAAACAAACCCAAAGTTATTTTCAATAAAAAAATGCAGGCGATATACTTCAGCCGTTCACCAATTCCTTTTGTCAGAAATTCGGAAAAAGAAAGCTGGCATTTAAAACACAGTTTTTACAAACATGTTGGCATGTATGCATATAAGGTTAAAACATTGCAGGAATTAACCGAATTGGAGCAATCGCCGTTGGAGTTAGCCGAATCATTAGAACAAAACCGATGGATTGAAAACGGGTATGCAATATATTTGGCTATTACAAAATTCGAAAGTTTCGGTATTGATACTCCCGAAGATTTAAAAAATGCAATAAAAAAGAGTTCAGTAAAATAATTTAAAAAGGTTTAAACCCAATAATTTCTCTTACTTCTTTAATTGTTTTTGAAGCACTTTCACGGGCTTTTTCGGCTCCTGATTTAGCAACTTTACGAAGGGAATCATTATCTGCAAGGTAACCTTCAATTTTTTCCCGAACAGGAGTTGTAACCTTAATGATGTCCTCGGCAAGTTGTTTCTTCATATCACCATAACGAACCTGGCAGGTATTGTACTTATCTTCAAAAAATGCAAGAGTATCGGGGGTAGATACAACCTTCATCAAAGTAAACAGATTCTCAATTGCTTCTGTTTTAGGCTGATTTGGAATAGTTGGCCCGCTATCGGTAACGGCTTTCATAACTTTTTTACGAATAATATCAGGATTGTCAGAAAGAAAAATACCATTTCCTTCCGATTTTCCCATTTTCCCAGAACCATCTAAACCCGGAATTTTAACTAATTTCTCACCAAAATTATACGCGACAGGTTCAGGGAAAAAATCAACATTATACATTCTGTTAAAACGATTTGCAAATGTGCGGGTCATCTCCAAGTGTTGCTCCTGATCCTTTCCAACAGGGACCTTATGTGAACGGTGAATAAGAATATCAGCAGCCATAAGGGTAGGATAGGTAAGCAGCCCCGCATTCACGTTGTCGGGTTGTTTACGAATAGTATCCTTAAATGATGTGCAGCGCTCAAGCTCTCCCATGTAAGCATTCATATTTAAAAGCAGGTACAGTTCTGGAATCTCAGGAACATCGCTCTGAATATAAATGGTAGCAACTTCGGGATCGAGTCCGCAGGCAAGGTATTCTGCCAAAACATGTTTTACTGAACCATGAAGATCTTCTGGTGTTGGATGTGTTGTTAATGAGTGATAATCAGCAATAAAGAAATAGCATTTGTTCTCGTACTGCATCTTTACAAAATTTTTCATTGCACCAAAATAGTTGCCTAAATGTAGCTTGCCTGTAGGCCGAATTCCACTTAAAACTATATCCATAACCTTTTTCTAATTATTCATTTTTAAACTACAAAAGTATAAAAGTTATTAAATATTCCTGTTGATATTTAGCTTTTATATTTCCTGTAAGGTTACGAAATAAAATAATTCAATTTTCTTATTCTTATTTGTATATGAAAAACTAATTTTGTCAAATTAAAAATTGATTACTATCTATATTATGGCATTCTTACGCTTCATACTTATTTTTTCCCTGGTGATATATATTCTCCGAATGATAACCGTGTTTATATTTCGCCGGTATGTAAAAAAAGTACAGAAACAATTCGAACAACAACAAACGTATAATCAACATCAAAACTCAAAGGAAGGAGATATTCTTATTCAAAAGCCTTCTCAAAGCAAAAAAAGAGGATTTGAAGATAAAGGAGAATACATAGATTATGAGGAAATTAAATAAACAGAATAATTATACCCTGAAATCTTCATAAATCTAATAATCAATTTCTTTTTAACAGGAGTTTGTTTACTATTATTGTCTGCCTTAATGACAGGTAAATTTTCTTAATATTTGTTAAAATCTATGCATATACAATTTTAAGTTGTAATTTTGTCATATCTTTAAATCAGGATTTTCCAGGAATTTTTATAAATAACAATGGAATTACAAAAAATTAAACAACGATTTGGAATAATTGGTAACTCGGTTTTGTTAAACAGGGCAATAGATATAGCGGCCCAGGTTGCTCCAACCGACTTGTCTGTTCTTATCACGGGCGAAAGCGGAACCGGGAAAGAATCTTTTCCTCAGATAATTCATAACTTCAGTACCCGGAAACATGGTAAATACATACCTGTAAACTGTGGGGCAATACCTGAAGGAACAATAGATTCAGAACTTTTTGGACACGAAAAAGGTTCTTTTACAGGGGCACACGAAAGCCGGCAGGGATACTTTGAAGTAGCCAATAACGGAACAATATTTCTCGACGAAGTAGCTGAACTGCCTGTGTCAACTCAGGTTAGATTATTACGTGTTTTAGAATCAGGCGAATTTATGCGGGTAGGTTCTTCTAAAGCCCAGAAAACAAATGTGCGCGTAATAGCTGCTACCAACATAAACCTTATTCGTGCAATCGAAGAAAATAAATTCAGAGAAGATTTATATTACAGGTTAAATACAGTTCCTATACACATTCCTCCATTACGCGACAGAAAAGAAGATGTGTATTTGCTTTTCAGGAAATTTGCCACCGATTTTGCTGAACGATACCGTATGCCTCCAATAAGCCTTGATGATGAAGCACGGAAGATACTGGATAATTACGAATGGCCGGGAAATGTAAGGCAACTTAAAAATATTACCGAACAACTTTCGGTTATTGAAGAAAAAAGAATTGTTACAGCCGATGTGTTAAAAAAATATCTGCCCGATTATTACCCGAATAAGTTACCTGCATTGTACAAGAACGATCTTGTGGATGAAAAAACGTTTTCTTCTGAAAGAGAAATTCTCTACAAGATACTTTTCGATATGAAAAATGATTTGAATAATTTAAAAAAACTGGTTCACGAGATAATTGATAAAGGTGCTGAAACAAGCCCTGTTGATGATATAGATCATATCCTGAGAAATATAAATACAAAATCAGCATCAATAATAAATACCCAGGCAACAGTAAAAACAATTAATTCTGTTGATAATACGGATATTGAAGATACCGAGGAATTTATTGAAGAATCGTTATCAATTGAAGACAAAGAAAAAGAGCTTATAAGAAAAGCTCTCGAACGTCATAATGGTAAAAGAAAATACGCGGCACAGGAGTTGGGAATATCTGAGCGAACATTATACAGAAAAATAAAGGAATATGACATTAATTAAGCATAAAAGAGTACAAACACTACTTATACTATTTGGTTTAATTTTTTCGGGCGGGTGTAAAGTGAGTTACGACATGGCCGGAGTTACAATATCCCCGGAGGTTAAAACAGTTTCAATACAATATTTTGAAAACAGGGCTCCTCTTGGTATAGCCAATTTAGGCCAAATGTTTACCGATGAGCTTAAAGATAAATTTAAATCCCAATCCAGCCTCACTCTTGTAACGGATATGGGCCATTTGAATTTTGAAGGCGAATTTACAGATTATACTATTCGTCCTGTTGCTATTCAGGGTAACGAAACTGCCGCTCAAAACAGATTAACAATAACTATCAGGGTTAAATACACGAACGAAAAAGAACCCGATTTAAATTTTGATACCAAATTTACCCGTTATAAAGATTGGGATAGCAATACAGATATTTCTTCTGTTGAGGAAGAACTTGTTACTGAAATTATTGAACTTCTTATCGATGATATTTTTAATAAATCTGTTGTAAACTGGTAAAAATAACAGAAATGAAAAGTTCTGATCTGATAAAATATATCGAATCACCTGATTTGTTAACTAGCGAAAGTATTCCTGAAATTAAAAAGATACTTTCAGATTATCCTTATTTTCAGACAGCTCATAAACTTTTATTAAAAAATCTAAAACTGATTAATCCCGATCAATTTCAGAATCAATTGAATGCTTCTGCAATTCATATTTCTGATCGGAATCGATTGTTTCATTATCTTCAAACAGAAGTAGTGAAAACCCTGGTTGAAGATAATGAGAAGGCTCGCGAATTGGTTACCAAACCTGACGAGTTAAAAGAAGAAATAACAATTAAACCTGACCCTGAAATAAAAATTGCAGAAACAGAGAAGGAGAAAAAACCTAAATTATTAAAAAATCAGAATATTCGCAGAAAAATAAAAGATGGTATTGATGGTATGGGTGATAATATTTCTCATACTATTTCAAACCAGCTTGAATTTGTTGAATCGAACAACAAACAGGAACTGGAATATCCGAATGAGATTTATTTTATTGAAGAAGAACGAATAGGGAAATCTAAACATGCAGCAAATAAACCTGTTGATGAAAATACAGGGATTCAATCAAAAAAAGATTTGTTGTTTATAGAAGATGAAACCCAGAATATAAAAGATATTGAATTAAATCAAAATGATTCATCCATAACAGGCGACTCTGAAGATCAATTTGTGCTTATTGATATTGATGAAAATACAGAAGAGAAAAAGAAAGAACCTGAAAAATCAAATCAAAGTCAGCATTTTGATATTTCAGATTATGCCGATGAGAACGAGATTTTAACAAATTCAGATGAAAATGATCTGATTACAAAATTTATTACCAAGAATCCGAGAATCAAGCCTAAAGAATTGGATGAATACGAACAAATTGATATTTCGGAGAATAGTATGCAGGAAGATGAGAGCTTGCTAACAGAAACATTAGCAAAGGTTTATATCGCCCAGGGGTATTTTGAAAAAGCAATTCATACTTATGAAAAATTATGTTTGAAATATCCAGAAAAAAATACTTACTTTGCCAGTCAAGTTGTAATGATAAAAGAACAAATAAATAAACAAAAAAATAGTTAAGTATGTACGTTTTAATTTCAGTATTAATTATTATCGCGAGTATATTACTAATTCTGATAGTATTAGTTCAAAACTCAAAAGGAGGAGGTTTGGCGTCAAATTTCTCATCTTCAAACCAGGTAATGGGAGTTAAAAAAACTGCCGATTTTCTTGAAAAAGCAACATGGACACTTGCAGTTAGCCTTTTAGTATTAAGCCTTTTAGCAAGTATGACAATACCACGCGGGGAAATTGAAGAGAAATCAAAAATTGAGCAACAGGTTAATAATGCAGTTGATCCAACTCAAATGCCTCAGTTCCCGACTTCTGTTCCTGAAACTGAAAAAACCGAAGAAGGTAACGAAGAATAATTGTAAAAAAAGGATATTTATAAATGTCAGTCTGTCATTCAGACTGACATTTTTTGTTTTTAACCCGAACTCTTAAACTATCTTTCCAGATTTTTGTCATGTTTTACTTCGAAAATACATTTGGCATAAATTGTGATTCATAGGTTTTCGTGAATAAAAAAATAAGTTTAACAATTAAATATTTATAAAGATGTCAGAATTTAAATACAGACCATTAAAAGACCGAGTTTTGGTTGAGCCACATAAGGCAGAGGTAAAAACCGCCAGCGGAATAATTATTCCTGATTCTGCTCAGGAAAAACCACAAAAAGGAACTGTAATTGCTGTTGGCCAGGGTAAGAAAGATGAGCCAATGTCACTTAAAAAAGGTGATGTAGTTATCTATGGTAAATATTCAGGTACAGAAATCAAGATCGATGGCAAAGAATATATTATCATGCGCGAAGACGACATTCTTCTTGTTGAATAATTTATTAAATTAAAATCATTAAAAAATAAATAAAATGGCAGCTAAAGAATTAAAATTTAATATTGACGCCAGAGACCAAATGAAAAAAGGGATCAATAAACTGGCAAGTGCAGTAAAAGTTACATTAGGCCCCAAAGGACGTAATGTTGTTATCGAGAAAAAATTTGGTGCACCACAGGTAACTAAAGATGGTGTTACTGTTGCAAAAGAAATCGAATTAAAAGACAAGTTCGAAAATATTGGTGCTCAGATGGTTAAAGAAGTTGCATCGAAAACAAACGACGATGCTGGTGATGGTACTACTACAGCAACAGTATTAGCCGAATCAATTATAAATGTAGGCCTTAAAAACGTGACTGCCGGTGCAAATCCTATGGATTTGAAACGTGGTATTGATAAAGCAGTTGCAAAGGTTATTGAAAATCTTAAAAAACAATCGCACGATGTTGGTGAATCAAACGACAAAATAGAACAGGTAGCTACCATTTCTGCAAATAACGATTCATCAATTGGTAAATTAATTGCCAGTGCAATGAATGCAGCAGGCAGAGAAGGTGTTATTACTGTTGAAGAAGCAAAAGGAACCAACGACGAATTGAAAACTGTTGAAGGGATGCAGTTCGACCGTGGTTACATTTCTCCATATTTTGTTACCAATACTGAGAAAATGGAGGCAATATTAGAACATCCTTACATTCTGCTTACCGACAAGAAAGTTTCTTCAATGAAAGATTTAATGCCAATACTTGAAGGAACAGTTCAAAGCGGCAAACCATTAATGATTATTGCTGAAGATATTGAAGGGGAAGCACTAGCTACTTTGGTTGTTAATAAAATCAGGGGATCATTAAGAGTTGCAGCAGTTAAAGCCCCTGGATTTGGCGATCGTCGTAAAGAAATGCTTGAAGATATTGCAATTCTTACCGGAGGTACTGTTATTACCGAAGATAAAGGGTTAACTCTGGAAGGCGCAACATTGGATATGTTAGGTTCTTGCGAAAAAATATCTATTG
Source organism: Bacteroidetes bacterium GWB2_32_14 (assembly GCA_001768235.1). Taxonomy (GTDB): domain Bacteria; phylum Bacteroidota; class Bacteroidia; order Bacteroidales; family UBA12077; genus UBA12077. The sequence goes on from MENK01000029.1 coordinate 69,655, forward strand.
ACAAAGAAAATACAACCATCGTGAATGGTGATGGTGAAAAGAAAAATATCAACGCACGTATTGCTCAGATTAAATCACAAATCGAAGCTTCAACATCAGATTACGATAAAGAGAAACTTCAGGAACGTTTGGCAAAACTTGCCGGTGGTGTTGCCGTTATTTATGTAGGTGCCAGCAGCGAAGTTGAGTTAAAGGAAAAGAAAGACCGTGTTGACGATGCATTAAGTGCTACTCGTGCTGCAGTTGAAGAAGGTATTATCCCTGGTGGTGGTGTTGCTTATATTCGTGCAATTAAAGAATTGGAAAATTTAAAAGGTGCGAACGAAGACGAAACAACAGGTATAGCAATTGTAAAAAGAGCAATTGAAGAACCTTTACGCCAGATTGTTGAAAATGCAGGGATTGAAGGTTCTGTTGTTGTTCAGAGAGTAAAAGAAGGTAAAGCTGACTTTGGATACAATGCTCATACCAATCAATATGAGAACTTGTATGAATCAGGGGTTATTGATCCTACAAAAGTTGCACGTATCGCATTGGAAAATGCAGCATCTATTGCAGGAATGTTCTTAACTACCGAATGTGTATTGGTTGAAGAAGAAGAAGAAAATCCTCCAATGCCAGGTGGCGGCATGGGTGGTGGAATGGGAATGATGTAATTCACAAACAGCTATATAAAATCAGCCCTTTGTTGCAAATGCACAAAGGGCTTTTTTATTAAATTGGTAAAGTATATCGATTTAATCGAGTTTGAGAACAGCTAAGAACGCTTGCTGGGGTACTTCTACATTACCAACCTGGCGCATACGCTTCTTCCCTTTTTTCTGTTTCTCGAGAAGTTTGCGTTTTCGGGTAATATCACCACCATAACATTTGGCGGTAACATCTTTTCGAACGGCTTTAACTGTTTCGCGCGAAATGATTTTTGCCCCAATGGCAGCCTGAATGGCGATATCAAATTGCTGGCGGGGGATTAATTCTTTGAGCTTTTCGCACATCCTGCGGCCAAAATCATAAGCATTATCCCTGTGTATAAGGGTTGAAAGCGCATCAACCATTTCACCATTTAATAAAATATCCAGTCGAACAAGGTTCGCGGGTTTGTAGCCGGTCTGGTAATAATCGAAGGATGCATAACCTTTAGAAATGCTTTTTAATTTATCGTAAAAATCGAAAACAATTTCGGCTAAAGGCATATCGAAAGTAATCTCAACCCTGTTATTTGGTAAATAATGCTGGTTTTTCATTACACCACGTTTATCAATACAGAGTTTCATTATCGGCCCTAAGAAATCTGTTTTAGAAATGATTTGAGCATGTATATAAGGTTCTTCGATATGATCGATGTAATTTAAATCGGGTAAGCCAGATGGGTTGTGTACTTCGACAATACCTTGTTTAGTTGTATGAACTTTATACGATACGTTTGGAACAGTAGTAATTACATCCATGTTAAATTCTCTGTCGAGGCGTTCCTGTATAATTTCCATGTGAAGCAGGCCCAAAAACCCGCAACGGAAACCGAAGCCAAGAGCAGCAGATGATTCAGGTTCAAATGTTAATGAAGCATCATTTAACTGGAGTTTTTCCATTGAAGCACGCAAATCTTCGTAATCATCGGCATCAATAGGGTAAATACCAGCAAAAACCATGGGCTTTACAAGCTCAAAACCTTCGATTGCTTTTTCGCACGGACGATCGTAATGTGTAATCGTATCACCAACTTTTACTTCGCGGGATGTTTTTATCCCGGAGATAATATAACCCACATCCCCCGCGTTCAATTCATTTTTTGGAAATTGTTTCAATTTTAAAAAACCAATTTCATCGGCATGATAATCTTTACCTGTAGCAACAAATTTAACATGATCGCCTTTACGAAGGGTTCCATTTTTAATTTTAAAATAAGCTTCAATACCTCTGTATGAATTAAAAACAGAATCAAAAATCAATGCCTGAAGCGGGGCGTTTGAATCGCCTGCAGGAGCAGGAACATCAGAAATAATTCGTTTGAGAATTTCATCAACACCCATTCCTGTTTTTCCGCTTGCTTCAATAATGGATTCTCGTTTGCATCCGATAAGTTCAATAATCTGATCTTTAACTTCTTCGGGCATTGCAGCATCCATGTCCATTTTGTTTAGTACAGGGATTATTTCGAGGTCGTGTTCAATGGCATGAAAAACATTTGAAATGGTTTGTGCCTGCACTCCCTGTGTAGCATCAACAATAAGCAAAGCTCCTTCGCATGCAGCAATAGAACGCGATACTTCGTAAGAAAAATCGACATGTCCCGGAGTATCAATCAGATTTAAAACATATTTTTTCCCATCTAGCTCATAATCCATTTGCACGGCATGACTTTTTATAGTTATTCCGCGCTCCCTTTCCAAATCCATGTCATCCAGCATTTGATCCTGATAGTCGCGATCGGAAACAGAACCTGTAGCTTGTAGCAGTCTGTCAGCCAATGTGCTTTTCCCGTGATCAATATGGGCAATTATGCAAAAATTTCTAATATGATTCATATACTAATACTCTTATCTGTTTTAACTTATCCAAAAATGGATTTAGTTGTGCAAAGATATTCAATATTAGCGAATAAAGTAATACCTAGAAAATAGCTTGAGCAATTTTTTTTATGTTGTCGGATTGGTCAAGAGTGTAATAATGAATTCCCGGTACGCCTGATTTTATAAGTTCTTTCGATTGGTTTGTAGCCCATTCAACTCCTACCTGACGAACATCCTTGTTGGTTTTGCATTTTTTTATTTCACGAATTAAGTCATTGGGCAAATCAATATGAAATGTTTGAGGTAAAAGTGCAATATCATTTAACGTGGAAACTGGCTTTATTCCGGGTATTATAGGTACATTAATTTCAATTTTACGGCATTTGTCAACGAACCGGTAAAAGGTCTGGTTTTCGAAAAACATCTGTGTAACAATATATTCAGCCCCTTTATCTACTTTAAGTTTCAGGTATTCCAGATCCATATCAATGTTGGGTGCTTCAACATGTTTTTCAGGGTATCCGGCAACACCAACTGAAAAATCTGTTGGCATAGCATCAATTAAATCTTCGTTCAGGTATTTTCCTTTATTCAGATTCATTATTTGTTCAATCAATTCACTTGAGTGGCTGTGTCCTCCTTTTTCAGCAATAAACAGGCGTGCACCTTTAAGAGGGTCGCCACGAAGTACTAACAAATTATTAATTCCTAAAAAATGGAAATCAATCAGAGCATCTTCGGTTTCTTCTTTTGTAAATCCTCCGCAAATCATATGAGGAACAACCGTAATTTTGTATTTATTCTGAATAGCTGCAGCAATAGCAACCGTGCCCGGGCGTTTGCGAATAACCCGTTTTTCAAGAAATCCATCGGTACGGGTTTTATATATTACTTCTTGTTGATGATAGGTAATATTGATATAGGCGGGATTAAATTCTATTAATGGATCAATGGTGTCGTAAATTTCCTGAATTGTATGACCTTTTAGAGGAGGCAATAACTCAAAGGTGAACAATGCACTTTTTGATTTTTTTATTGTGTCGATTACTTTCATTGTGTCTTTATTTTAATTATTCCATTTTTTGCCCCATCCCTAACCTTTCCCCATTGGGGAAGGGAATTGTTAATCATTTTAAGAAATGACAGGCATCTAAGTCCTCCCCTTTGGAGAGGATTTAGGTGGGGTAAAATGTTTTAAATAAGTTGATATTTCAGTAATTACTTTATTTATATCTGTTTCGACATCTTTATTTGTAAATCGTAATACTTTAATTCCTAAATTCTCCAATTCTGCTGTTCTTCCTTTATCATATTCTTGTTGATCGGGGTTGTTATGATAACCACCATCTACTTCAATTACCGATCTTGCTTCATGACAATAAAAATCTGCAATAAATTGACTAATAGCATGCTGACGACGAAATTTATAATCCAATACTTTTTTATTTCTAAGATTCTGCCATAATATTCTTTCTGAACTTGTCATACACATTCTTAAATCATGGGCTTTCCCCAATGTTTTCGCCTTAGCTCCATGATAAATTGGATTTTCTAGTCTTTGATTAATCTTTAGCATTTACTTATAATTTAAATTCTGTGCTAAGCGATTTTCTGCATCACAAATACTTATGTTACATCTTGTAGCATAATCTTCAAGTTGATCTTTAGAGATTTTTTGTACATTAAAATATTTTGCATCGGGATGGGCAATATAAAACCCACAAACCGAAGCCTGTGGAAACATCATATTGTTCTCGGTTAAACTTATTTGAGCTTGATTTTCAGCATCCAGAATCCTGAATAATTCTTTTTTTAATGTATGATCGGGTAAAGACGGGTAACCAATAGCTGGCCGAATACCTTGGTAGCGTTCGTGTAATAGATCATCATAAGTTGATTTTTCGAAGGTTGCATAAGCCCAGTATTCTTTACGAACTTTTTCGTGTAGCAATTCGGCGAATGCTTCGGCTAAACGATCGGCAAGAATTTTAAGCATAATGGCATCGTAATCGTTTCCTTCATTCTTAAACCGGTCAACCCATTTTTCAGCTTCCAGTCCTGCTGTTACTGCAAAAAGGCCAATGTAATCTTTTTTACCCGAGTCTTTTGGTGCAATAAAATCTGCAAGACACATGTTCGTTTCATTTTCAGCTTTAATTTGTTGATTACGTAAGCAATTGAATGTTGATAATGTTTCTTTTCCATTATCAGGATATAAAATGATATCATCACCATCTGAGTTAGCCTGATAAAAACCAAAAACAGCGTTTGCCCTGAGCATGCTTTTCTGAATTATTTTCCCGAGCATTTTTTGAGCGTCTTCGTATAATTTCTTGGCTTCGGCACCTTTAACCGGATCGTCAAAAATCTTTGGATATTTACCGGGGATATCCCATTGGTGAAAGAAAAATGTCCAGTCGATATATTTAATAAGTTGTTTTATCGGGAAATTTTCAAAGAGCTTATTTCCAATAAATACGGGTTTTTTATTTTCAAATTGGTCCCAGTTGGATTTAAACTTATTTTCACGGGCATCAGCAATACTGATATATTTTGCTCCTGATTTTGTTTCCTGGTATTTATGAATCGATTTCTCATATTCAGTATTCATCTCTTTGATAAATCCACTTCTCAGGTTTTCTGATAATAAATTATTGACTATACCCACACTTTTCGATGCATCTTTAACATAAACAACGGGAGCAAAGTATTCAGGTGCGATTTTTAATGCTGTATGAATTTTCGAAGTCGTTGCTCCACCAATTAATAGTGGTATGTTTAGCTTATTGCGATCAAGTTCTTTTGCCACGTGAATCATTTCGTCGAGCGAAGGAGTTATTAACCCGCTTAATCCAATGATATCTGCTTTTTCGTTAATTGCTGTTTCAATAATTCTTTCTGCAGGCACCATAACACCTAAGTCGATAATGTCGTAATTGTTGCATGATAAAACAACACTTACAATATTTTTACCAATATCATGCACATCGCCTTTAACTGTTGCCATCAATATTTTCCCTTTGGTACTTATATCGCCACTTTGAAGTTTTTCAGCTTCGATGAATGGCATTAAATAAGCAACGGCTTTTTTCATTACACGGGCACTTTTAACAACCTGGGGTAAAAACATTTTCCCGGAACCAAATAATTCACCAACCTTATCCATTCCCGTCATTAAGGGCCCTTCAATAACTTCAATAGCAGATTTTGATGATTTACGGATTTCTTCAATATCCTGATCAATAAAATCGAGGATGCCTTTAATTAGTGCGTGGTTTAATCTCTGTTCAACAGAATGATTTCTCCATTCATCAAAGTTCACTTCCTTTTCCTTTTTCTGATAATTTTCTTCGGCAAAGGCAAGTAATCTCTGTGTTGCATCTGTTCTCCGGTTTAACACTAAATCTTCTGTCAAACGGAGTAAATCCCGGGGTATTTCTTCATAAATTTCAAGCATTCCCGGGTTAACAATTCCCATATCGAGCCCTGCATGAATTGCATGAAATAAAAAAACAGAATGAATAGCCTCACGTACACGATCGTTACCTCGAAATGCAAATGAAAGGTTGCTGATACCTCCGCTGGTTTTGACATGAGGAAGGTTTTCTTTAATCCATTTTACAGCATTTATGTAATCAACAGCATAATTGTTATGCTCTTGCAAACCTGTTCCAATGGATAAAACATTCGCGTCAAAAATGATATCTTCAGCCGGGAAATTTGCTTTCTCTGTCAGTATGGTATAAGAACGCTGAGCAATTTCAATTTTTCGTTCGTAGGTATCGGCTTGCCCATGCTCATCGAAAAGCATGACAACAGATGCAGCACCATAGGAATGCACGAGCTTTGCCCTTTCAATAAGAGCCTGTTCGCCATCTTTTAAACTAATAGAGTTAACTATTGATTTTCCCTGAATACATTTAAGTGCAGATTCAATTACTTGCCATTTCGACGAATCAATCATTACAGGAACTCGTGCAATGTCAGGTTCGGATGCAATGAAATGCAGGAATTCGGTCATTGTTTTTTCAGCATCTAACATTGAATCATCCATTGAAATATCAATAATTTGTGCTCCATTCTGAACCTGTTGACGGGCAACATGAAGAGCAGCTTCGTAATTTTCTTCCCGAATCAATTGAGCAAATTTTTTTGAACCAGACACATTGGTACGTTCACCAATATTTACAAAATTTCGTTTCTTATCAATTACCAATGGTTCTAGCCCGGATAAGCGAGTACTGTAATCTTTCCCGGGAAGCTGGCGAGGCTTGTATTTTGCCGCTACTTTTGCAATTTGCCTGATATGTTCTGCTGTTGTTCCACAACATCCACCTACAATATTTACAAAATCATTTTGCAGATAATCTTCAATCAGAGTAGCCATTTCGGCAGCTGTTTGTGTATAATGACCAAACAGATCGGGTAATCCTGCATTGGGATGAACACTCACATTGAATCTGGATATGGATGAAAGCTCTTTTACAAATGGGCGCAGTCTTTTAGCACCAAATGCACAATTCAAGCCAATACTTAACAAATCGATATGAGAAACGGAGTTATAAAAAGCTTCAAGAACTTGCCCTGAAAGCAACCGCCCGCTTTGATCGGCTACTGTGCCCGAAGCCATAACAGGAACAACTAATTTGCGTTTTGCAGCAATCTCGTTTATTGCAAATAATGCTGCTTTACAGTTAAGGGTATCAAAAACTGTTTCAACAAGCAGGATATCGGCTCCGCCATCTAATAAGCCATTTGCCTGTTCTGAATATGCTTCTTTTAACTCGTCGAACGAAACGGATCTGAATCCCGGTTGATTTACATCGGGAGACATGGATGCTGTTTTGTTTGTAGGGCCCATAGAACCAACAACATAATGGGGAAGGTCTGTGTCTTTTCTGTATTTTTCAATTGCTTTTCGTGCAAGTTTAGCAGAAACAAAGTTTAACTCGTAAGCTAAATCCTGCATCCCATAGTCAGTCAATGAAATAGCATTCGAATTAAAAGTATTTGTTTCGATTAAGTTCGCCCCGGCTTCAATATACGATTGATGAATTTCTAAAATAACTTTTGGTTGAGTTAGTGAAAGAATATCGTGATTTCCTTTTATTGGCTTTTTGATATTTTTAAATTGCTCACCACGGTAAGCTGCCTCATCTAACTTATACGACTGAACCATGGTTCCCATGGCTCCATCGAGCACGAATATTCGTTCTTTTAGCTCTGATTTTATTTTATCTAATAGATTCATTTCTGTTCCCTTCATTTTTAACCACTAAGCACACAAAGAATTTCACTATGAGCACAAAGGATTAATTGCAACTATTTTTCAAATTATATTCTAAATTTACGACTTCCAAATTGATAAAGTCAAATCCTTAATTCTTTATGTATGCCAGAAAAACATCCAGCTTAGGTAATATTGATTTTATCTTTAATAAATTCATTAATGATTTTTGTTAATTTTTCTGTTTCAATTAAAAAACCATCATGACCATAAAGCGAATCAATTTCAATGAATGTTGAGTTTGGTATGTGTTTTTGCATTTCAATCATTTCATGGGGGAAAAATAAAATGTCGGATGAAATTGCAATAAGTAACGTTTTTGCTTTTATACAGGATAATGCTTTTTCAATACTTCCGCGATTTCGGGCCACATGATGTGTATCGAAAGCTTTTGTAATGGCATAATATGAAAAAGCATTAAATCGTTTAACCAGCTTATCGCCTTGGTATTGCTGATACGAAACTACCTTCTGATTTTCGAGTTTGCCAGAATCATCGTCGTGCTGAGTTTTATTATATGTTGCAGCATTACGGTAGCTTAATAACGCAATTGAACGGGCGGCCTTCAAACCCGCCTGACCTGCATTTTCAGATTTGTCTTTAAACGTAGGATCGGCATGAATTGCTAATCGTTGTGATTCGTTAAAAGCAATATTCCAGGGAGAGGCAAATGCTCCGCTTACCATAAAAACCAAATTCTTAATCAACAAAGGATTTGATATACTCCACTCCAATGCCTGAAAGCTGCCGATTGACCCACCAATAATCATAAAGATTTTCGAAATACCCAAATGTGTGCAAAGCAACTCGTGGGCATTTACCATGTCTCTGATCGTGATTAACGGGAAATCGTGGTAATATGGACTTCCGGTTTTTGGATTAACTGATAAAGGCCCTGTGGTACCATAGCAGGAACCTAAAAAGTTTGCACAAACAATAAAATATTTTGATGTGTCAAATAATAATCCATCACCAACCATATTCGGCCACCATTCAGCCACATCGGAGTTGGCTGTTAAAGCATGACAAACCCATATTACATTGGTTTTTGCAGCATTTAATTCACCTGCGGTATGATATGTAATCTGGATGTCGTGCAATGATTGCCCGTTTTCGAGTTTAAATTCTCCTTTGTATTGAAATTGATGTTGTGTCATAATTATTTTTATTAAGCGGAAACCGAAAGATAATAGAATTTTTAATTATTTGGAGGATAATTAACTCTCCAGCTAACGCATGCACATAGGCATAAGCGGCATGGTAAAATTGTTAAACCAAAAATGATTGGTTATAACAAGACTTATTACAAAAAAAACTACACAAAAATGGTTACAATACATGATTTTTTCGCGTTTAGTTTATAATTTCCCTTCGGTTTTTCCCTATAAACGGAACCTTTGGGTTAGGTATTAGCACCATAGAACATATTTATTCCGGTTGCTAGAGGTTCACAGAGCCTAATCTCTCCCCTCTTCTCTATAAATCAAACGCCCTTTGGAAAGGATGCTTGAAATGATGCGACAAATATAAGTACAAAATTTTAGTATTTCCAAATTTATTTTTTAAATAGTCTTTGAAATGCAGTCGTGTGAATGATTTTGGAATGATGAGAAAAATGTGCTTATTTAACCGATATCTTTCAATATGGCAGCTAACATTTGGGTATGAAAAGTTGCCGTTTGCGGGTGATTTCCTGTCAAGTTACACAAAAGTTGAAGCGGGCTACAACCCCTGAATAACCTTCTATCTCGGCAATCTTTTAATGCTTAGTGCTTTATTTATTCTTTTTCATCAATTCGTGTAATTTTGCAGTCATGTCATAAAATGAATTACGTCTTAATTGATTGTCCTGGATTCCAATTACATGTCCTAATCTAAATCCATTATCATTTGGAAACATCTTAGTATCAGCTTTAAAATTTATTGTCCCCATATATTCGCCTGCTATACCAACAGAACCTATAATATTTTCTGTTGATAACAAAAACATGACACATGACCCGTCTATTACTTTGCATAAGTTTTTAAATATCCCTGTCAATCCTTTGCTCTCTTCTGGAATTTCATGAAATATATCTATCACTTTTAATGACAATCTTGAAATGCTTTCTTTTGTTTCAGTAATATTTAAATTCATAAATCGTCTAAGACTTTCATGGTCGGCATATTTTATAAAAGTTTCTTTATAGATAAAATAACCTGAAGCCAATAAAACTTTTGCAACGAATTGCAGTCTGAGATTCATGTCCATTTTAAACGTGGAATTTATAGACTGACCAATTGACTCCTTTTCTGTCAATACTCGCTTATCAATGGGGTCAAAAAAATGACTTTTCTTACCTTCAAATACCAATTGTATTGGTCTATTTGTTGTCGTAAGTTTGGATTTTTTTAATACTGTTTTAGGAATTTCTCCAGAATGACCGCGCAAATCCTTGTGACGTCTTATGCCTGATATCAAGAAATCATTTGACATCTTCCCGTCAATCTGTGAACCGAGAATTGAATTTTTGTTAATGTCCACTCTAATTACAAATTCATTACATCCACCTAAACTTAGAGGAAAAATATGTTCAAGATTTGAGTCCTTAAACTCAATCATCTCATTAAGATATATGCAGTATGTGTCATTCATAGTATTAAGCACAACTAAGCGTAATGTTCTTATTTCATTTTTTTAAAGATTAACAGTATCCCCAGCAACATAAGGCCAATAGATCCTATATAACTTATCGTCTTCTGATTTTTAATATCCTTTTCATTTTCGGCAGGATTTTTAAAAATATAGACTAAGAATACGATTGCAATGGCTACTAATAAAACTCCTAATACGATTAACATACTATTTATTTAAAATTTATTCTATTCTTCCTGTTCCTTATTCAGTCCGATTTCCATTAAACTTGCTTTTTTGAAATCGGCTGGTACTACAAATACTAAAGAATCAATTTTTTCTTTATCGAGTTTGGTTACTTCGCTTATGGTTTCGTAACCCCCGTAATAATTAACTGATTTTAACGGGAATCCTTTTCGGGCAAACTCGAGGTATTTTTCGTGCATCTGGTAAAAATCGGTTGTTCCGGCCTGGGCAGTAAAATCACTAAACAGGTTATAAAATTTATTTATATCTAATACATCCTGTGCACGGTTCGATTCCGAAAGCCAGGCTTCTTCTTTGAGCTCATTGTTTACTAACACTTTATATTTTACAGCCGTATAACCTGCAACTTTCTGGGATTCATTTGTTCTTGTAATTTCGAGTGTATAATTTTTAGGTTGATTAGCCGATACCTGATTTGGATTGTCAACAGAAGCAATCATTCCTTCGAAAACCTTTTTTATCATCTCCCGTTTATCGTCCGGAGCATTTTTCAATTGTTCGTCCATAACCTGTTTAATTGCAGATTTCATGTCTGTTTTGTAGTTGGCAACATTACCTGTCCAGTATGTCTTTTTTTCAGGACTCATCAATGTTATTGTTTCTGTATTCAGATTAAAAATGGTTATCATTTCCTTTTGAACAACTTTCATAATATTATCCTGCAAATAAACTGTTTCGATTAAAGCGGATTCAACACCTTCGTCGGAATCGTAAGTTCGTTGGGTAATAATCCAGCCGGCATGAACATTAAAATGAGTTATGAGGATTATTGAAAGTAAAAAAAAGATATTTCGTATTTTCATTTTCTTAAATTTTAATATAAACGTTTACCTGTCTAAAAACATACCAGGATTGATGTGTTGTTATATTTTACTGAACAAAGATACGTTTTTTTAGATTTGTGAAAGGGCATCAACTGTTAAAAATCAATTTGCATTTATTGGTAAAGAGCTTTGCTGTTTATTTATTAAATATCCCAATTTGTAAAAACTGAATAAACCAATAGATTCAAATCCGGAAGCAAGCAACCCGCGTAACATCTTATGTGATATTAACCAAAAGAAAAAAACAATGGATAATGCACGTGTTTTCTTTAATTTATTGTATGTATTTAGAAGCGAAATACTATTTTCGAAATCAGCATTATTTGATAAAAACTTTTTGATATAAATTAAATTCTGAATCGACTGTTCAGTTTTTAAAAGAAACTCGGAATTTTTTTCAAGAGATTTATTTATAACCGGATTGTTAATATGAGTAACAGGTATATTATGTGTTTTCAATTGAAAGCCAAAGAGGGTGTCTTCGTGTCCATATCCTGTAATTCGTTCATCAAATGAATAGGCCTGAAACAGGGTCTTTTTAATAAGGAAGCTGATTGTGTTAAACGATTTGTAAGGATTTTTTAATCTGTTTTCGAAAGAAACCACTTCCTTTCTTATTCCATATTTCCATCGTAAACGGTATTCTTTACCAGGTTTGTCGGAATTGTATGTAAGGCCTCCGCATACAACCACAGTTTCATTATTTATAGTGTCAATATACTTTTTTAAAAATGTTTTTGAACTCACGAAAGCATCACAGTCGAGAAAAAGCAAATAGTCGTATTGTGCATAGCTTAAGAACAGGTTCCTGATTTTTGATCTGCCAATGTTTCTTGGTAATTCAATGTATTTTATATTCTGGAACTCAGCAAGGTGCTTGTTTTGATTTTTAAAATTTACATCAGAAAAATCATCGATAAGGATGATTTCGAAATCAACCGCGATTGAAGAAGCCTGGTTGTGCAATTCATTTACCAGTTCATGAACACAGAAATTATAAACAGGGATGCAAATTGAAAGCATAAAAGGTATTTGTAACAAATATAAAAATAAATTCAGGTTTTATATTTTTTCAAAAACTTTTGATTTTTTTAGTAAAGATAAATTAAATGCAATCGAGTGTTTTTTAGAATTCAAACAAATGGGGGTTAAAAACGAGCAGAATATTATTTTTCGAGTAATTCAAAATCTTTATCATGCCCGTTCCCGACAATTGTATCCCAGTATCGTTGCGATATTTCACCAATTTTACCCGTTAAAAGATTCTTAACCAAAATACGTTTTACATTTTTACTTTCGGTTTCAGTTTCTATATACTCAAAAGGGATATTTAATAAGGATTCCAGTTCGTGCCCTGCTTCTTTAGCTTCCTCGTCATTTTGTTCGTATGTCCAAAAAATTTTCATGTTGAATCCTTCTTTATACTTTGTATTTAGTATGCGGAGCATATCGCTGATGTGTTTTATTGAACAGCTGTTTGTATATGACAGGAATAAATCAATTTTTGTAAATTCGGCAGGTTTTTCAACATACTTTTTAATCCATTTGAAGATTGGTTCAAAGAAAATAAGAACATTTTCGGGCATTGATCTTCCTTTAATTTCGATAAGTCCATTATCTAAATTCACATAAGGAGTGTCGTGTGTTTTTTCAATTGTTAATTTCATTGATTATCTGTCTGCTATTGCATTTTCAATAAATTAATACGGAATAAATTGATATAAGTTTCTATTCAAAGTTTTAAAATCAAATTTAATTCAAAATATAAAAATGTATTTGAATTACTGTTTCATTTTTGAGATTTTCTCTCTAAGATTTAGTTTATAAAAATAACGAATACTTAAACGTAAAACATCTAAATACAGGCTTATAAATAATAAAAAAATTCCAAACCACATGATTAATAAATTAAACCACAGGGTATCAATCTTAACCCCCCGGATAATCTTTACAGGAGCATAAAAATGAGCACCCCCGTAATTTGATGTTGGAAACATAAAAACGGGATCTTTTTTTTGAACCAGCTGGTTGTCGGTTTGATAAATTTTATAAAGCTCATTTCTGTTTAATACCAGGTCGGCTAATTTTTTATTGTAGTAATTTTGCTTGAACTTTACAAACTCGTTATTTCCCATCTCGGCTACTAAATTGTTGTATATTATATCTTTGCGTTCGCTGGCCAGTTTACCTTCTTCGGTAAATATGGTCTTAACAAAATACAAATATCCAAAAACATTCTCTGCAACATCTTCGCTAAAATCAGAATAATTAATTTGTTGGATATACTCAAAAGGAGGCGTGTTCGCGCTTTTAACGAGATAATTGATTTCGTTAGTAATAATTTTCAAATCATTAACTAACGCGACAGAGTCCGTGCCACTCTCTTTTCTCATCATACATTGTTCAAGTTTATTTTCGAGTTGAGGAATTAGAAACGCGGTTCGATAGTCGCTGTTGCTAATTATTTGTTCATCGTCGAAGAAGTACTTTTCAAATTTGTTTTTCTTAAACTGTTCAACAGTAATGGCTTCATAAGCCCAGCGTGTGGGCATCAAATTGCCTATTACAGGAACATGAATTTTTGATGTGAGGCTTTTATGCAGATCGTCGAAAGGAATCATTGCACCTCCAAGCAATAATTGAGGAACAAGGATTAGAGGGATGAGAATATATATTGCAATTACTGAATTTAACCCGGATGAGATATTTAACCCAATCATATTTCCAATACATGCTGAAGTAAATAATATGAGCCAAAACGGGAGTATCATACCATGAATTTCAAGAATGGTATTTCCAATGAGAGTATATAAGAATGTTTGAATGGCGGACAATCCGAATAAAAAAACAATTTTTGAATTGATATAACTAAACCAGCTTAACTGGAGGAACGATTCACGTTCAAGGATTTTTCGGTCTTTAATAATTTCCTCGGCGCTTATAGTTAGTCCCAGGAAAATTGCAACAACAACTGACATGAATAAATAAACAGGCAGGTTTTTGTTTTCGGCAAATATATAGCCCGATGGAGTCATATATTTAGTAAAGAAACCAAGTATGAATGCAAGTAAAGGTGCTTCAAACAGGTTTATAAAAAGATATTGTTTATTTTCAATTTTAGAGATCAGGTTTCGCATACTGAATACTCTAAACTGGCGGATAAAATCGGGGATTTTAAATTCTGTTACAGGAAGTTTGTCTTCTGTGTGCTTAGGTTTTAATACTTGTTCAATGTTATTTACATACCTGTAATACCATGCTTCGGGAGATGTTTTTCGGTTGCGCGTTTCTTTTCCGTATTCGTCGATTTCTTTAGCTTCAACAATTTGGAGAATTTGTTCCGGATTAATTGTTCCACAACAGGTACATTCACTTTCGGCAGCGTTTACAAGTAATGTTATGGTTTTAAAATATACAACAGCTTCAACGGGATTCCCCTGATAAATAGGATAGCCCCCTTTATCAAGTACCCATAATTTATCGAAAAGCTTAAAATTCTCCGACGATGGTTGATGAATATTTGCAAGGACTAATCTTCCTTTCAGGGTTTGTTCTTTTAAAAGATACATTACTTTTTCAGAATCCATTGATGATAGTCCCGAGGTTGGTTCATCTACAAAAAGTAATAATGGTTCGCGCATGAGTTCTAATCCAATATTTAATCTTTTGCGCTGGCCACCGCTTATAAATTTTTTTAATGGATTACCAACTTGTAAGTGTCTAATGTCAAACAAATCTAAATCAATAAGCACATTATTTACTTTTTCGATTATTTCATCATCTGAGTAATTACTAAAACAAAGTTTGGCATTGTAATATAAGTTCTGATAAACAGTTAATTCTTCGAAAAGCAAATCGTCCTGGGGCACAAAACCAATTAGCCCGGTAAGGTATTTTTTATTGTAATGAACATTAAAATTGTTGATTTTTACTTTGCCTCTTGATGGGAGCATTTTCCCGCTTAAAATATTAAATAACGTTGATTTTCCCACACCACTTCCACCCATAATACCTATTAACTGGCCTGACTCTTCGGAAAAGTTAAATTTTTGAATTCCATTTTTACTGTTTCTGAATTGGAATTCCAGGTTTTCAGCAGAAAAAACAAGCTTTGAATCAACAGAAGTGCTGATAAATTTCGAAGCAATATCAAAATAATATATATTTTCAATATTGGGGCCTTTAATTATAGCTCCTTTTTTTAATAAATAGGGTCTCCCCGGGATAATTTTTTTACTGTCTGCAAAAAGACTAAGTTCTCCCGTGTATCTGAATACGAATGAATTAATAGATTTAATATAAAAAACGACTATTTTTCCGTATAAATTTTCCCTATATAAAAAATGGTTCTCGTTGTTTTTCTGAGCAACCTTTTTTTTCATAACCCAGGCAATGTTATCCGACCATTCCCGAACCTGGTTATCGATTATAAGTACTTTCTCTTTGTCTAGCAGGTCTGTATTACCATCAAAAATAAATATTTTAAAATTATTGAGTTCAGATTCAGGTAAGTTAAACGACTTAGCAACAGTTTTAACAAACTCAAGCTCCTGTTCAGTAACAATCTGATCTTCGTGAACAAACTCGAGCAATTGTAACAATACGATTATGCGTTCATTTAATAACAATCCTTTTTTTATCTGACTGCACACGTTTGTTATTTGAAATGAAATTAATGAGGTGTTTTCTGAAATATTTTGTGCATCGTCCGAGTCGAGCTCTCGTTGATAGAACTCGTAGTAATTGTTAAATAAACGAAGATATTCTTTTACCAAATCTGTTGTCAGGTAACGTTGGAGGTATTGTTCAACAATTTTTCTGCCTTTTGCAGTAATTCCGCCAGGGTTAACATTTGCAACAATAGCAAATAAATGAATCAGGGCATTTAATATAGATTCACTCATGAATAGTTGATATTAATTATCCGGATATTTTAATCTCTGGTAATTTTAACTGTATAATATTATAAAAAAAAACGGTTTCCCCGTCATAAAATTCAATCCAAATTTATCATTTAACAAAAAAATCATTTTGTATGCAAACTTTCTGGTATAGTTTTTTGATATAACGGATGATTTTAATACAAAAAAAATGCTCATGCCTCTAAGCATGAGCATTAAATAAATTATATTTTTTTATGAAATAATTCTGGTACGTAAAGCTTCTGTTTGTGAAATTATTTGTTCAAGTTGCTTTTCTGTAATTCCCTTTTCATCAATACTATCATAAATAGTTTTTATTGGATTTAAATCGTTTAAAATAGATTGAATAGTCTCGTGGCTATTGTGAGGAACCAGCAATTCAATTAATTTATTAAGTGCTGTTTTTTGATGCATTATTACACTGACTAATTCCGGGTTATTATAAACAGTTTCGGATATATTACACGAAATATACATTGCTTCAACCCAACTTCCTGCAAGTACAAGTAATGATAAATCTTCTTTGCTGTTTTTAACCAGGTAATTGTAGGTATCGTAAAACGAATTTGTAATTAAATTTACAAGAGTATCTTTATTATCAATATTTGCTTCTACTTTATCAACAAAATCTTTATTAAATGCACCGGTGATATCAAGTTGAATAATCAGTTCCTGCGATGCATCCATAAAATTCATTACTTCCTGTTTCATGTTGTAAGTACTTGCATAACTAAGGTCGGCACTGTAAATACCAAGATTTAATGCCTGATCTTTATCCGTAAAATATTTATCAACATTTTCTAAAGGATTAGTAATTCCAATAATATAACTGGCTTCGATTTTATTTATCATATGAATAACTTCGTATGATGTAGGCAGGGGGTAAACTACATCGCGAACGGTTTGCTTAACGGCATCTTTATCAAGTTTTGCCTCTGATGATTCAACCGGTTCTCCTTTTTTTCCTGTACAATTTGTAAGAATAACTACAAATAGACCTGCAATAAATACGATAATTGATTTTCTGAATAGTAATTTCGGTGTTTTCATTTTATTTTAGTTTATATTCTTTTTACTTTCTATTTTAATGTTCTGTTTCAAGGGCACAAGTTACTTAATTTTTGTAAAAGTTATATTCAATGTCTGAATAATTTTCGGTATGTAAAGCCCCAAAGTTCAATTCTCTTTTCTAAATATGCAAATAATATGGTGCTAAAAAAAGTTACAGAACCATAAATAACAGAAACCATTGACATGTCGTAATTGTTCAATAAACTTTGTGCTACAAAAATTCCAATAATGCTATTTTTTAAACCCACTTCAATGCTAATAGTTATATTGTTTTTCCCGCCCAGGCCTAGAAATTTTGCAATTATATAAACAACAGCCATTGAAATAAAGTTTAATGCCAATGCCCAGGGTATTAAAAATAAATAATCATAAATATTTTTTCCTGATTTATTATCTCCGAATAAAATAATCATTGTAAAAACAATTAATAAGACAAGAGGTAAAATTATTTTTAAAGGTTGTTCGGCTTTAATTGCAAATTTAAAAGAATATGAACGAATAATCATTCCGATAATAACGGGAACAATTACTGTAAGTAAAATATTAAAAAAAGTATCAAGAAATGATAAATGAATATCGCGTTCAATTCCTATAAATAGTGTTAATCCAAGATTTACATATAAAGGCAATGTAATCAGAATTATCATGCTGTTTATTGAAGTCAGGGAAACCGATAAAGCCAAATTGCCCCGTAATACATGAGTAATTAAATTTGTGGCAGAACCTCCGGCACAAGCACTTATTATAATAAACCCGACTTTAAAGTAAGGATCCAGGTTTGAAAACCCAACGAATAAAAAAGAGATTAATGGTAATAAAAGGGCCTGACAAATTATACCTGTCAGGATAGCTTTGGGATAACGAAAAATGTTTGTAAAGTCACGTTTCTCTAACGACAGGCCCATGCCCATCATTATAATAACTAATGATACAGGAAGCAGGTAAGTAGATATAAAAGCATGCATGAGACTAAATTAAATAACTTCCGGCGAATAAAAAAACGAAAAGACAGGGGATTATTTAAAATAAAGAAATCGGTGACTGTTTTCTTTCTCATGATTTAGCTTTATATTTAATATCACTATTGTCCGGTAAAATTGAAACCAATAAAGATGTCGCAACTATGTTGCTTTATAAATTTTATAATGTATTTATCTACAAATATATAGCAACTACGTTGCTAATATAAATACTGCGTAGCACCTGCCTGCCGCAGGCTGGGTAAAATCTTTGTAGAATTAAATAGTAAATAAAAATGAAGCCACTTAGTGGCGAAATCTAAGAAAAGGCTTAATATTATTCATATTACAAGGTTTAATAAAATTTTAATCGAACACCAATGATTTAATATTAATAAATTGCCTGCAGCTGATTAAACGGATATCCTGGTTCAGTGGTCTAAGATAAAATCCTTAAACTCATTTATATATATGAAAAAAATTACCCTGCTTATTTTTACAATAATATTAACGTTAACAAGCAGTTCGTTAATATCGCAAAACTCAAATATCCCTAATCCTGAAAGTTATTTTGGATTTACTCCCGGAGCAGATAAAATGCTTTTCGACTATGAAAGGTTAGTATCTTATTTACAGGAACTCGAAAAAGTGTCGCCAATGATAAAGCTTGAAAAAATTGGTGAATCACCCCTGGGCAGGCCTGTTTACATTGCCCTGATATCATCTGCCGGGAATATTAAAAATTTAAACCGGTTAAAAGAAATAAGCAGGGAGCTTGCTTTAAATCCAAATTTAACTCCCGGGCAAAGGGAACAATATGTAAATGATGGGAAAGTTTTTTTCTTATTTACTTTATCTATGCATTCTAACGAGGTTGCACCATCACAATCGCTGCCTCTTATAGCCTACGAAATGTTAACATCGGGTGATGAAGAATTAAAGAACCAGTTAGAGAATGTAGTTTACATGGTCGTGCCGAATCACAATCCCGACGGAATGGATATGGTTGTTGAACACTATACTAAATATAAAAATACAAAGTATGACGGATCGTCTTTACCCGGTTTGTATCACAAGTATGTAGGGCACGATAATAACCGCGATTTTGTTGCTTTAACACAGCAGGATACAAAAGCAATTTCAATGTTATTTAGTAAGGAATGGTTTCCGCAGGTTATGGTCGAAAAACACCAAATGGGCTCAGGCGGGCCACGATATTTTGTTTCTCCGCCTCACGATCCGATTGCAGAAAATATTGACGCGGGAATATGGAACTGGATGAAAATATTTGGTTCAAAAACAATTACAAAACTTACTGACGCGGGTTTAAAAGGTGTAACCCAGAATTACCTGTTCGATGATTATTGGCCAGGTGCTACTGAAACGTGTATCTGGAAAAATATTATCGGGATGTTAACCGAAGGAGCAAGTGTAAATTATGCAACCCCGATCTATATTGAACCGAACGAATTACAGGCTTGGGGTAAAGGTATGGGTGAGTATAAGAAAAGTATTAACATGCCAGAACCTTGGACGGGTGGATGGTGGAGGTTAAGCGATTTGATCCAATACGAGATTGTTTCAACAAAAGCATATCTTGAGACAGCATCTGTTTATAAAGAAGAAATACTGAATTTCAGAAACGAACTGTGTAAAAAAGAAGTAGAGAAAGGGAAAACCGAAGCCCCGTATTTTTATATCCTGCCTAAAAATCAACACGATAAGAGCGAATTGGTTAACCTGGTTAATCTTCTCGATGAGCATGGTGTTGCTGTTTATGAACTTGAAAGAGATGTGATAATTGAAAATACAAGTTATTTCAAAGGCGATATTATTATTCCTCTGGCACAACCTTTCAGGGCATTTATTAAAGAAATGATGGAAGCTCAACAATTCCCGGCACGGCATTATACACCCAACGGGCAGCTTATCGAACCTTATGATATCACGTCGTGGTCGCTTCCTTTGCATAAAGGAATTCAGAGTATTGAAATAGATAAAAATATGGAGAATTTTGCTGATTCATATAAGCCTGTTCAAATGCCATATTCTTTGGCAAATGAAACCTATTCCGGGTTTAATGCTGTTGTTCTTTCTTCTAACTACAACAATAGCTATTTAGCAGCATTTACAGCATTGAAAAATGGTTTAAAAGTTGAACAGCTTACTATAAATAGCACAATAGCCGGTAATAATGTTCCATCGGGTAGTTTTATTATTTACAAAGGTGAAAAATTTGAAAATGTTGAAAAATTAATTACTGTAAATCCCTTGTATATTAAGGAGCCGATAAATAAAAATGTACGACAACTGAGTTTGCCCCGAATAGCATTAATTGAAAGTTATTTTCATGCAATGGATGCCGGATGGACCAGGTATGTTTTTGATTCGTACAATATTCCTTTTAAAATGATTCGCCCCGGCGAAATTGAAAATATTGATTTTGAAAAAGATTTTGATGTAATTATAATCCCCGATGAAGCGAAATCGGTACTAATTGACGGGAAATATGCAGCACAAAACGAGCAGTATTTTGTGAATTACCCTCCTGAATATTTAAAAGGGATGGGTAAAGCAGGCCACGAAAAAATTCTTAAATTCATTAGTAATGGAGGTACAGTTATAGCCTGGCGAGAAGCAACCGAATTGTTCTCGGGAGTTTTAAGTTATTCTTTACCTGATAAAAAAACTGAAGAATTTGAGTTCCCTGTTAAAGATATATCTAAAGATATTGTCAAATCTGGCTTTGCATGTCCGGGGTCGTTGTTAAAAATAAACCTTAAAACAAATCACCCGATAACTTACGGATTGCCGGAACAAATAGGAGTTTTTCATCGCGAGGGCCCTGTATTTACAACATGGCAACCTTTCTTTGATGTGGATAGAAGAGTTATTGCAACATTTCCCGAAAAAGATATACTCCTTAGCGGGTATTCCGAAAATGAAGAAAAAATAGGGAATAAATCTTCAATCGTGTGGTTAAAAAAGGGAAAAGGACAAGTAGTGTTACTCAGTTTTAGTCCACAGTTCAGGGCATCGACACCCGGAACTTACAAACTGTTGTTTAACTCGATTCTTTTACCCGATTTATAAAAAAATAAGCGGAGCAAGATCCATTAACCAACCGGGAAATCGCGAAGATAAACATGAGGTTTAATTTCAGGGGTATTTGATTTACTAACCCGGGTATAACCATTCTACTTCTTGCTCCGCTATATTTTTCTTACCTATATGATAAACAAAACAGATAATACCCTATTCCGGATTTGTTTTATAATATCCGCGTCATGCGTTAATACTTGAAAAGTTAAATTAAAGGAGACAGATTATTTTTTATAAGTAGTTACAAAACAATCAGGATATTCAACAGTAAGTTTGTTTTTGAGTTTCTGTAAATGGAGTTCGTTATTGTAATTTCCAACAATTACCCTGTAAACTCTTTGATTGTTAACTATTGCAGGTTCAATATAAATTTCTTCGTTGTATTTTGATTTTAATCGCTCGGCTAACCGGAATACGTTTTCGTCGTTTTTAAAACTTCCAATTTGTACTCCTTTCCCCGTGGGGATTGTAACAGAAACATCAATTTTGTAATAGTGGGGTTCGTTGTGATTCGATATTGCTTCAGGAATAATGTCGGGAATATCGTTTGTTGATGCGATTAATTCAAGTTTAACTTTAACAATTCCATTTTCAATAAACTCCAACTCTTTAGCTGCTGATGCAGAAAGATCAATAATCCGGTTATTTACATACGGCCCCCTGTCGTTTATTCGAACTACAGTAAATTTGTTGTTCACGAGATTTGTAACTTTAACAATACTCCCAAAAGGAAGGGTTTGATGAGCGGCCGTTTTTTTATCATGAAAATAAATTTCACCATTTGCAGTTGTACGACCTTCAAATTTATCGGCATAAAAACTGGCAACACCGGTTTGTTCAAATGCTTCTTGCTGGCTGTAAACCAACCCTGATAAAAAAAATAATATCAATAAAATTAACGGGTGTTTCATTCTTTAATCATTTGGATTATTTGTAGAATCAATTTTCCAATATTCATTCTCTGGATTTTCATCATCGGTTTCTTCTTCAATTTCCCAGCTGTATAGTTTTCGTTTTGGTCCCTGGCCTTTGTAATATACAGCCAAAACGAGCCCTGCAACAGCTCCCATTAAATGAGACTCCCATGAAATTTTAGGTTGAATCGGGAGAATACCCCAAATCATTCCTCCATATAAAAAGACAACAAGAAGAGAAATTGCCATTAGTCGGATATGATTACGAAATATCCCGCTAAAAAACAGGAACGATGCAAGCCCGTAAACCAGCCCGCTTGCACCAATATGATAAGCATACCGGGCGCCAAACCAAATCCATATATTTGTAATGAAATAGGTGAGAAAAAAAACAGGGAAAGCAATTTTGTTGTAAAAATAAAAAAGCCCGACACTTAATATAAAAACAGGAGTACTATTTGCAATTAAATGCGAAAAGTCTGCATGAACCAATGGTGCAGTTAAAATTCCGATTAATCCTTTTGACTTTAATGGATAAATACCCAGATATGCTAAATCCAGATTTAAACTGATCTCAATAATTTTTACAAACCATATTATCAAAAGGAATATGGCCGGGAAAAACAGGCTTAAAAAAAATCGTTTGCGTTCTTCATTCATACGGTTAACAAATGTGGCGATAAAGATCATAAAATTTAGGGAATAAAAAAACCCGGATTATTACCCGGGGTTTTTGCTCAAAATTTACTTTATCAGTATTTTCTTACTTGTTTTTTCGCCAGAGTCGGTTTTTATAGTAATAAAATAGAGTCCCTCGGGTTGGTTTGTAATATCTATGGTTTCAATATTTTTGTCAGTGACATAAACAAATTTATTGAAAACAGATATCCCAATAACATCGTAAACAGTTATTTGTGCTTTTCCCCGGATATTTCCGAAATCGATATTTACAATACCCTGCGAAGGATTAGGATATACCATGAACCTGGAAAAGTCGATTTTATCAACAGATGTAACAACCGATAAAATGTGATTAATTGTTATATTTTCATTTATAACATCAATGGTATCTGTTACAGAAGTATATCCGGTTTTAGAAAGAGTATAAACCAAACCTGTTTTAGGTTCAATGTTAGTAAACTCGGCTATCCCGTTAGAATCTGTGTATTTTGATAAAGTATTAAAATCAATTTTTACATCTCCCAGCGGATGAGATGTTGAATCGGTAACATTAAAAGTTATTGTATAAACCTCGGGGTTCATAACAACGTTAATTTGTTTATTCGCATCTATATCAATTGTATCGATGTAATTAAGATACTTATCCATTGTAATAGTAAATACTTTATCTGTTCCAATTTCAATCTCGCTAAAAGTATAATCACCATTAGAGTTTGTAGTACCTTGTTTATTATCTAAGATAATTGTTGCTCCACTCAAAGCTGTGGTGCCATTTGAAACATTAAAGCCAATTTGAAACGTTGCAATACCTGCTGTTAGTGTTATGTTTTCTGTTATATCTGAAACAACATCAAGAGTATCGATATAATTTTCAAAACCTTCCTTGCGAATTACATAAAGAAGATTGTTATTATAGCGAACATCATTAAAAATTGCTTCACCACTCGCACTGGTATATTTTTCTTCATCGTTAAAGTTTACCAGTGCATTTTCTATTAAGCCTTTGGAATTATTAACGACAAATGTAACATTAAACATTTTGGGTTCTAGTAATGCAATTTCAGTTAAATCTCCTGTTACATCAATAGTGTCTGTAAAAAATTCGTATCCAACAGCAGAAACAGTGTATGGTTTATTGATGCCATATTCAACATCAGGAAAAGTTATTAGTCCGTTTATTGTTGATAAAGTACTTCCATTAAAAGTAATATCCCCGTTAATAACAGTTTCACTATCTTTATCATATAATTTGAAAGTAATATCATGTTTTGATACCTCAAGAATAATAGTATCCGTTGAATTTTCAAATAAATTAATTGTTTTACTGTAATCGGCATATCCTTCAGCTGTTACGTTCAGCGGAATATTAATTCCTTCGGGAATATTTTCAAATAAAACAATACCATCGGAGCCTGTTGTAATTATTTGTCCATTCAACTCTGCCGATGCTCTCTCAATGGGCCCATCAAAATTGTTAACTGTTAGTTGATAAGTATAACCCTTACGACTGTTTATTTTTGCTTTCCAGCCAGTGCCTGTTACTGAAACATCAGAAGTAAATACAAAAGTTAGTGCCCCATTGATATTTGTTGCAGCAACTTTTCCGGGAGATGTTGTTCCACAGTATGTTCCAATTAATACATCGCTTGTTGTTAATCCATCATAGATTTTTAACTTATCATAATCACATGATGAATGGGACTCAACATTAAATGATAAAAATTCTGCCTGAATAAATTCGCCTGCATTAACAGGAGTGAAGGTGATTGTATAGTTTTCAGAATCAGAATAACTATTTGTTTCTCCTCCTGAATCATAGAAATAAGTGTAGTTTGTTGAAACGGTTCCTTGCTGAGAAATCAAAATATCAGGTATTTCACCTATGACAATCTCTTTATAACCTGTTTCGGAATATGCATTGTATAAAATATCGTTTATATGAAATTCAAGGTAAACCATCTGTCCAATTTCAACAGATGATTCCGCGGTTATATTAAACTCTATGGTATCAACACCTTGTGCATTTATAGTAATGTTGTTTACAAGAGAAGTATTTAGTGTTACATAAGAATCACCATCACTTAGCAACGAAGCGGTTGCAGAGAGACCAGAAATAGAAGCATGTCCATTATTAGTTACAACCAACTGCAGGTTCGCGGTTTCTCCCGACTCAAGGATTCCATCATTATCACCCGGGCTGTCGTCAATAAATAGTTCGCCGATTTCAATTTCTGGAGCATTAATTGTAAGGTTAATATTCGAATTCCAGGTATATGGGTTTGAATCACTATCTTCACCGGTAACTTCCAGCGTGAAATTTAGCTGGGTTTGGTCAATAATATCCTTTTCAACATCAAATTGAAATGCATTGTTGATTAAGGAAACAGTATCTTTTAAAATAGTTTCATAAGCTTCCAAAGAGTCGGTGATTACAATGGTACTATCCGTTGAAATTAATTTTGCTTCAACATTAAATGCATCGTAATCTTTTGAAACATTTTTGAGTTGAACATTTAATTTTATAGTTTCATTAAAATCAATTGAACTGTTATTATTTCCCAGCTCATCATTTATTTCGGCTACATCCTTAACAACGTAAGGAGTAGTTGACGGAATAATTGATATTTGTTCAATAATTGGAATTCTGTTTTGTTTAGTGATAACCAAATCGGCTGTTCCAACCTCGCTTATGGCATCAAACGATAAGTTAGCTATGCCACTTGTTCCTGCCAGTTGAACATCGAGTAAAGTACCATTAAAAGACAAAGCTACAAAAGCATCTTCTTCGGTGGTTACTTCATAACCTGACGAGCCAATAATTATTTCGTTATTGTAAGAAGCTGTAAGTGCTGTTGGAACTTTCACATAGGGGGTTAACGATGGATCGCCCATTAAATGGTACATTTCCCAATAATATGTTTTGCGTGTTGATGTACTGGCCTGTACAGCTAAATTACCGGCAACATTAATCTGTCCCTGGGTAATGTACCAGTCGCTTTTTGTTTCATCGTGTGTATGAAAAAACCTGTCGTATGAACCCAGGTTAGCTGCATCGTATGTTGGATTTGCAGTAATTGATGTTCTGTAACCTATAGCCCAAAAATAATCTTCGTCCCAATACGAATAATCTGATGCCCCGATATAACCCACGGCTCCCTTGTTTTCAGCTCTTAAAATTTCTTCGCCAAACGACTCGAGTTCAAATTTTAGAGACTGGCAACAGTTTCCAATCAAAAGAGGATATTTATTTGCATTTGTCATTTGGGAGATATTATCAATAGAAAATGTTGGGTCGCCCCAGCCATCGCTACTGCAATGGGCTGTATAATTTGCCAGAGAAACACCATTCGAAATATCTGTTCTAATTTGAGCATCTGCGCTTGCAGAAGCAGGATAAAGATATGCCAATGCATTTAATCCATTTGTACTATTAATGTATGTAGTGGAAGCGTAATTTACAAAACCGTTTCCCCAGGTTGGCGCATATGTTGCATCAGCTCCGGCAATTAAAACCACGTTGTTTAAGTATGAAGGGTCTGGCATTAAATATTTTTCAACCTGTAAGGTTTTATCAATTTGTGGTTGCAACTGGGCAACAGTAGTTGCTGAAAAACGCCCGTAAAAAACATCTGGCAAAATATCTCCGGTATAATCAAAATAATACAAATCGCTAACATGCCCAGACATACTAAAAGCAGGTATTTGAGCAATATCACCAACCAATAAAACGAAAGTTGGGGCAATGCCATCGGCAGGACTTGTATATAAGTTTTGTAAATATGTTTTTATTGATGTAGTAGTTGTTCCCACGGATGCATCATTTGTATATGCTTCAACAACTGTAAATCCTTTTAATTTTTTCCATTCGATAAATGGTTGTAAGGTTTCTTCGAACATTGGGTCGGAAACAATAACGTATTTCACGGGAGCACCTGTTAATGCTTTGGTTTCAGAAACAGAATTTATTGTTTGTATAGGTAAATTTTCAAAATAAGGAGATATCAGTTTCTTTTCGTCGATACGAACAGATTTGTTATCATCAATAAATTTAACTTCAATTTCAAAGTTGAAACGTATTTTCAGAGTATTACTTACAGGATTGTATTCGAAAGGGGAAATTTGAACAAATCCAAGGTGTTTATCGCGTAAATATCCATAATCTTCTAATTGTACAAATTCATTTTTGAAAAAATTATTATTGCTATATACCTCTTTGTTTAATCTGAACGGAACTTTTTCAGGATCATCGCTTTTTGAAATGGATTCCTGGGCCGGAATAATTTTTGTATTTATACCATAGTTTCCAAGCTGAATTTCTTTTTCATCAAAGCTCAATACATTTAGTTTTACTTTCGAATTATTTGGTATTTCAATCAGTTTTCCATAAACAGGTAAATCAGGATTCCCGGCATTGTATGTTTTTTGCATTCCTTCGACCTGTAGCTGAACAAACTCTCCTTGTTTGCTTTCTTTCGCAATTAAATCAATTGATGATATTGATTCTTTTATGCTAAACTTACCAGATGATACAATATTTTCTTGTTGTGAAGATTTTAATGTATTTTTTTCCTGTAAATCGATTTTAATTATTTTCTGAGCCGAAACAACGGTTGCAGATAAGATAAATACAGAGAGTAAAAGTTTTTTCATAAGTTCCAGGTTAATAAATTGGTGTTTTTTTTGATTTTTGAGTGTTGCAATGTAATTTAATTTTTACGAAAAATCACAAAAATTGTTCCATAAATTTATCGAAAAACGATAATTGTCATTTTTCTACTTTCCCGATTTTTGATTCTATGGATTCTATTTTTGTATTTAGTCTGTCTGATTTGTTTTTGCGGATATCCAGTTTAATTGAAGAATAAACCCTTTCGGAAAATGGTTCGAGAATAGTATATGAATCCTGCACAATTTTTAAAGCTTCTTCCAGCGTTTCTGTTTCTGCAATTGTACCCATTGCTGTTAACTTGTAACGAATGTTTTTGCTTCTTATCATAGCAATTATTTTGCTAACATAATCGCTTACACTTGCTCCCTTATCGGTGGGGAACATCGCAAATTCAAGTAATACCGACATATCCTTATAATCGTTTTGATAAATCAATATTTATTTCAACATCCCAGTTTGAACGAATTTTTACAGGTGCTTCGTAATATAAAACATCTTCGGGCTGTAAATGTTTCAGATAATTTCCTGTATCCCACGAGTTATTTTTATTAGCATCAAAAATGAGCTTAATCATAAATTCTTTGGGTGGTAAGTATGAAAAATCAACTATCTTGTTTTCGGCAATTGTTTTTTGCTGAATTACTTTTTCTTCTTTACCGCTTTCAATAAGTTGAACAATAACATTCGATCCTGTATTTATTCCACTTATATTGATAAGCAACTTGCCATAGAAATCAAGCTTTTGGGTTTTAAATTCATAAATAAGAGTATCGTTTACCTGCCCATAGATATTTTTGACTGCAGAAGAAAAAAGCTCTAACCGATAGCTGGTATTTTCATCTAAAACAGTAGTAAAATAATATTCCCTGTTTTTGTTTTCAGAGGGAATAATTGAATATTTCAGAGATGTTTCAACGGAATCAATAATTGAATATAGCCTTATTTTTGATGTATCAATAAAATCAACGGGAGAGGGAACTTTAAAACTTATTTTTTTATTTAAGTCAAACGTTGAATTATTTTTCAAATTAAAAGATGGATTATAACTGGTATCGGGTTGTTCATTTTTGCTTTTTTTAGCTTCAGTATATCTTAATTTAACAGAGTCATTTGACCAAAAATAAACATTATTTGAATCCAGCTTCTGATACGAAAACAGGCATGAAAGTTCTTTCCTGTTATATACTGCCGAATCGGTTAACCAATAAATAAATGTGTCGGCTTTAAATGAAGATTCTTTAATAAATTTTGCTTC
Organism: Bacteroidetes bacterium GWB2_32_14; assembly: GCA_001768235.1. Lineage (GTDB taxonomy): Bacteria > Bacteroidota > Bacteroidia > Bacteroidales > UBA12077 > UBA12077. Next base: position 98,730 of record MENK01000029.1, read on the forward strand.
AGGAAAATCATTTAGCCTTAAAATAACGCTATCTTTAGCTTGTCGGTTAAGGACAAACCCGAGTTTTTGTTTTTCTTCGCGCAAACTGTTTTTCAGGTATTGTTGTTCAAAATCTTCAGTGAATAACATGAATACATAGTCGTTTATGGGATAATTGTTAAATGTACGGGTAATTATTGTATCTATTGTTTTCTGCTGATTCTTTATTTCATCTTTTGTCCCTGTTTCTACAGTATCAGGAAATGCATCTTTATAAATAGTATCTGTTTGAATAGTTGTTTTTAGCTGAAATGATATCAGGGAGTCGGTAAATGCAATTTCCTCGTTATTAATATCAAACATGTAATTTTTATTATTATCCTTTAAACAAAACAGCTTGTAGTTTCCCTGGCGAATATTATTAATTCGATATAATCCTTCTTTATTTGTCTTGGAGAGGTAATTTGGTATTTGTTTGTAAGGAACAGAATCTGATAATTCGGAATAAAGCATAACAAAAACACCTTCTACGGGAACAAGGTCAAAAGAATTCAGCACTTTTCCCTGAATAGATAACGAATCGATAAAAGAGCCGGTTGAAAAAATATATTGAAAATTTTCTAACGGATTGCCTTCGTTATAATCCTGTAAAGAATTTCCAAAATACATGTTATAGGTAGTGGAATCTCTTAATTCATTTTCAAACGAAATATTTAACGATTTTCCTTTTACCCTGATAATGGGTTTTTCGTCCATAGGGGGAGAAATAACTAACGTGCTGTTTACGTCTTTCAACTGAATATACTCATTAAATGTAATGCTTACATCTTTAGAATCGAAATTTGTAGAAAAATTGCCGGGTTTACTTGAAATTACTTTTGGCGGATCTGCATCTTTGGGGCCACCGGTAGGAGTAACAATCTTGGCACAACCGATAACAGTAATGATAATTATTAAAAAAAAGAAAACCGTGTTGAATATTTTATTTTTCATCATATTTATTAAAAGTAAATTACAAACTTATAAAGTTTATTTAAATAATCAGGTAAAAGATTTACAATTTAGGTACCACAATTAAATCGAATTTAACTTTTTATAACAATTCGCTTCAGTAAAATTAACACTAAGCCAATGAATTTTTTTTACATTTGTATTTTACTAATAAAACAAATTAAATGATACTGAATTACGTTACCTGGAATGTTGACCCTGAAATAGTAGGTTTTTTGGGGTTAAGTATAAGATATTATGGTGTACTTTTCGCCGCATCTTTCTTTTTTGGCTACCTTATAATGCAAAAGATTTTTAAAAAAGAAGGATTAAGCATTGAGTTACTCGATAAACTTACCATTTACATGGTTTTAGGTACTGTTTTAGGTGCTCGTCTTGGCCATTGTTTGTTTTATCAGCCCGAGTACTATTTAAAAAATCCCTGGGAAATATTGTTTATATGGCATGGTGGACTTGCCAGTCATGGTGCCGCGATAGGTATTCTTATCGCATTATTCTATTTTGCACGAAAAAACAAAAAACCCTATTTGTGGATTCTCGACCGGATTGTTATTGTTGTTGCATTGGCAGGTTTCTTTATCAGGTTGGGAAACTTAATGAATTCTGAAATTTATGGAATAGAAACGAACCTTCCGTGGGGATTCATATTTGTCCGCGATGGCCAAATAGTTCCAAAGCACCCAACCCAGATTTATGAAGCCTTATCATATCTTATAATTTTTATTGCATTGTACTTAATTTATCTTAAAAAACCCACATCGTTAAAGCATGGGTACATTTTCAGCCTGTTTCTGATTTCTCTTTTCACTGTCCGGTTCTTAATAGAATTTATTAAAGAAGTTCAGGTTGATTTTGAATCAGGAATGGCTTTAAACATGGGTCAGTGGTTAAGTATCCCGTTTGTTTTGGCAGGAATTGGATTGCTCGTGTATAGCCAGAGAAAAACGGTGTAATTAATTGGATATCAAATTTTAAAACCGGCTTCAATAGCCGGTTTTTGCTTTGTGCAATATTTAAGCAAGAAATTACCGAATTTGTTTTTTTTATCCTATTTTTATATTCGGGAAAAATTTTACTTGTTATATTTCTGATTATGGACAACAATCTTTTATCCTTTTCTTTAAGGGGCAATTCATGTATTTCTTTCTGTTTTGTACATTGCTGCAAACAAGTTTCAAACCTGTATAATCTTGCCATTAGCCAACCACTAATAATATGTTAGCTTATGATAAACCAGATAATAAATTTCAGTATAAGAAATAAGCTTATAATTATACTATTTACCTTAACCATTGCAGCTTTTGGGTTGTTTGCCGTAATGCAGATTCCTGTTGGTGCTGTACCCGATATAACCAATAATCAGGTTCAGGTTATTACTGTTTCAACCAACTTATCAACCCAGGATGTAGAGCAGTTTATTACTTACCCGGTAGAACTTGAAATGGCAAATTTGCCCGGAGTAAAAGAAATTCGTTCCATTTCAAAATTTGGGTTGTCGGTTGTAACTATTGTTTTTGATGATAATATTGGTACCTATTTACCACGGCAACTAATAGCTGAAAAAATAAAGACAGCGGCGGCAAATATTCCCGAGGGATTTGGAACTCCCGAAATGGGGCCAATAACCACCGGGTTAGGAGAAATATACCAATATATATTAGATACAAAACCCGGTTATAAAAACCGTTACTCCCCAATGGAGTTGCGTACAATACAAGACTGGCTGGTAAAAAGACAGTTGTCTGGAATACCCGGAGTAGTTGAAGTAAATACATGGGGAGGCTTTTTAAAGCAGTACGAAATCGCCATTAACCCGGAACAGTTGCAAGGCATGAATATAACTCTGATTGATGTATATAACGCGGTTAATAGTAACAACAGTGTTGCAGGAGGTGCTTATATTGAAAAACAGAACCGTAGTTATTTTATTCGTGGCGATGGAATGGTAAAATCCATAGAAGAGATTGGTTCTATAGTTGTTAAAAACAACAACGGGGTAACTGTTCTCATGCGCGATATTGCAACTATTCAGTTAGGGCACGCGAATCGTTTCGGAGCTATTACAGCCAACGGAGAAGGTGAAAAAGTGCTCGGGCAGATTATGATGCTAAAGGACGCCAACTCAAAAAAAGTTATTCAGGAGGTAAAAAAGCGTGTTGATGAAGTTCAAAAGAATCTTCCTGAAGGAGTTTTTATTAACCCTATTCTTGAACGCAGCGAATTAATATCAAAAACATCTTTTACTGTTGCCGAAAACCTGATTTTAGGGTGTTTAATAGTCATTTTAATTGTGGTTTTGCTGCTCGGGAACATTCGTTCTGCATTGGTAATTGCATCAATGATTCCGCTGGCATTACTTTTTACAATTTCTCTCATGTATCTTTTTGGAATTGATGCTAACCTGATGAGCCTGGGAGCTCTCGATTTCGGAATCATTATCGATGGGGCCGTGATTATTGTCGAATATATTGCCATACGAATAACGGCGAATAAGACTGATTACGAAAGTTCTATCGGAGAACAACGCCAGACGCTTATTGATAAAATTACCTTTCAGGGAGCTTCAAAAATGATAAACTCAGCCATTTTTGGACAGATTATTATTCTTGTAGTATTAATTCCTATATTAACATTAAGTGGTGTTGAAGGAAAAATGTTCCGCCCCATGGCTCTTTCCTTTAGTTTTGCTATTCTTGGCGCTATGATTTTAGGACTAACATGGTTACCCGTTGCAGCAGCTTTGTTTTTAAAACCAGAAAAAGAAAATAAAAAAAGCTTTTCAAAATGGATAATGAATATTGCTTACCTCTCATACAATCCCGTGATGAAATGGTCGTACGATCATAAGAAAACCATACTGGGGTTAGCATTGGCTTCACTCATATTTACAGTGATACTATTTTCACGTATGGGGGGCGAATTTGTTCCTACTCTCGATGAAGGCGATTTTGTTATTCAGCCCGTATTAAAAACAGGTACTTCGCTTACAAAAACTGTAGAACTTACTACACAAATGGAAAACGTACTTATAGAGACATTTCCTGAAGTAGATCAGATTGTTTGCCGCATCGGGGCTGCAGAAGTACCTACAGACCCCATGTCGATGGAAGAAATTGATATGATTATTAAACTTAAACCTAAAAGCGAATGGGTATCAGCAAAGAGTAAAGAAGAACTTGCCGATAAATTTAAAGAAGCCCTGTTGATAATACCGGGCATTGACTATGAATTTACCCAACCAATAGAAATGCGTTTTAATGAGTTAATTACCGGTGTTCGTGCAGATATTGCCGTGAAAATATTTGGTGAAGATTTAGATTACCTGAATCAAAAAGCAATAGAAATAAAAAAACTTATTGATGGTATTCCCGGTGCAGCCGATGTTATATTGGAAAAAACAGCAGGCTTACCACAAATAAGCGTAAAATATAACCGTGAGAAAATAGCAACTTATGGTTTAACAATAGAAGAGTTGAACAGGCAACTTACCATGGCCTTTGGAGGCGAAATGGCTGGTAGTATATTTGAAGGCGAAAAACGATTCGAAATGGTTGTCCGGTTTCAAAAAGCTTTTCGTTCTGATATAAAAAATATTGAACAGATGAATATTGGCCTGATAAATGGGAAACAAGTCCCATTAAGTGAATTGGCTCAAATAAATTATACTGTGGGGCCTGCAAAAATATCACGGGAAAATACACACCGAAGGGTTGTAGTAAGCGTAAATGTGCGCAACCGTGATTTGGAATCGGTAATAAATGATATTCAGGCTAAGATTAATGATAATGTAACCTTAAATGCGGGTAATTATATTACTTACGGGGGGCAATTCGAGAATCTTAAAAACGCGACTCAACGATTAAAGCTGGCCGTGCCTGTTGCTCTTTTACTTATTTTTATTTTTCTTCATTTTGCTTTTAAATCGATAAAAGACGCTTTGCTTATTTTCTCTGCCGTTCCCCTGTCGGCAGTAGGAGGTGTTTTATTCCTGTGGATAAGGGGGATGCCATTTAGCGTATCGGCGGGTATTGGATTCATTGCTCTTTTTGGAGTTGCCGTGCTAAATGGAATTGTTCTTATTGAATATTTGAAAGAACTTAAAGAAGGCGGAATGACTAATATGCGTGAACTTGTTTTAAAAGCAACCCGCGAACGACTGCGCCCAGTTATGTTAACTGCATCGGCTGCAGCCTTGGGTTTTCTCCCAATGGCTATTTCTACTTCCTCGGGAGCTGAAGTACAACGCCCCCTGGCAACAGTTGTTATTGGCGGACTTATTACTTCAACCATGCTTACAATGATTGCATTGCCTATATTATACAGTATTTTTAACTCGGGAAAGAAGATTTCTTTTTTGAAAATTCCACGATTCGTTAAAACGATCATTCTATTCATCGGGTTAAGTACTCCCATGTTATTGACTGCCCAGGAAAATAAAAATGATGTTCAAAAAATTTCAATGAACCAGGCAGTTGAAATGGCCCTGACAAATAATCCCGACTTACAAAACGCACAACTTTCAGTTAAAGCATCGAAGCTGGCAAAACAAGGTGCTATCAATTTTGAACCTACCCAGTTTACATATCAAAACGGACAAATAAATTCTGCACTTATTGATCAATCTTTCGATATTTCGCAAAATTTCGGTTCTATACTAACTCATTTTCAAACAGGGAAGTATCTTAACCAGAAACTGGCACTTTCAGAAACAGAATACACGTTAGCAGTAAAACAAGTTACCGCACAAACAAAAACAGCCTATCTGAGGTGGGTGTTTCTACTAAATCAATATAAAATAAAGCTGCAGGAAGCAGGCCTTTTTAAAGAGTTCGTGAGGATTGCTCAGCTTAAATACAGCCTGGGAGAGTCAAAAATTCTCGAGCAAATTATTGCTGAAACGGAATATGCATCAATTAAAAACGAACTTCAGAAAATAAAAGAAGAGTTAATGATTGCCGAGAATAATTTAAAACAAGTAATGAACCTGGATGGTAATTTTATTCCTGAATCCGATTCGCTTGAAATTATTACTTTAATTCCATCAGGTGACAGCCTGGAGAGATTTTCAGCTTCAGTATTGGTAAGCTATTACGACAATTTATACCAAATTGGAAAGGCAAAACACAATATTGAACGATCGAATTATTTCCCGGCAATATCGGCGGGATATTTTAACCAGGAAATAGACAACCAGCCCGGATTTACCGGGTGGAGTATAGGCGTGAGTTTTCCTTTATGGTTCCTGCCACAAAATGCTTCTGTACAACAAGCAAAAATTGAATCAGAAAAAGCGTATAATACCCTTGAATATCAAAAATTCAATATCGAAAAAGAAATTGAGAACCTGGTATTACAGCTTGACCAGTTGCAGAACAATCTTATTTATTATCATGAAAATGCATTAATAAAGGCCGAAGTGTTAATTAATACTGCAAAACTCCAATTCGAGAAAGAAGATATTGAATACTTTGAATTTTTACAAAGTATTAAAACTGCTCTCGAAATTAAACTTAACTATTTGAATACATTGTTTGATTATAACAAAACAGCTATTGAACTTGAGTTTTATATTAAATAAATTCCGATTATGAGAAATTTAGTAATTATTCTGTTTGCAATTTATTTTATTACTTCATGCAAAACAAGAACAACCGAACCGGTAACAGATAACCCGGAAATAACATCACGGGAAATAGTTGAATTAAGTGATGAGCAGATAAAAGCGGCAGGAATTGAAACCGGGAAAATTGAAAAAAGAAAAATCTCTGAAACAATTGAATGTACCGGTTTTACAGATGTTTCGCCCAAAGACAAAGCAACTATTTCCCCGGTTATTAATGGATTTTTAAAAGATATTTTTGTGAAAGATGGTGATTTTGTAAAAGCAGGAACACGAATAGCATCATTAACTCACCCCGACTTTATCGCATTGCAACAACAGTATCTCGAAAATAAAAGCCAGTCGGCGTATTTTGAACAGGAATTTAAACGACAGGGAGAGTTGACAGTAGAAAATGCAGCATCAATAAAAAACATGCAAAAAGCACAATCAGATTATTGGGCAGTACAGGCAGCATATAAATCGGGTAAGGCTCAACTGGAAATGCTCGGGGTAAATACTTCTGTTCTTGAAAAGGACGAGTTTGTTAAAGAGTTTTATCTCATTACTCCAATTTCGGGTTATGTAACAAATTTGACCGGAAACAAAGGGAGATTTATTGAAGCAACAGATGTTTTTTGTGAAATAATAAATCATAAAAACCTGGTAATTAATCTTAATATTTTTGAAAAAGATATACATAAAATAATGGCAGGACAGAAACTCGATTTTTATCCTGTTCACAGTAAGGATGTTAAATACAAATCAATTATTCAAAGTATTGGCGTTTCAATAGATAATAGCGACAGAACAACAAAAGCAATTTGCATGTTCGAAAATAGCGATTTGTCGCTGCATCCGGGAATGTCCATCCGGGCTGCTATAATTATTTCTGAAAAAGAAGCACATGTTTTGCCGTCGGGTGCAATTTCCAACTACAATAATGCAAATTACATCTTTTTAAAGAAAAGCAATGGTTTTATTCAAAAGCAAATCGACACAGGTGTTGAACAAGATAATTTTGTTGAAATAGTAACTCTCTCGGATGAAATTCTTAACTCGGAAATTGTACTAAAAGGAGGTTATTATTTGTTATCAGATTCTGAAATGGAAGAATAAATACCAATTATTATCAATCAGCGTTAAATATTAAAATTAAGATATTGAACATTTTAAAAAATAAAAAACTAATTTTGCAAACTTAATCGTGTATTTAAATAATTTAAGAAATCATGGAAGATCAAAACAAAAAACAAAATCCTGAAAATAATCAACAAAATAAGCAGGTAGTTAGTCAGCCTCAAAAATCGAGAAGCGGATTAATTTTCTTATTATTTTTACTGGTAATTTTATTAGGTGTTGTAACCTGGTTATATATTGATCAGCGCAAAACAACCGAAGAAATTCAAACCGTTTTAACATCCGAGAAAGATTCATTGCAATCACATTTGGAACAATTAAAAGCCGAATATGATGAATTAATGACAGATAATGACTCGATAAATCAACAATTAAATTTAGAAAAGAAAAAAATCGACAATTTAATTGCTGAGCTTAAAACAACAAAAGCAACCAACTTTGCAAAAATTAAACAATTGGAAGCTGAGTTAGGAACATTGCGTGCAGTTGCTCAAAGTTATGTTCGTCAGATTGATTCGTTAAATACTATGAATCAGGCTTTAGTTGCTGAAAATATTAAAGTGAAAAACGAAATAATTGAAGCCCAGACAGAAAATAAAGAACTGGAAGAAACAAATAAAGATCTTACCGGGAAAGTTGAATTAGCAAGTACTTTACGTACCGAAAACTTAAAAGCAATTCCGATAAACAAACGTGGAAAAGCGAACAGCAAAATCAATAAAATCGAAAAAATAAAAGTTGATTTTACAATAAAAGAAAATGTATTGGCTAAAGTTGGCGAACGCGACATTTTTCTTCGTATTGCAGGGCCAGATGATTATATTTTAGCCAAATCGGAAGAAGATTTATTCGAATACCAGGGACAACAAATTGTTTTCTCTGCAAAACGACCTGTCGATTATATTGGAAAAGACCTTGATGTTACAATTTATTGGGACAACAATGGTGCTTTAATACCAGGACAATACGATGTTTATATTTTTGGCGATGGCGCTGAAATTGGTACAACTACGTTTGATATTCAGGAATCAGGCTGGTTTTAATAACCGGATGACAAATAATAGTGAAGAAGCTGCCCTTTTGAGACAGCTTCTTTTTTATTAGAATCTAAAAAACCACCGTCTTTGACGGTGGTAATGTATGTTTTAGCTTTGCTAACTAAATTTTTTTAAATTAGT
>MENK01000030.1:0-36365 GCA_001768235.1 Bacteroidetes bacterium GWB2_32_14
TTCGTATTGTTTTATAACGAATGTAATACTTAATTCGCCATCGGAAGTAACATTACTCAAGGTGATAGTTCCATCTTGATTGTCGGTAACATTTCCACTGCCGCTAAATGTAGCTTCATCGAATTCATAACCTTCATTAAAAGTCAATGTAAAGATTTGGCTGCCACCATATTCTATGTTTGCATTGGTTGGCGAGATACTTCCTCCTGTGCTTGCTGATGTTGTAATATCTACATTTGGTAAAACATTAAATGTAACATTTAATTCTCCATCGGCTTTTAGAGTATCTATTGTAAATATGTAATTATTCGCATCAATCACTAATTGATCGGTAACATCTAATCCGTTAAACAAAACCACGTCCAAAATTCCGTTTGTATTGGGTTTTATGGTATAGGTCAGCGAATTATTTAAGTAAATACTTGTGTCTTCGGGACTAACAGTACCTCCTCCAGTAGGAACAGTTGAAGTAAGTTGATATGCCTTACAAGAAGTCCTTTCGAAAGCACCTATGTCAACTATACCAAAAGATACACGTGAATTCCCTTTTATGTCAAAATCACTTTCACTTACAATGCTATTGTTCCCTGCGTTTAAACATTTTGATGGTGGATTTACATTATCAACTCCATCATACAAATCTTTATAAAAGCTGCTCGCAAAATCATCACTGGAGATATTTACGTTGTTTTCACCTTCATACCCACCTTCAATTCCGGAGTAGCTGACACTTGTAGTACATCCTGAACTACACTTGTAAATATTATCTCCGGTTGATGCTGTATTTCCAATAAACACAGAATTAACAATGGTTGAGCTTGCATTACTATATGAGTTTATTCCTCCGCCATAACCTGTTGTAGCAGTATTGTTTACAACAGTAGAACTATAAATATTGATTGAACTATTGTAAGCATATATTCCACCTCCGGATTTGCCTGCCGTGTTATCAGCAACATAAGAACCTTGAATGGTTGCTGAAGATACATCCCTAAAATATACCCCGGCTCCATAGTCATCAGAAGTGTTGGTTGTTATCTCGCAATTTTTTATAGTTCCTGAGAATCCTTCCATATAAACACCCGCTCCTCTACCTGAAGTTTCATTACTCGATATCTTCGAGTTTTTAACAGTCCCGTCATAGAGTAAAGCGATGCCACCGCCTTCGTGGGAAGCCGTATTGCTGATAAAATAACAACTATCTATTAACCCTCCTTTGTAAAGAACTGCTCCGGCACCAATCTCTGCATTGTTATCGGTTATATAACAATTTTGGACAATACTTTGTGGTGATAATACAACTCCTCCACCAAAGTTATGTGGTGGAAGGGAGATATTATCTGCATTTCCTCCTTTAATTTCGAATCCATCAAGAATAGTTTCAACAGAATATCCTGTAGTATCAAATACTACAATATGGTACGAATTACTGTTTGTAGTAAGTACAGAGTTTCCTAGTTCTTTCTCATCAATCAATAAATGATCACGTTCATCTATTGATGTTTCAGTACCATTAAAATTTCCATATACATGAACTCCTTCTTTCATCTGAAAACTTTTCATTCTGGCATCAGTTTCGCCCGGTAAATAAGCCGAAGCATAATATGTTCCTTTGGTTACCCAAACCTGCTCAACACCCATTGCATCTATTGCTCCCTGTAAGTCAGATACAGCATTTCCCCACGATGATCCATCGCCAGTTCCATCAGGTTTAACATATACAATATGATTAGCATCGGGCTTAATAAGTTGATTATAAAAGAAATTCAATGATTTTTTGAAAATTGTATCTCCGTAAGCATTAAAAAAAACTCCATCATTAAACATTCCGTTAGTAACACCATAAAATTCATGGCCTTGATTATCGACAAAGTAGCAGTCTTTATTTGTAAATCCAAGAGAGACAAGTTGATTATTTATCTCATCGCTACCATAAGTTTCAGGGAACGATGGATAATTAAAAGGAGACCCTATTTCGAAAGGAACAATCGTATCACTTTTCCCATGAACAAGCATGGTAGGTACAAGATCAGATGCTTTAATTAAATCAGTATTTTGTACAGCACCCCATAAGCTTATTATGGCATCGGGAGTCCCGTTTTGATCGAGATTTTCTCCTGTATCATAATTTCCTAAATCAGGAGCAATGACAGTTTGGAGATAAGGAGGTTCAGCAGTTACCATATCATACGAATAACTTTCAGCTTCAGTAGGTTTTTCTGATTGCTCATTCATGTAAACGCTTTGTAAAGCAATAAAACCTCCTGCACTGCTACCCACCATAAAAATTTTATCAGGGTTTATCCCATAAGTTGAAGCATTAGCACGTAAAAACCTTACAGCGGCCCTGCCATCTTGGATGCCTCGGTAAACTGCACGCACAGCACTTTTAGAATCATCAATATTCATTCCAAGTCGATAGTCTATTGTTGCTGTAATATAACCTGTCATTGTGAATGCCTGGCAAAAGGATACCATGTCGTCGTGATGTCTGTTACCCGAAACAAATGCTCCCCCATGTACAAAAATAATAGCCGGCCTATTTTTTAATGTATCTCCTTTTGGAGAATAAATATCCATTAGTAAACTTGTGTCGGAAGTACTGCTCTCATCCAGATAGGGTGAATTCAGACGTAAAGATGAGGAATATACCACTGCACTATCTTTTTGTAATTCAGAGAAACATCCTTCTTTGTATCTAATTTGTGAGAACAATTGGAATACTATAACCAACCCAATAATTGAGAGTAAGATTTTTTTCATTTGGATTCTTTTTAATTAACAATAATCAAAAATATCAATTTAAAGATTTTAGACTGATGAACAGGGTAGGACATTTAATAAGACATTCGCGTATTAAAATGTATTATTTCATAATTGCAGTTAATACATTTAATTATATAAATGACTTTAGGTATTCATACAAATCGGCTTCTTTCTTAAGGTTCAGCTTTTTTCTCAATCGTTGCCTGTTCTTGTTTATTGTACTGTCTGATAAAGATAAAATTCCGGCAATTTCATGTGATGAAAGTTTTAAAATTAGCAAGGCACAGAGGTCTAACTCATTTTTAGTTAAATCGGGATGTCCAATTGTTAACTTGGGCAAGAAGTTTGGATATAAGTTTTGGAAATCCAATAAAACTTTTTGCCTGTTTTTTGTAGTATCAATATTTGAGTTTATTATTCCAACAAGTTCTTTTTGGTTTTTTCCATTGGAGATATCATTTTTTAGTATTTTTAAAATATCGTTTTTCTCAATATTATATGCCAGCGATTGTGCTAATTCTTTGTTTTTACTTTCAAATAGCATTTTGAGTCTTTCTGTTTCCAGAACTTCCAGTTCGTGACTTTGCTTTAAGTTCCTTCTTTTCATTAAAAAGAAAAGTACTGTAATTATTAATGTTATTAGCGATATGATTAATATAATACTTAAATATCTGATGTCTTTTTTTTGTAAATCTATTTTGTGTTGATTTTTATTTATTTCGGTTTCCTTTAATGCTAAATTATATTTAGCAGACATTTCATTTACCTTTTCGTCCATGATAGATTCGAAAATTTGTTTTTCAAGTAATCTGCCAATTGATAAAAACTCATACGCTTTATAATAATCGTTTAATAAATTGTGCGACTTAGCTAACTGCAAATATATTCGCATGAATACATCCTCATTTTCATTAATATCCAATAAATCAATTACTTCGTACAAACATTCTGTAGCCTTTTTTAATTCATTGCGCCTGATATGAATATCGCTTAGTATGATTGATGTGTTCATTGCATTTCGGTATAAGCCTGCTTTCATAAAATTATCAAATGCCATAGAACAATAATACTCAGATAATTCCAAATCCATAGATGTCAAACGATACAATGAACCTAATTCGTTTTGTGATAACCCTAATAAATAATAAAAATGATATTTTTCAGAAATTGTTAATGACAGTTCAGAATATTTTTTAATGGAATCGACCCGTTGTTTGAAAGTAAGTTCGGGCAGTACATCATATATTGCAGCTATTCTATTATATGCATATGCTCTGTTAAAAGGAGTTAATTTTGGTTTTTGTAAGATATTTTTTAATAATTCTTTTGCTTTACGAAATTCTAAATTTATACGTAAGCCTTCACATATTTTGATGTTTAAATAATCCAACAAGCTGTCAGGAATAGTATTGTCGTATTTATTTATATAGTTATATAATATGGGCAATCCTTTTGAAGCATAACCATGATCTATATATTCTATCCCTTTCTCAAAATTTGAATCAGCATAAAGACTGCTATCTATTGAGTTTGTGCCTGTTTTAATTAGTTTATTTTTTAATGCCTGAGTATAAGATTTAGATTTTAAGTAGTTTAACTTGGCTTTTTGTACATGATCCAAATTTTTCATTTGACTCAAAGTGCTTATACAGGACTCGGAAATATTAATATCGATACGTGTATTAGATACCCCATACATGTATAAGCTATCAAACTCATTTATATGTTGACAAAAAATATTTTGTGAAGTAAAATAGATTATCCCTAGTAGGTATGATCGTAATAATAATTTATTCTTCATTAATCTAACCTTCAAGATGAAGATAACATTTTTTAATGTAGTAATTTAAGCTTTTTACAAAAATATTCAAAAAGATAAAGCCAAGCTAAACAACTATGGATTTTAATCCATGGTCGTTTAGTCTCAAAAAACAACTTTTCCCAACCTTAGCCGGATATGTATTCTGATTTTATTCAACTTCTTCAATGATTTCATCTATCCCCGGGGTAGATTTAACATTAAAACGTCCTTCCTTATCACTGTAAACAAAATAAGCTTCAAGTTCGGGATGCTGGTCAATCAGCTCAATACTATTTTCTAATCCTAACACCATAAATGCAGTTGCAAAAGCATCGGCTGTCATACAATCATTTGCAATAACTGTTACACAAAGCAGCGAATGGTTTACAGGATACCCGGTTTGGGGATTGATGGTATGCGAATATTTTACTCCATCCTGCTCGTAAAATTTCCTGTAGTTACCCGATGTGGCAAGCGATTTGTTTGTTAAATGAACGATTGCCTGTAGATTTTCACCTGGCGAGTTATTGTTATCAACAGGTTTGTCGATTCCTATTTTCCAGGCTTCTTTTTTAGGATTTAATCCCAGTGTACGAACTTCACCACCAATTTCAACAAGGTAGTTTTCAATATTTTGTTTTTCAAGAAATCCGGCAACTACATCCACGGCATAGCCTTGAGCAATGGCATTCATGTCTATTTTTATTCGTGGGTCGTCTTTTATAATAGAATCGTTTTCGAGTTTTACTTTATTGTATCCTACAAATTCGAGAATACTGTCGATTTTAGCCTGAGTAATCTGTTCTTTTTTAGTAAATCCAAATCCCCAGGCATTTACAAGAGGGCCAACGGTTACATCGAATGCCCCATTTGTTAATTTTGAGATTTCCTGTGCACTGGTAAATACAGTTTTTAAGTAATCATCGGTACGATTTGATATATTGCTGTTAATGGCTGTAATAACCGAAAGTTTGTTATATGTAGAAAGAGAAGTATCAAATTCTGCAAGAAGGGTCTCGATTTCAGGCTGGTAATTCTTCTTATCTGGCGAATCGTAAGTTATGCTATAAGTTGTACCCTGGGTAAACCCCATGATATTAATATAGTCCTCATTGGTATTGTTTTTACACGAAACGAGAATGATTCCGGCGAAAAAATAAAGAAGCAGACTTCTCATGATAAAGAATTTATTTGGTTTATTTACCCGGCAAATTTAATAAGTTCTTATTATTGATTCTAAAATTATTCAGATTTTATAACTTTAGCTTTTTAAAAGAGAGATATGAGAAAAATTTTTACCCTGCAATTCCTGATAGCGTTTTTATTTATTTCAAATTTAATGGCACATCCATGGAAACCCGATCACTATGTTATTATTGATACTGACTGTGGGTTGGATGATTTCAGGCTTATAAACTTAATGTTAGAATCGCAAAATATTCGTGTGCTTGCAATAATTACTTCAAATGGTGTTGTAAATGCAAAGGATGGGTATTTAAAAGTAAAAAACTTACTAAAATCAACCCATCATGAGGGAATTTTAACAGGAGCCAACCTGAACACGGAATCACTTGCGATAGATTGCAAAGTTGCAAAAGATTTTACATGGGGAAATGAGCTTACGCGGGATGATTCATCAATCGTATTATTTACTGATGTTTTAAACAGGGTTTTTAAAAATTGTAACGAGAAAATTATTTTTATAAACCTGGGTAGCTTAAATACAATAAGCAATTATTTGAAAGAATCTCCTGAATACACTGGAAAGATCAGAGAAGTTTTATGGACATGCAACTTTAATATGCTAAAAGAAAGTTATAACTATAAGGCAGATACAAATTCATACAATTCTTTTATCGGGTTAAATATTCCGCTTACCATAACAAATGCTGAAACTATTGGCAAATATAACAGTGTAATTATTGATGATATTAAATGTATGAATACTCAACTTGGCAACGAATTATATAAAAGCCTTTCTGTTCCAAATACAACTTTCTCAGGAAGTTTTCACGATGAATCCGTTCTACTTTATTTATTAAAACCTGAACTTTTCACCTACTCAAAATCAGGAAATATAAATAACCTTAAATTGTTGCCAGTTACCGATTTTAATAGGATTCTTAAAGATTTGTTTTTTACTAACTCGGTTAGCAGAACCCAGGTTCTATCGGGTATTTCTGTTGATTCATCTGATTATTTTCAGGATGTTCAAGCCATAATGGAATCAACAATTAAAAATTATGGTAACGATGAGTGGTCAGTATGTGTATTAACAAGCGAACTACACAGGCATCTTGGAGTATATTCAATAATTGGGGCAAAAATGGGGGTGCGGGCAAGAGAATATTTTGGTGCCGGGGTTGATGAACTCAGGATTGTTTCTCTTGCAGGATTGGAGCCACCATTTAGTTGCCTGAATGATGGTTTACAGGTTAGCACAGGGGCAACGCTTGGCCAGGGTTTGATCTCGGTTAATGAAAATCTAAAATTGCCAAAAGCCGAATTTCACTATTTAAACCAGAAAATTTCAATAACTCTTAAAGATGAATATAGAGTTAAAATTGCTGACGAAATTAAGGAGTTAAGTTTTATATATGGCTTAGATAGTTCTGTTTATTGGGATTTAGTCAGGAAAATTGCTTTACGTTATTGGAAAGACTGGAGCAGGTATGAAATTTTCGATATTGAAGTTCAGAAAAATTAAAAGACCTACCATCAACACTTTTATAGGTTTAGTGTGACAATAAAAAAAAGTTGTCATACTGAGTTTATAAAAGCATGACAACTTTTTAATTGTTATTTTTAGATTTATTTATTATCCTCCAAAATCGTCGAAAGCTAACATTTCATCAGGAATACCAAGGTTGTATATCATTTTCTGAACAGCGTCGTTCATTACCGGGGGGCCACATAAGTAATATTCAATTTCTTCAGGTTCTTCGTGTTTACTTAAATATTCATTGTAAACAACCTGGTGGATGAATCCTGTAAGGCCTGTCCAGTTATCTTCTTCTTTAGGTTCTGATAAGGCTAAATAAAACTTAAAATTTGGAAATCTCTTTTCAATTTCCCTGAATTCTTCTTCGTAAAAAACCTCGCGCTTAGATCGCGCGCCATACCAATAAGTAACTTTTCTTCCAGTTTTTAAAGTATGAAACAAATGGAAAATGTGAGAACGCAACGGGGCCATTCCCGCACCGCCTCCAATATAAAGCATTTCACGTTCGGTATCCTTAATGTGGAATTCACCATAAGGCCCGGAAATCATTACTTTATCACCTGGTTTGCGAGAAAAAATAAATGATGAGCAAATACCCGGGTTAACATTCATAAATGTCCCTCTTGAGCGATCCCATGGTGGAGTTGCTATACGTATGTTTAGTTTTACAATATTACCTTCTTTAGGATAATTAGCCATAGAGTAAGCACGATAAGTCTCTTCAGGGTTTTTCATTTTTAAATCCCACATTTTAAATTGATCCCATTCTTCACGGAATTGTTCATCAACATCAAAATCTTTAAAATCGACTTCAATTTTTGGAACATCAATCTGAATATATCCACCCGATTTAAAATTAAGTGTTTCACCCTCGGGTAATTTTACTACAAATTCTTTAATAAATGTAGCTACATTCCTGTTAGAGATTACTTCACATTCCCATTTCTTAATTCCCATAACTTCTTCAGGAATTTTAATTTTCATATCTCCTCTGATTTTAACCTGGCATCCTAAACGCCATAAGTTTTGTTGTTCACGGCGGGTAAAGAAACCTGTTTCCGTTGGAAGAATGCTTCCTCCGCCTTCAACAACCTGGCATTTACACATCCCGCATGTACCACCTCCGCCACATGCCGATGGTAAAAAAATACCATTATTCGAGAGAGTTGTTAATATTGAACTTCCCGGTTCCACGACAATTTCTTTTTCATCGTTAATTGTAAGTTTCACATCTCCCTGTGGAGAAAGTTTCTGGCGTGCATACAAGAGTATTATTACCAGCGAAAGAATAATTAAAAGAAATATTGAAATACCAAGAAGGATAACTGTGAAATCTGATGTTAAAAGTATCATTTTTATTTAGCTTTTAGTATTTAGCTATTGGCAATTAGCTTCTAGCATAATATTGATTTTAAATTTTTTAACTCTTCTTTGTTATAATAAAGTAATTTAAGTACAAAATTAATTTACTGAAAATTCAGAGCTATAGACAAACAGTTTTCTTATAATTTTATTCCCATAAATCCCATAAAAGCAATACCCATTAAACCTGTTATAATGAATGTTATACCTAATCCTTTAAGCGGGGCAGGGACATTTGAGTAACGTATTTTTTCTCTAATAGCAGCTATGCCAACAATTGCCAGAAACCAGCCAACGCCTGATCCTAATCCAAATACAGTAGCTTCGCCAAGTGTATTATATGCTCTTTCCTGCATAAATAATGAACCTCCCAGTATTGCACAGTTAACGGCAATAAGTGGTAAAAAAATACCTAATGAATTGTATAGGGCAGGAGAAAATTTTTCAACAATCATCTCAACTAATTGGGTCATTGATGCAATTACTGCAATAAATATGATAAAACTCAGAAAGCTTAAATCGATATCAGCAAAATCAGGGCTTAACCATACAAGAGCACCTTCTTTTAACAAGTAGTTTTCAATAAGATAATCAACCGGTACAGTAATACCTAATACAAATATAACTGCAATACCTAATCCTGTTGATGTTTTTACAGTTTTTGATACAGCCAGATACGAACACATACCCAGAAAGTATGCAAAAATCATGTTGTCGATAAATACTGACTTTACAAATATATTTATGAGATTTTCCATCTTTTAATCTTTTATTTTCAATTATTTAGTTTCAATAAGTTTTTTGTTTCTTGCACGTTGCACCCAAATAATAATGCCTAGTACTATAAGTGCCATTGGAGGTAAAATCATTAAACCATTATTTTGGTAACCAAAAGAATAAAAACTTTCAGGGATTACTTTATAACCCCATATGGTTCCAGAACCAAGCAGTTCACGAAAGAAAGAAACAATTAAAAGAATAATACTATAGCCGGCTGCATTTCCTAGTCCGTCTAAAAATGAAGGCCAGGGTTTGTTCCCCATGGCGAAAGCTTCGAGGCGACCCATTAAAATACAGTTGGTAATAATTAATCCTACAAATACAGATAGTTGTTTGCTGATATCATAAACAAAAGCTTTTAATATTTGGTCAACCAGGATTACCATTGCTGCAATTACAACAAGTTGAACAATAATACGTATTCGTGGAGGAATCGAGTTTCTGATTAACGAAATAACCACATTTGAAACAGCCAGAACCGCCATTACAGATATTGCCATTACAAAGGCAGGTTTCATTTTTACTGTAACAGCTAAAGCGGAGCAAATTCCCAGAACCTGCACGGTTATAGGGTTACTGCTTCCCAGTGGCTCGGTAATTAGTTTAATATTTTTACTCGAAAATAAAGGTTCTTTTTCTGAGTTCATTGTATATTATTTTTTTAAAATTTTAAAATAGGATTCATAGCTACTCAGGCAATCTTTGAGCATTGCATCAACGCCTTTACTTGTAATTGTACCTCCCGAGATACCATCTACTTCGTATTTTGAATAAGGATCGGCAGTACCTCCTTTTAAAACACTTACAGATACAAACAAACCTGACTCGTTAAAAATTTGTTTCCCAATAAATTGAGCCTGGAATTCTTTTTTGTCAATCTCGGCACCAAGTCCAGGAGTTTCTCCTTTATGTGCAAAGTTAGCTCCATATATGGTTGAAAGATCGCTGTTTAGAGAAACGTACCCCCAAATCGGGCCCCATAATCCTTTTCCATAAACGGGAATTATATATTGGGTTTCATTATCAATAGAGCTGACAAAAATTGGAAGATTTCTTTCTTCAACGGGTTTTGCAAGCTCCTTTTTCATGTCAATTGTAAATGCGTCAATTCCTTCTTTTTTCAACCCCGATGGACTAATTACATAACTTTCAATGATGTACTTGCTAAAAAGTTCTTCAGCAGTTTTTGCTGTAGTTTCTATGTTTACCGATGTAAGAATATTTTGTTTATTGTTAATTTCTACATTTTTTTTCTGAAAAGGTTGAAGAACAATGGCTGCAATTGATAATAATGCTGCAACTAATATTACTAACCCCGATGAGAATAAAAAAATATAGGTATTGCTAAATGATTTCATGTTCCAATTATTTATTATTCTTGTACTTTTACTCTTTTAAGTCGTTTACTGATATTTGCCTCAATAACATAATGATCAATTAATGGTGCAAAAACATTCATTAATAAAATTGCAAGCATCATTCCTTCAGGATAGGCCGGATTAAGAACTCTTATAAGGATAGCTAAAAACCCTATTAAGAACCCATAAATAATTTTCCCTTTTGCAGTTTGTGCAGCTGATACAGGGTCGGTAGCCATAAATACAGCACCAAATGCAAAACCCCCGAGCATTAAATGTTGATAAGCAGGAACTTCCATGTATGGATTCACTGCAAAAATGTTTAGGATTAACCCCATAACTAATCCACCAACAACTGTCGAAATCATAATTCGTGCGCTTCCAACACCCGTAAAAAGCAATATTGCTGCACCAATTAGTATGGCAAGTGTCGATGTTTCTCCAATTGAACCGGGTATAAAACCAAAAAACATATCTGAAACACTGGGAAGTTTGTCGATATTACCGGCAGCGGCTTCAGCAAGTGGTGTAGCTCCTGTAAATGAGTCAATAATTCCTTCTCCTTTTATCATACCATGTGTCCAAACTTCATTCCCCGACATGTAGGAAGGATATGCAAAAAATAAGAATGCTCGTGCGGTTAGTGCAGGATTAAATATATTCATTCCTGTACCGCCAAAAACTTCTTTCCCGATTATAACAGCAAAGGCAGTTGCAAGGGCAACCATCCATAATGGAACATCAACTGGCAGTACCAAAGGAATTAGCATTCCGGTAACAAGGAATCCTTCGTTTACTTCGTGTCCGCGATATTGTGCAAAAGCAAATTCAATACCCAAACCAACAACATACGACACGACAATAATTGGTAAAACACTTATAAATCCCGTGAAAAAAGATTGCCAGAATGAAGCTTCCTGACCTGTTGCCAGAAAATGCTGATTGCCAACATTCCACATTCCAAAAAGTAATGCCGGCACTAATGCTAAAACAACAACAGTCATAGTACGTTTCATGTCATTGGCATCACGGATATGTGTTCCTTTAGTTGTTACTGTATCGGGAACAAACATAAATGATTCAAATGCTTCGAAAGTAGAATGGAATTTTTCAAATTTTCCACCCTTCTCAAATTTTGGTTTTATTTTGTCTAAATATCCTCGTAATGATTTCATTAATCGATATTTTTAATTTTTTTCTATAGTTTTTTATCAATAATTGGCAACAAGCTTATTTCTAGCTCATTTCTGCTCTTGCTAAATCAAGGCCTTTTCGAATAATCGACTGAACATCAATTTTTGATGTACAAACAAATTCACATAACGCAAAATCTTCTTCATCAACTTCGTAAATGCCAAGTTTTTCCATTAACTCAATATCCTCCGCCATTATGGCTTTAATTAAATGCACGGGATAAATGTCCATTGGAAAAACCTTGTCGTAGTCATTAGTCATAACGAAAGCCCTGTGGCCGCCATGCATATTGGTGTCTAGTTTAAATTTCTTATGAGGCATCAGCCACGAGATAAATGTTCGTGAAGCACTGAATTTTTTAATCCCGGGAAGTGCCCATCCAAAAAACTCATGGTATTTACCTTCAGGTATAATAGTTACCTGGTTGTCATAAAAACCAATAAACCCCTGGTTCAAAATTTTTGTTCCTGTTAAAACATTTCCACTGATAAACCTGTTTTCACCTGCTTTAATGTTGTTTTTTAGTAAACTCTTTATACAAGCACCATTAATTATTTTTAAATATACAGGATGTAAAACTTCGGATCCTGTAAGAGCTATAATTTTTGAAACATCGTAAATTCCCTTTTCAAATAAACGCCCGATGGCAATTATTTCCTGGGGATATGTGTACCAAATGATATCTCCTTTATTTATAGGGTCGATTTTATTTATTTGAACACCAACATTGCCTGCAGGATGGGGGCCGGTAAAATAATTTATCTGAACACCCTTAGCCCGGGTATATGCTTCGGCAGGAGGGTAGTCGGCATTTAAATTCAAATGTATTTTACCTGTTGTAAGCCTGGATAAAATATCAATTCCTTTCTGAAACAGGGTGGCTTCTTCTTTTACAATAAAATCCATATCTGGAGCAAGGGGGGTTGTATCGAATGCCGATATAAATATTGATTTTGGGTTATCTTTCGGATTCGCTATTGTAGAATAGGGTCTTTGTCTTATTACAGGCCACAAACCACTTTTTAGCAGGATGGAAATTATCTCGTCCCGGGTAAGTGTTTTTGAATTTTCAACACTAAATTTCTCGTACTCAATTTTAGTATCGGAACGAATAACAACTTCTTCAATTACTCTTCTATCTCCCCTGTTTATGGCAGTTATTTCACCACTTACAGGTGAAGTAAACTGAACTTCGGGGTGGTATTTGTCGAAAAAAAGTGGTGATCCGGCTTTTACTTTGTCCCCTGTTTTAACAACCAATTTGGGGCGTATTCCTTTGAAATCTGTGGGTTTTACGGCATAATATTCAGCAAAATCAGCTTTTTTTATTATTTTTTCTGCCGCCCCAAGGAGGTTTATATCTAAACCTCTTTTAATTTTTATAACTTTCGACATGCTAAGTTGTTCTATTGATTCTACTTTTATATTAAACAAATTTAAATAAAATATAAAATTTATTCCACTTTTTGTTTTCTTGCTATATAAACTAATTAAGAACTATTTTGTTTAAATAAACTGTTAAAAAATTAACACTAAAAAACAAAAAAATAAGACTTCCTCGTAGTACTTTATTTTGCATTCTTAAATTTTAAGAAAGTACTTTTTAAAAACTGCGTGCAAATATAATTTATTTTTTTATAAACATATTTAAATTATTAGATAAATGATTTTTATCATGTAATGATATTTATTAACAATGATGATTTAAATTTTTATATATGGCTCAGGCTATAATAATTACATGGTAAGTATATTTGTTTTAAATCATCTGCTTTTTGTTACAAGTTTTGTCTTTCATTTATTCAATACATAATTGGGAATTTTTTCAACCTGAATTTTTTTAATGAAAAACGGCATAAAGATACTATGCCGTTATATACATGTTTATGTGCTAAACTTATCCTAAAGGGATAATTGTTTTCTTAAATGTTTCATTAATAACAGTAGCAAGGGCAATAAATAAGGCAAGGCTGCCACAAATAATTCCATCAACGCCACCTAGTAATTTAAGAGTAGAATTACCTGTAAAGTCAGCAGCAGCTAGTAAGAAGAACAAGATAAGTACAGTAATAAACAGAACTCTCATAATTTTTGAAAGCGCAAAACTAGCGATTACTAAACCAAGAGTAAATACTCCCCAAACGGTTAAAAACCAACCCATTGCTGTTGCGGATGGTGTTTCACCAATACCTAATTTAGGCAAAATCATTAAAACAATAAGGCTAATCCAGAAAAATCCATACATAGAGAATGCAAGCATTCCAAACATGTTATTTTTTTTCCATTCGAATTTGCCAGCTATAATCTGGGCTATTCCACCAACAAGCAGGCCCATAGCCATAATCATTGTATCTAAAGGGAATAAACCAATATTGTGCAGATTTAATAATATGGTAGTTAAACCAAAGCCGGTTAATCCAAGCGGAGCAGGATTTGTTGTTGTGTCGGCTAAAAGAACAAATTGGGGTTTTTCAGTCATTTTAAATAGTTTTAGTTTAAATAGGCCGCAAAAATAGAAATTATTTTTACTCCGACTAAATAAGGATAAGTTATTTGTTGAATTTGAATGCTGATTGTTAGAGAAATCCTTCGGGATGCACTATTCGTTAAATTTTACCGAAGTTGCTTTAAAGCTTAGGCAGATTTCTGAACCTTCGGTAATGTTCAGTTTTTCGAGCGAAGAACGTGTAATCTCTGCAATTATATCAACACCAATATCAATAACAACATCAATTCCTGTTCGTGAAGGGATAATTTCTTTCACTTTTCCTTTAAAATTATTTAACGCGGTAGAGTCAATTTCAGCATTTGACAGGAATATTTCATTGGCACCAATCATAACAGCTCCTTCACAATCAGCACAACCTGTTGAAATAAAGAAGCTTACTTTATCACTTATTTGAGCTGTTTTATATTTTTCAGATTCATTTGAAAAGAGTTTCGCGTGAAAAAAATTCTTTATTCCAACAAATTCAGCAACAAAATCCGATTTGGGATGATGGAAAACATCATCGGTTTTTCCTTCCTGAACAATTGTGCCATTATGCATTACAGCAACCCTGTTCGATAATGAAATAGCTTCTTCGTAATCATGTGTAACATGAATAATTGTTTGCCCTTTGTTGTTTATTTTGCGAAGTAAAGAACGCATTTCTCTTTTTAATTGTACATCTAGCGAAGATAAAGGCTCGTCGAGCAAAAGAATTTCCGGCTCAAGGGCCAAAGTTCTGGATAAAACAGTGCGTTGAAGTTCTCCTCCAGACAATGTTCCCGGATATCTTTTCAGGAGATGTTTTATGTTTGTTGTTTCTGCCAGCTTCTCAATTTTATTTTTTAATTCTTCTTTTGAAAATCCTTTGTTTTTTAATGGATAAGCAATATTTTCAAAAACGGTCATATGTGGAAAAACAGCTAAATCCTGAAATACAAGGCCTAGTTTTCTGTCCTGAATACGCTGATTAGTAATATTCGCATTGTTTAAATAAATATTTCCTTTATCAGGATGTATTAAGCCTGCAATGATTTCGAGTAGTATGGACTTTCCTGCTCCTGAAACTCCCAACAAAACAAAATAATCGGATGGATTAACCGTGAAGCTGATGTCTTTTATGGAGAACTCGTTAAAATGTTTCGATATGTTTTTAATTTCCAGCATTTTTTTGTTTTGATAAAAGTCTGAGAATAATAAAAAAGAGTAAGCTCACGGTAATAAAAATAACAGAAACCGGGCGGGCGTATTTTAAACCGAAAGCTCCAAATCGTTCGTAAATAAGCACTGATGTAACCATTGGATAATATGCAACTATAACCACGGCACCAAATTCGCTCATTCCGCGTGCAAACATCATAATAAAACCAGAAATAATGCTCCGCCATGCCAGAGGCAACGAAATGGTGAAAAAAACTCTTGCAGGTGACGCCCCCAGGTTGAGAGCAGCTTTTTCCAATCGTTCAGGAACAGCTTCGAATCCGTCACGGGCAGCATTTATTAAAAAGGGTAAACTTACAAAAGCCATGGCGGCAGCTATTCCTGCCGGATTCCCGATAAAATTTAGTCCGACGGTTGCTGCTGCTGAACCTACAACACTATCACGCGAGAGAAATCCAAGTATGGCAATCCCCGCGGCTGCGTGTGGAATAACCACGGGTAAATCGATAATTCCCAAAACAAGTTGTTTCATCAGGAACTTCTTGCGTGCAAGTAAATACGCTAATGGAATTGAAAAAATTGAAAATACAAATGTCCCGGCAAATGAAACCCATAGAGTTAACCAAATACTTCCTGCAACCTGATTATCGTTAATCGTTGAAAACAAATCGTTGGGAGTAGTATGTATAAACATGCCAATAAGCGGAGCAATTATGAAAAGCAAAACAAGCCCGCCTAAAAAAATCATGATCAATTGTAAACTTCCAAATTTTTTCAAAACAAATTATTTTAATTCATCAGGAATATCAATACTAAATACAGGCTGGCCATTTCGTTCCATAATTTTTAAACCACCATCCTTACTTAAAAGAAACTTTAGAAACACTTTTGCTGTAGCTTTATTAGGGGCATTGGTAAGAAGAGTAACTCCATAAATCATTGCTTCACCTTTCATAGTTGTTTTCTCACCGGGAGTTTTTCCTGCAATATCTGTTGTGGCTGTTGTATAGCTGTTTTCAAATTCCGGATTTTTTAAATTTATTTCATCAGGCAACAGGATATACTTTAAATGATGTTGCTCGGCAACAGAACGATACAGGAAAATGTAATCTACCGTGTTGGTTTCGAGCAATGCGATTAAATCGGTTTCTTTAGGGCGGATATATTTTTTATCTTTATTTATAAGAATTTCTGCCAGATTATTTATTTTATAATAATTTTCTGCCAACTTGATTGTAAAAATTGATCGATAACCACAGGGATCAGAATCAGGATCGGATCGCCCATAAATAACATCGTTTTTCAACAAGACTTCGTGCCAGTTTTGCTGGTTAATTTCATTTGAATATTTTGATTTCTCGGTATAAACAATAGCCATTTCATTTGCCGCAAATTTTAAATTATACGATGTAAAATCAGGAATCAGTATTTTGTCTATAACCTTGTAATCGGCAGATGCCATGATATCGCAAGGACGGTTTAAATCGGTAATTTTCCTGGCACAATCTACACTTCCTGATGCTTCAAGAATAATATTCACATCAGGGTAAATTGTTTTAAAACTGTCGGCAATTTGTTTAAACGGGACAGATAAACTCCCGGCATGAAAAATGATTAAATCGCCAGAGAGTGTATTTTCTTTCTCCAAATTCTGTTGTTGTTTATTCGTACAACTTTGAAGTTGCAGGAGCAGGTATGCAATGAATAAAAAGCGAAATATGTTTTTCATATAATCGATATTTATAAAATAGTAAAACAAAAATACGAATCCATATGATTAATTGTGCATATCGAAAAAAATAATTTTTAAAACAATTCTTATAACTTAGTTGTTTGATAAATAAAATTAAAAACTCAAAAAATGATTGATTTAACCACGAAGTACATGGGTTTTAAATTAAAAAACCCAATTATTGCAGCCAGTTCCGGCATGACAGATACAGCCGGCAAAGTAAAAAATCTGGAGATAAATGGAGCTTCCGCTGTTGTTTTGAAATCATTGTATGAAGAACAGATAATGATGGAGATAGATTCAATTACAAACAAGAATCCTTATAATAATAGTTATACTGAGGCCGAAAACTATGTTTCGTTTTATACCCGCAAACACAATTTAGATAATTATTTACGATTAATTGAAGATTCAAAAAGGCAGGTAGAAATTCCGGTAATAGCCAGTTTAAATTGTTTTTCGGTAGGCCAGTGGGTGAATTTTGCCGAGAAAATTGAATCGGCGGGAGCCGATGCGTTGGAATTAAACCTGTTTATTTTACCTGGCGACCAGAAATTCAGCGGGCAGGAAATTGAAGAAATCTATTTTGATATTATCCGCGGAGTTCGAAAAAATACAAAATTACCTGTTGCTATTAAGGTGAGTACTTATTTTTCGGGTATGGCCGATAGCCTGATAAAACTTTCGAAAGAAGATATTTCGGCTCTTGTACTTTTTAATCATTTTTATAGCCCTACTGTTGACCTGGAAAAAGAACAAATAGTATCATCCCGCTTATTTAGTGTTCCCGAAGAAAATGCCATGTGTATTCGTTGGATTGGCCTGGTATCTGATAAGGTACAATGCGATTTAGCAGCATCTGGCGGAATATACGATGGCAATGATGTTATGAAAAACCTGTTGGTTGGTGCAAAAGCGGTGCAGGTAGCTTCAACTCTTTATAAAAACTCGGCACATCAAATTAGCTTTATGTTACAACAAATGGAAAACTGGATGGAAGCGAAAGGATACAAATCGCTCGATGAAATTATCGGGAAATTAAGTTATAAAAAGGTAATCAATCCAACAATATACGAACGGGCCCAGTTTATGAAGTATTATTCGGATAATAAGTAGATTAAAAAAGAATCAAAGGAAGCTGGCAAATAATTTGCCGGCTTATTTTTTTATATTTGCTTTTTACTCAAAACGGCTACATGAAAAAAATAGTAATGCTTCTCAGTTTTACGTTTCTTGTTAATCTGGTATTTGCACAGGGAATAATTCAGGATAAAATCTATAAAAAAAACATAAAAACAGCTATCCTTCATAAAGCAGGAGATGAAATATCTTTTCCTGTTATCGGGTTAAAAAGCAGCAATAAGTTAATCTTATCGTTCGACGATTTGGATGCCGACGTTAAATCATATTCCTATACAATTAGTTATTGCAATTCCGACTGGACAGTTTCAGACTTACATCAATCAGAGTATATCGACGGGTATTTTGAAAACCAGATGGATGAGTATCAATCATCATTTAACACAACGGTTAATTATACACATTATACATTATCTTTTCCTAACGAAAATATAAAACCTAAACTCTCGGGTAATTATATTTTAAAGGTTTTTGAAAATAATGACACTTCGCAAAAGGTTATTACAAAACGCTTTATGGTTGTTGAGCAAATGGTGCTAATTGAATCAAGTGTCAGAAATACGGGGCAGTCGGGGTATTTTTATAATGACCAGGAACTGGAAATAAAACTCGATTTTTCAGGTACCGAGCTTTATAATCCCGGCTCGAATACTAAGTTGGTTATTCTCAAGAACTATAACTGGGAAGAAAACATTGTTGTTTTAAAACCAGACATGATCCGTGAAAATGAAATTATTTACGATAACTACAATATTTTAAAATTTAACGGGGGTAACGAATTTCATTATTTTAATACAAAAAGTATTGAATATAATGTTGAAAATATTCAGAGTATAGATTTTATCGATAACATGTATCATTTTCTGTTAGCTCCGAATACTGATCGTACATTTAAAGATTACATTTACGAACCAGAAATTAACGGGCGTTTTAAAATTGATATTTCGGGAAGAACAGACCCGACAACAGAAGCCGATTATGCTTATGTGTACTTTACTCTGAAAATGGATGTTCCATTACAAACAGGCGATATTTTTGTTTGGGGTGCTTTAACCAATTACGAGTTTTCGAATGAAAGCAAGATGGTTTATAGTTTCGAAGAAAAAGCTTATGAATGCAGATTGTTCCTGAAACAAGGATATTACAATTACCAGTATGTTTTAGTTGATAAAGGAAAGCCCGATTATACTTACATTGAAGGAAACCATGCTCAAACCGAAAATGATTATATTATTCTGGTTTATTACCACGATTTTAGAGGAAATTGTGATAGATTAATGGGTGTAAATGAAATTAATTCGGTAATTAAATAAAAAAGCTGCTAACAAAATGCTAGCAGCTAACATCTAACAGCTTATAATCTTACAAATTCTTCTCAGGATATAACTCGTTCCATTGTTGTGGCTGATTTTTCAGTTTCATGTCGAACCACGACATAATGGTATTGTGCCATTGAATGCGTTTCTTGTAATCCAGAATCCAGTGATTTTGGCCATCAACCAATACCATTTCAACATCTTTTCCCAGCAATTTCAGGGCAAGATAATATTGAAGACTTTCCCCGACAGGTACATTGGTATCTTCATTCCCGTGCAATAACAATATTGAGTTTTTGAATTTATCTGCATTATAAACCGGGCTGTTTTCTACATAAATATCTTTTCTGTTCCAGGGATAGCTGAATTTTGCAGCACCTGTGTTGTATGTGTAACCCCAGTATCCTTCGCCCCAATAACTTGTAAGAGAACTTATGCCGGCATGCGAGATTGCCGTTTTAAAAATGTCTGTTCGGGTTTGTAAAAGCATGGTTGTATAACCGCCATACGATGCGCCAATACATCCAACATTTACAGCATCGGCAGAAGAATGTGATGCAAGGAATTTTTTTGTCCCGTCAATAATATCATCAATAGCATCGAACCCCCAACCATTAACATGCAAAGCTGAAAAATCCTGGCCAAAGCCTGTTGCCCCGCTGGGTTGTAAAACATAAACAATATACCCGTTTGCAGCCCAAGTATTTATCGGATAACGTCCGCCAAACGAACGCTCGATAGGAGAGGTGCCTCCGTAATAATTAACTATAACCGGGTATTTTTTTGTTGCATCGTAGTTTACAGGATAATAAACTCTGCCATAAATTGTTGTTCCGTTTTTATTTACAAAATTCCAGTCTTCTGTTTTGCCAAACCGGATAGTTGCAAATCGTTCTTTTTCAGGATACGAGATTAATGTGCTGACTCCTGTTTTTAAATCAAGAGCAAAAAGTTTATTTGGAGTTGAAATGCTTGTACCTGTATAAACTGCAACGGGTTGATTTTTAGCAAAGTTAATATTGTTTATTACATCAACAGATACGGGTATTTTGTTAAATTTTTTTGATTTGATGTCGTATTTAAAAAGATTTTCGTAATCTCTTTCAGTGGCCGATATATAAATTTCATTTGCATTTGTCCAGTATGCTGAGCTTACAGATGGATTAAAGTTCAGGGTAATGGGCTCTGTATTTTTAGTTGCAATATCAAAAATGTACAATTGGCCATCGTAACTGTTTGGTATTCTTCCTTCGGAAACGTTTACTCCTGCTTTGTCGAAACATTCAGGGCCACCCTGAACTAAAAGTTTTGTACCATCGGGCGAATATTGCCCGAATCCTGAATACAGCTTGTTTTCCCAAATTGTTTTTAACTCTAAGGTGTTTATGTCCATTTCATAAAGGTTTTGCTTACTGAAAGGTACTTCGTTGTAATCAATTCGGGATGTTGAGAAAAGAATTTTTAAGCCATCGGGCCTAATATCCTGTAAATCGGATGAAAGATTTCCTGCTGTAAGCTGAACAATACTTCCCGACAGTACATCAATTTTATACAAAAAAGAACGATTTCGGAAATACGGTAATCGATCATCTGCTTCATAAATCCGTTTTAAATCACCCGGGTTTTCAGCAGTTTTATATACTGAGAATATGATGTAATTTTCTGTTGGCGACCAGGTATATCCCGATAAATCTTTTATGTCTTGAGCAATGGATTTTTCAGTACCACTTATAAAATCATATAAATAGAGTTCTGATTTACCTTCAAATTCTGAGATGTATGAGATTTTGTCGGATTTTGGAAGCCATTGAATATCCAAAATATCCTTATTTCTCAAAACAGAAACATTCTTTTTATTTACTAAATCATAAATTACAGAATACTTTTTACTTTTCCCGCTTCCTTTGATTACTTCTGAAAAATCGATGATAACATATTTCCCTGAAGGAGAAATTTGAGCAGTATTGACTTTTTCGCCATCCAGTACATCGTTAATATTCTTTGTTTGCAAAGGGTTTAAAGTTGAACCGGCGTTACAATCTTTAAATTCATCAGCATACTCAAAACAACTGCTTATTTTAAGATTTTTTCCCGTGGTTAAGAGTTTAACGGTGATTTTATGCTTACCTGTTTCGAGTTTAACATCAATCCGGGTATTTTTTAAATCATTTGTAAGTTTTGATTTGATTAACTCATCATCAATATAAAATTCATAAAACCCATTGGCTGAGAAATTTATTATCCCTTTAGTCCAGCGATCAACAGTAAGATAACCGGTTAATAAAACAATATTGTTTTTTTCAATATCGGGAATTAAAATACTATCGTTGCCAATTTCAACCTGTTTCCAACTGAAAACTTTTGAACCTATGGCATACGAATCGTTTGCTTTTGGGAAAATATCTTTAATATTAACATGAAATCGGGTTAAAAGATCCGATTCGGAAAATGTATTTCCTTCAATATCTTTAACATCAGAAAATACGGGCATTGTTATTTTTTCAGGCCCTGCCATAAGCCACTGATTTATTTTTACTGTGTTTTCAGCTTGTATTAAATATGAAACACACAATAGAAGAGTAATAATTCCAACTTTTTTCATGATAGTAATTATAAGGGTTTATTTATAGACTATTAAAAGTGTAAGATGTTTAACAAAACTAAAAATAATTCAATTGAATGTGGTATTTTTAATTTTTAAATATATTAACTTCATTTAAGTTTCAAATTCAATATCCTGTTTTAAGGTTTAAAAGATGAACGAAAAGCTGATTGTTGCTCACAGGGGTGAATCATTTATTGCACCTGAAAATACCTTGTCGTCAATAAATCTTGCATGGCAAAATGGTGCAGATGCTGTTGAAATTGATATCCGTTTAACTAAAGATAATCAGGTTGTTGTAATTCACGATGCGCATACTTTCAGGCTTGCCCGAAAACTAAAATGGATAAGGAATTCATTCTTAAAAGATATTAAAAAGCTGGATGTTGGTAAGTATAAAAATAAAAAGTATAAAGGTGAGCAAATTCCAACCCTTTTGGAGATTCTTAAAACTGTACCCGAAAATAAAAAAATACTGATAGAAATTAAAAGCGGAAGCAGAGTTATTCCATATCTTGAAAATGCAATTCATGATTCCAGGTTAAAGCCAAATCAAATAGAAATCATCAGCTTTAATATAAACGTTTTAGTAGAAGTCAGGAAAAAACTTCCCGAATTTTCAGTATTTTTAATTTCAGAGCTTGATTATTACTGGATTCGAAAGGTATTTCGCCCATCAATTGACAGGTTAATTTTAAAAGTAGTTAAATATAACCTGAATGGGTTAGATTTGTGGGCAGGACAAATGTTGGATATTGAAACAATAAAAAAAATAAAATCAGCAGGTTTAAGGCTCTATATATGGACAGTCAATAACCCGGGTAAAGCCAAAATGTTATTTGAATGGGGTGTTGACGGAATAACTACAGACAGGGCAAAATGGCTGAAAGATCAGTTGAATTCTTAAATTGTATTGTGATTTATGGCAAAAATTATTATTGGTATTCATGGATTAGGAAATAAACCACCAAAAGAAACACTTCAGAACTGGTGGAAAGAAGCTATGCTGGAAGGACTGAGAAAAACCGGGAAGGATTTTGAATTTCCTGAATTTGAACTTATTTATTGGGCCGATATTTTACATGAAAAACCTTTAGACGAAACCATAACTGATAAAAAACACCTACTATTTTTTAATGATAAATATGTACCCGGGAAGGAAACTAAAGCGGGAATAAATCATCCGATCCGAAAAAAGATTTTAGACTGGTTTGATGAAGCAGCCGATAAGATTTTTTTAAATGATGATATGACCGTGAATTATTCATTTATCTCAAGTACTATAATTCACAATTATTTTAAAGACCTGGAGGCATATTATGAAAATGAGAAAATTAATCTTAACGGATCGAGTTATTTTGCACGGGATAAGATTAGAAATAGAATTATTGAAGCATTGAAAAAACACAAAAAAGATGATATTTTCCTTATTGCTCATAGCATGGGATCAATTGTTGCGTTTGATATTCTTACCTTTAATCTACCTGATTTTAAGATAAACACATTTGCTACAATAGGTTCTCCGCTGGGAATTCCTTTTGTAAGAGCAAAGATAGCGCAAGAGAAGATATTTGTTTTGAATGATTCAAAATTAAAAACACCACCGGGAGTTCAAAAGAATTGGTACAATTTTTCCGATCTCGAAGATGATGTTGCAATAAACTACAGCCTGAAAAACGATTTTGATGAAAATGAACATGGAATAAAGGCCATTGATTTTATTGTGAATAATAATTATGAAGTAGATAATGAAAAAAATCCACACAAGTCGTATGGATATTTAAGAGCACCCGAATTTTCTTCAGTATTACTTGATTTTATACAACAAAAAGAAAAAAGATTTTTACAAAAAGTAAGAGATATCTTAGGGCTGCTCAAACACTCTAAAGAATAAACTTATATTTTTTCCACTTTGCAGGCAGTTAGTTTAAAAGCGGCAATGCGTGAAAACGGGTCCAGGTCGCTTCGTGTAAGCCTGTTTACAGGTGATTCTGAATAATGCCAGGGCATAAATAATTCTCCATCGGCAACCTGATCGCTCACATTAAGCGTTGTTTCCAGTTTACCTTGTTTTGATGATACTCTTACTTTCTCGCCATCAATAAAGCCAAACTTAACAGCATCTCCGGGATTCATTAAAACATAAGATTCGTTTGCAAAATCGGTAAGTGATTTGTTTTTTCGCGACATGGTAGCTGTATGATAGTGATATAAAATTCGCCCGCTATTTAAAACAAATGGAAATTCATTCGATGCTTGCTCCGATTGTGGAATATATTGAACTGGATTTAATTTGGCTTTCCCGTTGGGAGTATTAAACTTCTCCAAAAATAAAGTGCTTGTTCCGGGATGATCTTTTGTTGGACAGGGCCATTGAATTCCCTGTTTTTCAATCCTGTTGTACGAAATTCCTGCCATCATGGGGGCTGCTTGTGCAATCTCATCAAAAATTTCAGCAGCATTTGTATATTTTCCAATGTTATACCCCATTTTTTCAGCAATAGCTACAACTATTTTCCAGTCTTCGCGGGCTTCTCCGGGTAATTCAACTGCTTTTCGAACGCGTAAAACACGCCGGTCGGAATTAACAAATGTCCCGTCTTTTTCGGCAAACGATGATGCTGGTAAAATAACATCGGCATATGGTGTGGTTTCGGTATGAAATATATCCTGTACAACCAGAAAACCAAGTTTCTTAATGGCATGTTCTGTATGATTCAAATCAGGATCGGTGAGCATGGGATTTTCACCCATGATATACAATGCTTTAATTTTCCCTTCATGTGCGGCATGCATAATTTCAACGGTGGTTAATCCAGGTTTTGCTGACAGGTTTTCATACGGGATATTCCAGATTTTGGCAACACGCTTTCGGTTTTCATCATTAATAACAGGAATATAACCCGGATAAAAAACAGGCGAACAACCAACGTCAGTAGCTCCCTGAACATTATTTTGTCCACGAGGGGGATCGATTCCGGCACGTTCTTTTCCTATTTGACCAGTGATAAGCATCATGTTTATTAAAGCAAAAACATTGTTTGTTCCAGTAACTTGCTGGCTCATTCCCATGCCGGTTGCAATCATTGATGTTTCGGCAGTTGCATACATTCTGGCTGCAGCAATTAATTTATCCTTAGGTACAGAAGTAATTTCTTCAGTTTTTTCAGGAGTACAATCTTTTACCAGGTTTTTTAATTCATAAAATGCTTCCATGCTACCATCAACACGGTTTTTTATAAAGTCTTGTTTTATTAAATCTTCTTTAATAATAATATGAATCATACCATTAAGTAAAGCTACATCGGTTCCTAGCCTGGGTTGCAGCCATATATCAGCATAACGAACCAATGGAGTCCATTTGGGGTCGCAAACAATTAGCTTTTGTCCTTTGTATTTCCCATTTTTTACATAAGTTGCTGTTACCGGATGGGTTTCAATCATATTATTTCCTGTAACAAACAGGCAATCGGTTGTTGCAAAATCTTCAATGGAGTTGCTGCCTGCTCCGTCACCAATAGATTTTAACATAGCAGTTACTGTTGATGCATGGCATAAACGGGTGCAATAATCAATATTGTTTGTGCCAAATACCTGGCGGGTAAACTTCTGAAAAATATAATTGTCTTCGTTGGTACATTTTGCCGAAGCATACCCGGCTAAAGCATCATTGCCATATTTTTGTTTAATTTCTAAAAATTTACTTGCAATAAGATGAAGAGCTTCATCCCATTCAGCTTCAACAAATTCCCCGTTTTTTTTAATCAGAGGTTTTGTTAATCGTTTAGGACTGCTGACAAAATCGTATCCAAAACGGCCTTTGACACAAAGGCGGCCGTTGTTTGGCAAAATACCTTCAACTCCGTTTGATCTGACAATTTTTCCATCCTGAATATACAATTCGAGCTGACAACCTACACCACAGTATGGACAGGTAGTGCGGACTTTTTTTTCGATTTTCTCTAATTGGATTTCTTGCCGGTGTGGTTTTTCAACCAATGCTCCTGTCGGGCAAAGCTGAACACATTCGCCACAACCGTCGCATTCCGATTCGTTCCATTTATCGAGTCCTGCAATAATGTATGAGGTAATACCCCGCTCTGAAAATGACAATACGTTTTTACCCTGTATTTCGTCGCAACCTTTTATACATCGGAAGCATTTTATGCATTTTGTAGCATCATAAGTTAGAATAGGAGAGCTGTCGTCGGTTTTATAATTTAGTTCTTTGTTAATATTCAAATATTTCCGGTTTTTAGGATCATCTAATCCATACAGTTTAACCCACTCACGAAACTCATCAATATAAGCCCCATCGTAAATCCCGTTATGCTCAGCCAGTAAATAATCAAGTGTATGTTTTCGGGTTTCTTCCAGTTCATTATCAAATGCAATAACTTCCATTCCTTCTTTTACGGATACTGTGCACGACATAACCAGCCCGTTTGTACCGTTTATTTTTGTAACACATAACCTGCATGCCCCGGTCGGAGTAAGTTTTTTATGATAGCATAAGCTGGGAATATGTATTTCATTATCATGAGCTACTTGCAAGAGGTTTGAACCTTCAGTAGTTTGTATTATTTTTCCATCAATTTTTATTGTAATTATTTTGCTCATTGCTTTTCTTTTAAAATTGATCGTTAAAAAACTGGTTAATACTTCGAATTGGTATAATGGGTGATTGGCCTAAAGGGCAAAGAGAAGATTTTGCCATGTATTCAGCTTCATAAAGCAATTTTTCGAGTATTGTTTTTCTTTCAGACACTGTTTTTTTTGAATCACTCATGATTAGTAAAAGTTGTGATGTTCCAATTCTGCATGGTACACATTTACCACATGATTCGTGTTTAAAAAACTCAAGGATTGAATGTAACATATCGAAAAGAGAACGTTCTTCGCTCATTACCATTATTGCTCCAGAGCCTAATACAGCCCCTTTTTCTTTTAATGTATCAAATCCAATTGGAGTTTCCATCACTGATTCGTCAACAAAAGTACCTGCAGCCCCTCCAATAAGGACAGCTTTAATTTTTTTATTGTTTTTTACTCCACCAGCAAGATCCCTTATAAGTTGGCGAAGAGTAACACCAAGAGCTGTTTCGTAATATCCCGGTTTATTTACGTCGCCACTAATTGTAAATATTTTTGTTCCCGGAGTGTTTGCTGTGCCTATTGATTTGTAATGCTCAGCACCATATTCAATAATGTATGGAATATGAGCAAATGTTTCCACATTATTTATCAGTGTAGGCATTCCAAACAATCCTTTTTCAGCAGGGAAAGGTGGTTTTATTCTGGGGTAACCACGTTTCCCTTCGAGCGATTCAAGTAGTGTAAGCTCCTCTCCACATAAGTAAGAACCTGCACCTAATTTTATCTCCAAATCAAGGTCAAACCCGCTTTCAAAAATATTTTTCCCTAATAATCCATTCTGATATGCTTGTTCTAAAGCATTTCGAACAATTTTAATTGAATCTGTATATTCTCCCCTGATATAAATAAAACCTTTGGTAGCACCAATAGCATATGCGGCAATCAGCATTCCTTCAATTAATACATGAGGGTCTTGTTCCATAATTACCCGGTCTTTAAATGTTCCGGGCTCACCTTCATCGGCATTGCAAACAATATATTTTTGAATACACCGGTTGCATACCGATTCATTTGTAAATTTTTCCTTCAATCCGGTTGGAAATCCTGCTCCGCCACGGCCACGTAATTTGGAATCGATTAATAAATCAATTATTTCTGAAGGATTAAGTTTATATGCTTTTTTAACATTCTTGTATCCTCCGGTTGATAAGTAATTATTAATATTTTCGGGATTATATTTCCCCGCGTTTTTTAAGGCAATTCGTTTTTCTGATATCACGGTTATTTTATAT
The DNA here is from genome assembly GCA_001768235.1 of Bacteroidetes bacterium GWB2_32_14. Lineage (GTDB taxonomy): Bacteria > Bacteroidota > Bacteroidia > Bacteroidales > UBA12077 > UBA12077. The sequence goes on from MENK01000030.1 coordinate 28,311, forward strand.
TTTGTTCGTCGAAACGAATGGTTTGAAGAATATTCTTAATTTTCTCTTTATCAAGAGCAGTAAAGGTTTTATCATTAATCATTAAAACAGGAGATTTTGCACAACGTCCAAGACATTCGGTTTCTTCAACTGAGAATAGTTTATCAGGCGATGTTTCTCCCGGCTTTATTTCAAGTGAATTTTCAATTTCCTGTAAAATTTCTTTGTTCCCAATCATGTGGCACATGGGTGATTTGCATACACGAATAACATATTTGCCCCGAGGTTTCAAACTAAACATGGTGTAATATTTTGCAACGCCATAAACCGAACTGTAAGTAATATTTAAGTAGTTGGCAACCAATTTTATATCGTCGGATGTTAAAAAATTTTGTGGATTGTTATTCTGCAAAACATGCAATATATTGAGCATGTTTTCTTTTCTGGGTTCGAATGTTTTTATAAGTAGCTTGTTATCCATTTTTCTTTTTTTGGTTCTATAAATATAAAGCATGTATCGAAATATATCAATATATAGAGATAATATAGATTGATTTTAAGTAAATCTTTTTATTTACTTTTATGTGGTTTTTAATTGTATAAAACTTAATAAACGAAATCATGTTTTTTGAAAAATCTGCCAGAGGGAATAACAGGTTATGGACTTACCTGGTAACCATAATACTTGTCATTTTATTTAGTCAGTTATTGGGAGCATTGCCATTAGGTATCGTGGTAGCTGCAAGCAAAATTGCAGGCAATGTAGCTGAAAGTTCCAATTTACTTGATCCTGTTGCATTAGGAATTGATCAGAATTTATTTTTGTTTTTAATGATTATCCCGTTTGTATTGGGTTTGCTTGGCTTGTGGATAGGCATTACGTCTATTCATAAAAAGAAACCAATACATGTACTAACCGGGCGTAATAAATTCGATTGGAACAGGATTTTCTTTGCAGCATTAATCTGGGGAATCATTTTTTTAGTTGCTGCATTTGCAAGTTATTTAAACGATCCTGCATCTTATGAATTTCAGTTTCACCCGGTAAAATTTATTATCTTACTTTTAATTGCAGCATTGTTTATTCCATTTCAGACTTCGCTAGAAGAAGTATTTTTTCGCGGGTATTTAATGCAAGGTATTTTTCTGATATTTAAAAATAAATGGGTGCCATTAATTATAACATCTGTAATATTTGGTTTTATGCACTTTTCAAATCCTGAAGTTAAAGAATTTGGAGCTGCAATAATGATTCCTCAATACATTTTGCTTGGTTTAATGTTTGGGATTTTGGTAATAATGGATGATGGACTGGAACTGGCTTTGGGTGTTCATGCAATAAATAATATTTTTGGAGCTCTTTTTATTACGAATAAAAGCTCTGCATTACAAACACCTGCTTTATTTAAAACAAATGCGGTTGATCCAAAATTTGAACTCATTGTATTGTGTTTTGCTATTGTTTTGTTCATTCTGGTTATTTCCAGAAAGTATAAGTGGGGAAGTTGGAAAACAGTTTTTAGCAAAATTAACTATAGTCCGGTTACTGAATAAAAAAGCCTTTGTATTATTAAGATTAAATATATACCCTGAAAAGAAATTAAATTTGGAATTTAACACGCAATTCGAAAAAAGATACTTCCAAGAGAGTAAAAGATTTTTTTTAGAAACTAATAGCAGCTTATGATTAGAAATAATTTTAAAATTTGATTTTTACAATTAATTTTTTTCTAATCTTTTTAATACTTCATTTTTAAAACTTCGACTAATTGAAATTTCTTTGCCTTTAATTTCTACATATTCATTTGTAAATGAATTTATACTGGCTAAAGAAACTATAAACGAGCGATGAATTCTTATAAACTCATTTTGTGGTAGCTTAGCTTCAATATTTGATATTGTTTCTCTTGTAATAACCGTTTTATCTGTTAAATGTATTTTTATATAATCACTTAAGCTTTCAATATAGTTAATCTCAGTAAAATTAATTTTTACCATTTTTCTATCGGAGCGCACAAAAATATAATCATCTTTTTCAGGAATAAATTCTTCAACTTTTTCTGTTTTTGAAAAATGATTTTCATCAAAATACTTATTAATTGCTTGAAGTAGGCGTCCATAAGAAATGGGTTTAAGAAGATAATCCACTGCTTGTAAATCGAATCCATCAACTGCGTATTCTCTGTATGCAGTAGTGAAAATTATTTTTATGTTTTTATTTATCGATTTAGCGAATGATAAGCCAGAAATCTCTGGCATATTGATATCCAGAAATATTAAATCTACTTTCTCTGAGTTAATGCTGTTAAAGGCTTCGAGAGCACTTTTGCAACTGTGTACAATACGAACAGTTTGTATTTTTGCCAGCAGGTTTTCTAAAATCTCCCGGGCTACAGGTTCGTCATCAACAATTAAACAATGAATAATTTCAGGCATTTTTAATTGCATTTATATTAAATATTGAAAGATTTACAGAATACCAATTGTCTTTTGTCTCAATATCTAATGTGTAGTTGTTTTTATAATTTAATTCAAGTCTTTTTCTTATGTTTTCTAAGCCAATTCCACCATTCCCATTGTTTGTTTCATGATTTAAAAATGAATTTCTTATGGAAAAGGTTAGTTTATTTTCTAATAAAATTATTTTTATTTCAATATTTAAAAATCCATCTTTTATATTGCCATGTTTAAATGCATTTTCAACAAATGGAATAAGCAACATGGGAGCAATCTGTGATTTTTCGTTTATTTCGTTGCTTGTGAAAAATACTTTCAGAGTATCCTGAAATCGAATTTTTTCTAATTCAATATATTCCTTTATATGAAGAACTTCCTCTTTAAGACTAACTTGGGGTTTATTTACCTGGTACAAAATGTAATCTAACAGATTCGATAACATTAGAATAATTTCTGGCGTTTGTTTCGATTGTTTTAGAGCAAATCCATAAATTGTATTAAGTGTGTTAAATAAAAAGTGTGGGTGTATCTGCATTTTCAAATACTGCAACTCTTGTTCTTTAAGTTTTAGTTGTGTTTCTAAAATTTTATTCAGAAGTTCTTTGTTTTTCGAAATTGTTTTAAAATTATGATTTAGTAAACTCACAAAACTTACTATTCCAACAACCAAATACACCATAATTAATATAAATACAAAGTTCTTACTCATTGGGGGCATTATGGAAATGTTAAAACTTAACAAATAAATTAAACAACCATAAATTATAAGTACAATAATATATGATGAAAAGATAAGGGCATAAAAACTATAAAGTGAAAAAAGAAAATATTTTTTTGTGAGTAAATACTTTGGTATTAAATAATAAACTATAAAATATGTAACAATCATAGTTAACGGAATTAAAATACTCGAAAACCATGTAACATAAGTTGTGTCATCTGAATTGTAACTAAAAAAATATACAAAGAACCCCCATACTATTATCCAAAATAGAATATGAAGTAGAATTATTTTGAATTTACTATTTTTCCAAAAAATCATTTAAACAATATTACATAAATTCTTTTAATAGATATTTTTTAATAGACCAATTACCAGTTTAATATCCTTTTTTGCATAAAAAGGTATGTAATTTCCAATTCATACTATTAAATTTGTTAAAAGGAATGCTAAATCATCCATCCATCGCAATAAAAAAATTGCAATTGAAATGCACATTACATTTGATTTAGTATTAATTAAAAACACATTCTTATGGAACAAGCAATTGCAAAATTTAACGAAGGTGGTCCGGTAATAACCTACACCATCGTACTATTACTAATAGTTATTGTTGCTTTATTTATTAAAGTCATAATAACTAAAAATGAATATAGTAAAACTATATCATTAATTTCTTCTATAGCATGGTTTGCTGTAGCATGGGGTTTTCTAGGTCGAACCTTTGGGTTGATTATTGCTTTTGATAATGTATCTGCTCATGGAGAATTAACAGTAGCCCTTCTAGCTGAAGGCTTAAAAATGGCATTGCTAGGCCCACTCTTAGGTATATTTGTTTTTATCATTGGCCGTGTTGAAATGATAATTTTAATTATTATACAAAGAAAAGAAGCTGGAATTGGAGAATAATTTAAGTTGTATTGCTTTAATTTTTTTTGCTCTTTTCTAATTAATGGTTGATTTTATGAATATAAATAATATCAATGTATACAGATGATAAATTCTTAATATCTACCTTCTTTTTGGTTGATATGATGTTATACAGTAGATAGCAACAACCCAATTTGAAAAACCAGAATATATATCTAAACAAATTTATTATGAGAAAATTACTATTATTATCAATTGCTTTTTTGTTTTGTTATAAGTTTTATGGTCAAACAAATAAAGTAAATTATTCAAATGTTTTAGAAAATTATATTAAAGAAATTGAAAACACTTTAGAAAAAGGTTCTGCTAAGGCAATCTCATTTGCATTAATTGACGGAAACAAAATTGTCTATTTGGGAAATTATGGTTATTCAGACTTTGAAAACAAAGTAAAAGCCGATTCAAATACTGTATATGGAATAGGTTCAATAAGCAAACTTATTACAGCCTCCTCGGTTTTACAACTTCACGAGAAAGGAGTATTAAATATTGATTCTTCATTTACAAAATACTGTTCAGATTTTAGTATTAAGCAAAAAATTCAAACAAACATTCAAATTACACCAAGAATGCTTATTTGTCACTATTCAGGACTTCCGTCTGATATAACAGATGGTACATTTTCGAAAAAACCAAAGCATTTTAGCTCTGTTATAGAGTCGTTAGATAAAGAATATGCTCCTTTTCCACCAAATTATGTTTATTCATATTCCAATATCGGATATTCTTTACTCGGTGTACTTATAGAAAAATCAACAGGTAAGAAGTACGAAGAATATGTTAAGCAGAATATTTTTGAACCTCTTGGGATGTATTCCGCAATTGTTGATGGTGATAATTCTACTGTTTTACTCAAAGGTTACGATGAAAAAGGCAATCAAAGGGATGAATATGGAATTTGGCCTGTACCTGCAGGCGGAATAAAGTCAAACATAATTGATTTAGCAAAATTTGCTATGACTTTTCTTCCTGAGTATAAAGGAATAAAAATTCTTGAAACAATGACTATTAAAGAAATGCTTACCGTACAAAACCAAAACATACCTTTAGACCTGGGAGAAAAACATGGAATGCCATGGTTTTATGGAAATATAAATTCAGCAGGGCAAATCTATTATCACTCAGGAGGAACGATGAATCATAGAGGCGTGGTAATAATTGCACCAGAATCAAACCTTGCTATTGCACTCCTCTCAAATTCAGTTAATGTTGGGCGTTTTCATAGGTTGTCTATAAACCTGCTTGATAGCTGTGCAAAATTAAAAGGTAGAACAATTGACTTGAAAACTACGAAAGAATTCGCTGAAATAGATACCGTTACCCTGATAAAGGATGTACTTGAAAAATATAATGGTTTGTATGCTCACCCTTCATTTGTTTTTGAAATCTTAACAAAAGGCAATCAATTATATACAAAAATTCAAGATACTGACTATTTCCTAAAACCTCTAAAGGACGGTTCGTTTGTTCCACAAATTATTAATTCAGAAGGTTCTTTAGAAATCTTGACAAATCTAAGGTTTGAATTTTCAAACATCGATGGAAACGAAATATTAATTTATAACAACATAGATATTCAGAGTAAGCAAATACTTGGAACTAAGTTCCATCAAAAAGGAATTGACAGTTTATGGCATAGTAGATTAGGAAAATATGAGATACTAGATAAAAATGAAAACGGCCATTTGTTTCTATCATATTTTGAACTAACTATTGAAAATGGAGTGTTGGTATTTAACCAAATGGAAGACTATGAAGGGAAAGAAAAATGGCAAACTGCGATAGAAATCATTAATAAAAATACTGCATTCACAATTGGAATAGGTCGTCACAGAGGGACAACATTATTATTTGAAACTGAAAATGGTAATGAAATTTTATGGTTTTCAGGATACAAACTTAAACTAGTTCAAGAAACTGATTGAGAATTATACTCTGAAAATAATAGGCAGTAGCTAAAACTATTTCAGGTAATATAAAAAATAGGAATATTAATGTAATTTAGACTATTTGAAAAGATTAATAAAAATGAAATTACCAAAAAAAACCACTATTTCTTTAAATAGTGGTTTTAAATATTATTTATGAAAATGAATTATTTATATCCGCTCTCAGCAAATAGTTCAATACTCGATAAATCTTCGGGAGTATTTATGTTTATGAATGCTTTTCGGTTTTGTTCAGTATCGGCAAGTTTGTGGTATTTCGTGTTAATCTGTTCAAGAAAACTTTGAATGGAGTATTTATCGGCTGTACCCAAAAAATCAAATAGCTGATCTTCTATTCGCTTGTTATAAATGGCATGTAATGGTTCAATTGATTTTTTAATTGCAGGGATTGCTGCATCGCATTTATGTTTTAAATAAAATTCAATTTGCTGACGGATAAGCTCCCCCGATAAACAAGGCATATCGCTTGCAAAAACGAATACAGCTTCATTTTTTGCCGCACTTAAAGCTGCATGAATTCCTCCTAATGGGCCAACATTTTTAATTTTGTCGGGAACAATAGTGAATTGCTGGCAGGTTTTAAACTCTTCAGGAGTGTTGGTAACAATAATAATATCGTTAAAGATTTCGTGAAGAGTTTTAATGGCTCGTGTAATAATACGTACACCACTAATCTGGATGTTTGCTTTTGTTTTACCATTAAACCGCTTATTCGCACCACCTGCGAGTATCGCTGCCGAAATTTTAATTTCTTCTTTTGATGGTATCATAACATTAGAGTTTAATTAATAAATTAACCTATTGTAAAACAAGAATGAAATAGAACATTTTTCTCCAAGTTAGAGATGGTCAAATTTATGAAAAAAATGAAATAAGCAAGCGATTCTTAAAATATGGTTATAAACACTCCTGTAAGATATTGACAGACTTTCTGTTGATGATGTTTTTACATGCAATTTAGAATGAGACCAAGTATAAATAGATGTTGTAAAACATAATATTTATACATAATGATTAGATAGTCAGGTAAATAATTGAAAAAACTGCAATGTTTAAATGTATGTGTTTGATATAATGAACAATAGCAGCCTGATGGTTGCTAAAAAATTTACAATCCGATTTTTTCAGCAATTTCTTTCATTGCATTCAAAGATATTTCTGCAAACTCATTTAATGGAATACCTATTTTTTCACATTCCAGTATAGTTGACCGATTTACCGATGCAGCAAATGCAGCCTGATTCATTCGTTTGGTAACCGATTTGGCTTGAACATCTTTAATTTTTCTGTAGGGATAAACCAATGCTGTTGCATAAATTAATCCGGTAATTGTTTCGCCGGCTGCTAAAGCAAACTGAAATTCAGTGCTTCGCTCCATTCCTGTTGCCTGTTCGTTATGCATCTTAACAGCATCGATTATTTCTTCATCAATTCCATGCTTCCGAAGTATTTCAACTGCTTCCAATGCGTGTCGTTTAGAATCCCCATTGGTAATTTCACTATCAATATCATGGAGTAAACCGGCTAAAGCCCATTTTTCTTCATCACGGCCCAAATGTTTTGCCAATGCCCGCAATACTGCTTCAGAAGAATAGCAGTGATAAAGCATTTTTTCATTCTTGATATATGATTTTAAGAGTTCTTCTGCTTCGATTCTGTTCATATTTAATATTATTTAATGAACATCAATTCCATGTAACATGTAAATCAGATGTTGTAATGTTTTTAGAATTTCTGTCATGTATTCATCAACAGCTTTAACGCTACCAGGTAGTGTATAAACCAAGCTTTGCCCCATAACTCCGGCAACTCCCCGACTTAGTAATGCATTTGGTTTTTCCTGCCCGTATTTCACGCGAATCATTTCCATAATACCGGGAATCTCTTTGTCGAGTAATGGTTGAACCGTTTCAATGGTTATATCTCTTGGCCCGATTCCTGTTCCTCCCGTAGTGATAATTATATCAAACATATCATTTTTTGCTTTTAAAAGGATTTCTTTAAGCTTGTCAGAATCAT
>MENK01000030.1:36386-123892 GCA_001768235.1 Bacteroidetes bacterium GWB2_32_14
TAAATTTTGGGCCCGCTTTTATCCTTATACTCTCCTTTGCTTGCACGGTCGCTGAGAGTAATAATCTGGATTTTAATAACCCTGGGTAAATATTTTACTTCATCACCAGCTTTAATATTTCCTGTTTTTAATACTTTTGCAAAGATTCCTTCTTTAGGCATAACACATTGGCCAACTTTGCTGAAAATTTCACAACCATCACCGTGGCATTTTTTACCAATCTGGGTGATTTCCAGTTTAACATCTCCAATGTACAGCATGTCGCCAGGTTTGGTTTTGTACAAGGTAATTCCTTCGGTAGTAATGTTTTCGGCAAATTCACCATATTCAATTTTGCGTCCCAGAACGGATTCAAATTTTTCAATGCTTTCTTTACCTAATAAACTCACCTGACGATGCCAGTCGCCTGCATGGGCATCGTGTTCAACACCTCTTTCTGTTAAATTGATTGTTTCTACAGGTTTTTTTATGGTTCCTTTTTTCTCGGATATATTAACTGAAATAACTTTTATAGCGCTCATCAGGATTTAAATTTTTAAGATGCTACAAAAGTAATAAATCGGATAGATTTATCTATTGCTAAAAGAATTCAAAAAACAGTATTTTTGTAAAAATAATTTATGACTGCAATTCAAAACCAATATAAATTTACTGAAGGTGATGTTCATCTTTTTAAGATTATTGGTTTTACGGAAATTCCGGATTCTGAAGAATCATTTTTTATCCTGGAAAATCCTTTTGGAGGGAAACATCTTCTTAAATCAATTTATTACAAACAGTATAATTTAAAGATAGGTGATACGATAAATTGCACGATTGATAAAATTAATTGTAGCGGGAAAATTTATCTTGAACCGGAGAATCCTTATTATAAACAAGGTGTAATTTATGAATTTGAAGTTATCAGGATAATTGATCAAACAAATTCGGTTGGTGAAAATGAAAAAGTTATTTTAGTTAAAGATAGTTTGGGGCGTGAAAACAGGTGTTCTTTGCCCGATAATATTTCTTCTTCGCAAATCAAACAAAAAATTAAATGCAAGGTTGTTCGGATAAAGAAAGGAGTGTTGTACTTGATTTACCCTGAAATGGAATCAACCAAAAAGCTCTTGCAAGTTGGTAAGATTTATAGTTTTACAGTAAAGGAGATAAAAAACCTGGATGGTATTGATTATTATATTTTGAATGATGATTTTAACAATTCATATTCTTTAAAAGCAGATATGTATAAGCAGTATAATTTGTGCATCGGAAGGCAGGTTAATTGCACGGTTACTAAATTCAATACCGACGGACACCTTAAAATTGAACCAGAGCATCCGTATTACAAAGTTGGGAGAACCTATGCGTTTAAGTTCCTGAGAATTGAAAATGACAATAACTTACTTGATAAAGATTCGAAAGTTATTATTGTGCTTGATGTGTATGGAATTGAAACAAAGGTGAGCCCATATAAACCAGAGATATTTGACAAACCTATGCCCGAATACTTGCATTGTTTGGTGGAAGGAGTTCGCAAGGGAAAAGCGATTCTCAGTATTTTGTAGAAAAACAGAACGCTGATCTGCCTGCCTGCCGGCAGGTAACGCAGATATTCTAGCGCGGATTTACGCAGATTATTTATCAGTGATTACCTGCGATGCTTGCATCCGCATCATCTGCGTTCAATCTATTCCAAATCAGATTTTGTTTTTTCGATAAGCTTAATTTCATCAATATTCATTGATTTATCGACTGCTTTGCACATATCGTAAACTGTTAGAAGCCCCACTGACACTGCGGTTAACGCCTCCATCTCGATTCCCGTTTTCCCCGTGCATCGTGCTTCGGAATTAATTCTCACCCCGGTTTTATCAAGCGTGGCTTTTACATCCAGTTTTGTAATTTGTAAGGGATGACATAAAGGAATTAATTCGCTGGTTCGTTTGCCACCCTGTATGCCAGCAATTTCGGCAATGGTAAGCACATCGCCTTTTTTCATGGAGTTGTCCTTGATAAGCTTAATCGTTTCCTTTGTTAAAGCAATATGTCCTGTAGCTTTTGCAGCACGGTTTTGGTCAGGTTTTGCTCCAACATCAACCATATTGGCTTTTCCTTTTTCATCAACATGACTTAATTTACCCATAGTAAAAAGAATTATAAGTTATAAATGAAAATATATGCTAATAGCTGGAAGCTTTCTCTATCCTCCAATATTATAAAATTTACCTGTTAAATTTACATGCCCGCTTTGGGGTTTGTTCCCAACAGCCAGATCAATAGCTTTTTCGGCACCTAACTCACGAACATTGTACTGAATATCGCTGAACAAACAGGGTTTAATCATACCATTTGCTGTTAACCGGATACGGTTACAATTTCCACAATCACCACCTGTACCACCGTGAACAACAGAAAAGTCGCCTTTCTCAAGATTCATTTCCTGAATAAACCGAACATGCAAATTGTTTTCATCGCAAAATTTTGCAACTGTTAAGGCATCGGGTTCATGATGATCTTTCTTAATAACACAATTGATTTTTATTGGTTCCAATCCGGCATTTTTTGCTGCTTCAATGCCTGCAAATACTTTTTGAATATCACCACCACGTGTAATCTGACTAAATTTTTCAGGATCGATGGTGTCAAGACTTATATTTACTCTGTGTAATCCCGCTTTTTTCAAATCTTCTGCAAATTGATCTAAAAGAATTGCATTGGTAGTCATTGAAAAATCAGAAATCCCTTCAATTTTGCCAATCATTCTGATTAAATCAACAATTCCTTTTCGTACCAATGGTTCGCCACCGGTAATTCGTATTTTATCAATTCCCTTTTGAACAGCTATTTTGGTTACAGTTACTATTTCGTGGAAGGATAAAATATCATCGTGTTTGAGTAATGGTACACCATTTTCCGGCATACAATATACACATCGTAAGTTACACCGATCGGTAACCGAAATACGGAGATAATTTATTTTGCGGTTATAGCTGTCTAACATGAACAGTTTCTCCTTTTAAAAGGGTATCCACACCAATCGGGAAATAGATTATTCCCTGTGCAAAGGTTAAAGCATGAATGTGAGCAGACCCGTGATATTCAACAGGGAAAACTTCTCCATCCTCTATAAAAACAGGAATATATGCTTTACGATCTGATTTCTTGCGTTTGTATTCAATTCCCATGGGCATTTGTATGTCCAACGGTTGGAAAACAAGGCCCATTAATTTGTATATCAATGGTTTTACCAATAGTTCAAATTGAATGAACGATGAAACCGGATTCCCGGGTAATCCAAAACAGAGTTTTTTGCCTGCTGTTCCGAAGGTTGTTGGTTTTCCAGGTGTTACAGCGATTGAATCGAACAGGATTTCTATTCCGGCTTTTTTAAGTACTTCAGGAACAAAGTCGAACGAACCCATGGAAACACCACCGGTTAATAGTACAATGTCATTCTCAGCCAATGCTTTGCTTACTTTATCGAACGTATCTTCAGGTGTATCGTCGGCAATACCCATGTAACTTGGAATAGCTCCACAAGCTTTCACTTGTGATATTAACTGATAACCATTGCTGTTTCTGATTTGTGATATGGCTGGTTTCAAGTGTGGCTCAACCAATTCATCACCGGTAGAAATAATCCCGATTTTAGGTTGTTTGGTTACCAGAACCTGAGTATATCCAACCGATGCAAATACGGCAATATGTTGTGGCTTTATTTGTATTCCTTTTTTTAGAACTACCTGTCCTGCTTTTACGTCTTCTGCCTTATAGCTGATGTTATTTCGTTGTGTTACTTTTAAAATCTTAACAAATTTATTGTCAGTTTCTTCACAAAATTCAACCATGGCAATAAAATCGGCACCTTTAGGAACAGGTGCCCCGGTCATTATTTTTGCACACTGGTTGGGGCCTATTTCTTTTTCAGGTGTTTTGCCTGCAGGAATAACTTCAATAATTTCAAGAATATTATTTATATCAGCACGTCGACAAGCATATCCATCCATTGATGATTTATCGAAAGGAGGCATTTCTATATCAGACGAAACATCTTCGGCAAGAATTCTTCCTACAGAATCAATAAAATCAACCTTTTCTGTTTCTAAAAGATAGGCTTTTTCAAGTACCTGCTGATATGCTTTTTCTATGGTAATCATTTACAGAATTTTTAGCAAAAATAGTTATTCTTTGGTTTTATAACAGGTATTATTGGGCAAATGTTTTATATGCTTCGTAAAATTACGTGAGTTCAATTTAAATTAGTTTGTATATTATTAAGTGTTTCTCGATTTTTAGTGCCTTTGAGCCTTTGTGGCATAACTGAAAATGCCACTAAGCCACCAAGACATTAAGTTTCACAATGTGTCAATAATAAGAAGTTGGTTCTTTATCGAACTCTCTTTAAAATATGAATCTACAAGAGTTTTAACCTGATTTACCTTGTTGTTTTGCGGTAGAGTTTTTAGTATTTTTTCAAGATATTTCTTTTCGTAAAGTCGTTGAACGGAGTACTCGAAATTCAAATCGAAAAGCCATGCAATTTGCAACAGTTTAAAATCGTTCAGCGTTTTCATCGATTCTTTTAAAATTACCTTACGATTCATAATCGCATGATAAACTTCGTCAGTAATTTCGTCAGTATCAGGTAACTCAAGCTCAATGGTTTTGTTTTCTTTTTCTTCTTTTATTAGGTAATATTCGGTAATCAATCGCCAGATATCGAGTTTGTCTGCATCGCGAATCAGTTTTGAAAAGAAAATGACTTTGGGATTTATGTCGGGCTCTATTTCAGCACGATTATGGTTTAAAATGGATTTGTAAATAATTTCTTTTTGTTCTTCTGCAAGATTTTTTAACAGGTTATTCTCTTTCAGAACTTCCACTCCAAGTTCAGCATGATTCTGTGATTTTGAATCGGAAAAGGTCTTGTACTTTACATATTGTTTAAATCGTCCGATATCGTGAAAAAGCCCAATGGTTTCGGCTAAAAATGTACCTTCTTCGTTAAGCTTCAGATTTTTCGCTATGCCAATAATTTCGTCATGTACTTTTCTACTGTGGTCGGCTTTAAGCTCAATGTTTTCATACAAATCAGGATGTGTTTCCAGAAAGTGATTTATATAACTGTTAAACCATCGTGTATAGATTGTAAACGTATCAGTATAATTCATTCTTAGTTTATAGATTCAAAATAAATGTGCTGCAAAATTGCATCAAATTTTTTTAATTGAAGTAATTAAAACTTATAAGCCAACTCAAAAAGGATAAACCTACCGGGCGATAAACGTTGTTTCTTGTCGATATAAACCTTGTCGAAAATATTCTGAACATCGAGTGCAACAAAGAAATATTTGCCAATCATTCTTGATAATCGGATATCAGCAGTTACATAGTCATCAATAATCTGGATATTCTGGTCGTCGGCATATTCCTCGCCAGTATAATTCACAACCAATGTAGAGTTAACAAATTTATTTTTCCAGAATAAGCCTGCAAAAGCCTGATGCCATGGAATCTCTACCAGTTGTTTCCCGGTTAAGTCATCACCTGCATATTCCGATAAATCGAAATCTTTAATAAGCGAACTATTGTATGTGTAACTTGTTTTGATGGTTAGGTTTTTTGTGAAATCGTACTGAAAGAAAAACTCACATCCAATGATTTCTATCTGTGCTATGTTTTCTCTTGTGAATTCGGTTTGCCCATCAACATAATTGCCTGTTTCGACAAAATACTGAAAATCTTTACCCAGTGAATAATAAACTGCTGTTTTAAATTGTGCATTTTTGAATGGATTGGTATTAAAACCCAATTCGTAATTGGTTAAGGTTTGTGGTTGCAGTTCAGGATTTGCCTGTTTAAATCCCTTACTTATTTTTCGTGATGAGATTAAATCGTCGAGTTTGGGTGGCATAAAACCTGTAGATGCTGAAACATACGATTTTATTGCAGGCGATATTTCATATTGAAGCGCCAACTTAGGACTAAATGCTGTCCAGTTAGATGTTTTATAAGTATCAGAAAACGAAGTTTCGAAGCCTGTATTTGCAGTTGGTGCACCTACTTTTATCGAGCCGTCATAAAATCGGGCAAAGTCGAATCGTAAACCTGCAATTATCTTGAGTTTATTATTAAACAAACCATATTCATCCTGTAAAAATGTAGCATACGATTGCACTTTCCCTTCGCGAATGAGTGTATCGGTTGATGTAAGGTAAATATCCGACGCATCCATAAATCCCTGCTTAATATCTATTCCAAAAGTAAACCAGTTATTCTCTGAGAATTTATGAGTTGCATTCATCCAAACACCATAATCTCTTGAAACCTGATCCTGGTAATACAACTTGTAATTTCCATCGTCATTAATAGATTCGCCTAGCTTGTAGTACAACTCATTCTGAAAATAAGCATCAGCTTCTACTTTAAGTTTTTTAATTTGTCCATTATACTTAGCCCGTGCAAAATGAGTGGTGTACTTTGTGTAACCTCCGTCTTTTTCATAAACCTGAACACCGTCGCCACGTTTATCGTCGAAAAAACTGTATTCTACTTCAACTTTGTTATTATCGTTGAATTCATACCCCAGCGATGCTCCCAAACGATTTTCTTTAAGATAAATTTCTGTATCTGTTGAATCTCTTGAAACTTTAGGTTCAATTACATAACCATCACCTTGTCTGTAAAATCCATTCAGTCCCCAGTACAGATTCTTCCCTTTTACTTTTTCATTTCCTTCGATATCGAATTTACCGCCTAAAGTTGCATAACTTCCACCAAATGTTCTGATATCACCCGAAAATTGATTCTCTGTTTTTTTTGTGATGATATTGATTACTCCACCCATGGCATTATTTCCGTATAATGCAGAGCTTGGGCCTTTAATTATTTCAATGCGATCGATGCGTTCAGGCGAAATAATACTCCAGTTAATTGAACCACCTGCGGTTTTATTTAATGGAACTCCATTGTACAAAATTAAAACTCCCTGAGCAGCATCCAGGCCACGCATGGTTACTGAAGAATTCTTTGAAAAAATACCCCAGCTTCTGTTTACATTAATATTCGCGATTGATTTTAAAATATCGTCGGTGCTTGTTGCAGGATAAACATCGATTTCTTCTTTTTCAACCACTTCGTTTTGTCCGGGTAAATCATCAACCTGATGTTCTGTTAATGTAGCAGTAATAATAACCTTTTCAATCTCTATGGATGAAGAAATCATTTTTATTTCAAAAAATGGATTTGAATCTGGTGTTATATTTAGTTTAATCAGCTGGTCATCATAACCCATGAAAGATACACGAATAGTTAACTCCCCTTCAGGGATGTTTTCGAAAGTAAATTCACCATTGGAATTTGTTGATGTACCTTTTTCGAATTCAGAAATAAAAATATTGGCTCCAGCCAAAGCAAGATTCATTTCTGCATCAATAACTCTCCCTTTTATGCTGTTTTGTGAAAAAACAAAAACCGGCAGGAGCAAGGTAAAAAGAAAAGTATAAATAGACTTTTTAAACATCGGTGCAATCTTATTTTTGAATTTTTACATCGATAATAATGTACCCGTTATCTGTCCCGCTGGTACTAACTACTTTGAATAATCCTGTTCTGCTGCCCCGGACAAATGAGTAAATATCATCAGGCACAAGGCTTTTCGCTTTTCTTTTCCCGCTTTCAAAAGCAAACGAGTTTGCAATAAGAATACTATCGTTAGCTGCAGCATCAAACTCTTCAGGTGTAATGCTTAGTTTTGCAGCACTATATCGGGTTGTGTTTATGGTATCCCAGTTTGCAATTGCAAATTCACCAGGGAAAGCCGTTTCACCTATGTTTGCTCCCGGTGATGCCAGAACACATTCATCCATAGCATCGAAGTTATCATAATAATAAACAATATCGATTAGCCCGGAGTTGTTGTATGCTTCTTCAAGATTATAAACCAGTCCATTGGATAAGGAAAGGAAGCTTCCAAACCCGGTATTATTTTGTGCCCCCAGCGTAATATTCAAAAATTCATCGATTTCACCGTACTCTACAATCGGGTTTTTTGTAATTGTAAATCCAATACTGGCAGAGTGCCCGGCTTTATCACGAACAATGAATTCCCATTCTTCAATATCAGCCAAACCTTTAACTAATGTAAGTTCTTCTTCAATTATTTTGTGATTATAACCAAGACTTATATATGATTCACCATTAACATTAGCAATCAGGTTTGTCAAATAATCGGTTCCGTTATATTCCGCAGCAATTCCAACTTTTATAGAATCGCCAACAGAAATCATTGTGTCCGACGAAATATAATCAGCATTTATAATAAATTGAATTGTAGGATTTGGCCCTGATGTTTCTTCATCTTCACAACTATAAAATATTGTCAGAATAAAAGAAATTAAAATAAAAAAACGAATATGCTTTTTTATTGGATGTGTTAAGTTTTTCATATCGATATTTATAAAAATTCTATTTTATTAAATAGAAAAAATAACTATTTCCTGAGTCTCTTGATTGAATATACTAAACCTGCTCCCAATAACGCTCCGGCAAGTCCAAAAACAAAGTGTGATGCAATTGGAATAACAAACCCCCATTTAATAAATGATGATTCCATAATTCCGGTAAACATATAAATACCCAGCCTGCTTATTGGAATTACCATGTAAGTTAAACCACCAATTAACGTGAGTATTGCCAATCGGTTCGATGGGTTTCTGAAAACAAAATATAAGCTGTCTAAAACAATACCCATGAGTAAATAGGTTACAGGCAAAAAAGGGTCTTTAATACCTATAAATGGAACAAACATAATGCTTGATGCTCCAACCATTGCAATAACAGAAGCAAAAGGAATTTTTGAAACTCTGCGGCCTATGATTAAAATTGCCATAAACTCCAAACCATGACGCCCGGGAATATTTAAAGGAATTCTAAGATACGATCGGAGCATTACAGCGCTAATACCCAGAAGCAATAAAAATAAAATTTCAAGTACTGTTGAAAGTGTATTAGTTTGAAATGTTTTTGATAAACTCTTTTGATACATGCTGCCATTCATGGTTTTCATTATTTTTAGATTTTTCTACAATTACAGTTATTTCTTTATTTTGGATAACCGGACGTAACCAGTTTCCGACATCTATTCGTTCGTTATCATTAATTAATTTGCCATCAACAGACTTAATGACCTGAATATGGCTAATCTTTTTAAGTTCTGAGCCTGAAAATATTCCGCTAATTTCGCGTAATTCTTTTCCTTTTACCCAGATATTTCTTCCGTCGTTTCCTGCTTTTCGTAATCCGACAGCAGCAAGGGAACCAATAACACCAATTTTTGTCCCAGTATATCCTTCTAAGAAAATACCGGTTTCTTCAGCTAGCTTATGAGCATTTTTTTTGTAAAGAATTTCTTTTTTTGCCCGATTGCCCCAATCAATGATATGGTCATTAATTAAATCTTCTCTTGCAATGCAAAGTCCGGCATCAGAACCTTCTGCAGCTTCACGAATCAAATATTCAGAGCATAGTTTTTGTAAAGCATCGTATTTATCGGAATTTACAATTAAGCACGCCGAGCTGTTATGGGATGTATAAGGGATTTTCTCGTGTACATACAATTGATGCCGTGATATGGATTCAACATCACCGAGACCCTGCTCAACAATAAGTTTCCCCATCTCACGTGCTCTAAAACCTGTACCTCTGGAGTCTAAATTATCGGTATCATCAATTCCCACGAGAAATCTCATATACTTGTTTATGTATTCAATTTGTTAAAAAATCTTTTTGTTATTAAGTGAATAGCATCATCAAATTCGGTTAACAATTCTTTATATGCTTCGATTAATTTTTTGCCTTCAGGCGTAAGAACAGAATTTCCGCCGTGTGCTCCACCTCTATGTTTTTCAACAAGCAAGAAACCTAATTTTTCTTCAGCTTCTTTCACGTTTCCCCATGCTTTTCGATAACTTATTCCCATTTTATCGGCAGCGGCACTCAACGAACCATACTTGTCGATCATTTCAAGTAATTCGAATTTGCCATCACCTAAAATTCCATGACCCTTTGTATTCTCAAGCCATACCTTGAATTTCAGGAAAATATCATAATATTTTGAACCTTTTGAGCCTGCCATAAGATTTTGCTTTAATCAACATGAGAAACAAAACATATCGCAAAGTAAAAAAATACCATGTAGTTAAAAAAACTTCATGGCATTATTTTTATTAATTTACAGAAAATCTAACTATTTGTAAAGACAACGGTATGAAGTATCGCCATCAACTTTTACTTTGAATTTAACATCTTTAGCAACTACAAAGGTTTCAAATTCTTTATACGTTTTCCATTCGGTTTCGCCTGGTTGTTGTATAATCATTTTACCAGATGTAACAGTCATGTATTCTACTGTTGATGTTCCGAATATATATTCACCTTTTGCCATTACACCAACTGTTGCCGGACCTTCGGCTGTTTCGAAAGCAATTGATTTTACTTTTCCGTCGAAATATTCGTTTGTTTTAAACATAGCTCAAATTTTTTTGTTAATAGGTTACAAAAATAAAGATTTATAATCTTTTTTAAATGATAAAAATCTTGTTTTTAAATTAAGCGATATGCATATATTTGCATATCGAAAAATAAAATTTATTTAAACAATTTATTTATGCAACAAAGTTTATATTTTGCCCCACCGGCAAAGAACGAACCGGTAAAAACCTATATAAAAGGTTCACCCGAGAGGGAACAAATAATGAAAGCCATTGAATGGGCACGATCACATGTAGTTGATATTCCGATGATAATTGACGGGAAAGAAGTACGAACTGATAAAAAAATAGAGATTCATCCGCCACACGATCATCAGCATTTATTGGGCTATTATTACAGGGGCGACGAAAGTCATGTGAAAGACGCCATTGATGCTGCTTTAAGAGCACGTGAAAAATGGAGTACTATGTCATGGAAACAACGTGCATCTATATTTTTAAGAGCAGCAGGAATGATTGCCGGGCCTTATCGTGCCCGTATTAATGCGGCTACTATGCTTGGCCAGTCGAAATCAGTACATCAGGCTGAGATTGATTCTGCATGCGAATTTGCTGATTTTCTAAGGTTTAATGTTCAGTATATGACTGAGATATACAATCAGCAACCCAATTCAAGCGAGCTGGTTTGGAACCGCTTGGAACAAAGACCCCTTGAAGGGTTTGTGTTTGCATTAACACCCTTTAACTTTACTGCTATTGCGGGCAACTTGCCTTCAGCACCTGCAATGATGGGTAATACAGTAGTATGGAAACCATCAAATACACAAATTTATTCGGCAAGGATAATTATGGAAATATTCATGGAAGCTGGCTTACCTGATGGTGTAATTAACCTGGTATATGTTTCAGGGCCGGTAGCAGGAAATGTGATTTTCTCTCATCCCGATTTTGCAGGAATTCATTTTACAGGTTCAACATCGGTATTTCAAAATATATGGAAAGAGATTGGGAATAATATTTCAAAATACAAATCATACCCACGCATTGTTGGTGAAACAGGTGGTAAAAACTTTGTGATGGTACATGAATCAGCAAATGCAGCACAGGTTGCTACGGCATTAACCCGAGGAGCTTTTGAATACCAGGGCCAGAAATGTTCTGCTTTATCACGTGCTTACATTCCTTCAAATTTATGGGATGAAGTACTTTGCGAAATCAAATGCGATATGGATACTCTAAAGATGGGGCCTGTTGAAGATTTTACAAATTTCATGAATGCTGTAATCGATGAGGCATCCTTTAATAAACTTGCAGGTTTTATTGATCGTGCAAAGAAAGATAAAGATGTGGAAATTATTCATGGTGGAAACTATGATAAATCGAAAGGATATTTTATTGAACCAACGATTATTCTTACCAAAGATCCCCATTATATAACCATGGAAGAAGAATTATTCGGGCCTGTTCTTACAATCTATTTATATGATCCAGCAAAATTTGAAGAAACACTTGACCTGATTGATACAACATCAATTTATGCACTGACAGGATCAGTGTTTTCTAAAGACCGTTATGTAATTGAACGGGTAATGGAACGATTAAAACACGCGGCGGGGAATTTTTATATTAACGATAAACCTACAGGAGCAGTAGTGAGCCAGCAGCCATTTGGCGGAGCACGCGGCTCAGGTACTAACGATAAGGCAGGTTCATACTTAAACCTTTTACGATGGGTATCACCACGAACGATTAAGGAGTGTTTCTTACCTCCAACAAGTTATAAATACCCGTTTTTGGAAGAATAATTCAACATTAAAAATTCATCAAGTCATTCTGAGCAATGCGAAGAATCTTTTTGCAAGGTAATGAAAATCAGATTTTTTGTTTCTTTCAGAATGGCAATACAAAAAAATAAATTAATGACTACAATAGATTTTAATATTAAAGAATTACTGTTACGATTAGGAATTAAAGATATCAATTCGGGTGTAACCACCGGAACAAAATGGTTCGATGTTCATGGTGCTGTAACATCATCGGAATCGCCTATTGATGGTAAAGAAATTGCAAAAGTAAAGAATGCCACAATCGATGATTATGAAATGATAATTTCTAAAGCACAGGAAGCATTTAAGATATGGAGAGAAATACCAGCGCCCAGTCGCGGAGAAATTGTTCGCCAGATTGGACTTGCTCTTCGTGATGCCAAAGAAGATTTAGCTAAACTGGTAACACTGGAGATGGGTAAAATATATACCGAGGGTCTTGGCGAAGTACAGGAAATGATTGATATATGTGATTTTGCTGTCGGTCAATCGCGTTTGCTAAACGGATTTACAATGCATTCTGAAAGAAGAAATCACAGGATGTACGATCAGTATCATCCGATTGGTTTGGTAGGTTTGGTAACATCATTCAATTTTCCTGTTGCCGTGTGGGCATGGAACTCTATGCTTGCAGCTATTGCAGGCGATGTGGTAATCTGGAAGCCAAGTTCAAAAACACCCATCTCGGCAATTGCAACTATGAATATTATTCAGAATGTACTTAAAGCGAACAATGTTCCCGAAGGAGTTTTTAGTTTGATTATTGCAAAATCGTCTGTTTTAGGCGATAATTTTCTTGCCGATAAACGAATACCCCTGTTTTCTGTAACAGGTTCAACTGCTGTAGGAAAACGTGTTGGTAAAATTGTTGGTGAACGATTGGGAAAAACAATTCTTGAATTAGGTGGTAACAATGCAGTAATTGTATCGGATTCGGCTGATTTGGAAATGGCTATTCCTACCATTGTTTTTGGTGCAGTAGGAACAGCAGGGCAGCGATGTACATCAACGCGCCGTGTAATTGTTCATGAGAAAGTTTATGAACAGGTTAAAGAGCGATTGGTAAATGCCTACAAACAAATCGTGTATAAAATAGGAAATCCCTTAAATACAGAGACCCTGGTTGGGCCACTTATTGATATCCATTCGGTAAATGCATTTAAACATGCTGTTGAAACTGTTGAAAAGGAAGGTGGCAAAGTGATTTTCGGGGGTCAGGTTTTGGAAGGTGAAAAATATAAATCAGGGAATTATGTTGTACCAGCTATTGCCGAAGCTCAGAATCATTACCAGATTGTTCAGGAAGAAACTTTTGCACCCATTGTTTACCTGATTAAGTACACAACTTTTGATGAAGCAATTGAATTGAATAATGGCGTTCCACAAGGATTATCATCAGCATTGTTTACAATGAACATGCGCGAGAGTGAACAGTTCCTGGGCGAAGTGGGTTCCGATTGTGGTATTGCAAATGTGAATAGTGGTACATCAGGAGCCGAAATTGGTGGTGCATTTGGCGGGGAGAAAGATACAGGTGGTGGACGGGAATCCGGTTCCGACTCTTGGAAAGCGTACATGCGGCGACAAACCAACACGATTAATTATGGTACAGAATTACCGCTGGCACAAGGAATTCGGTTTGAGTTTTAATTTTTTTTAGTCTTTAAATTTTAGTTAAAAGACTTGTAAGGATTTTAATCCTTCAAGTCTTTTTTAATTTATACAAATGAATTAAATTGTTTATTTAAATTTGAAGTAAATACATAAAATGAATAGCAGCAGCAATATAAATTCTTCGTTAATTGCCCCTTGCGGAATGAATTGCGCTATATGTTCAGGCTTTTTAAGAGAAAAAAACAAATGTCCTGGATGCAATTCTGAATCAATTCATAAACCAAAATATTGTATAAGTTGCAAAATAAAAAATTGTGACTTACTCAGGGATACTAATTCTAAATTTTGTTACGACTGCAAGAAAATTCCCTGTGCTCGATTAAAGCAACTCGATAAACGATACAGAACTAAATATGCAATGAGCATGATTGAAAACCTGAACTTTATTAAAGAATCAGGGACAGACAAATTTATTGAAAGCGAAATAAAACGTTGGACATGTACTATTTGTGGAGAAACAATCTGTGTACACAGAGGATATTGCCTTACATGCAAACCAAGTAAAAAAAGAAGTAACTAGAATCTCTTTTGCATTAATATTTAAAATCAATTAATAAATCCGAAGTTTATAATAATATTTATTTCTTTTGGTATTTCATTGTTGTTTGTTTCGGAACTACAAATTTGAACTATCAAGGTTTCATTTGTATAAGTGCTGCAAACTTCAGAAACATTTAGTTCGTCGAGTGTAAATCCTTGTTCAGTAAGTACATTTGATATTTTATTGACAACATCAGATGCATTAACAAATTCCCCGGCTAATATAACGTTAGTTTCAATTTTAATACCAGCAATTGTAAGGGTTTCGTATTTATCATCAAAAGTCCTTGAATTATATGTAAAATCAACAGGGATCTGGTCTCCAAAGTCAAGTTCAGGGAATACCTTTAGAAGTTCTTCCAATTCTGTAAATAGCTCGTCTGTATGGTTTGTTTTTTCAGTGTAATATTTTAATTTTATGGTTCCATTATTCAGAAAAATACTGTCATTTTTGAGTTCAATAAGAAATATACATGAAACTCCACCCGGATAAAACAAAGTAAGTAAGCTGTCTTTCAATTGATATTCGCCGGTTTGAAATATCTTTTGATTCTTGTAATTATAAAACTCAAAACCTGCTTTTGACTCGCTAAATACGTAAAATTCAGCATCACACCCAGAAACGCATTCCCACTGGCCAATTATTGAATTTTCAGTAAGTTGATTCTTGTTTTGACTACAAGAGATAATTAAAATTGAAAGGGTACAGATTTTAAATATAGTTTTCATTTTAATCAGGGCTAAATAATATCAAAATTTAACTTGTATGGGTTTAAAATATAAAATTACATCTATTTTAAGTTATTTTAAAATTAGCAGGAATGAAAATAGCCGGTATTATTAATACCGGCTCTAACCTAATTACCCAAGAAAATTACCTAATCAAAAAGAGCAATTTATTTTTTTTCTACTTTAGTTTCTTCAGTAGTTTTGGGTTCTTCTTTAGCTTTTTTATCACATGCTGTAGAACAATCTTTAGATTTTTCTTTAGAGCAGCAACCTTCTGTTTTAGCCTTAGTTTCTGTAGCTTTTTTCTCAGGTTCTTGTGCATTTACTACTGATAATGTAATAAATGTAAAAAATACTATGGCTGATAATAATGCATAAATTCTTTTCATAATTTTATTTTTTTAGTTTTTAACTTACAGAACAAATATAAGCAGAGATATCCTGGTAATTAGTTATCCTGATGTTAATTCGTGTTAAGGCGATGTTAAAATTTGTGCAACTCGCATTTTTCTGGTTACATTTGTAGAGATGAAAAATAAGAGATTACAAATAATTCTAATTGCACTCACTGTTATTAGTCTTGTTGCACTTCTGGCTATACAGGTTTCATGGATATATAAAGCTGCTGATATCCAGGAAAAGCAATTTAGCCAGACAGTGAATCTTGCCCTAAATAATATAGTAGATAAAATATCCCAGGATGAATCGATTTGCAAAGAAGTGGTAAGTTGTATTGGTAAAGGTAATTCCATATCATGTTTTCGAAAAATGTATAATAATGACGAGTGGCATAAAGTCGATTCAATAATAAAAAGCACGCTTAAATTGTACAAGATTAATATAAATTACGAATTTGATATTGTTGATACACGTAGAGATGTAGATTACAACGTGTGTAAAAAAACCTATTTCTCTAATAATCTCGAAAAAACACTTCTTCAAAATGGTATTGAGTTAAAAATTAAATTTCCCAAGAAAAGTGAATTTATAATTGCACAAATAGGTACATTATTTATAAGTTCCGTTCTTCTCATTGTTTTAATAAGCATATCATTTTTATTAATATTAAAATATTACAGAAGGGAGAAAGCTTTATATCTTGGTACACGCGATTTTATTAATAACATAACTCACGAATTTAAAACACCAATTACAAATATTGCCCTGGCTAATAGCATGATTTCAAAAAATGAACGAATTGCTCAGGATGAAAAATTAAATCAATATTCAAACATTATAAAAGCAGAGCATAAGAAATTAAGAAACAGGGTAGAAGCGTTGCTTGATATTGCACGAATAGAAAATGGTAAATCAGGATATTGTGAAACTATTGATGTTTGCAATCTAATCAAATGCACTGCCGAATCGTACCAGGTTCAGGTTCAACAATTAAATGGTAAAATAAATTTTGAGAAATTGACAGACAAATGCTCTGTTCATGCCGATAAGGAACAATTCCAGATTGCAATCTCAAATTTAATTGACAATGCCATAAAATATTGTGATAAAGAACCAGAAATAAAAATACGTGCATACGATAAGAACGAACACATCATCATCGAAATAGAAGATAACGGTATTGGTATTAAGAATGAACATAAAAAACAGATTTTTGAAAAATATTACCGGGTACCAACAGGCGATTTGCATAATGTAAAAGGTTTTGGTATTGGATTATCAACTGTTAAGTCAATCATCGATTCTTTGAATGGAGAAATAGATGTTCAGAGTAAACCGGGGAGAGGAACAAAGTTTATTATTAAACTATTGATTTGTAATCAGGCAGAATGAAAGATAAGAAAGTAAAAATATTACTTGTTGAAGACGACACCAATCTTGGCTTTTTGTTGTTTGAATTCCTGGAATCAAACGATTTTGATGTAAAGTTATATCGTGATGGAGTTTCGGGGCTTAATGGTTTTAATTCGTCTGATTTTGATTTTTGTATTCTCGATGTGATGTTACCCCAAATGGATGGTTTTACACTGGCCGAAAAAATAAGAGAAAAAAACAAAAAAATCCCGGTTATATTTCTTACAGCCCGTTCTATGAAAGAAGACAAGCTTAGGGGCTTTCGTATTGGTATTGATGATTATGTTACCAAACCATTTGATGAGGACGAACTGTTATTCAGAATTCAATCTATATTAAACAGGGTGAGTCAGCCAGAACAAAATAAGCAACAAAGACAAATAATACAATTAGGGCAATATACTTTTGATGTTCAAAATCAGGAATTAAAAATTGGTAACGAATCAAAACGCTTAACATCAAAAGAGAGTAAAGTGCTTGCAATGCTTGCAAAATCAAAAAATACTATCGTTAACCGCGATGATATTATGAAAGAAGTTTGGGGCGAAACAGGTTATTTTATTGGCCGAAGCCTGGATGTATTTATTTCAAAACTGCGTCGTTACTTACAAGCTGAACCAGGTATTAAAATTGAAACTATTCCAACTGTTGGCATTATTCTTTCTATTACAGAATGATTTAATCTAAAATCAATAAATTTGTTCAAAATCAGTTCAACATAAATTGAATTTACAGATTGCTGAACCATGAAGGATGTATATTTGTTTTTAAGATTAGCATTAAAACAAAATGAGAAATATAATTTTAAAAAAAACCATCTGCTTTTTCTTAGGATTATTCCTGCTAATACTAATTCTATCTTTTAATTCTGTTGACATTGAAGATGAACCAATAGATCCGGTTTTAAATGAGCAAAACAATGCCGATTTTTTTAAAAACAGGAATGTAACAGATGGGCCTTATATTTTTTATGAAAGTAATAAGATTGTAGTTCGATGGATTAAAAAAAACAGGCTTATTGAAAGAACAATAACCGGAGATAATTCAAGATTGTTCAAACGGAAATTTGGTTTTGAAATCAGCTCCGGAAATTTAAAACAAGAAACACCTGATAGTACTGATTATTCTCAGAATTTTCAGAATGTTGAAAAGTTTATAGCCATAAGTGATATTCACGGGCAGTTTGATTTATTTAAAAAATTGCTTATAAATCATGGTGTTGCTGATGAAAATTTAAACTGGAATTATGGAACAGGTCATCTTATAGTTCTTGGAGATATATTTGACAGAGGTGATAAAGTTACTGAATTGTTATGGTTTGTTTATCGTGTAGAAGAGCAAGCAATACAAGCAGGAGGGAAAGTACATTATATCTTAGGAAATCATGAACTAATGATTTTAAATAACGATTGTCGCTATATTCATGATAAATATATTTCTTCGGCAAATAAAATGAATATGGTTTATAGTCAGTTTTATGATGAAAATACATTTTTAGGCAAATGGCTTCGAACAAAACCTGTTCTTGTAACTATTAATGATATTCTTTTTGTACATGCAGGAATTTCTCCTGAATTTGCTTCTAAAAGATATACTCCTGAACAAACGAACAGATTATTCCATGAAAATATTATTGGGAAATCATGGGATAATATTTTAAATGATTCATTGTCTTCATTTTTAATGGACGATTTTGGGCCAATTTGGTACAGGGGATATTTTAAATCAAATGTAAGTGAATACCAAATAGACAGCATACTTAGTTGTTTGAACACAAAACATATTGTTGTTGGACATACATCTTTGCCTAATATTATTTCATTCATTAATGGAAAAATTATTGCTATTGACTCGAACATTAAAGATGGTAATTCTGGTGAAGTTTTAATTTTTGAACATGGCGAGTTTTACAGAGGTACATCAAATGGAGATAGAATAAGACTAGATGTAAAATCAAAATAAAAGTTTGTAAGATTAAAAGCAAGTAGTTCTTATTTGGTCTTCAATAAAATCAGGTTTGTTAATTTCTTCATAAAACTCTTCGATGTAGCTAATTACATATTTCTTATTTTTTTTATCTAAATACTCACACGAATAAATAAATTCAAATATTTCGTCTTTTTTCTCAAAAAATATATCAATAACATGATTATAAGTATCATTGTTTCTACAAATTCCCCTATAATATCTTTCTGTAACATTTTTAATTGTAATTCCTTCCATTGGAGAAGCATAATGGGTATTAACAAATCCTGAAAAATCAAAATCATAAGGTATAGGAATAATTGAAGGTTTGGTGAAATCTTTAAGCTTAATAAGTTTTATATTATGCCGGCCAGTTAGAGAAAAATCGGTATTTCCAATCATATATTGAAAAAAAGTCATTATTGTTGCATTTAGAGTATCCAGATAATTATGGCTCATTTTATCCATTTTAATTGGATATGCATTCAATCTTTCTGCCAGCATGTTTTCTGGTTCAATCAGAAATGCCCATTTTGTGTAAGTCTTGTTTTTACGTCCAGTATCAATGTATTTAATTCTTGCAAGCCTCACTTTAAAGCTATAGTCTGTGATTATATTAAATAACTTATATGCAATATATTCTTTTAACAAATAATTTTCATATTGTTTAGAATTAAAACAATGGGTAACTACTTTAATTTTATTAACTTCTGATGGGAGTCTATCTTTAATTTCAGATTTCTTGAAGTTTAATAATAAGGGAGGAATATTGCAATATTCCTCTCGAAAAATTCCTCTTGATTTAACCTGTATCGATTTTCTAATCTCAACTGAATCTTCTAAAAAATAAGTAATAATCGCGGGTAAATAATCTTCAGAATTTTTGTTAATTGTAATTTGTTTAATATCAAATTCTAATTGCAACTCAAAGGTTTTTCCCTTATCAAAGAAATCAGATGGAAAATGAATGGTATCATTTATAATTGTTGGATCAGTTACTGTCTGGGCAGATAAAAAATAACTGTGAATCAGAAAACAAGATACAAACAACACAATCCTTTTTAATATTGTTTTAAGTTTAATCATTTCCTGAATTGCAGTAAAGTAATTTATTTCGTTGAATCAAAAAAACCTATTCCATCTACGTTCTTAAAATAAATGATTAATTCTGCTTTATCTCGTATTAAATCAACAGGTCCAATATCCGCTTTTTCAACATCTAAACCAAACCTGTCAGAAAGATCTTTTAACAAATCCTGGTATTTTTCAGGTTTTATTAAATCAACTCTGTCGTAAATAATTCTTTTTCGCTGAAGTCTCATTTTTGAAAAATAAACTTCGATTGTGTATGCAATTAGAATAGTTAAAAAATCGGTAATAATTAATTCGGCAAAGCTAATATTTACATTTGCTACAGCATTTTTCACTGAGATTCCGATTACCAAGAACAAATAGGTTAATTCTCGGGGAGGAATAGAGTTTGTTCTGTATCTCAATATTCCAAATACAGCAAATAGTCCAATTGCAAATCCAAATCGTAAACTTACTGAACCAAGTAAAATGCAAATTTGAAATACTATGATGCTGGCTATCATATATGTGAAGAAATATTCCCGGTCACCTTTTCTTCGAAAATAAAGAAAGTATGAAGGAATAAATACCCAAAACAAATTATACCCAAACCGGGCAATTAATTGAACAAATTCTTCGGTGTGTAAAAAATCCAAACCAAAGATTTTTGTTGTTTCTAATGTTCCGTTTAAAATACTAAGTAGCATAGCATATTTTATTTATGGTGTTTATTTTGTACAAAAAACGATTGTGTTTAATACGGGGAGTTAAAAGTATGTTGCCAAGTATATATTTACTTATTCCTAAAGGACATACCCTTGAATCTTTAAGGATTTTTGTAAAAGCGCTAATCCCTTCTGCTTTATTGCACTTTACTTCAATAATTGATAAATAGGGTAAGTTAATTTGATTAAAATTGTTTTTAAAATGTATCCCTGTATCAATTGTAATTCTTTCACAACGATTTTTCCCTGTGAGAGTTATTCGATTAAAATTGGTATAGATAGCTGGAGTAAAACCTGATTTAGGAACTTCAATATAATTGTTTAAAAAATCGATATGTTGATTGTTTAACGATGTGCAGAAATCAAATTCCTTTCTTTTTTTATCCGTTCTGATATCGTTTTTTTTCTTTTTTATTTCTAAAAATACATCCCCGGAATCAAGATATTTTCTGAATCTTATTTTATAACGAATTCTTTTTCCCTGATGGTGATCAAAATAATTTTTCATATCAGGAGTATCAAAGTATAGAGATTCGTAACCAAAAATGCGATTTCCTCCTGATGTTTGAATTTTAAAATCCGTAGATGCTAAAGATAAAATTTGTTGAAGTTGTTGAACATGACATATAAATTTAGTGTCAATTCTGTTAAGCAATCTATAATCTTCCATTTCAGCCAAACTAATCGGATCAAACAGAGAAAGTGTATCTTTGATTAATCGTGTCATAATATGGGATATTTCAATTCTAATAAAAGAAATTAGAGCAAATATAAAAATATGCTTTTTTATGGTAAATTTGATATAAAATCAAAATAAAAGAAAGACCGATTTTATTATTTGCATCGATGAAAATATGAGAACAACTTATTAATTAAAAATCAATCTAATCATGAAAGCATATTATACAATTTCTTTGACAGTACTCCTGAGTATTATTCTTAATGTTTCGAATGCGCAATTCTATAAAACAGAAGAACCATTTGCACATACTTTTTCTGTTGTAGCTATTGATCCTGTCAGCGGAGAAATGGCCGTGGGAGTACAGAGTCATTGGTTTTCCGTAGGATCAATTGTTTCGTGGGGCAAATCAGGGGTTGGAGTAGTAGCTACTCAGTCGTTTGTGAATCCTGCCTATGGCCCCGATGGATTAAAACTTATTTCAGAAGGTAAAACAGCAGAACAGGCATTACAAATGCTTGTCGAAAAGGATGCCGGAAGAGATTACAGGCAGGTTGCATTTCTCGATGCAAAAGGAAATATTTCGGCATTTACGGGGGATAAATGTGTTCAGTCGGCAAGTCATATTACGGGTGAAAATTTTTCTGTTCAGGCAAATATGATGCTTAACAACGACGTTGTACCTGCAATGGCTAAAACTTTCCGCGAAAATGCAAATTTGCCTTTAGCTGAAAGAGTGGTTAAAACAATGCAGGCTGCACAAGATGCCGGTGGTGATATTCGTGGGAAACAGTCGGCAGTATTACTTGTTTTTAACACAAAGGCAGTTGAGTTTGAGTGGATGGATAAAAAGATTGACCTGCGTGTTGATGATCATACTGCCCCACTTATAGAATTAGAACGATTATTGAATGTTTACAGGGCTTATGAACACATGAATAATGGCGATTTGGCCATTGAAGCTGGTGATATGGCTAAGGCTCTGGATGAATATGCAACTGCTGAAAAAATGTTCCCCGATAATCTCGAAATGAAATATTGGAAGGCTGTAGCTTTAACCAATAATAACAGGTTGAATGATGCGTTACCAATCTTTATGGAAATATTTAAAAAGGATAGTAATTGGAAAGAACTGACAAAAAGGCTGCCTGCATCCGGTTTATTGAATGTTTCGGATGAAGAATTGCTGAAAATTGTTGGCAAATAAGGAAATGTTCTTTTTTAGTTAAGGATAAAAATTGTAACAAATCATTGTTTTAATCGTCAGTAAATGTATTAACTCAATTAAAATAACATGAAAAAAGTTGTTCTAATATCACTTTTCATCCTGAATATAGTTTTTACAGGATTCTCCCAGGAGTTACCTGTTGGTTCGGTTTCAGCACCAATTGTTGAAAATGAAACGTTTAATCAAGATATTGCCACAGAACAATATCTGAATACATTAACATCTGAGCAAAAAGAAAAGTCAGATGCTTATTTCGAAGGAGGTTATTGGCTAAGCCTTTGGGGATTCATAATGGAGTTAGTAATTGCATTTATCTTTCTTTCTCTGGGCTTATCGAAATGGATTAAGAATATTGCCGAAAGGGTTCGTAATATTCATGTTCAATCGGTTATATACATAGGTTTCTATTTTTTGTTTTCGTATATTTTATCTTTTCCTCTTACCATTTACCAGGGATACTTTCGCGAACACAAGTATGAATTATCAAACATGGATTTTGGCGGATGGTTTTCGGAAGAGATGATAGGGCTTGCTTTAACAATAGTCTTGGGTAGCATATTTATCGCATTTCTTTATGCGGTTATTCGCAAAGTAAAACAAAACTGGTGGATTTGGGGCAGTGGAATAATGGTATTGTTTCTGGTGTTTTCAATGTTTATAAGTCCTGTTTTTATAAGCCCGTTGTTCAATGAATATAAACCTCTCGAAAACCAGGAAATAAAAGAAGAAATATTATCAATGGCCCGTGCAAACGGAGTGCCGGCTGATAATGTTTACCAGTTTGATGCATCAAAACAGAGTAATCGTATCAGCGCCAATGTAAGTGGATTTGGAAGTACAATAAGAGTTTCATTAAACGACAATTTATTAAATCAATGTTCACCTACCGAAATAAAAGCGGTTATGGCACACGAATTAGGCCATTATGTGCTAAACCATGTCTATGAAATGCTAATTTATATTGCAATTCTTATATTTATAGGGCTTGCTTTTATAAACTGGGCTTACAATAAATTAATTAATAAATTCAAAAAGAAATGGGCTGTTTCCGGAATTGCCGATATTGGCGGACTACCTTTGTTTGTATTCCTTTTTGTAGCTTTCTTTTTTGTTGCAAGTCCTGTAATGAATAATATTATTCGCTCGAACGAAGTGGAAGCTGATTATTTTGGATTAAATACAGCACGCGAGCCCGATGGTTTTGCATCGGTATCTATGAAGCTTTCAACGTACAGGAAAATCAACCCCGGAAGATTCGAAGAGATATTCTTCTTTGATCATCCAAGTGGAAAAACACGGGTTTCAAATGCCATGAAATGGAAAGCGGAACATCTTGAAGAATGATTTTAAGCTTTATCAATTTTTAAGCTGGTCATGCTTAACGAACCTCCAAGCAGTTTATCGTTAAAAAGAATAATTTTTTCATTTTTACCTTTTAATGCCAGGCTATAAAGTAATGGTAAATAGTGGTCGGGGGTTGGTATAGCTAATTTTGCAGGTGAACCTAACTTTTCATATTTAATAAGTTCTTTGAAATTATAATCAAGGATATGTTTATTAATTGTTTCTCGGGCTTCAATAGCCCAGTCGTAACCATAATTATCTTTATCGAAATTCTGAAAATCTACTAAACCGAGATTATGAATAATATTTCCACTTCCAATAATCAACACCCCTTTATTGCGAAGAGAAGAAAGTTCCTGAGCCAGTTCAAAATGGTATTGTGCCGATTTGGTATAATCAATACTTAGTTGAATAACCGGAATATCAGCCTTTGGGAATAAATGTTTAATTACACTCCATGCCCCGTGGTCGAGTCCCCATTTTTCGTCTGGTTCTATTGTTGTTTTATGTATAAGTTCTTTTGTTTCTTTTGCCAAAAGTGGACTTCCGTTGGCGGGGTATTGTACCTGATACAATTCTTGTGGAAATCCACCAAAATCATGAATGGTTCTTGGTTTCTGCATTGCAGTAACATAAGTTCCATTGGTGTACCAATGTGCCGAAATACAAAGTATGGAATTCGGTTTTGGTAATGTGTTCGCTAAAGTTTTAAACCCTTGTACAAATTCATTATCTTCAATTGCATTCATCGGACTGCCATGCCCCAGAAACAGAACAGGCATTTGTTCTGTTTTTTTAATATCACTATATGGAGTGGTTATATCTTTTAAAGTCATGATTAGATTCTTTTAATTATAACAATAATTCATCAGTTTGGTTTTGTAAATAACATATTTGCTTGATTATAAGATTGAAAATCCATATTGTTTATATCATTCATGATTTAAGAAAATCTGTTAGGATTTATGTTGAATCTTAAAATTTGTTTTTTGAATTGCAGATTTTTGCTACTTTCGGGAATAATTTAAAGAGATTACTAAAATGAGAAATTTTTATTTACTAGTTGTATGTACACTATTAATAAATAACACCTATTCACAAAAACTTAGAAAAGAACAGGTTTCTGATGATAAAGCCCGGACATCGCAAACATTTTACGTGTTAAAAGATAATCCTGATATTAAGCAAGGAGAATATACATATAAATTTAAAGGCAATGTACAGGTTGCCGGCCAGTTCGAGAATAACTTGCCAAGTGGCGAATGGGTTTATATTCCCGGTGATGATCTTAAAATAACAGGTACCTTTTCGAATGGAAAAAAGGTTGGTACCTGGAAATATTTCTTAAATGAATATTTAATTTCAGAAATGAACTACGAAAACGGAGTTCTTCAGGGGCCATCAAAGGGATATTATAAAAACGGCCAATTGGCTTGTGAATTAAACTATAAGTCAGATAAAAGAGATGGAACAAGAACATCGTATTATCAAAATGGATCGATTAAAGAGATAATAAATTATAATAATGGAAATCAGCAAGGCGAGTATAAATCGTATTCCCCTGATGGTAAATTACTATTTGTTATTCAATATAAAGATGATAAACCATTTAATTTAGAGATTCTTACTACAAATATTGATAGTATTTTATATGGAGGTGATTTAAAGAATGGAACAGGTAAGTTTGAGCAATACGTAAAAAACAAAGAAGGAAGACTTATTCGTTCAGTTAAAGAATATACAGATGGAAATCTAAACGGGCAAATTCAACTTTTTGATAGTAAAGGAGAATTATTCATCAGGGGGCAATACAAAGAAGGATACATGATAGGAATGTGGGACTTTTACATTAATAGCCCTGAAAAAAAATTCTCGGAAGTTTATAAATATTCCGATAGTTTAATTACTGATTCTACAAAATGGTTTTTAAATGATTCCAAAATCAGTTTTAGTAATGAAAATAACAGGCCCCAATTTAATGATCAGCTAACTGATGAGTTTCGAAAACATATTTCTCAATCACTTACATATCCAATACAAGCTCAAAAAAAGAGAATCTCGGGACGGGTTTTAACTGAGTTTAAAGTAAATAAGTTTGGCTTGGTGTATGATGTAAGAGTTTTAGAAAGTGTAAACGAATTGCTTGATAAAGAAGCCATCAGGGTTGTAAAATCATCTCCTTTGTGGACTCCCGGATTTCAGGATCAGATTCCTGTTGATGTGTCCTTTACTTTTCCAATAGTTTTTCAATTGTAATTTTTCATGGAAAAAATCTTTTATAACCCAATAGGTATAATTCGTACTCCTTTTAACAATATTGAAGGAATGCCTATTCAGCCTACAGGGGCAAAAGGAGTAAAAGGTGTTATTGAAATTTATCCCGAATTTACCGAAGGGCTTAAAGATTTAAATGGATTTTCCCATATTATTTTGCTTTATCATTTTCATTTATCGGGGGATTTTAAATTACATGTTAAACCATTCATGGATGATGAGTTACATGGAATATTTGCAACACGTGCACCAAAAAGGCCCAACCCAATAGGGTTTTCTGTTGTTAAGTTAAATAAAATACAGAATAATATTATCTATATCGAGAATATTGATGTTTTGAACCAAACTCCCCTGCTTGATATCAAACCATTTGTATTTGACTTTGATTCGGTAAGCAAAACAAAAAAGGGATGGCTTGAAACAAATGCACATAAAGCAAAAACAACAAAATCAGATAAACGATTTAAATAATTCTAAAAATGATAATTTATGGTTGAATTCTATTTTATAGGCATTGTTTAGCACAGTAACCCAAAAATCAACTTTGTATTTTTGTTTTCATTTTATTATATCTATTTGAATTTTAAAATAGTATAGTTAATTTTAACTGATATAATTTTGATAATTAATTCTTTTGCCAGATAGTTCCCAATTTATACAATATGGAAACAATATTTGAAACTTTAAAAAGCCTGTTCAATTCAGAAAATGAATTTTTTACTTTAGCTCGAAAAGGAAAAAGAATCACACATATTGCTTTGGCTATTCCATTGCTTATCGTTTTTTTTATAGCAGGATTCTTTGTTAGTGAATTTGTTATTTATCAGTTTGTTCTTTTACCCTTGGGAATTACAGGCGCATTCAAGGCGTTTTATACACTTACCCTTTCATTTGGTTTTGTTACATTTTTTTTATGGTTATGGGTAAGTTTTTTCGAAAAACGCTCATTCAGAACCTTGGGATTAACTAAAAATGGTGCCTTTAAAAAATACATTACAGGATTTTTAATTGGTTTCATCATGCTGAGTATTGTTATAGGATTAATGGCAATATTTGGAATACTTGGGATTAGGGAAAACGTTGAACCATTCAGTTTTAACTTTCTGGGGATTATGTTCCTTTTATTGCTTGGATATGTTATTCAGGGTGCTACAGAAGAAATTATTGCACGAGGATGGCAGTTTCAGGTTATAGGAGCTCGTTACCGGCCTTGGTTAGGTGCTGTAATTTCTTCTGTTATTTTTGCTTTATTGCATGGATTAAATACAGGCGTTTCGGTTCTTGCGATTATAAATTTACTTTTATTTGCTCTTATGCTTATTCTTTTCATATTGTATAATCAAAGTATATGGACTGCATGTGGGTGGCACACTGCATGGAATTGGGCAATGGAAAATATTTATGGTTTAAAAGTGAGCGGGACAGAAGGATTTGGTTCTATTCTAAATTTATCAGCACAAGGGCCAAACTATTTAACCGGGGGAGAATTCGGACCTGAAGGGAGCATTTTAACTACTTTTGTTCTTTTAGGAGGCATGTTAACAGCGATCTTGTTCAAAGCAAAAGAAAAAAATAAATAATTGAAAAATTACATTTCGTATCCGAAAAATCCCCGATATACTTTATAAGAAATTATGCGACGAAGCGATAGAGAAATTTCTAATCAAACAGATATTGAAACCATTATTAAAAAAGCAGATGTATGCCGTATAGCTCTTATTGATAGAGAAATGCCATATATTGTAGCCTTAAATTTTGGTTATAAAAACGGAAATCCTGCTGTTTTGTATTTTCATTGTGCAAATACAGGACGTAAAATTGATATTATCAAAAAAAATAATACTGTATGTTTTCAGATGGATGTGGATCATGAATTAATTACTGCAGAAAGAGCCTGTGGATTTTCGATGAAGTATAAAAGTATTGTCGGGTATGGTAAAATATACAAAGTAGATGACATAAATGAAAAAATGGAAGGTTTAAATTGTATTATGAATCAATATGCAGGTAAAAGTAATTTTGAGTTTGATAGTAAAATATTGAATGTTACTACAATTCTTAGACTTGAAATTAGAGGGATTACTGCTAAACAGAAAATCTGAAAATTAATAAACTCATTATTTTTTAGGAGAAAATAATTATGAAAATAACAGCATTTCAATACTTTCTTTAAGTGTTGTTTTTTTAGCTGTTACAGTTGTTTTTACTATGAATAATGGATAAGATATTTAGTTTTTGTGATGAGATAAATTGCAATTGGTTCGCTTATTACAAGATGCATTATTGCTATAAAATACAAGGGGGAAAACAATTAAGTTCTGATCTAAAAAATAAAACAGGTGTCCAGAGAATGGACCCCTGTTATTTTTTATTCTTTGGTTTTAAAATCCTTTAAATGTTGTTCCTAATGCTAATAGCACAAACCCGCCTGCCAATAGCCAGAAACTGTATTCTGTTATATACTGAATATCTACAAAATGACCTACAAGACCTAGTATTCCGATAATAAGTCCAAGAATCCAAACGATTGTTTTGGGTGCTGTTGCTTTCATAATGATTTGAATTTTAGTTAATAATTGAGTATAAAAAGATGTTATCAATACAAATGTAAAAATTTACTTTTTAAAAGTAAACCCCTATTTTATGATTTATAAATCTTAACATTATTGTTAGCAGCATTAAGGCCTGTTTCTGCTGATTTGGGTTAAATTAAACTTAATCCCAATTGATCGCTTAATTTATGAAGTTCGACTTTTGCAGAATCCAGGGTGTCAGTTTTCTTAACAGGTATAATTTCTTTATTTCTTGAATTATAAAGTATTAGTCTGTAATCAGAATCGGTAATATTAAGGGTTCGATTGCCTCTGCTATAGGCCCGCCAAACTTTTTTTGATTTTTTTATTCGAATTATCATATCCGGTTCAACACGAATCCATTTTCCGATTTTTATAAACCCAAATAGGTTGTTCGAAAATTTAATTTGTTTTTTTTCAAAATCAATGAACGTGCTTGTATATGAAAACCCGATGAATGCTCCAATAAGTACAAGGATTAATCCTAAAAACGAAAAAAAGGTTACTGCTAAACCGGCAAAAAACAATAACATGCCAGCAGAAGTTCCTACCGGCCCAAACGATTTATCGAGCTTATTATTTTTTAACATTTTTTACTTTTTTTATTAATTACAGCAATATATTGTTGTACGGGGTGTTTAGCTCACCATAACCAATTAGTTGTTAAACGGGTTTATTTGGAATTGAAAAATAAAATATTGATCCCTTTTCAGGTTCTGAATGAATCCAAATTTTACCACCATGTTTTTCCACAAAATCTTTACACAGTATGAGGCCTAATCCGGTTCCTTTTTCACCGGAAGTTCCTTGTAAAGACTCTTGTTCACCAATTAAAAATAATTTATCTATAACATCTTTACTCATTCCTGTTCCATTGTCTGAAACAGATAATTCTGTATGAGTTTCTTTTTTAATAGCTTGAATTTCAACTCTTCCTCCGGTATTTGTGTATTTAATTGCATTTGAAACGAGATTTCGAAGAATTGTTTCTAATATATTTTGGTCGGCAAATACATATATCTCTTCAGATTGAAAATAATTAATTGAAATGTTTTTGATTTCTGCAGCAAAAATTTGAACATCAATAATTGGATGAATAATTTCTGATAACAATAAAAGCCTGGGAGTAAAGCTCAATTGCCCGGTCTGCGATTTTGCCCAATCCAACAGGTTGTTTAATAAATTGAACGTGTTTTTTGCCGAAGAACTTATAAAGGAAATTAAACTTTCTGATTTTTTGAAATTGCGATTATGTATGTGTTCAATTAATAAATCAGTAAATCCTAAAATAGAATTAAATGGGCTTTTTAAATCATGTGCAATAATAGAAAATAGCTTGTCTTTTGTTGCATTCAATTCACCGAGTTCTTTTTCACTTAACTCGGCTTTTTCTTTGGCTTTGTTTAGTTTATCAATAAATGATATTCGTTCAGATATTTTCCAAACATTGTCCATAAGTAATGTCAACTGGCGAATATCAGAGTTGTCATAATCGGTTTTTTTATTAGCAACACCTGCTACTGCAACAATTTTGTTATCAATAATTACGGGTATAGTAAGAAATTTGTACAATTTTACATGGCCTTCTGGTGTTCCTTTTTTAAATGGATTCTCTGCCTGATACTCATTAATTACAATTGGTTTTCTTTGTCTTACTGCTTCGCCCCAACATCCTGTAGAATCTAAATCGTAAACTGTTTGGGTATCTATAACAGAACATTCTGTCATTACTTCTTTTGACCATGTATTTAGAATAAATTGTCGGGATGTTTCATTATAAAAATAGATGTATCCAATTTTACTTGTTGTTAATTTAATCGCTTCTTCTAATGCAAAATCCAATAATTCTTGAATTGAGTTTGTTTGGAATTGTGAAATACGAAGCAAACTTTCCAGTCGTTCGTTTTGTAATTCTATTTCCAGTTTTTGTTCTTTTATTTTGTTTTCGCCTTGTTCTGCTTTTTCTTTTGCATTTATAATTTCCTGTTCAGCATTTTTTTGTACAGTGATATCAAAAATTTCGACCAGGATATATTCAAATTCCCCGTTAAGATTATAATTTATGTTTGCATTTAATTGAACCCAGATTATATTGCCATTTTTGTGAATTATCCTGATTTGATCATCAAAACAGGTAATTACTTGTGAACCCATTTGTGTTAATGCAGTTCTGATTTTATCAAGGTCGTCGGGATAAGTTATTATTCCCATGCTTTTTTCAATCATTTCCGATAAGGAATAGCCGGTAATTTTTGAAAATGTAGGGTTTATATCTAAATATTTACCTTCTTTATTAATTAATAGGATCCCGGAAAATGTATTGGAGTATATTGAAAGGTATTTCTCTGCGCTACGTGCTAATTCATTGGTAAGCCTTTGATTTTGCAATACAAAGAACATGGTTGTCCATGTTATATCAATCACCAAACTCGAAAGGAATTGCATATTATTTATAAAAGCAGATTTAAATAAATCTCTGACTTCAGGAAATAAAACCCATCCTAAAACCCTGCTTATAAAAATAAGTGAAAACAGAAAGAATACTGTTGCCGTGAAAATATAACTGAATAGATTTTTGCCCGATTTATTTTTAAGAATTTGAAGACCTGTTATAATCGCTATTCCACTCAAAAAGATGCAACTAATAATTGTTCTCGCGAATAAGTTGTTTTGCAGGTATGTGTAACTGGAAATCAGCAAAAGAAAAACAATTATGCTTGTTGCTGAAATTATATTTAACCAAAGACTAATTTTTTGGTTAAAAAAATTCTTTAACCCATAAATTCGAGTAATACCTGCTAATAAGAAAAGACATTGAGCAATAACTATCGAAACATAATCGGGAATTAAGTTACGCTGAGAGAATAACAAATAACCAAAGGCAATAAATAAATTTGAAACAATCCAAAAGTTAATTCCCGGAAATGTTGTTTGTGTTTTTTTTATTGCAAAAGTAAATATGCCCAAAAAAAGGTTTATAACAAATAAGCAGATAAAAATGGTTTTCAAATCCATTTCAAATAAATTATTGTATTATTTTTAGTCTCCCTTTAGATTTTTTACCCAATTATTTTATATTATCCAATCCTAGTTTAAATAACTTTCTATCCAGTGCATTGCAGAATTCTGTAAATGCTTTTTCTTTAGCTTCTTCAGTATTATAACCAACTCCCTTAAAGTTTTCGGTATGCTTAGTCCAGATAAGGTTTTTGTCCTTGCCGGTAATTTTTAGTTCGCCCGATAAATATACCGAAACCAATCCTCCGGCACTTTCTCCGGGTTTTATAACATAGCTTAATTCAAAAATGTAGTCGGCATCAGCTTTCGATGTAGTTTTAAAATTGTTTTGATTCATGTTTTGGTTAAAAATGCCTGTAATACGGTTACACTCGCTTCCATTACATGTTTTATCTGCAACAACTAATGCAAATGAAGGGTTCGAAATATTTACAACTACAATGGCTGGTTTTAGGTTACGCTTTAAAATCAATCCGCGAATAAATAAGTCGTCAACAGCCTTTTGGGCAATTTCTTTAAGGTTTATTGATGCTGCTATTTGTTCAGTACTGTTTTTCGAATAGATTGTTTCTGGTTCGAGTTGTACATAACCTGTTGCATCGGAGTTTTGACGATCTTTTTTAAGATATCCTCCTGTATATGTAAATTCAACCGGAATATCCCGGGCCGGTTTGTTTTTGTAAAGAACTTTAAACAATAGGTTTCTATCAAAACTTTTCCCGCGTTTAATATTTATTTCTTTTGTTTCGGCCTCGATTGTAAGCAGGTTTATGATTTCATTTGCCGATGAATAGAGAGCATTGCCAATATCAACAGAATTTCCGTTAAGTTGAGTTGGCGTTTCTTCATTTAAATATTTTTTTATAGCTTGTAATCCTTGTAAATAAAATGCTAAAGCTTCTTTGGGTTTGTTTGCCTGTTGTTCCTGTAACCCCGACTGGTATTTAGCCAAAGCGGCAGCAATTGCTTCCCGCTTTTTCTTTTCCTTCATTTCATGATAAGTACTTTTTTCAATTTTAAAATATACCCAGTACGAATCAGGTGTTTCGTAAAATGCTACTGGTTCAAATCCCTCGAGGTAATCATCGGTAGAAACTTCAATGCGTTGATCAAAAGTTTCTGAATGCCCGTATTGTGTTTCTATAGTATGCAATACTGATGTAGCACTCACGTTCGATGATACTTCTTCTGCTAAATCGGTAAGTGCTTCCTGACGGGCTTTTGCCGTATATTCTGCAGATGTGCCAATTTTTTTTACTGAACCCACACCAACATAATAACCTTGTATGTATGGTTTTTGCTTTACCCAGTCGGGTTGCATTTCAAGCTCTGCTGCCTTTTTCTTGGCTGTACAAGACACAAAAAGGATAAATATTAAAATTAAATAACGCTGCATTATTTTTCGGGATTATATTTATTTACTTTATCTGATATTCGTTGAACCGACTGTTTTATCACTTCGTCTAACAGTTCAGTTGTCGATTTAATATCCTTTGATGCATTTAACAGATTTTTTAACCTGTTAATATCACTCTGATTATCTTTTACATTATCTTCAGGTGATTTCCTGTCTTTGTATTTCCAATACCCGGGTACGAGAGTTTTCTTTTCACCACTGAAACTTGCATAATGCATTTTATCATTATTTGTAAGGCTTACCAAATCCGATACCAAAATCTCGTTGTTTTCTGTTGATATAAGCTTAAAATTTAATTCCACACTTGCATAATTCTCTGCTTCATATTCGTAATATGTAGTCTTAAAATATTCAACTTTATCAATATCTTCGCCCTTATCGTTTTTTACTTTTCTTACTTCTTTTATATATCCTCTTTTCTCTGTTTTGTTTAATTTACCTGTATTTTCAACTACACGGGATACATTGCCTGTTAAAATTGCTTTTATCCCCGACAAATTTGCAGCTTGCATATTTAATCTTCCATCCTGGTATATGTTTGCATTAATTGCAGATACATCAATAATTTTTATAAATGGATTTTCTGATGTACTAAGCTGTGATCTTACTTTAGATGTAACGGCTTGTGATGTATTTCTGGTATATGTATTTGAATATTGGAAATCGGTTACAAGTATTGTTATTGTTCCTTTTTGTAAAGCTTCTTCTTTTAAGGTGTTTGCTTGTTTATAACCTCCGGTACCTTTTAAAATATTATCAAACGTGTAATACGCTTTTCTGTACAAACCATTGTCGAGATTTGTATTTGCTTCGCGATAAAAGGGTTCGTATTTAGCTGTAATGTACAAGTCTTTAACATCCTTGTAATTTCCATCTATTTTTTTTATTTCTTCGAAAACAAGTAACGCGGCTGCAAAATCATCCCGATTTAACTTGTCAACTCCATCGGTATATTTTTTATTGAGATAGTCATTTTTAGATTCTTCGTAATATTCTTTATAATACTCAGGAAAGTTTAACTCTACATTTACCGCTTTTATTTTATTAAAGTAATTTTCTGCATCAATGTAGTTGTAAACAGCTTTTTTGTAATCAGCCTGTTTGTAAGCAATATTAAACTCCGATAATTTCTTATCTAATGTTTGTTGGCCGGTTTTTCGTAATCCCAACTTGGCATCAACATTTGAATCTTTTTTCCTGACGGCTTCATAATAATATGCAGCAGCATCCTCGTACAATCCTGCTTCTTCAAATTTTGCTGCTTTTTTTGTATAACGCTTCGATGCACAACCTGCTATAAGTAATATTACACTTAGGAATAGTAAAATTTTTTTCATGCGAATAATATTTTTTGAATGTGAAAAATACTAATATTAATAGATATTTAAAAACGATAAAATAAAATATCAACTCTATTTACAAAATGTGTGCTATTTTGATTATAAAATAAAACTTATTTTGTTCTTTTAAATACTGATTTTATATGTTTCCAACAAACATAACTATAAAAGTAGTTGTATAATTATAAAAATAGTTATATGTTTGCGGTATGAAAGAATTAACCAAAGCTGAAGAACAAGTTATGCAATATCTCTGGGAGATCGAAAAAGGATTTCTTAAAGATATTGCAGATCAATTCCCTGATCCAAAACCTGCATATACAACTATTTCGACCGTTGTTCGAGTACTTGTAAGTAAAGGATTTATTGGATTTAAAACTTATGGGAAATCTAACGAGTATTATCCTTTGATAAGTAAAAAAGACTATACAAAAGTTTTTTTTAAAGGAATAGTAAAAGGATTTTTTAATAATTCAGCCAGCAAGCTGGTTTCGTTTTTCGCATCGGAAAATGATTTAAGCCTGATAGAGCTGGAACAATTAAAAAAACAAGTCGAAGAACAAATTGAAAAAAAGAAAAAATCAGAATAATGAATTCATTTATAATATATCTTATAGAATCAGCCATATCGGCATCTCTATTTTACACGTTTTATGAGTTATTTCTTAAAAGAGATACGTGGTTTCGGTTCAACAGGTATTTTTTATTATTCAGCTTGATATTTTCCTGCATACTGCCAATTCTTGATTTTTCAGTGTCTGGGTTTATGGTTAATTCTCAAAATCAATTTGTATTTAATGAATACATGAACTTTGGTTCAACAATTAATTCTCTTGAAACAAATACAATTGAATTGATTCACAAACCAGATTTTCTTGTACTCTTATACTTTGTATTTGTTAGCATATTTCTTATACGATTATTTTATCAACTATTTCAATTATTAAAAACTATAAATGCCAATGAAATAATAAATTATAAAAAATTTAAATTAGTGTTGTTGAATAACAGCAGTTCACCGTTTTCTTTCTTTAACTATATTTTTATTGATA
The DNA here is from genome assembly GCA_001768235.1 of Bacteroidetes bacterium GWB2_32_14. GTDB lineage: Bacteria > Bacteroidota > Bacteroidia > Bacteroidales > UBA12077 > UBA12077. The sequence continues at coordinate 72,126 of MENK01000030.1, forward strand.
AAGATGATTATGGTTCAATTGGATCAAATGAATTGCTGTTGCATGAAATTACACATGCGCGGCAGAAACATTCATTTGATGTTATTCTTCTTGAACTAGTTCTTGTTCTTCAGTGGTTTAATCCTTTCATTTACAGGTACAGACAAGCATTTAAAGAAATTCATGAATACTTGGCCGATAGTGGAGTTTTACAAGCTAATTATGATAAAATTGCTTATCAGAAATTAATTATAGGCCAAATTGAAAAGAGTTTTGATGTTCGTCTTGCCAGCCAATTTAATTATTCATTAACTAAAAACAGAATAAAAATGATGACAAGAATAAATTCAGGAAAACTAACAAAACTAAAAGGGTTATTAGTTCTCCCATTAATCGCCATAATGTTAATGGCTTTTTCAAATAATACTACAAACAAAAGTATTTTAAGAGCAAAACATTTTCAACTGAAAACAGATTCGAGTACAATCCCATCAATTTTCCCTGTAAAAATGGGTGATGGAGTAGAAGTATCTTCTGGTTTTGGAATGAGAATTCATCCTATTTCGAAAAAGGAAACTATGCATTATGGAGTTGATTTCAAAGCTCCAGAAGGAACTCCGGTTTATGTTACAGCCGACGGGATGGTTCGAAAAGTGGAGAAAGATTTCAAGCAGGGTGAGGGCTATGGTAAATATATCATTATTGATCACGCAAATGGTTTTTCCACACTTTACGCACAGCTTTCTGATTATAATGTTGTTGAAGGGAAAGAAGTAAAACAAGGCGATGTAATTGGTTATGTCGGGCAAAGCGGGTTATCAACAGGTACTCATTTGCATTACGAAGTAATGAAAGAAGGTAAGAATGTAAATCCGGCAGATTATTTTATAAAATGGGCTTTAGCCCGATCAACTGAAAGAAGGTAATATTTCTCTTACAATTTATTAATAAGTGTAACGAATTATTTTCTCATTCGTCTTTTAGAAAAGTTAAATTTTAAAAATCGAATGTTATGAAAAAATTAATATCAGTTATTATTGTAATAATGCTCTCAGCACCAGTATTATTTGCCCAGGAAACTCTTAAAGAAGTAGTTCGCGATTACCAAAGAAATAATTCTGAGTACACTTTTGTTATTCCAGGTTTCCTGATAAAAATGGGATTGGCATTTGGAGAAATGGAAGATGAAGAACGTGAAGTTCTCGAAATGATTGATGATATGAAAATTGTAATTTGTGAAAACAACTTTAAGAAAGGCGACTTTTCAGTTTTGGATAATGGAATTAAAAACGGAACTTTTTCTGAATTAATGACAGTAAATGACGGTGGTGATAAAGTTAGAATGATTATGAACCAGAAATCAAAACAAAAATCAAAACAAAAATCTGAATTACTAATGATCGTTGAAGGAGTTGACAATGAAAATGTAATGATGTTGTTTGATTTTCATGGAGAACCCGATTTCAGAAAATTTATAAGTATGACCGATTAAATACCTAATAATGAGAAAAGGGAAGCATTGCTTCCCTTTTCTCATTTTATTCAAATTTAAATTTCTTAGCTTTTGCCTGCGTTTTAATTGCTTTTAACATCACATCGTCCAATACATTTTCTTTTGCTGTTTCTGATTGTTGTTTGCTTACATACTCTTCGCGTTTTTTATTCAATTCAATAATTTCTTTTTGAATTTGCTCCCGTTCGTTTTTCTTGGCTTCAATATATTTTGTTTTTTCTTCGTCATTCATTTCTTTCATTTCTTCAGGAAGTTCTTCTTTTATTATTTTATCTATTTCGAAATCTGTTTGTCCTGAGGCATCAACCAGGTCCCACGATTCATTCTTGTACACGTGTGATGCTTTCGATACAGCACGTTTTACAGAATTAACCTGGCTAATACCACTTGCATTTACATCCTGGGCTTCCTGATTTTCTTTTTTCTGTTTGCCTTCTCTTCCGTATGTAACATAGGTATTATTTAGTTTGATATTAAGCTGCGAAATACGATCATCATAAGGAGAAGAGATATAAATGGTTCTGAAATCCTGATTTATACTCATATATTCGCCACCGGTTATTTCAGCTCCCTGTTTCCAGCTTGTGTTTATTCCTTCGTGGTAATCGCCGCAAAAGATAGTGTTAACAACAATACCCGAATTTTTTGCACGATAGCAGGCATCCCTGAAATCAACAGAACCTTGTGTAAATGGCTCATTCCCGGCAATAAATACCAGTTTTAAATCATCAGTTGAATTGCTCCAGTCTAGTTGCTCCAATGATGTTTTAATTACCTGCCCGCAGAATTCATCTCCGCCATTGGTTTTTAATTCAAAAAGTTTTTGCGAAACTAAATCCAGATCTTTTGTTAAAAAAACAACCTGTCGTATATAACCTTCGTACGGATTTAGCCAGTTATTGCCATATTCATACAATGCAATTTGTAATTCAGGTTTTGCCCCATCACAACTTGCCTTTGCAAGCTCATTCACAATAGTCCATAGTTGCGATTTAGCCTGTTCAATTAAACCATCCATGCTATTACTTGTATCTAAAAGCAAAGCAATTTTTATTGATTTTTTATCCTGATTATCAGGTGGTGTGTTTGCATTTGCACACATGGTAAGTAACGAGAGAGTAAGTAGAGAAACTAATCCCGATTTTAAGAGATTCCTGATTGCTGAACTTTGATTTTGTGTTTTCATTTTTATTTGTTTTTAATTGGTTTCTGAAGTAAAAGTATATCCAAAAAAAAGCAGAAAAAATATAAAATTAGGCAACAGCGTAACCCATTTAGTAAAATAGCCGAATAAACGAGTTAAGTGGAAAACTGGGCTTGAAAATACTGATTTATAAGGACTTTTAAGATTCGGGTGATTTTTAAAACTCGAATTTTGTTTGTACTTTTACTCTGTATTTGTTTTGGATTAAAACCAATGTGAATGAAAAAGGGAGTTTATATAGTATTTGTTTTAACTGGGCTATGCATTTCAACTTATTCTCAGTCGAAGTTAACCAGAAATAAGGTATCGGGGATATCAGAATTGCTTGATTCAGCCGAAGTCTATTCAAAAAAAGATGCTGTAAAAGCATATAATTTTATTGAAGAAGCTTTAGAATTGATTATTCAAAATGATGATAAAGGGAATGAAATAAGGGCATATTCAATTTTAGGAGATATTAACTTCTTTTCTGAACAATATGATTTATCTACTGAAAATTATATTAAAGCAATTAGCTTAGCTGAAAAAATAAATAAAAATAATTTATCGTATGATTCACGTAAAAAACTTGGTGTTGCATTTAAAGCAAATAACGATTACGACAAAGCTATTTTTTATTTTAATTCTTTTTTAACACATACTGCAAAAAATTTACCTAACAACGATATTGTTTTTATTAAAACTCATTTAGCCGAAACTTACGAGTTAAAAGGAGAGTATGCATTGGCAGAACAAACCTATAAAGAAGTGCTGTCAATAGAACAAAGCAGGAACAATAGAGAAGGAATCATGCTAATTCAGGATCGATTGGCTAATATTAATCTTCAGCAGAACAATCCTGCCGGGGCAATTCAGTATTACGAAAAATCGGAGAGAATGGCTGAAGAGTCGTCAGATAAAAGATCGCTGGCAAATGCTTTACGCGGGAAAAGTGCAGCACTTAAAAAGCAAAACAAACCAGAAGAAGAATTAAGTGCCCGTCAACAGGCCCTGGATATTAACGAAGAACTTGATGATGTTGAAGCTCAGAATGAAGATTTGGTTGAAATTGGTAAAATATATGTTGAACAAAAACAGGAAGAAAAAGCTATTCCTGTTTTACAAAGAAGCATTACTCTTTCGGATGAAACTAAAAATATTACTCAAAAAAAGGAAGCTCTTTACACTTTATCTAAGGCCTATGAACGTTCTGATATAGCCAAGGCCTTTTCAACCTATAAGGAATTTGTGAAAGTAAATGACAGTATAAATAGTATTCGTGAGCAGGAATTACTCTCGAGGCTTGAACTGGCAACATCATTAAACAGAAAACAACAACGGATTGATTTGTTGGAAAAAGACAAAGAACTGAACGATAAAACCATTGAACTCCTTATGCAGGATCAAACAATGCAGGAGGAATTTATTAAAAATCAGAAACGAACAATTTACTTTTTAATTATCATTCTGTTTATTCTTAGTATCTCATCAATTTTCATATTGCGTAGTGCAAAACAAAAGCGATTGGCAAATCAGTTGTTGGCACTTAAATCGTTGCGCAGCCAAATGAATCCGCATTTTATTTTTAATGCCTTAAATTCGGTAAATAGTTATATTGCAAAAAAAGACGAACTCTCTGCAAACCGCTATTTATCAGATTTTGCATTTCTAATGCGCTCGGTAATGGAAAACTCGAAACATGATTTTATTCCATTAACCGATGAAATTAAAATAATTGATTTGTATTTAAAATTAGAGCACGAGCGATTTAAAGAAAAGTTCGATTATCAATTTGTTGTCGATGAAAACATAAACACGGAGTCGTTTCAAATTCCTCCAATGCTGATTCAGCCCTATATCGAAAATGCTGTTTGGCACGGGTTGCGTTATAAAGAAGAAAAAGGCTTTTTAACTGTTGAGCTTAAACCGGTTGATAAGAATCTCCAGATAATAATTATTGATAATGGAATTGGAAGGAAAAGGTCGAATGAAATAAAAACTAAGAATCAACAACAAAATAACTCGACAGGGATAAAAAACATTGAATCCCGGCTGAAGATTATCAATGAAGTACACCGTTTGGGAATACAGATTGATGTTTCAGATTTAGATTTGGAAAATCATTCAGGCACAATTGTCAGTATTTTAGTTCCAATGCAGAAAAAAATAACTCAATAATGGAGAATAAACTTAAAGCTGTTATTGTTGATGATGAACTTGCCAGCAGGGAAACTCTTGCCAGTTATTTAAAAAATTATTGCCCCGATATCTATTTAGTTGCCGATGCTGATTCTGTAAAATCAGGGCTCGAAATCATAAAAAAAAATAAACCAGATGTCGTTTTTCTCGATATTGAGATGCCCTATGGCAATGCTTTTGATTTATTAGAACAGGTCGATAATATTGATTTTGATTTAGTGTTTGTCACGGCTTATAGCAATTATGCTATAAAAGCACTTAATATGAGTGCTTCGTATTATATTTTAAAACCAATATCTATTGATGAATTAATTCATGCAGTTGAAAAAATAAAGTCGGAGAGGAACAGTGGAGATATTTCTATTCATTCAAAAATATTAATAGAGAACATACAATCGGTAAATAAGCAGAATCATAAAATCGTTTTACCACAACTCAATGGATTCGATGTAATTAAAGTAAACGATATTATTCGCTGCCGGGCTAACGATAATTTTACCGAGTTTTACTTAACAAATGGTACAAGAAAATTAATATCACGAACACTTAAATTTTACGAGGATATTTTAAAAGATTTTGATTTTGTACGGGTACATAAATCACATTTAATAAATCTTCAATATGTTACCAGATATATGAAAGGCAAGGGTGGGCAGGTAGAAATGACCGATGGATCGGTTGTTGATGTTTCGGTAAACCAAAAAGCTGCATTTTTAGAAAAGTTTAAATAGCCATGAAACATAAAAAAACAGCCAAAAATGGCTGTTTTTTTATGAAAAAATGAATCTTTTATTCAATAATTAATTCGTTTGTAAATGATTTTTCGTTTACTATAATTTTTACAAAGTACATTCCTTTTGGCATTGTTGATAAATCAATGGTATGCACAAAATCAGTATTGTTCTGTAAATTTTTAATATACACCTTGCTTCCTGTTGAATTATATATATCAATTGACCCATAAGAAATATTATCAATTTCAATAGAAATAATAAAAATTCCATTTGATGGATTTGGATAAATATTGATATTGTTATTCAAACTAAGTTCATTTACAGAAGTAGATATAGTAAAGTTGACACTATAATTTTTAGTTGTTGTTTCATCTTCAGCTGTTACAATAACTAATGTTGTTCCTGGTAATGTTGTTGCATCTGTAATTGAAACATCAGCATTTGCATCTGTCGCTGTTGCAGTAACATCTGGTACAACTGTTGTTCCTGATGGTAATTCTACATTGTAAATTAAAGTAGCAGAATTAAATCCGGCAATAGTTGTTGCATTAACTTTTAAATCACTTAATGTAGCATCAGAATTTGGTGCAACAGTAAAATTAACTTCATATGTTTTTTCAGTTATTTCATCCTCTGCAGTTACAACAATTGTTGTTTTACCTGGGAGAGATGTTGCATCAGTAATATCAACTTGAGCATTATCATCAGTTGCAGTTGCTGTAACGTCTGGTACTACTGTTGTTCCATATGGTAATTCTACATTGTAAGTTAAAGTAGCAGAATTAAATCCGGCAATAGTTGTTGCATTAATTTTTAAGTCACTTAATGTAGCATCAGAATTTGGTGCAATAGTGAAATTAACTTCATACGTATTTTCAGTAAATTCGTCTTCTGCAGTTACAACAATTGTTGTTTTGCCTGGTAAAGAAGTTGCAGCAGTAATATCAACTTGAGCATTACCATCAGTTGCAGTTGCTGTAACATCTGGTACAACTGTTGTTCCATATGGTAATTCTACATTGTAAGTTAAAGTAGCAGAATTAAATCCGGCAATAGTTGTTGCATCAACTTTTATATCGTTTAATGTTGCATCACTGCTAAGGTTGTCGAAAGTAAAATATACAGAATATTCCGAAGTCGATCCGTCTTCAGCAGTTACAGTAATGGTACTTGTACCAGGTACAGATGTAGCATTGACAATTACTTTTGTTGCTTTTGAATCGTAAACAGTAGCTGTTACTGATGCAGGTATTGTAGTACCTACAGGTAATTTATACATATAATTTAATATGTTTGGATTAAAATCATCAATTGTAACTCCATCTACTTTCAAATCACTTAACAACGAAATATTACTTAATGGCCTGTATGTAAAGTTTACCAGATATATAAGTTCTGTAACCCCATCTTGTGCTGTTACTGCAATTTCGGTTGTTCCTGGTAAGGAACCTGCCGGTGTTATAACAACAATTGCGCTATCATGTGTAGCTTCTGCAACAACAGTTGGAACTACGGTAACCGAAGGCTCTAATTCTATATCGTAAGAATAAACAGAAGGATCAAAACCAAATATAGGTGATCCATTAACTTTTATTTTAGATAGTGTTGCATCTGTTGATGCTGCAACCAATGTAAATTCTATGGTATATGTTTTTAACGAACCATCTTCTGCATAAACATCAAGAGTTGTTGTACCAGGCATAGATGTAGCATCCGTTTGATCAACAAATGCATTTGCATCATCCGGAATAGCTAAAACCATGGGAACAGAAGTTGTTCCATAGGGATATTCAATAGTATAATCTAATACTTCAGGATCGAAAGTCGCAATTTCTTCACCATCAACAATAATCTTATTCAAATTATTATTGGTTGACGCACTATTTATGAAATATTCAATAATGTATAATTGTTCTGTAATTCCATCTGTTGCGGTTACTGTTATTGAATCTTTACCCGGAAGACTTACTGTTTGATTTACAGCAATACCAGCCAGTTCATTTGTTGGAACTGCTAAAACTGTTGGAACTATAGCAGTACCATAAGGTAAATACTTCGTGTACTGGTACTTTATTGGAGAAAATCCATCTATTGTAGCTCCATCAAGTTTCAGGTCTTTTAAACTTGCATCATTGTCGGCATTTACACTATAAATGAATGTTACCAAATAAGTATTTGTAGTTACTCCATCTTCGGCAGTTACATCAACAGTAGTAATACCAGACAAAGAATCTGTTTCATAAATATTAACAATTGCTTTATCGCTTTCAGCTGTTGCAGTTACTGTTGGTGCAGTCAATGCACTTGCATTCAGTACGCATGTATAATGTAATGAATCTGCCCTGAAACCGGTAATTGTTGTTCCAGAAGTGTCCAGATCACTTAAATTTGCATTGTTACTTAAAATATACAGTTCAAATGATGATTGATTTTCGCTAAAACCATCTGAAACTGTTACCGTGATATTAACGGCTCCAGATTTAACTGCAAATGGAGTTGCTTTTAAATAACGGTTACCAGTGGTACCCATTAGTTCGATAAGCGTATTATTAAGTATTGTTTCATCGGATGAAACGGCTGTAACTTCTATTTTTGATATATCAGAGTCCGTATCACTTATAGTAAATGGAATCCATTCGGTAGAAGTACCTTGTACAATTGTATCTTTATCGAATACTGATATAACCGGGGCATCATTTATAACATCAATTATTAGAGATGTTGCATTGTTGTCCATGTTATTATCAATTGCAGATGAAGCAATAATATTTGAATATGTAGTAATATTTCCTCCACCATCTTCAATAGTTCCATCTAAAATAAGATCAATACTTTCGCCTGATGCAATATATGGTATATTCCAGGTTCCTCCATAAGGAAGGAATTCTCCTTTGTCAACAGTATAATTTTCAAGCTTAAATAAACCAGGTAAAGCACTTTTTAATACAATATCACTGGAATTATTTGGCCCGTTATTAGTTAAAGTAAATGTGTAAGTTATTGATTCGCCTACATGTGGATTTGATTTATTTGAAGTTATTAAAATTCGTAAATCTGCGGTATCTGTTGGTAATTCACCATAAATCATTACCCTGTGCATATCCCTGCCATTAACATAAAGCCTTCCGTTCAAATCAAAATTAATTCCATATGGACTTCGCATTGATTTTTCACTTATACCTCCATTAAATGCTGTATTCGAATTAAAATCGGGTTGCCCTAAAACAATGTTTGCAGGAGTCCCATTCGTATCAGGTATTTTATTGTATATAAGTACTCTATTATTACTAAATTCTCCAATGGCTAGTTCACCTTTAGGTGATATAGTAACACCAATTGGTATATTCAATTTTGTATCAGATGTTCCGGAAGAATTGCTTACAAAGTCAGTTTGTCCAATAACAACGTCAGCTGATGCACCATTATGTGTTGGGAGCTCATTAAAAACAAGTACCCTGTTATTCATCCTGTCTGTGACAATCAATTTACCATCCAAAGATACGTCTGAGTACCATGGACCATTTAATTTGTTGGCAGCTATTCCGCTAGAATTACTATAAAAATCATCTTGTCCAACAACAACATCAGCAGATGCTCCATTTATTGTAGGAATTTGATTGTATATTAGTACCCTGTTATTATACAGCTCAGTAATTATTAGTTTACCATCAGAAGATATAGCAACGCCACCAGGATAATTTAATTTATCAGGTCCTATACCCGAAGATCCGGAAGTGAAATCTGTCTGCCCAATAACAACATCAGCAGGAGTATTACTAGTATCGGGAATACTATTCCAAATTAAAACCCTGTTATTGTTACCATCACTGGCAATAAGTTTTTCACCGTCAGGCGAAAAACAAACTCCTTCAACATTTCTAATATAAGAAGCTGTTGGTCCATTATTAAGTGTATAAAAATCAGGATTCCCTAATACAATATCGGCAGGAGTACCATTTGTATCAGGAATTTCGTTCCAAATTAATATCCTTCCCCTTGATTGTGATCCTACTGCTAAAACTCCTTTTGAACTTACGGCTGAATTATTTGAGCCAACTCCGGTATATTCATCCAGAGTAGTATTTTGTGTATAAAAATCAGGTTGCCCAACCACAATACTTGCAGGCATGAAATTGTAATACTTTGGTTTTTCTATAATTGCTCTTTTTCCAAAGGGTTCATTCATATTTGGATAATATTTGGCACCGCTTATAACCAAATAATCACAAGTTACTTGAATTATATTTTCAATTTGTGCAATATCTGAAACATCTACTGCAACCCAGTAGTAATTACTACCACTATTTAGAGAGGAATCAATAAATATGGCTTCGTCAAGGGTTGTCCCTTCCCAAACCAATTCTGTATTATTGAAACTGTTAACATCTTCTGTAGAGTAAATTTTAATTTTGGTAACATCAGTAATAAAATTGTCGGAACCAACAGGGTTTAATTTTATACTGTCGAGAGTATATGTAATAGGATCTAATTTGGTATTTATATTTATACCCAATATTTCATTATCTTCTGAACTTAAAAAAAGATTTGAAGTATCATTTGTAAAAATTGAAACTGCTGGTGCAATATTTAACTCATAGATTAATGTGTCATTAAGAGTATTCTCATCAGTTCCTCCATTTGGGGTTTCAGACCAGACAGTTAATAGATAGCTTGTACCAGTCTCAAAAGTATAAGAACCAAGAAGTATTTGTTCTGTTTCATTAGAAGCGAGTGTATCTGACCAGCTAACGGGAGTTTGGGAAATACCATCAATTTTCCATCCAATAGTTGAATTAAATATTGTATCGTTACCTATATTTTTTAAAGTAGCATAAATTTCATGTTCACCAGCGTAATCGTTTGTACTTATTTCGCTAATAGTAGCATCTAAATCCAAAGGGCAATTTGCTATAATTGGTATTGAAATCCCAGATGGTGTTATAGTTTTTGTGTTATCGCCATCGGTAGCTATAATACTCCCAATAGCATCTTTTATTTCATACCAGTTTTCTTCAGGCCAGTTTCCTTCTGTATAATTAGTTGTTATTTCGTCTCCTGTATTTGCATCAAAAGTATATGTGGCGGGTCCGCTACCACTAGAAAGGGTAATGTTGGTTAAAACTGCTGAGCCGTTAACATAAACAGTTAAAGAACCTCCATTCCATCCATCTCCATAAGAATCATACAATTCAACAGAAAATGAACATGCAAGGGATGTCATTTTAAATAAAAAAAACAAACTAAGTAAAAGACCTAGTTTTTTAATAAAGTAAATTTTCATCATATTCTATTTTTTTTTTTATAATATATTTGTTTTGTTAAAGTTAGCATTCTTTAAATTATATAAAAATGTATTTACCCATTCGTGTTGTATAACATAAATAAAAAATCCGCCAAAGATATTTGGCGGATTTTTTATTTATCATTTAAAGTTTACTCTGAATACTGATCAATTACATTACTTATACTTCTCTGGCAAACTTTGCAGAATACTAAATGCCGGGTGTACATGATACAATCTAACTGCGAACGGTATAAACCGTATTGTTGATATCCGGCTCCTTCGAAAGCACCAATTGCATCTTTGTACTGTTCCTTACTAAAATATTCATCTTCTTGATTGTATTGACGTAAGAACAAATCTTCCATTACTTCTTCGGGAACTTTCGCGGCTCTTAAACTATCCCGCTCTCGCTGAATTTGATATCCGTGTTTGTCGAACGCTTCTTTATTCCAAGGTGTTGGTAATGGAGTTCCTTCTGTTACAATTTCTTTCCATTTTAAATTTTCTTTATCTTTCAAAGCAGTAATATTCGTTTCCCAGGGCTCAACAGTAACAGGCATTGCCTCGTATGAAACCGATGATGTATAATATTCGTCAGCCAATGCAGCCATGTGATGCCCCATTTCGTGAATCATAATGTAATCCGAATATTTATTGTCAGATGAAACAGTGGTGTATAAATTGTAAATTCCACCACCACCATAAGTTCTTTCATTCACAAGAATAACCATAAACTCATAAGGTACAGCAGAAGCAACATTACGAATGGTTCTGTTGTCATAACTCAAAACGTAACGTTCTGAGTCAAAACTTCCATAATGTGCCGATAATGGTGTGCGTTTAAAAACTCCCGGGTGTGGTTTATGGATTCCCGATTCCTGGGCAGGTGTTTCAACCGCACGAATATTAATATTGTTTCTTTGTGTATTAAAGGGTTCAGCATTTAATAAAACGTTTCCTAACCGTTTGGCATCAGCAATAAACTTATCCATTTCTTTTGTTGAATAGCCGTCTCCTAAAATTACGATATCCAGTTTCTCCCGGGCGGGGCCATTTTCACAAATGACTGTTGTTTTTTCTGTATGAGTAATATCGGCAGGGTTTACCTGTCGTGACGCAGGATCAATTTCTGTAGTCCAGATAGTTTGAAATTTATTCTGTGAATCGCGTTTTTTAATAACTAGAGTTACAGGTTTTAATGGCCATGGAAAACGTAAAGATTCATGAAATGTTCCCCAAACTTCATCAGCTTCAGGTGTTGTTTGCCATTCACCAAATATATTGGCAAATCCCCTGGAATAAAGCAATGTATTTGATTCTTTATCTACAACTTCGTAAAAATAAGGCCCTAATTCGAGTTTATCGATTAAAATTGTTGTACTTCCACTCCATGCTCCATCAGATTGGATTTTATCAATCGCAAAATATTCTGTTTTTGAATTTCCGGTATGAAAAAAATCAAAACGCATGGTTTTATCCGTAAAATAATCGGCAAAGCTTACATTGCCTTTATTTTCAACTTTAATGTCGGTAGCTGGCAGGCTTTCATCTTTCGGGTTCTGCTTTGGCGTACAACCGAACAGAATAAAAAGAATTAAATTAATCAGGACTAAATTTTTCATGGTGGTTTTTGTTTTTAAAAGATAAAAATATTTTAAACGCGAATTAAAAGCAGAAATTTAATTAAAAATATTAAAATTCATACCTTAAATGATAATCAACAAGTTCTTTTATTGGATTTTTAATAATTAAATCGATTTCAACTGCATATTTTTTTGCAACTTCTTTAAGCTGTTTTTCAAAATAAAACCCCGTGCTTCCTAAAACACGAATCTTATACTTTTTATAATCAGGATACTTACAAATATGGTTTTTAAATAACTGGTTAAATGATGATTTAATAATAGAATCTATTTGCTCATTTTCTGAATTACCTGAAATAAACTCACAGAACGATGCTAAAAAACTGTTTGGAAAAGGTTCCCTGTAAACTTTACGCAAAATATCATCTTTTGTATAGCTAAAAGTGGTTATAAATTTCCGGGTTAAATCATCAGACAGATTATCATTTAGAAAATCAGAAATAAATAATTTGCCGATATGATCGCCGCCTCCTTCATCACCAAATAGATACCCCAGAGACTTAATGGTTTGGATAATTTCATTTCCATTATATAAGCAGGTACTGGCTCCTGTTCCAAGAATTACTGCAATTCCTTGTTCATTTTTAAACAGAGCACATGCTGCTGCCAAAAGGTCTGTTTCTACAGTAATTTCAGCATTACTAAACACCGGTTTAACACCATCAATTATTACTTTTTTCATTTGTTCCGAGGAACATCCTGCGCCATAAAAGTATATTTTCTGAATTGTTTTAATTATGAGTTCATCAGTAAATGTAGTTTTAATAATTTTTGTGATTTCTGAGCTGGTTGTGAAGAATGGATTTAGCCCAGGGGTTGCGTATGAAACGATATTCTTTTTATCTTTTATAATAACCCAATCTGTTTTTGTTGATCCGCTGTCGGCTATTAATATCATTTTTTTACATATTTTAAATTCAGTAAATTCATGGGATTACTTTCTAATCCTGAAATATGGAGATTTGTAAAAAGGATAACTTCGTCATAATATAACGGAACTACAACAGCATCGTTCATTATGAGTTTATCCATTTCTCTGTAAATTCTGTCTCTTTCTGAATCATCAATTTCATTTAATGATTTTAGATAAAGATTATCGAATGCATCATTTTTATATTGAGTGTAATTAGGGCCCGACGGGCTAAGGTTCTTACTGTAAAACAGAGCCATGTAATTTTCGGCATCGGGATAGTCGGCTATCCATGATCCCCTGAAAAATTCAAGTTTTGAGTTAGCAACCATTTCTCTATAAGTGGCACCGGTATTAACATCAATATTTATTATTATTCCAAACTGCGATAATTGTTGTTGAATATATTCGCATAAATCGAGATAATCATTTGTGGTTGTGAGTATTACTGGTTTTAAACCATTGCCATTCGGGAATCCTGCCTCTTTTAATAATTCCCTGGTTCTGTCGGGATTGTAAGTGTAATAGATAATACTATCTGAAAATGCAGGCAATCCTTTAGGAATAAAACCATTTATTGCAGGTGTTCCAATATTGTTTCGCAGGTATTTCATCATTTTCACCCTGTCGAAACCATAATTTATTGCTTGTCTTATTTTCGTATTAAAAACAGAATTTTTTGTATCGGTACTTTTCGAAGAATCAACTAAAAACCCTAAATATTCAGTATTTAAATAGGGCTGATTTATTATTTTAATTTTATCTGAATATTTCGGGTTTAATTTACCTGATTTTGTAATTAACTCGTCTTTATTTGCCGAATTTAATCCCGAAATAAAATCGATATTGCCTTTTAAAAACTCAAGAAACTCTGATTGCTTGTCGTTTATAAATGTTATGGAAATTGCATCTAAATAAGGGAGCGTGTTTCCGCAGCTGTCTTTTTCAAAATAATTGGAATTTTTAACAAGAATCAATTTTTCATTTTCTTTCCAAAGTTTAAACATGAACGGGCCGGTACCAACAGGGTGTTTCCTAAAGTCGCTTCCATAATATTCGACTATCTCCCGTGGAATAACCGAGCAATATTGCATGGTTAATAATCCAAGAAAAGCGGGGAAAGGTGTTTTCAACTCGATTTGCAGCAGGGAATCATTAATTGCAACAATTCCACCTTCTTTAACATTATTTAAAACCCAGGCTCCGGGCGAAGCAGTTTTGGAATCTGTTAACCTGGTAAGACTAAAAACAATATCCTGAGAAGTTACTTTGCGCCCTTTGCCATTTTCGAAAAGCTCATTGTCATGAAAATAAACATCTGTTCTTAAATGAAACCGGTATATTTTACCATCTTCAGAAATTTCCCACTTGTATGCAATTGACGGCTTAACATGTAACGAGTTATCCATTTGAACCAACCCATTGTACAATTGGTTGGCCGGCCAGATTAAAACCTGGCTCTTGGCAAAGGCTGGATCAAGTGTGGTTATTCCTTTTGATTCGTTATACCTGAATACTGTTTTTTGGTTATGAATATTATTATCTGAATGTGAACAGGAAAAAATTATGAATATTAAGATATAAAGAATATGTTTTTTGGATTGATGCATGTAATAAGTATTATTACGAGCAAATTTAGATAAAAAAATTGATTAGAGTAAGTTAATTCATCATGTTCAGGAGATTGATTTGATGAAAGTATTAAAAACAGGCTGGTATGAAATTTGTAAGGCGATAATTTATTAAATTAAAAAAGCCAGAAACCTGTTGTTCCTGACTTTCTTAATACCCTAAAAATTAAACCTAAAATTAAATGAAAAAACTGTTTCTGTTTAAATTTTCTTGCAGATGCTGAGTAAGTTAAACAGAGTTGTTCATTTAATTACTATAACGTTTAACTCTACTTTTTGTTTCAGTTTTGATTTAAATTTTAAGTTTGTTTTTAAAAGTTATATGTGAAATGCTCGTTTAAGTAAGATTTCAAATCGAAAAAAATTTTAAATTATTTCCATGTTATACAACATGAAAATAATACTCTTCACTAAATTTAGAATTTAAGATTAATTCCTGCAATAATATTTGTTCCTGCCTGAGGGAAATATCCATCCATCGTGTATTCTGTATTTTCATATATGTATGAATAAACCCAGGCATTCGATTCGTACTCATGATTTAAAATATTATTTATTTTAATATTGAAGCTAAGTTCCTTAATACCACTAAAGAATAGTGAATACGATAATTTTAAATCATTTACAAAATAGGAATCAAGCATTTTTGTATTGTTAGATGTATTATCGATAAATTGTTTCCCTACAAATTTTGATATTAAACCAATAGTAAAGTTTCTAAATATTTCAAATTCTATTGTTGAGTTTGCAATAATATTTGGTGAAAATGAAATATCGGTTTCTCCAAGTTCCCGTACTGTTTGTTCTCCTGTTTCCCAGTTATCCCAGTTGTCGATATACTCCGTAAAATTTTTAATTTTATTTTTGCTTAATGTTGCATTCAAATCAATATTTAGCTTGTTAATTGGTTTAAACCCAAGCGATAATTCCAGGCCTAACCTGTAACTTTTATCAACATTTGTCATAATGGGTGAACCAACATCGTTTATTTCACCTGTAAGAACCAGTTGGTTTTTATAGTTCATATAATATAAATTACCCGAAAAATAAAGTTTTGAATAATACATATTATATCCAAGTTCATAATTATATAATGTTTCATGTACAGGTTCATTTCCGGGTAATGCGTCGGTATAATTACTTCTGTTTGGTTCCCTGTTAGCAATTCCAAAAGTTGCATAAATTGATTGAATATCAGATACCTGGAAATTTACACCGGCTTTCGGGTTGAAAAATAAAAAATAGTGTTCTTGTGTAATATCTCTTAAATCGTCATCAATACCGTTTATGGTGTATCCAATTCTCCTGATTTGTAAATCAATAAATGAATTTAACTTATTAAAAAATACATACTTTGCTTTAGTATAGATGTTTAAATCACTTTTATTGCCATAATTATCGTACCAACGGTAGCGCATATTCCCGTTACTTGCATACTGAGCCCAGATTATTTCGCCAAAATGATTTCCAAGATATTGGTTCCATCCACCACCTAAAGTTAAATTCAGATTATTACGCAAATAGTCTAATGAAAAAACAAAGCCATAAAACTGGTTATCAAGCCATTTTTGTTGAACTAAATCTGTTGATGTTATTGTATCTGACGAGAGTATCAAATCGTTTAAGTTGTAATCGTTTAAATCTTTATCTTTTTTATATTGCTCGTAATAACCTTTGCCCGGTGTGTAATGAGCAGCCGTGTTTAAATGCAGATTTTTATTAAACTCGTATGAAAAAAACAACTGGTAATGATTTTGATTGTAATTATCCGTTTCATTTTCATAAGTATATAAATTATATGTCCTGCTATTGGAGTTAATTAAATTATCGTACTCTTCTTCGTCAATCAACCAATGATCCAAGTAGCGCTGCATTCCTTCATAATCGTTTTGCAACCGAACTTTCGGAACACCGTTCCAGGCCTGGTAAGTTATTTCCTTTCCTGAGATAATATTAAATTTTAATAAACTCTTGCTTGTTAAATAGGCTCCTGATAAATAAAATGAATTTAAATCTGATGATGCCCTGTCAATAAACCCGTCTGAAGTAATTTTTGATAATCTTCCATCGAATGTAAAGTGGTTGTTTATTAACCCTGTACCAAAGCTTATTGAGTTTCTAAACGAATTATATGAACCTGCAAATGAACTAATATCTGCGTAAGGGTCCCTGTTAAAAGTTTTTGTCTGCAGGTTTAATGTAGCTCCAAAAGATGCTGCTCCATTTGTTGATGTTCCAACTCCACGTTGTATCTGAATATTATCTACCGATGATAAAAAATCGGGCATATTTACCCAAAAAACCCCATGCGATTCAGAATCATTTAGTGGAATACCGTTGACAGTTATATTTATCCGGTTCATATCAGTTCCCCGAATTCTGAAATTTGTGTATCCAATGCCTGTTCCTGCATCTGAAGTTGATACAATTGAAGGTGTACCTGATATTAAATAAGCAATATCCTGTCCAAAATTATTTTCTTTTATTTCATTATTCGAAATATTGGTAAATGATACAGGATCGTTCTCTTTTACCCGGGTAGCTGTAATTATTACTTCTTCCGATAATATTTCAGACGGAGTAAGTACAAAATTTATTTTTTTAATTTTATCTAAATCAATAGTTTCTTCGATTGGGTTATAACCCACATAAGAAATAATAAAAGTGTACGTTTGGGGACTTACTTTCGATAAAGTGAATTCTCCTTTACTATTTGTAGATGTTCCTTTGAAAGATTCTTTCAATACAACATTTGCCCCTGCCAGGGCTTCTCCGTTTACATTTTTTACTGTTCCTGTAATAACAACTTGTTGTGCATCAACTTCCGATAAAAGGAATGATAACATAAAAACAAATACAATTCTTTTCATTTTTTTAAATTTATTGTTTAACATCTGAATAGTTGATGTGCTGAATTAAAAAAAAATGAATTGAGGCCTCTAAAGCAATTCATTGTTTTTATTAAATAATGATAACTATCTACCATTAGTAAACAGTACACATCAACTTAATGAAAAACAATGGGTTATTTTGATTTTTACTCTTTTCCCTATCTGGAATTACCCGGACGAGGTTCTAAGGGTTTGATCTCAGCCTGTAATTTTTAAGGCACCCCCATTGATCGGTTCAAAATTAGGCCTATTTTTGACATAAAACAAAAAAAGCCGGAATTAATTCCGGCTTTTTTTACTCTTTATTTTTAGTTATCTAAATCTACTTTTAGTACATCTTTAATAGCTTTTTGAAAAGTATCTTTAGGCAAAGCACCCATAGCCATTTGTGGTTGCCCGTCTTTGGGAACAAATAAAAGTGAAGGAATACTTCGAATTCCAAACATGGCTGCAAGTTCTTGCTGATCTTCTGTATCAACTTTGTAAACATTAAGCTTACCTTCGTATTCTTTCGATAATTCTTCAAGTATTGGAGCTACCATTTTACAGGGCTGACACCAATCTGCGTAAAAATCGATTAAACAGGGTTTATCACCTTCAAATTTCCAATCCTTATTTGCTTCAAAGTTGAAAACTTTTTCTTTAAATGTTTCTTTGGTTAAATGTTCTAACATCGTGGTTTAGTTTATGTGTTATTACTTGTATTTATTATTCTAAAGATATAAATATATGAATTTGTATATTAAATGTCAAAACTCATTCCAAACAGTATTTTTAGATGATAGAACAAAAAAAACAGCAAATAGTTGTAATTTTGTCATGAATAATAACGAATTGTCATATCTATATATGAAGAAATGTCTTAACGAGCCTGTTTTCAAAATAATATCCCGGATTGCTGATGAAAATAATCTTCCAACTTATGTAATTGGAGGATATGTTCGTGATGCAATTTTGAAGAGGAATTCCAAGGATATTGATATTGTTACTTTAGGAAGCGGAATTGAATTGGCAGAGAAAGTAGCTTTAAAGTTAGGGAACAATGTTAAAGTAAATGTTTTTAAGAACTTTGGTACAGCAATGCTCAAAACGAACGATTTGGAAGTTGAATTTGTTGGTGCCAGAAAAGAGTCATATCGTGAAAACTCCAGAAAACCTATAGTTGAGAATGGAACTCTTATAGAAGATCAGGAAAGAAGAGATTTTACAGTTAATGCCCTGGCTATTTGCTTAAACTCAGATAATTTTGGAGATTTAATTGATCCATTTAATGGTATTGAAGATATTAATAACAAGATAATCCGGACGCCTCTTGATCCAAATACAACATTCTCAGACGATCCCTTACGTATGATGAGGGCAATCCGGTTTGCAAATCAACTTAACTTTACAATTGAAGAAACAACATATAAAGCTATTCATGAAAATAAGTCGCGTTTAAGTATAGTTTCAAACGAGCGAATTATTGATGAGTTTAATAAGATACTCCAAACATCAAAACCATCGGCAGGAATAAAATTACTTGAAAATACAGGCTTGCTGGCCGAGTTTTTTCCTGAAGTAAGTAATTTAAAAGGGGTTGACGAAATGATGGGAAAAATGCATAAGGATAATTTCTATCATACCCTTGAAGTTCTGGATAATGTTTGCCAAAAATCCGACGACCTTTGGCTTCGATGGGCTGCTTTGCTTCATGATATTGCAAAACCAAGAACCAAAAAATTCATTACTGATATTGGTTGGACATTTCACGGGCATGAGTTTCTGGGTGCTAAAATGATTCATGGTATTTTTCGAAGATTAAAATTACCTCTTAATGAAAAAATGAAATATGTTGAAAAACTCGTTCAGTTGCATTTACGCCCAATTGTTCTTTCACAGGAAATTGTTACCGATTCGGCTGTTCGCAGGTTGCTTTTTGATGCAGGTGATGATATCGATGATTTGATGTTGCTTTGCGAGGCAGATATCACATCAAAGAATGAAAAAACGTATTCAAAGCACCTGAATAATTTTAAACTTGTTCGGGAAAAGTTAATTGAAATTGAAGAAAAAGATGCTGTTCGCAACTTTCAACCACCTATTTCGGGTGAGCTTATTATTGAAACCTTTAATATTAAACCGGGTAAAGAAGTTGGCATAATTAAAAGTGCGATTAAAGAAGCTATTT
This sequence comes from Bacteroidetes bacterium GWB2_32_14, assembly GCA_001768235.1. Taxonomy (GTDB): domain Bacteria; phylum Bacteroidota; class Bacteroidia; order Bacteroidales; family UBA12077; genus UBA12077. Next base: position 92,263 of record MENK01000030.1, read on the forward strand.
TAGACGGGGTAATTCAAAATAATTACGCCGAAGCTTTTCAGTTTATGCTAAATAAAGGAGATGAAATTGGTTTAAAAGCAAAAAAATAATTATTCCTGATTAAAATTAATAATTAGATAAGTGGGTAAATGATCGCTAAAACCACCTATATAACTGTAACCAGAGAAAGTTCGTTTAGGCCTGAAACCAAAATTTCCCTCGTCTGGTTCAAGTAAGAAATCAGAATTATGTATGTATATGTCGTTTTGTGTTGTATATAATTTATTGTTTGGATTTAACAATGCACCTGAAACTATCATTTGATCAAGAACACCCCATACACCTTGATACTTATGACTTCCAACATTTTGGTTTTTAAAAATTGCCGATAAATTATAAAGATTTTTATTGTTTATTTCATCAAAACTGCTTTTGGCATTTAAAGTTAAGCTTAAACTCGTGTTTTCAGGATAGTCATTAAAATCACCCATAATAACTATTTTGGCTGAATCAGAAATATTTAATATTGAATCTACTTGTAATCTTAAAACAGAAGCAACAAAAATACGGCGGTCTTCCGATTCCAGTTGTCCTCCCCAGCGCGAAGGCCAATGATTCACAAAAATATGCAGTGTATCAAGATTATTTGCCAGGCCCTTAACGTACAAGATATCACGTGTTTTATTATCTGGCTGATCGGGGTAATTTATTGGAATAGCTCTATGCATAATTGGACTAAATAATTCTGGCCTGTATAACATTCCAACATCAATACCTCTTCGGTCAGGTGAATTTTTGTGAATTATTTTGTATTCGAATTTTACTAAAGGAGTATTATTTACCAAATCGGTAAGAACTTTTCGGTTTTCAATTTCGCATAAGCCTATAATAGCAGGAGGATTCCATTCACCAATAGATACAATAACTTTGTAAATATTTTTTAATTTGCTATAATATTTATTCTTGTTCCAGAAACGTTCTCCTTCAGGAAGAAATTCCTCATCATTTACCAGGGAATCATTAACTGTATCAAATAAATTCTCCGTATTATAGAACATTATTTTATAAGCATTCTTATTCGATGGTTCATTACTTTGAGCTTTTACTCCGGTAATAATTAATGAATTAATAATGAAAACATATAGAATAAAGAATTTCATAAAAATCTAGTTTAGTTCAACACGTTCAAAAGCACCAAGGTCAGGGCCGTTATCAATTGTTCTATTGTTTAAATTTATATCAAGAGGAAATTGTTGTCCAATTTCAATTTTTCCATAGTCTTTGGCTATCGAGAGTGTATCCAATTTGTAATTATATTCATACGGGTCTTTAAATTTTGGATCTTCGTTTTTTAGAATGTTTTCAAAAAAGTCAGGATCGCTTGTATTGAAATTTGCATCAACCTTAATCAGGCTGTGATCGAAGTAATAATTAAAATCTCCTGTGGCGTTTTCATCCAGAATAATCTCGGTTTCTTTATTCCCATATATGATGCTGTTCCCAAAAAAAGCTTTATTCAGTGGACGCACCTGTGTATTGCCATGAATATCGATATAATAGTTATTTAATAATACGGATGGAGTTGAACGGGTAGAATATCCCCAGTAGTTTGCAAAAGTGCAGTGATTAAATTCATATGAACCACCAAGGGTAAGGGCTGCTGTAAATTGTCCGCAATTTGCTATCAGGGTATTAAATGCTTCAATAGTTGTACCTTGTGCATACAAACCGGTTGAAGTCATATTTTCAATTTTTGAGTTTGAAAGCATTAACGTAGGTTTATCGAGGCTGGCTAATGTATCAACCTGAATGCCAATAATGGCATTACGTATCTCGGTAAAATTAATAGCATTATCTCGGCTGCCAGGCAACATCCAAATACCATCCCATTGGCCGGGAATGTCTTCATATATTTTCTCTAGCCTGTCCCCTTCAAAAATTATGGGTGATTCAAAAGTTCCATTACAAACTAATGTTCCGGCAACATACATTCGGGATTCTTTATGGAAATGAAGTTTTACTCCTTGCTCAATAGTTAAAGTACTTGCAGTATCAACAAATAAGTAATTATATATAAGGTATGGTTTGTCATTAATCCAGGTTTCCGTTTGAATAATTTTACTATTTAGTATATGAACGTCTTGTCCCCATGAAATTAAATCTACATCCTGTACCTTCTGATTTATCGAAAATAGTATAGAATCATTAACCACCATTGGTAAGTTGTGATTTAATGGGTCGATAGTAACTTCAATAAATATATATAAACTGTCTTTTGATCTGAGCTCAATATTATTCACTTTTGTCCCGGATAACCCGTCAATATTTAACCTGTAAGGTGATGTTTCTCCTCCGGCAAGAGAAATAGATGATATTTGAACCGATTTGGTATAAGGATTTTTTACAACGAGTTTTTTTGTTGATGAACCGATAGTTGTAAAAACAGTATCGAATAATATGGTGTCGTTAGAAAATTTTAGTTTTACATCTGATGAAGTATAAAAATCATCTTTTTCGCACGAAAAAGTGAAACAGAATATAAAAAAAGGAATGATTAATTTTAAGATAAACTTCATAATTTTAGAAATGAATTATTCACGAAATAACATAAAATAAACGACAGAACACGATTTAAATTATAAGAAAATAAAATTGCTAAGTTTTTTACAAAAAATTTCAATGACAAATTTAAATATTTGTTTACATTTGTTATAATTTGAACAGAGTTCTATTTAAGAGTATCAATACCCCTTCAGATAATGAAAGTACAAAAAGCAATATCCGATAATATTCTTGAGATTATGTATTTGTTGCAACATTGCATTGAAGATTTTAATAAAAATAGTATTTATCAATGGAATGTTGCTTATCCTGATTATTTTAGGCTTTTACATGAAGTTGAAAATGGTTCGCTATTTATAATAAAACAAAAAGGTGTTTGTATTGGAACCATTACATTAAGCGAAGAACAAGATCCAGTTTTTGAAAAAGTTGAATGGGAAAATAATAATGATAAATTTATTGTGATTCAACGAATAGCGGTATTTCCAACATGGCAAAAAATGGGTGTTGGTAAAAAACTAATTGAATTTGCAGAACAATATGCAAAGGAAAACAATTATAAATCGGTACGATTGGATGTAGCCAGTTCAAGTGAAGCTCTATTTAAACTTTACGAAAGTATTGGGTTCAAGTTTACAGGCGAAGTTCACTATCCAAAACAAAAAGAACCATTTAAATGCCTTGAAAAAGTAATATAGAAAGGAAGTTTTGCAACTCCTTTTATATTTAATAAAATAAGCCCGGTAAAACCGGGCTTATCAGGAAAAGCAATCGTAATAATTAACAAGTAATCCTAAACTAAAAACGTTGAATAATTTAACCCCTAATAATTACCTAAAATTTAAAGATTTACAGTACAATTTGCTCTCCTTTATAGAAATCTAATATTTTTGATCTGAAAATATATTCGAATTTTGCTTGCAATGCATCCGATTTGGTTTTGTTTAAATTATTTTTTGCTGTTTTGTACTCTAAAATGTCAACCAAACCAACCTGGAATTTTTGTTCAGTATATCTGAAAGCTTCTTCCATAGCTTCAACAGCTTGTGAATTTGCTTTGTATCTTTCTAGTGCAGCTATAGCCTGAACTCTTGCTTGTTGAATACTCTTGTATAAGTTTTGCTTTTGCAAATCAAGGCTTAATTTCGAGTCCTGTAACATTATTTTTGATTGACTAACGCTATTCATTGTTTGCCAGTTGTTAAATATTGGAATACGTAATGCTACATAGACAAAGTGACTTGCATTATCGCTAATCTGATCCATGTATGGATACGATGAAGAATAGTTATACGTAGGTATGTAACTATAAGTATCTTCGCCACTTTGTGTTTGACCTGTTGCATAATCAGAAAGGCCAACAGAACTGCTCTCAATCCTGTTGGAAAGTTCATTGTATCTGGAACTATATTGATACCCCAGAGATATCGTTGGACTTATTCTTCCGTGTGAAATAGCCAGACTTCTTTCCGAACTTTTTAAGCTGTATTCGGCTCCTTTGATTTCAGGTAAAAACTCAATAGCTGTTCCGTAAATTGAATCTACACCTGAGAAATAACCAGCGAGATTAATTTCCAGGTTTTCAGGAAACAGAATCTCGAAATTTTCTGATGACTCAAGATTTAAAAGTTGAGAAAGATTTAAATAAGCAACTTTTAAATTATTTTCTGTATCTGTTAAAGCAGCCAATTCTCCGGCAGCCTGGGCTTCAATTTGTAAAAGATCGCCTTTTGCCGCATTACCTATTTCAACCAACCTTTTTGTTTTTTCAATTTGCTCAAGCGTTATATCGAGTTGTTTTTTTGCATTATCGCGCAATTCTTTGTTCAATAATATTTGTAAATATGCAGTTGCTACATTTAAAGTGATATCGTTTTTTACTTTATCAACACTTTCGAGCTGAGCCATTAAATCAAGTTTACTTTTTCTAATTGTATTAAAAGTTTGTAACCCGTTAAACAGGTTCACTTCTGATGAAAGTGAAATACTTCCACCCTGGAAAGCTTCATTAACATACGTATATGTTTCGTAGTTAATTGCTTTACCGGAATTTAAATAATGCTGTCCATTAGCATTTAAATTGGGTAATATTTCCATTTTCGATTGTAAATGATTTTTTTCAGCACTATAAGCCGATAGTTCTTGTCGTTTAACTTGAATGTTATTTGAAATAGCATAATTAATGCATTCTTCTAATGTCCACTCTTTTTGAGCATTAGATGGTAATGACATGGAAATAACGACCAGGAAACTGAGTACAAATTTTAAAGATTTCATTTAAAGAATTTTAAAAGATTAATGTTTGATTTTTATCACATATTATGCCAAAAACAATATTGTATTGTCTTGCAGTTTGTTAATGTATTATTTGTAAATATTTTATTATTCAGATGTGAACGAAATTGAAACAATGTATGTTCGAATCTGAACAATTCAAATATCAAATCCAAATTTCAATAAAGTTACGATAATTTGCAATTCGGATACGATTATTTATATAATCCTTACGATAAAAAAGTCATGAATTGATTTGATCCATAAATCTCTATTTTAGCAATGTTAAAATATCAGGGGATTTTTATTTTAAAACCAATGAAAAGTTTATTTCAATCAATTAAGAAAAAAATAATAATTACATCTCATTTTGATATAGGTGTAATTATCTTATTTTCAATAATTACCATTGTTTTTTTGTTTTCATTTGTTAGAATGTACTTCTAAAAAGATTTAATAAGTTATAGCTGAAAAGTAAAATGCATAAATCAATAATATGAATAGATTAACATTACAGGTAAGAGTGAAAGATAAAAACGAACTTGAATTGATAGTTCTTGGTTATAAGATTTACTCAACACCTGAAGGTATTATTCATTATTGGTCAACGAATGCGAATAGCAAATTAAGGCTTGAAATAAAGTTAGATGTAAAAGATTTTACATTACGTCCCAATATTATTACAAAGGATTTAGAAATAATAAACTCAGATATTGAAATTGCAGAGCAGTTTATTACAAAATTCTATGAAAATAGAATTTTACAAATGCAAAATGCTTAATAGTTGAATATTTAACATAATACCTGCGAAATATGTACAGATCAATATGGAAAAATTGCCAAAAATCAGTTTGCCAGCTAAGTTTTTACAGTGCATCTGGCATTAAAATTATTTCAATATCCGGGTTTAAAGTAAATGGGAATATTCTTGTTACCGATGAGTCGATATATAAAACATATAAAGCAACAGATGTTGTACTCAGGTTTGTTACTGATGATGGTTGTACAGATTCGGTTAGTGTGAAAATTTCGATGAATGAGTTAAAATGCAGGATGATTAAAAGTCTGGATAAAGAAAAGATACCATTTGCGGCAATAAATATTGATTTTGATGAATTTAAAAATATACCTTCGTTGAAATTAGATTTATCAGGTAAATTTGAAATAGGTCAGCCGATAGCAATATTTGGTTACCAGTTGGAACAAGATAATCTTGCGATAAAAACAGGTATTGTTTCATCATCTTTATTGCATGATAAAGGCTACAAGTATTTGCAAGTTGATTCTTCAATTAAACAGGGAAACTCCGGCGGGCCTGTCATTAATGCAGAAACTTGTGAAGTAGTAGGAATAATTGGACATCGTTTAGCAAATATTACTCAATCGTATAAACGAATGAAACAAATTATGAATAATAATCTTACTATTTTAAAGAAATCACAAGGCAAGTTTAATGTAGAAGAAATAGATCCAATTCAGGTTCTGATTGCAAATCAAAATCAGATTAAATACATATCAAACGAAATATACAAATCAGCAAATATGCGAATAGGTTATGCATTAGCTGTTGATCATGTACAAGAACTTTTTGAAGAATACATTGATTTTGAAGCTTCGGGATCAAATCACGGGTTTCAGATTAATGCATAGTTCCTTAATGTAAGATGGTTTAGGTTTAAAAATGTTTGGCAGGCGACTGTCAAACATTTTTTTTATGTAGTTGTTTTACTATTACTTTGTAAAATAAATAATTGATACTGCTAAAATTAATAATTATGGAAACAAATAAAATATATGATTTCATTCGTGGGATAGAACTTTTTAAAGGCCTTGACGAAAGTGAACTTTTGATACTTACTACGAATATCCAGGAAAAGAATTACTCGAAAGGACAACTACTATTTGAAGAAAATGGACCCCGAAAAGATATTTTTATTATTTACAAGGGCGAAGTAGAATTATTTAAAACTATTCATTTTGGTGCAGAAACCCGATTATCTTATTTTAGCAAGGCAGATTTTTTAGGAGAAGGTTCGTGGGCAAGTGATTCGCCTCATTCAACATCGGCCAGGGCTGTTGAAGATACTACCGTTTTTAGTATTAATAGAAAATACTTTGATGAAAATGGCCCCGCTACGGTTAAGATTTTCAGTAATATAGCAAGAGTAATATCACGAAGAATGCGTTACTCGAACAACAGGATGTTAAATGTGGCAGCACAATACGAATCGGGAAGAACAAGACGGGAGCATGATTTACTTGGCGACAGAGATGTTCCGAACGAATACTTGTATGGTGTTCAGACTTTAAGGGCTATAGAAAATTTTAATATAAGTGGTGTAACATTAAACTTTTACCCAATTATTATTCAATCATTGGCGATGGTAAAACTTGCAGCCGCGCAGGCAAATGCTGAACTTGGGATTTTAGATCAACCGATTACAAATGCTATAATCAGGGCCTGTAATGAAATCATAAATGGAAAATACCATAACCATTTTGTAGTTGATATGATTCAGGGTGGTGCCGGAACATCAACAAATATGAATGCAAACGAAGTAATTGCAAACCGGGCATTAGAAATATTAGGTTACGAAAGAGGGCAGTATGAATATTGCCATCCGAATAATCATGTTAATTTATCGCAATCAACAAACGATGCTTACCCAACATCGGTAAAAATTGCGATTATAAAAAGTAATGAAAAGCTGATATCTGTATTAAAAGAGTTAATTGACTCATTTCGCAAAAAAGCGAATGAGTTTTCGCACATCCTGAAAATGGGGCGCACCCAGTTGCAAGATGCTGTTCCGATGACACTTGGGCAGGCATTTGAAGCTTATGCGGTAACACTTGAAGAAGAAATTGAGCGTTTACAACAGAATGCAAATTTATTTTTAGAGGTAAACATGGGAGCTACAGCTATTGGTACGGGTATAAATTCTGAACCCGAGTATGCTGAAAAGGTAATTAAATATCTTCAAAAAATAACCGGGCTCAAAATTATAAATGCTAAAAACCTTGTAGAAGCGACTCAGGATACTGGCGCTTTTGTAATGTATTCATCGGCATTAAAACGTATGGCCGTGAAATTGTCAAAAATATCGAATGACTTGCGTTTGTTATCATCAGGGCCAAGAACCGGTTTTAATGAAATTAACTTACCCCCGATGCAACCGGGATCGTCAATTATGCCAGGGAAAGTGAACCCTGTAATACCTGAAGTTGTTAACCAGATTGCGTTTAAAGTAATTGGGAATGATTTAACTGTTACATTGGCAGCTGAAGCAGGACAGCTTGAGCTAAATGTGATGGAACCAATTATTGTTCAAAGTATTTTTGAATCGATAGAAATGCTTATAAATGGCATGAAAACATATAAATACAAGTGTATTGATGGTATTACGGCGAACGAGAAAAGATGCCGCGAATTAGTTCAGAACAGTATAGGGATAGTTACGGCTTTAAATCCGGCTTTAGGTTATGAAACATGCACTATGCTTGCAAAAGAAGCCTTACTGAACGACAGGAGTGTTTATGATTTGGTACTTGAGAAAAAGTTATTGTCGAAAAGTGAATTGGATGACTTACTAAAACCTGAAAACATGATTAGCCCTCAAAAGATGAAAAAGATAAGGTAATCCTGAAATCAATCGGTATGTATATCATTTAATATTTTTTCAACTTCTACTTCAGTATCATGTAATTTTTTTTTACATAATGCAATAAGCGTAGAAACATGTTTAACTTTCGAAGAGAGTTCGTCGATGTCCAGTTCTTCGTTTTCAATTTTATAAAGTATTTCTTCAATTTCGGTAACTGCTTCTTTGTATGAAATTGTTTTCTTTGTCATGTCTGTCATTGTTTAAAATTTGGAATAGTAAATTTAAAAATACTTCCTTTATTTAGTTCACTTTCAACCCAAATTTTCCCGTTATGTTTTTCAACAAATTCGTGGCAAAGAATTAAACCCAGACCACTGCCTTGTTCTTCTGATGTTCCGCTGGTTGAATAGTGTATGTCAATACGAAATAGTTTTTCAATATCTTGTTTGGATATTCCAATTCCATTGTCGATTACTGAAATTTCAGTATTGTCGCTATTTTGTTTTGCTGTTACCTGTACAATTCCTTCTGTGTTTGAAAATTTAATTGCATTCGAGATTAAATTTCTTAGAATTGCTGTAAGCATATCGGGGTCGGCAAATATGTTCAGAGATGGTGCAATTTCTGACACGAGTTTGATATCTTTTTTATCGGCACTTATTCTTTGTAAAGCAATGACTTGTGATACCAGTTCCGATAAATTGATAGATATTGGGTAGTATTGCATTTTACCTCTTTGTGTTCGCGACCAGTGGAGTAAATTCTCAAGTAACTCCAATAATTGCTCTGCCGAGTTGTGGATTATATTTATGTGTTCTTTTAGTTCATCCTGTGAGTATTTTTCGAAATTTTTAAAGATATGTTCAGTTAATCCGTAGAGTGCATTAAAAGGATTTTTTAAATCGTGAGCAATTATTGAGAAAAATTTATCTTTAGTGGCATTAAGAACTTTTAAACTCGTTTCAGATTCACGTAGTAATTTATTTGATAAGTCAATTTCCTGTATTTTTTCTTTTAATAGTTTATTTGTCCTGCGTTTAAGGATAAACTGCCTGAAAATTAATATTATAGTTATAATAGACAACAGTGATATAATGATAAGAAGATCTCTTAAATTTTTTTGTTCCTGGAGTTCAATATCTTTGATTTTCTTTTCTGTAGTAAGTTCGTTTATTTCGTTTTCTATTCGTGTAATTTCATTCTGGCTCTTTTCAATCTCAAATTTCATTTGAGTTTCGAGAATTTTTTGATTGTTTAATTGTGCCAGTATGGAATCTTTAATTATAGAATAATTTATATGATACTGAAGGGCTTTTTCGGTTTTGCCCGACTGATAATAATACTGGAATAAAGAATAATAGGCATTTTTAATAAGCTCGAAATGGTCGATATCCTGGCCAATTTCAAGTGACTTGTTAACATATTCGATACCGTCTGGTTTACCTTTTTTAAGGAGAATCTCACCTGCTTTTCGGTACGATAAAGCTAAACGAAATTGGTCGCCTGTTTTTTTGCTTAATTTGATTGTTTGTTCAAAATATTCGAGTGCTTTGTTATAATCGCCAACAGAGTTATAATAATTACCCAGTTCGTTTAAAATTTCACTAACACCTTGAGCATCTCCAATTTCATCACGCATTTTAAGTGCCTCGTTAAAATAAATAAGCGATTTTGTCCGGTCGCCCAACTCGAGATACACGTTTCCAAGACTTTTTAATGAACTGGCAATGCTCATTTTATCGCCCATTTTTTCACGTATTTCTAAAGCTTTTATATAATTTTCAAGAGCTTCATCGAACCGTTTTAACTTGATATATGTATTCCCCGAGATTTGTAAAGAATACGCGATATCTTTATCATCACCCAGTTCATTTTTTATTGAAAGACTTTTTGTATAATAATCGAGAGCTTTTTCATAATTCCCGATTCCATCATATATAATTCCAATGTTTATTAGAGATGCAGCAATTTCCGGTTTATCTTCAATTTCTTGCCTTAGTTTAAGTGAATTCAGGTAGTTTTCTAGTGCAAGATCGTATTTGTTTTGTTTCGCGTAGATACCTCCGATTTGATTTAAACAACCAGCTATATGAGACTTATTTCCGACTTTTTTTAAGTTATTTAAAGATTGATTATAATATTCGAGAGCAAGATTAAAATTATTTAAATATTTATAAACCAATGCTATATTGCTTTGTGATTGAGCAATTTCGGAAATATCGTTAAGTTTTAGCCTGAGTTCAAGAGATTTATTATAGAATTCGAGTGCTTTTTCAAAATTGTTATTTTTTAAATATACACTTCCAATATTATTAATTGAAGTAGCGATTTCTTTATTATTGCCAAGTTTCTGTTTAATATCAAGTGCTTTGGAGTGATAATCAATTGCTTTTTGAAATTCCCCTTTGTCTTTATATAAAACCCCGATATTACTTAAAATTGCTGCTTCACCATTTTGGTCATTTATTTCTCTTTTTATTTCCAGTGCTTTTTCATAATATGTAAGGGAACTATCATACTTACTTATATTCCAGTATAAGCTCCCGATATAATTTAGCGTATTTGAGATTTCTGAAAGATTCCCGGATAAATTGGACGATTTTAGTGCTTTTTGATGATATTTTAAAGCTTCGGCATAGTCTCCCTGTAGTTTGTATATAATACCTATATTATTGTATGTTACAGGTTCTAATTTTTCATTTTTATCTGTAATATGAATGTTTAATGCTTCCTGATAGTATTTTAATGCATTTTCGTAATTACTTAAAAGTTTTTCACAATGACCAATTTTGGTTAATAGAATTGGCCTGATATCTGTGTGCTTTTGTTCTGTTAATTCGCTTAATGCTTTATTATAAAATTCAATTGCCGGTTGATATCTGCTGAGTTCAAAATAGGCATTGCCAATATTAACCAAAGCAACAGTATGTTCTTTTTCTTGTTTTAGTTCTTCTGAAATTTCGAGTGCTTTTCCGGCAATATTTAATCCTGAATTGGCATCGACAGATAAATAGTATTCTGCCAGGTTATTCAGAATAGCAGCTTTTTCTTCTTTATCTGTCTTTCTAAGGATTAATTCGAGACTGTCGATTTTTGATTGCTGTGCAAAAAGAATATCTACTGATAAAATTAATAATAAACATAAACAGAAAATGTATGTATTATTTTTTATCATACTAAATTCAATTATTTAAAAAGGCCGAAAAGGGTAAGTTTATTAGTTATAAAATTACTCGCCAAGAGGTAAGGTAAAACTAAACTTACTCCCTTTTCCCGGTGTACTTTCACACCATATTTTACCATTGTTTTGCTGAATAAGCTCTTTACATAAAATTAGTCCTAATCCTGTTCCCTGCTCATTTGCTGTACCTTTTGTTGAATAGCTGTGATCAATTTTATATAATTTATCAATATCATCGGCATCAATACCTTTCCCATTATCAGATACCGAAACAATTGCTTCATTGTTTCTTTTTTGGCAAGAAATTTTTATCTCCCCGTTTGGATTCGTAAATTTTATCGCGTTACTGATAAGGTTGCGCAATACAGTTGATACAATATGTTTGTCTGCATAAACAATAAAATTATCAGGTATCGTATTAAATATTTTTATATTTTTCTTTTCGGCAGCTATGAGCAGGAGAGATGTTGTTTCATCAAGAACATCGGGTAAACTTAATTTTTCGGGTACGTATTTTATATTGCCCAGTTGTGATTTTGACCATTGCAAAAGATTGCCAAGCAGATTAAATAGATTTTGTGATGACTCATAAATTATTTTACTATACTCCTTAATTTCATCTTTATTTAATTCGGAATGATGATTATACAAAGTTTCAGAAAATCCAAGTAAAGCCTGAAAAGGATTTTTAAGATCGTGGGCAATTATAGAGAAAAATTTATCTTTTGTTGCATTTAGCTCTTTTAAGTTTTTTTCTGAACGCAATAATTTATTATTTGCATCTTTTAATTGATTATTTTTTGATTCCAGTAAAATATTTGTTTTTTTCTTTAAACTGAACCTGCTAAAAATAACCATTGCAAGGGCAAGAATTAAAACCGAAAAAGCGATCCAGTAATTTTTAATAATTTTTTGACGGCGTAATTCAGATAGATGAAGCTCGTTATTCTTTTTAAGTAATTCGTTTTCAGATTCCAGGTTTTCTGTTTCGTATTTTATTTTTGTTTCAGCTATACGATTACTACTTTCTTTTGAGAAAATGCTATCATTCATCTCGGAATATAGCTTATAATACTCGAGTGCTTTTTGGTAATTATTCTGTTCGGAGTATATAACATGTAAAAAGTCATAGGCTTCGACCAACAGGTCTTTTGCATTTATTTGTTTTGACAGCTCAATAGATTTTACCAAATCTTTTTTTGCTTCAGTATATTTTTTTTGTCGCATATATAATTTTGCCAGATTGTTGTAATTATTGGCAATATCATAGTTGCTGTTTCTTTTTATATTTATTTCAAGCGATTTCGATATATACTGGAAAGCTTTTTCAAACTCACCTAAATCAAGATAAATTAACCCGATATTATTGTGAGCAGTGGAAATTCCTTCTTCGTTATTATATTTTTTTACTAGTTCTAACGATTTGTTATAGTATTCTAAAGCTTTTGACTTGTTTTTTAGTTCATCGTAAACTGTACCTATATTATTATATGCTGCAGATTGCCGGGTTTCATCTTTAAGGTTGATTTCGATATCGAGAGATTCTTGGAAATATTCAAGGGCCTTGTTATAATCTCTAACGTTTAAATAAATAATTCCAATGTTGTTATACATTGCAGAAATTCCTGCACTATTGTTCGATTTTTTAAAAATTTCAAGTGCATCAACAAAATATTTAAGAGCGATATCATAGCTTGTAATACTTTTATATATATTTCCTATAGTATTATATAATCTGGCTATATCTTCCTGGTTATTTAATTCTTTAACAATTTTAAGTGAGATTAGGTAATGTACAAGTGCTTTTTTATAATCATCCATCAGAAGATAATTTGCACCAACAGATCGATTGTAAGAAGCAATATTTACTTTATCTTCAATTTCTTTACTTATTTCAATTGCTTTCTGATACAGTTCATTAGCTGTTTTATAATCTGCCTGCCTTGTATATATTTCTGCAATGTTTTTATAGATAATGGCTACTCCGGCTTTATCATTGATTTCTTTTCGAATCGCAATTGACTTTTGATAAAATTCAATTGCTTTTTCATATTTATCCTTGTAAAAATACACGTTTCCAATTCTATTGTACGAATCGGATAAGCCTTTTTTATCTTTAATTATATGCGAGAGGTTTAGAGCTTCGTTTGCATAAAAAAGACTGCTGTCGAGCGAATAATCCCAATAAAGCTTAGATAAATTATTATAAATATTTATTTGCTCATTTTCAGGAACATTTTTTATTTGTAACAACAAGCTATCGATAATTCTTCTATTGTCTTGAGAAATTGAATCTTTGCAAACAAATGCAACTGCGATAAACAGGATGATAATGAGTTTTAATCTGGTCATTTTTCAGGTAAACATAATGTGTTGATTTTGGGCTCAATATACTAAATTATTAATCAATAATTAACATATATGATATTGCCATTTATTTTTTATTGATTTTTTTAACAATACTTTCAATTTCGGAATTGTAAAACAGGGTTGTAATTTTATCATCAACATTAACATAATTGGCATTCTTAATAACTTTATTGTTTAAATAAGTTATAGAGAAACCTCTTTTTAAAATAGTGAATGGATCCAATAAACGCGAACTGTTTTCAAAATCCCACAGTTTATACTTTGATGTGTTGAAAAAGGTTGTTATTTTTTGCCTTGTTTTTAAATATAATTGATTAATTAGTTGTTCTTTTTGGAATACGTATTTTTTAAATATCAAATTTAAATTAGTGTTTAATATTTGGAGATTCGTTGTTGATTTTTGTATAGACCTTCCAGTAAAATACTTCAAATTATGTACTTTATGTACTATTTTATTTTTTTCTTTTAACAACGTGTTTTTTACTAAAGGAATTAAAATTGTTTTTTGATGGTCAATTATTTTATTTTGATCTGATAGTAAGTCGGACAGGGTATTGTATATTTCAATTTTTAGATTTTCAATACGAATTTCAAAATTTGCATTTATATCAGAAATAAACTCTGCAACGGCAGTAGGTGTTTTTAGTTTTGTGTGTGCTACCATGTCAGAAACGGACTCATCTTTATCATGTCCAATTCCGGTTAATACAGGTAATGGAAACTGCGCTATATTGGCAGCAAGAAGGTAATTATTAAAGCAATTCAAATCGGCTTGTGAACCACCACCTCTGATTATAACTACAACATCAAAAAAATCTTCGTATTTGAATATTTTTTCAAACGAGTTAATAATTGATTCTTCAGCCTGAACACCTTGCATTACTGATGGAAAAAGTTTTGTATAATATTTAAATCCCGATTTGTTATTCAGGAGCTGATTTTCAAAATCCTGATACCCGGCGGCTGTTTCAGAAGATATAATGGCAATTTTTTGAATTACTACAGGTAATTCAAGTTCTTTGTTCATGTTAATTACACCTTCGTTTTCGAGTCGTTTTAATGTTTCAGCTTTTTTTTGTGCCAAATCACCGAGAGTATAATTCGGATCAATATCGGTTATATTCAAACTTAGTCCAAAAACCTCGTGAAATTCGATATTAGCAAGAAAAAGAATTTTTATTCCGGGAGCAAGTTCATGGCCTGTGGTACTTTCAAAATATGGTTTAAGCATTCGAAAAGTATAAGCCCATATAGTTGAACGGTTACGTGCAATAATATTTTCATTAATTATATCTTTTTCGATTAGTTCTAAATAACAATGGCCATTCCTGTTTATTTTTATTTCACTTATCTCTGCAATTACCCAAACAGATTCAGGAAAATTGAATTTTATTTTTTCCTGAATCTGTTTATTTAGCTCGAGCAGTGAAATTTTTTGATACATAGAATTAGTCTATTTTACTTACTCTTTTTTGTAAAGAGGAGTTCCCTGAACTAACTTTTAGAATGTAAATGCCCGGTGGCAGGTTATTAATATTATTAATTTGTAAAAGCTCGGTAGTTTTAGGGGTATAAATTTGTTTATGATATACTTTTTGCTGAAGAACATTAAATAGTTCAATAGTTGTATAATTATGGATATTTGAAATATAAATTTTAAAATTATCACTAAAAGGGTTAGGGAAAATATCAATTTCAAAATCAGAATCAAGTGAAAATGGGATTGATGTAAGATTTGCCGCTTTAGCAAAATCAGGTATTCCATACCCCAGTTCGTAATCGGGAGTCGAAAAATGATGAGCACTTTGTTCGATTAATGAAATTATTTCCATGTTAGTTAAATCGGGTAATGCCTGCCATAAGCAAGCAGCAAGCCCGGAAATAATCGGGGCAGAAAATGATGTTCCGTTTCCTTTTGTAATTTGACCTGAAATATCTTGTATAACGGTTTGATACCCCATTGCAGCAACATTGGGCTTAATTCTCCCGTCGAAAGTTGGGCCCTGGCTACTAAAACTCACGTATCCTGCAAAGGCATCGACTGCTCCTACAGTTAAAACACTATCGGCATCTGCCGGAGCAGAAATATATTTCCATTCATCATCACCCAGGTTTCCTGCACTAACAACAACAAGTATTCCTTTTGAAGCTGCAATATCGGCAGCTCTTGAAATAAATGTTGAATTGCCGTCCATGGTACTGTATGTGTAATTTTGTGATGGATCATCAAATTCTGTATATCCTAATGATGTATTGATAATATCTGTACCGGCGCTATCGGCATATTCGGCTGCTGAAACCCAATTATCTTCTTCTATTGAATATTCAGAATTTACATCTTCTGAACGTAACAACAGAAAATTTGCTTTTGGTGCTGTACCTATCAGCTGACCGGGAATATTTCCTGCAATAATTGATAATACTTTCATCCCGTGGCTATTATCAGAATAAACTTCGGAATCGCCAGCAACAAAATCATAGGTATCTAAAACCTGGTTGTTAACAAATAAACTATCAAAAGCCGGCAAGATGTCACTGTTATAAAATCCAGCATCAATAACAGCAATTGTAATTCCTTGCCCCATATACCCGTTTTGATGTAATATATGGCCATTAAGCATACTAATTTGTGTTCCTGATTCTCCATAACTTAAAGAGTTATCCGATTCAGTATAATACTCAGAACATGCTGTTTTTGAATACGTTTTTGGGGGAATAGATTCCGGATAAAGCTTTTTTAGGGATTTTATAAACCCGATTTGATCTAATGTATCAATCAGTTCCTGATCGGTAGAATAAATTACAGCGGAGTTCATCCACTTTGACTGATTAAGAATAGTTAAGCCTAAAGATTTTAAACTGTCAACATAAAGCTTTGATACGGGTAAATCGTTTTCTCTTATTTCAATTCCTTGATTTAATCTCCTGTTAATAGCTTTTTCAGAAAGGAATTGTTCAGGGGCATTTATTGTATAGTTATTATTGTTTTTATCGACGAAAAATACACGATATCTATTTGGAGCTACCTGTGCATGCAACTGAAAGATAAAACATATTGATAATAATGTGATGGTTATTTTTTTTGACATTTTGAAATTTATTAACTCACATGATTAAAACTTTGTTAATATAGCAATCAATTACATTGGAGAATTTTCATTATACATTCTATTTGCAGGATCAGTAAACTTGCCTTTGTTTTTCTCGAGCTGATCAAGTTCATATTGTTCAAGTTGTTCAAGTTCTTCTTGGTTTTCAGCAACTCCGTCAATATAGTTTATTTCGCTTTTTACTTTCCCCTGCTCATCGTAGAATATCCATTTACCCTGGCGTTTATTGTTTTCGTAATTTCCTGTAGTTATGGGTGTATTGTCAATTGTATATGATAAATAAATCCCATTTAGCATTCCATCCGAATAAGTTGAACGAATCATCACATTTCCATTATCATAATAACGGATATCCTTGCCATCCTGAACACCTTTTTTCCATTCAATTTTTTCAAAAACAGCCTGATTATTGTAATATTTTATTTCTGTTCCATTTTTAATATCTAATTGATACGGAACGGAGTTTATTAATTTTTCATCTTCAGAATAATAGTTCCATATACTATCTTTTAACTTTCCAATGTAATATCCTTCTGCTTGTTTCTTCTTATTTGAATGATAAAATGTTGAATATACTTTATCGTTATCTGTGGTGTAGTTCATAATTACTAAAAGATTGCCGTTTTGATCAAATCTTTTGAATTCACCAACAGGTTTATTATTAATGAATTTACCTGTATATTGAACATTTCCGTTGGGATAATACTTTTTCCAAAAACCTTGTTTTAAACCGGAGTTATCGGTCTGGTTAAAAATAGTATCATTTTGGCCATAATGAATAATAGGTATAATCAATAAAAGAAGTAGAATTATTCTTGTTTTCATTTTAGTAGTTTTTACAAATGTAAGAAATTTATAAATGTTCATTTAGTGTAAGTGTTTTTAAAATAAAAAAGCTGTTTCAATTTTAAGAAACAGCTTTTATTTACACGGAGTGGAGTTATGTTATTTTACTTCTTCAAAATCGACGTCTGTTACTTCGCCATCAGATTTTTTCTCAGATGTTTGTTGTCCGGGGTTATGAGTTGCCTCTTGTTGAGCACCGGATTGCTGGCTTGCTTTATACATTTCTTCTGAAGCAACCTGCCATGCCTGGTTTAATTCTTGAATTTTAACATCAATAGTTGCCAGGTCCTGGTTTTTATGAACTTCTTTTAAATCAGCTAATGCTTTTTCAATATTCGCTTTTTTATCAGCAGAAAGTTTATCACCAAACTCTTTCAATTGTTTTTCGGTTGAAAAAATTAAGCTGTCGGCAGCATTTAGTTTATCAACTTTTTCACGTTCTTTCTTGTCTGATTCTTCGTTTGCTTTAGCTTCTTCGCGCATTCTTTTAATTTCTTCGTCTGTTAAGCCAGATGAAGATTCAATCCGGATGCTTTGTTCTTTATTCGTAGCTTTATCTTTCGCTGTAACATGGATAATCCCGTTTGCATCAATATCAAAAGAAACTTCAATCTGGGGTACTCCTCTTGGGGCAGGCGGAATTCCATCTAAATGAAATCTGCCTATTGTCTTGTTTCCGCTTGCAATTGGCCTCTCCCCTTGCAAAACATGTATTTCAACGGAAGGTTGACTATCTACAGCCGTAGTAAAGGTTTCAGATTTTTTCGTTGGAATAGTTGTATTTGCTTCTATTAATTTAGTAAATACACCACCCATTGTTTCAATACCTAATGAAAGAGGCGTAACATCGAGTAATAATACATCTTTTACATCACCGGTTAAAACGCCACCCTGAATAGCAGCTCCAACAGCTACAACTTCGTCGGGATTAACTCCTTTTGATGGTTTTTTACCAAAGAATTTTTCAACAATTTCCTGAATTGCAGGAATACGGGTTGATCCACCTACAAGAATTACTTCATCAATATCTTTAGTCTGGTATCCTGAATCTTTAAGCGCTTTACGGCAAGGTTCAAGTGTTGCTTGTATTAAGTGATCACATAATTGTTCAAACTTAGCCTTGGTAAGTGTTTTAACAAGGTGTTTTGGAACACCGTCAACAGGCATGATATAAGGTAAATTAATTTCTGTAGTTGATGAACTTGATAATTCAATTTTTGCTTTTTCGGCAGCCTCTTTTAAACGTTGGAGAGCCATGGGATCTTTTCTCAAATCAATTCCCTCGTCTTTCTTGAATTCTTCGGCTAACCAGTTAATTATAACTTCATCAAAGTCATCGCCACCAAGGTGTGTATCGCCATTTGTTGATTTTACTTCAAAAACGCCATCACCTAATTCAAGTATTGAAATATCGAAAGTACCACCCCCAAGGTCGAATACAGCAATTTTGATTTCATGGTTCTTTTTATCTAATCCATAAGCTAGTGCAGCTGCAGTAGGTTCGTTAATGATACGTTTTACTTTTAACCCTGCAATTTCACCAGCTTCTTTTGTTGCCTGACGTTGTGAATCGTTGAAATATGCCGGCACTGTAATAACCGCTTCAGTAACTTCCTGGCCAAGATAATCTTCGGCAGTTTTTTTCATTTTTTGTAAAACCATTGCCGAAATTTCCTGGGGTGAATATTGTCGGTCGTCTATCTGAACTCTGGGTGTGTTGTTATCACCCTTAACAACTTTAAATGAAACGCGATTAATCTCTTTTTGAACTTTATCGTATGTTTCTCCCATGAATCGTTTAATAGAAGAAATTGTTTTTGTTGCATTTGTTATCGCCTGTCGTTTAGCAGGATCTCCAACTTTTCGTTCTCCGTTTTCAATAAATGCAACTATTGAAGGTGTTGTTCTTTTACCTTCACTATTAGGAATTACAACAGGCTCGTTCCCTTCCATTACAGATACGCATGAGTTTGTAGTTCCTAAATCAATGCCAATTATTTTACCCATTTTTATTAGTTTTATGTTATATAATTAAAATATTTTTCTCGTTTGATGTAGTTGTATTCAATGATTATGCCAGTTAATTTGAATACTGACATTTTGCTAAAATGACATTTTATACTTATTGATAGATTTAAATTAAGTCATACATTAATGACAAAAAGGCAGATGGAATATTAATGGATTAAAAACATTACCCGATTAAAGAAACTAGATATTTTTGAGTTTTTTAATTAGTATTATTTGTAGTTTTGCTCAAAATATTAAATACTGCAAACTATGTCAGTACATCAAAAAATTAAACGGGTTACCACGCATGTTTTACATGAAATGAAGCTTCGTGGTGAAAAAATTGCCATGTTAACAGCATACGATTATTCAATGGCAAGGATTCTCGATCAGGCAGAAATAGATATCATACTCGTGGGCGACTCGGCATCGAACGTAATGGCAGGTAACGAAACAACTCTTCCAATAACAATGGATGAAATGATTTATCATGCAAAATCGGTGGTAAGAGGTGTTAGCAGGCCTTTAGTAGTAGTTGATTTACCTTTTGGTTCGTACCAGGGAAACTCGAAAGAAGCACTAACAAGTGCTATAAGAATAATGAAAGAAACAGGGGGACATGCTGTAAAAATTGAAGGAGGAAAAGAAATACTTGAATCAGTACAGCGTATATTATCTGCAGGAATACCTGTAATGGGGCATCTGGGTTTAACCCCACAATCAATACACAAATTTGGAACTTATATTGTTAGGGCACGCGAAGAAGCTGAGGCTCAAAAACTAATTGAAGATGCTCATATACTTGAAGAAGCGGGATGTTTTGCTATTGTATTAGAAAAAATTCCTGCAAAACTTGCTTCACAAGTTGCCAAAGAACTTACTATTCCTGTTATTGGTATTGGAGCAGGCAGGGATGTTGATGGACAAGTTCTTGTTTTACATGATATGTTAGGTATAACCCAGGAATTCTCACCACGGTTTTTACGTCGTTATCATAATCTTTTTGAAGAAATTAAAGGCTCGGTTAAATCATATATTAAAGATGTAAAAACACTCGATTTCCCAAACGAAAAAGAACAATACTAGATTTTTGTAACAGGTTACAATCACTTATTTAGGTAAAAATATTTTAATGGAAATCCTATACGAAGACAATCACTTAATTGCTGTAAATAAAACCAATTCTGATATTGTTCAGGTTGATAAAACAGGGGATGAATCACTTGAAGATAAAATCAAATATTACATTAAAAATAAATACCAGAAACCGGGCAACGTATTTCTCGGGGTTACTCATCGTATAGATCGCCCTGTAAGCGGAGCGGTGGTTTTTGCCAGAACCAGTAAAGCTCTGACACGAATGAATGAATTGTTTGTTCAAAAAGAAGTAAAGAAAATTTATTGGGCTATTGTGAAAGAAAAACCACCCCAAATTAGCGACACCCTAAAACATTATATTTCAAGAAATCAACAAAAAAATATATCTACAGCACACGACAAGGAAGTAAAAGATTCTAAATTGGCAAGTTTAACCTATACCCTACTGGCAAGTGCAGATAATTATCATTTGCTTGAAATTGATTTACATACCGGACGACATCATCAAATTCGTTGTCAGCTTTCTAAAATTGGATGCCCGATAAAAGGAGACCTGAAATATGGTTTTCCCCGCTCAAATCCCGATGGAGGAATAAGTTTGCATTCAAGAAAGATTGAATTTTCTCATCCTGTAACAAAAGAAAAAATAATCATTGTTGCCAAACCTCCGAAAGATTCATTATGGGATTATTTTCTGAATTTGATTGAATAGTTCTTTCCCAGGTTTTATAATTTAAAAGAAAATAAAAATGGATTTTAAATTAATAATTAGCGGAGCAGTTGCCTTTTTTGCCTTAATTAACCCAATTCATAAAATATTTGTCATTTCATCATTACAAAATCAATTTAATGATCCTGAACTGAGATATTTATCAATAAAATCATCGTTTACAGCCTTTTTAATTTTACTATTTTTTATGTTTTTGGGTGAACTGATTTTTAATTATGTATTTCACATACAACTGTATGCTTTTAAGGTTGCCTGCGGGGTTGTGCTTTTTTATAATGGAATTAATGGTTTGCAGAAAGGCGTATTCCTCCGGCTTGATAAAAATATTAACTTAAATGATGTGTTAACAGTACCTATTGCAATGCCAATGATTGCAGGGCCGGCAACAATCACTGCAGCTGTCACTTTCCCATCGCATTATGGCCGGTTAAATACAATATCAGCAATAATTATAGCTATTTCCCTTAACTTATTATTTATGTTGTTTGCCAAACAGATTGGTAAACTCCTTACCAAACTTAATGTTATGAATGCTCTTATTCGTATAACCGGATTAATAGTTGCAACAATTGGGTTACAATTAATTTTTGACGGAGTAGCTAATTTTATAAATACATTAAACTTATAAAAATTACATAAGAAAGTAAAACATGTAGAAGTTGAAAAAAAAGGCTATTTTTGAAAATTCAATAAAAACAGATAAATGATAATTTTATAATTATGTTAGAGTTTTTAAATAAGCCATATCCCTTTAATGATGATTTAAAGCATAACAGTAAAATTATCTTTTTTATAAGTATAGGTGTTTTGGTTTTCTTATACCTTTTTCAACCTCTTGATGTAAGCACTTTGGAAAACAAACAAAAATTCTATGTTGTTATTGGATTAGGTGTAATTACCTTTTTATCGTTAAGTTTAAATCTATTGATGTTGCCAAGCTTACTTCCTAAAATATTTCTTAAAAGGGTTTGGAATATTAAAAAGGAGATAATATGGAATGGTTGGATATTATCCACTATTTCTGTTGGTTATTATCTCTATTACAAAGCTTTGGGTATTTTTAATATTGATTTTTATATGATTGTTAAATTAATTCTTATAGCCATAATACCAATAACAGGGCTTATAACAATTAATCAGAACAGGTTATTACGTTCATATTTGAAATTGGCTAATGGGATAAACAAGAAGTTAAAAGACAATAAATTAATACATTTTAAATCTGATTATACAAAAGACAGCCTTTCAATAAAAGTGAGTTTATTACTATTTATTCGAGCTGCAAACAATTATATTGAAGTATTTTGGAAAGAAGGCGAAGTTGTTAAAAGTCAAATGATTCGAACAAGCCTTAAAAAAGCTGAAGAAATATTAAACGAGTTTAAATTTATATTTAAATGTCATCGCTCGTTCATGGTAAATATAAATTATATTGATAAGATAGAAGGCGGTATTCAAGGTTATAAATTACATTTTGACAAGGTTGGATTCTCTATTCCTGTTTCGAAGAATTTCGCGTACAAACTAAAAGATATTATTTGATTCACGTCAAAAACATAGTTCTTTCGTCCCTGTAATAAATATTTTTATCCCTAAACCGTATTTTTAACCCCTGTAGTGTTCTGTTAAACCCTTTTTTTTCTTCAGGTAGAACATAAGGCCTAGTTTTGCCAATGAATTTAAATATACTGAACACAATGAATCCATTAAAGATTGGAAATATCGAAGTTAAGCTGCCCATTGTTCAGGGAGGAATGGGTGTTGCAATATCTCTTTCAGGATTAGCATCAGCAGTTGCTAATGCAGGTGGAATTGGTGTTATTTCAGCAGTAGCAATAGGAATGACAGAACCCGATTATATGAAAAATTACCGGGAAGCTAACAAACGGGCACTTCGCAGGGAAATTCGTAAAGCAAGAACTCTTACAGACGGAGTATTGGGTGTAAACCTTATGGTTGCTGTAACAGATTATGAAGAACTTTTAACCGTGGCTTTAGAAGAGAAAATTGATGTTATAATACTCGGTGCCGGATTACCTGTAAAAATGCCTCAATATGTAACAGATAAAGGATTTAATAATATCCATACCAGGTTTATACCTAAAGTATCATCGGCTAAAGCAGCAAAAGTTATTTTTTCTTATTGGGCTAAAAATTTCAATCACATTCCTGATGCTGTTGTAGTTGAAGGCCCAATGGCAGGAGGACACCTGGGATTTAAAAAAGATGAATTACAGGATGAGATGGTTCCATTATCCAAGTTAGTTGAAGAAACAGTTCGGGAAATAAGTTTTTTCGAAAAAGAATTTAACAAAGAAGTACCTGTAATTGCCGGAGGTGGTATTTATACGGGGAAAGATATGTATAAAATCATGAAGCATGGTGCAAAAGGTGTTAAAATGGGAAGCCGGTTTGTTACTACACATGAATGTGATGCATCTTTAAAATTTAAAGAAACATATATTAATGCGAAAAAAGAAGATATTGTAATTATTAATAGTCCCGTTGGATTGCCTGGAAGAGCTATAAAGAACGAATTTATTAATCAGATTAATGCAGGTAATACAAAACCTTTCAAATGTTCATGGAAATGTTTAAAGTCTTGTGATTTTAGAGCTGTTCCCTATTGTATTGCACAGGCATTATTCAATGCTGCCCGTGGAAATATGGATGAGGGATTTGCATTTGCAGGTTCAAATGCGTATTTAGCTAAAAAAATACAAAGCGTTTCAGATGTAGTTTTGGAATTGAAAATAGATTATTATAAAATGAAATATACTGAATACATTAGAAACTATATTGGTGACAAGGTAATTCCTGATAGAATTAATTTTGAAGATTTAATCCCGGTTTTACCACGAATTAAACTCGCGTAAGTTTTATAATTATACTTTTAAGCCTTAAATCAGGAAGAGATTTAAGGCTTAAATTAGTTTATTCAACGGCTATTTTTAGAACTACTTTTCTTATTTCTTCGGATTTGTCAATAATCAACCCCGGCATGTGAACATCCTCTGGGAAAAAGATTACAAACTGATTCTTTTCAACATCAATAAAATTTAATTTACCCGTGTGCTTTTGCAAATCTTTTTCTGGATCGTACGATTCATGGGAAAAATTATTAAAAAATCCATAACCCATTCTCTCTTTCCCTGAAATCACAAGCTGGATATCGATATATTTTTTGTGACTTTCTGCAAAACTCTCGTCAATACCTTTAGAAAAATTAATATTAACTAAAGCAAATAACTTGTCCTGCTCAATTTCATATTTACCTGCAGGAAATCTTGCAAAATCGTTCTTTGTTAAATACTGGAAAGCCCTCTTAAATAAAGGATGTAGATTATAATAATTGACAGCCTGGTTTATATGATCGTGTATCATTTTATAAGGTTTTTAATCATATCAAAAATAATTTATTTTCAATTAGGAAGAAATTTTACAGTAATTTATGAACAAAAATAGGTTAATGCGCAGATAATTAGCGTATTGAATGATATAAAATGGTTGATAATATTTTAGCTTTTAAAGCTGTTTTAAGTATAACGAATTGATAAAATACATAACATTGCATTAATAAATTATAAGCGTTAAACAGAGCTTGTAATAATTATAATTATGAGAATAATTAATAAAATAGTAAAACAAATTAAATCTTTAAATGAATTCAGACAAAAGGAATGCAGAATCCTCTATATCATATGAGGAAGCAAATGTAGAACCTCCGAGTGGGTTAAACTATTTGCAAAGTATTAATTTAAAACTCACTTCTGAAAAACAGAACAAACCGGATTTCCCCGTAAATGAACAAACTCTCCGTTTTCTTCACGAAAATTTTCCCGGAACTTCAATCAGCGAATGGAATAACTGGCGTTGGCAAATCCAAAACAGCTATACAAGTTACTCGCAGTTAAAATCCATATTGCATTTATCGGATGATGAAGTAAAACCTACTGATAACGGGTTTAATCTGCCTATTCGCATAACTCCGTATTATGCCAGCTTACTTAATCCTTCCGATCCAACACAGGCATTAAGAAAAACTGTAGTTCCGGTTTTTGATGAGCTGATAACAACCCCCGAAGAAAAAGCCGATCCGCTGGGAGAAGAGAATTATAGCCCTGTAAATCATATAGTACACCGATACCCTGACAGAGTTTTGTTTCTTGTAACAGGATTCTGTTCTACATACTGCCGTTATTGCACTCGCTCGCACATGGTATCTAAAAAAGACAAATGCCATTCGAGTATCCACGAGTGGGATATTGCAATTGATTATATTCGCAATAACAATCAAGTACGCGATGTTCTGATTTCGGGTGGTGATCCATTAACATTATCTGATGCACGTTTAGAATATTTGCTTTCAAAACTTCGAGCTATTGAGCATGTTGAGATTATTCGAATTGGAACAAAAGTTCCGGTTGTTTTACCTCAACGTGTAACACCAATGCTTGTGAAAATATTAAGAAAATATCACCCGTTATTAATTAGTATCCATTTTACACATCCCGATGAGCTTACTCCTGAAACGCATTTTGCATGTACAAGGTTAGCCGATGCGGGGATACCGTTAGGTAGTCAAACTGTATTATTAAAAGATGTAAATGATAATGTTCCTGTATTTAAAGAACTTACTCATAAGTTACTTAAAGCAAGGGTAAGGCCTTATTATTTGTATCAATGTGATCCAATACCAGGGTCAGCACATTTCAGAACACCCGTTTCAAAAGGTCTGGAAATAATTCGGGGATTACGTGGATTTACTTCGGGTTATGCAATTCCTCATTATGTTATTGATGCACCAGGAGGGGGAGGTAAAATACCATTGTTACCAGAGTATTTACAGAGTATCGATGATGAACAGGTCGTTTTGCAAAATTATGAAGGGAAAACATTTTATTACCCGAATCAAAAAGATTAAGAATTCTGATTAAAGAATATTAAAATTACTTCCCGATAGAAATCTTTCGGGAAGTTTTTAACTCAATAAACTGAAAATGAAAATAGGAATAACCTACGACTTACAGAGTGATTATTTAAAAGAAGGGTTTTCTAAAGAAGAAGCTGCAGAATTTGATAAGGAAGACACCATTGAAGCTATTGACAATACGCTTAAAGAAATTGGATTTGAAACTGTAAGGGTAGGTAATGTAAAAGAACTTACCCGACGTATAGCAAAAGGAGATAAATGGGATTTGATTTTCAATATATGTGAGGGAATGTATGGTGTAGGGCGCGAAGCCCAGGTGCCTGCATTACTTGATGCCTGGAATATTCCTTATGTTTTTTCCGGGCCACTTACTCTTGCTTTAACGCTTGACAAAGCAATGACAAAACGGGTAATCCGCGATGCAGGTATTCCTACGGCAGAGTTTTTTGTTGTTGAAAAACCAGAAGATATCAATAATGTAAAAATCAAATACCCTTTATTTGCAAAACCAGTAGCCGAAGGTACCGGTAAAGGAATTTATGCCGGATCGGTAATATCAGATATTTTTCAGTTAAGAGAAAGATGTAACTTATTGCTATCGAAGTTTAATCAACCGGTTTTAGTAGAGAAATATTTATCAGGGCGTGAGTTTACTGTTGGTATTGTTGGTTCTGGTGCTGATGCAAAAGCTGTTGGTGTTATGGAAATAATTTTAAATAATAAAGCAGAACAGGGAGTTTACTCTTTTCATAACAAAGACAATTACCTGGAGTTGGTTGATTATCATTTGGCCACCGGAGATATTAAAGAACAATGTGAAAAAGTTGCACTTGACTCATGGCGGATTTTAAATTGTGTTGACGGGGGAAGGGTTGATGTTCGTTTTGACGATTTTGGTGTTTGTAATTTTATTGAAGTAAATCCTTTAGCAGGCTTACACCCTGTACATTCCGATTTACCAATTTTATCACGAATACAGGGAATAACTTACCTGCAACTAATGAGTATGATTATGAATTCAGCAATAGAGCGGTTAAAATCTGAAGGAAAGTTAAAAAAATAAATAGAATATGAAAAAAGTACTTATCATTCATAATAAAATTTCTGAAAATGCATTACAAGACGAGCTTGATGTCCTTGATCAGGCAGATGTAGTAGAAAAAGCCTTTAAAGATCTTGGATATGAAATTTATCGCGAAGATTTTGATCTTAATATTCAACGTGTTAAGGATTCAATACAAAGAATTAACCCGCAATTTATTTTCAACCTGGTTGAAACAGTTGACGGGAAAGGTTTTTTAAGCTTTATGGCCCCGGCCTTATTTGAGAGCATGAAAATACCATTCTCTGGTTCAGGTTCTCATGCCATGTATATTACCACAAACAAAATACTTACTAAAGAAGCATTTGTGAAAGTTGGAATCCCCACAGGCGAATGGTTTTCGAAAACGGATATAGATAAGTTAAATCCCAATAAGAGGTATATTGTTAAGCCATACGGAGAAGACGGTTCTGTAGGTATATCGGAAGATGCAGTTTTCAGGGGAAATGATCCTGGAATTATTGAGTTTATAAATAAAAATAAGTCCGATGGTTTTTTTATTGAAGAGTATATTCATGGCAGGGAATTTAACATATCTGTTCTGGGAGGTAAAAATGGTGCAAGAGTAATGCCTCCGGCAGAAATGAAGTATTATGATTACCCTGAAGGTAAACCGTTTGTATTAGGATACAAAGCCAAATGGGATGAAGCCTCATTTGAATATCAAAATACAATCAGAACATTTGATTTTCCTGAAAGTGATAAAAATTTACTTGAGAAAGTTAAACAAATTAGCATTGATTGTTGGAATAAGTTTAATTTAAGTGGGTATGTAAGGGTTGATATACGGGTTGACGAAAATGATAACCCTTATGTTCTGGAAATAAATGCAAATCCCTGCATATCGCCTGATGCTGGTTTTTATGTTGCTTGTAAAGAAGCAGGTTTAGAGTTTACAGAAGTTATTTCCGAAATAATTCACGATGCACAACGATGAAAAAAGAAATTAAATTCCGTTCCGATGTTTTAGCTTCAGATATTGAAGCTGTTGGAAATATTGTAAAGTCAACAGGATTTTTTAACGAAGAAGAAATTCAGATTGCCATGGAATTGGTAGGAGAACGCGTTGAAAAAGGAGAGAAAAGCGGGTATGAATTTATTTTTGCTGAAACAGACGGAAAAGTCGTTGGTTATACTTGTTATGGCAGAATAGCCTGCACAAAGCATAGTTACGATATGTATTGGATAGCTACGCACCATGATTACCAGGGATTGGGAATAGGGAAAATGCTAATCGACGAAACAGAGAAAGCGATTAAAGAACAGGGAGGTAATGGGATTTATGTTGAAACATCATCAAAAGAACAATATCATCCTACCCGGGCGTTTTATATAAAAATGAATTACATACAAAAAGCCCTTTTCGAAGATTTCTACGATAAAAACGACGGGAAAGTAGTGTATGTAAAGTTTCTGAATTAATTAAACAAAATAATCCTGAATGAATATTTAACCTTCCCATATTATTAATATCGGAAGGTTTTTTCGTGATAATACATGAAGTTCTTTATCGAATAATACTGAAATCAAAATATAATTTTTATCGTGTTTCTCGATAAAAATTATATTTTGAATTGAATAAAAATCTAAATTTGTTACTCTTAATTAAACTTTTAAATAAAAGGCAGGTCATATATTTTTTAATCTAAATATTAACCATAAAATAATAATAGCGTGAAAAAAATAATGTTTATGATTTTGGCAGTAGGTTTAGTAGTAACCTCCTGTACTAAGAAAGCTGATGTAAACCCACTATTGGCTAAATACGAGGCCCCATTTGAAGTACCACCATTTGAGCAGGTAAAATTATCACATTTTGTTCCTGCATTTGATGAGGCAATGAAACAGCATAAAGCTGAAATTGAAGCAATATTAACTAATCCCGAAGAACCTACTTTCGAAAATACAATAGAAGCATCGTTTTATTCAGGTGATTTATTAAGTAAAGCAGGTGCAGTTTTTAGCACGTTTAACAGTGTGAATATTTCAGATTCACTTCAAATTCTTGCCCAGGAAATTTACCCAAAACTTTCTGCTCATAGCGATGAGATTGGTTTAGATTCAAGATTTTGGGAACGTGTAAAAGTAGTTTACGCGAATAAAGAAAAATATAATTTAAATCCGGAACAAGCATTTCTGTTAGAAAGTGTTTACGATGGTTTTGTTCGCAATGGAGCTAATTTACCTGATGATAAAAAAGAAGAATTGAAAAAAATCAACCAGGAATTATCAACATTAACTTTAAAATTTGAGCAAAATGTTTTAGGCGAAGTAAATGATTATAAATTAATTATTGAAAACGAAAAAGATCTCGCAGGATTACCAGAATCATCTATTCAGGCTGCAGCTGAAGAAGCTCTTAAAGATAGTTTAACCGGGAAATGGGTGTTTACGCTAAATAAACCAAGTTTAATCCCGTTTTTAAATTATGCTGATAACAGAGATTTAAGAAGAGAAATTTATAATGCTTATGTGAACCAGGGAAACAATAATGATAGCAAGGATAATAAAGAATTAATGGCTCAAATAGTTAACCTTCGGGTTAAAAGAGCAAACCTGTTAGGTTATAAATCGCATGGTGCATATATGACTGAAAACAGGATGGCTCAAAACCCTGAAAGAGTTTTCGATTTACTCATGAAATTGTGGGATGGAATTCTTCCAAAAGTTAAGCAGGAGAGAGCAGATTTGCAAGCTATGATAACCAAAGAAGGCGGAAATTTTAAACTCGAACCATCCGATTGGTTTTATTACACCGAAAAACTCAGAAAAGAAAAATATAATATTGATGAAAACGAAGTTCGTCCATATTTTAAACTTGAGAATGTTCGCGAAGGAGCATTTTCTGTAGCAAACAAATTATACGGAATAACTTTTACACAAATTAATAATGTTCCACTTCCACATCCGGAAGCAACTGCTTTTGAAGTTAAAGAAGCCGATGGAACACATATCGGACTTTTATTTACAGATTTTCATCCACGGGCAAGCAAACGTGGTGGTGCATGGTGTGGCGGATTTAGAGATCATAGTATATCTAAAGAAGGTGTAGAAATTAAACCTTTAGTATCAATGGTATGTAATTTTACACGCCCGAATGGCGATACACCTGCTTTATTAAGTGTTGACGAAGTTGAAACATTATTCCATGAGTTTGGCCATGCTTTAGATGGTTTGTTTGCTAAAACATCTTATCCGGCAGGTTTTATTGCATGGGATTTCGTTGAACTACCATCTCAGATTATGGAGCATTGGGCCTTTGAACCAGAAGTGTTAAAGATGTATGCTGTTCATTATCAAACGGGCGAAATCATTCCTGATGCATTAATTGAGAAATTACAAAGTAGTGCCAAATTTAACCAGGGATTTGCTTTAACAGAAGTATTAGCCGCATCATTACTTGACATGAAATTCCACGTGATAACTGAACCTGTAGAAAATTTAAATGTTATGGAATTTGAAAAAGAATATTTAAATAGTATAGGTTTAATACCCGAAATATATTCACGTTACCGAAGTACTTATTTCCGTCATGTTATGGGTGGTTATGATGCTGGTTATTATGCATACACGTGGGCAAGCGTTCTTGATAACGATGCATTTGAAGCATTTAAAGAAACCAGCTTGTTCGATCAGGCAACAGCAAAATCTTTCCGCGATAATGTTCTTGCCATGAACGGTATAAAAGACGCGATGGAAATGTATATTGCATTCAGAGGCAGGGAGCCAAAAATTGATGCCTTGTTAAAAAGCTTAGGTATAAACTAATTCAATTAAGAGCTGGATTTTTCCAGCTCTTTTTTTATTAGAATCTAAAAAACCACCGTCTT
>MENK01000031.1 GCA_001768235.1 Bacteroidetes bacterium GWB2_32_14
TTTAAAAAAATTTAGTTAGCAAAGCTAAAACATACATTACCACCGTCAAAGACGGTGGTTTTTTAGATTCTAATAAAAAAAGCTGATCAAAATTTTGATCAGCTTTTATATTATAAATTATCTAAATCTATATTATCCTAAATATTTTTTCAGGAGTTTGTTTTTTGATGAATGGCGTAAGCGACGAATTGCTTTTTCCTTAATCTGGCGAACACGCTCGCGGGTCAGATTAAGTTCTTCGCCAATTTCTTCGAGTGAAAGTTCTGTACCACCAATACCGTAATAATATTTAATTACCAGTTTTTCTTTATCCGGTAAAATACTTAATGTACGTTCAACTTCTTTTGTTAACGACTCATCAAGTAAATTTGAATCGGCATCAGGAGAATCAGTATTTTCCATTACATCGAGCAAGCTGCCTTCCTCGCCTTCGGCAAATGGAGCATCAACGGATAATGGTTTGCCTGATAATTGCAAAGTGTCTTCAACCTTATCTTTTGGTAAATCAACATAAGCAGCCAACTCATCGGCAGTTGGGGAACGATCAAATTGTTGCTCTAAGGTTGAATATGCTTTATGAATTTTATTCAACGAACCAACTTTATTTAATGGCAAACGAACTACTCGTGATTGTTCGGCAATAGCTTGTAAAATGGATTGGCGAATCCACCACACTGCATAAGAAATAAATTTAAATCCTTTGGTTTCGTCGAATCGTTCAGCAGCTTTTATTAGTCCCAGGTTACCCTCGTTAATCAGGTCGGGCAAACTTAATCCCTGGAACTGGTATTGTTTAGCAACCGATATCACGAAGCGAAGATTCGCTTTTGTTAATCTTTCTAAAGCTGCCCTGTCGCCTTTTTTTATTCGTTGCGCCAGTTCAACTTCTTCTTCGGCCGAAATCATCTCTTCTTTTCCAACATCCTGTAAATATTTCTCAAGAGAAGAACTATCGCGATTGGTGATCGATTTTGTAATTTTTAACTGTCTCATCTCAACCTCTCTTTTTCAAACAATTATTAAATTTTGCTTTTTTTCGTTCCGGATGGATACATTTTGGTATCTAAAATGTACACTAAATCACCCTTTGACCCCAAAAATGATACTAATTACGAAAAAGAATGCAAAGTAGCAACTTTTTCTTCAAAAAATAAAACTTTTGTCAGTTTTTATTTAACGTATTATCAAGAAAAAAAGTTTAGAATTATTCGTTTATTTTTACCTGTTCTGAAAATTTTTGATAAACGTCAAAAAGAAATTTTGTAGAAACAGGTATAATTTCGTCGGGAAAGTCGTAACCCGGGTTGTGCAGGTTCGGATGTTCTTCTCCCGAGCCAACACCAATCAAAGCTCCGGGGATTATCGAAGTATAACGCCCGAAATCCTCAGACCACTTAAAAGGCTGTTCCAATAGTTTATAGTTATACCCTGTTTTATTACAAAGTTCTGTAATTGTTTTTATACACCCGGGATCATTTACTGTAGCCGGAAATTCATCAACAAAACTTAACTCGTACTGAATTTTATATTTTTGTGATATCCCGTTTACTTTTTGTTTCGAGAATTCAATAAGTTGCTGCATATCATTATCAGTAAATGATCTAAGCGTAACCATAACTTCGGCATTTCCCGGAGTAGTTCCAAAAGCAATTTCGCCTAAACGGGCATAAACTACTGTGGTTAGTACAAAATCGGAAAATAAATTATCCATTGTATCCAGTTCAGTAAAAAACGTAACAAGCTCTGACATTGCTAATGCAGGGGAAATTCCTTTTTCAGGTTCGGCTGCATGTGATTGTTTGCCTGTTAATTTTATAATCATTCCCCTTGAAGCTGCCGCGAAAGTCCCTGCCTTCAAAAGAATTTCATTTTTTGAATACCCCGGCAGGTTATGTAAAGCAAAGATGAAATCAGGGGTTTCAAAATTTTTATCATTGATAATATTAACCGCTCCTTCGCCCGTTTCTTCGGCAGGCTGGAAAAGAAATGATATACTCCCCCTTGTGGGCCTGTTTTCTGAAATCAGGCTTATTAAATTACCTAAAATTGCTGAATGCCCATCGTGCCCGCAAAGATGTGCTACATTTTTTATTGTTGATTTGTAATTTAAACTCGATTCTTCCTGGATAGGTAACGCATCCATATCTGCCCTGAACATAATGTTTTTACCCGGAATCGAACCTTTAAAAACAGCTATTACACCATAACCACCTATATTCTCTATGATTTTATCCGGGTTGTATTTTGAAATAAACTGAACTATTTTTTTGGATGTATGAATCTCCTTGCCAGATAACTCGGGATGACTGTGTAAATCTTTACGAAATTCAATAATCTTATCTATATCGTTAAAATGAATACTCATGAAAGATGATAATGGTTGTTTATTTAAACAAATTTAAACTTTTAAAAGTTCTGAATGTAATCCTGAAATGAAAATAAAATTTTAACTTCGCTGCCGACGTAAAACGAATTATCTGAATGAAAAGAACTACATTAACTGCCTATATAGCCGTATCTCTGGCAATGATTTTCTGGAGTTTTACT
This sequence comes from Bacteroidetes bacterium GWB2_32_14, assembly GCA_001768235.1. Classification (GTDB taxonomy): domain Bacteria; phylum Bacteroidota; class Bacteroidia; order Bacteroidales; family UBA12077; genus UBA12077. The sequence continues at coordinate 2,548 of MENK01000031.1, forward strand.
TTTATCTGGTACAAAGAAGTTTACAATTTTTACAACCCGGTTACCACGGTATTTTTTCGATTAATCATATCATCTGTTTTTTTATTCGCGTTAATGTATCCCCTGAAACGATTGCAAAAAATTCAGAAAGGTGATTTCAGGTACTTCCTGTTGGTATCATTTTTTGAACCCTTTCTCTATTTTATTGGCGAAAGCTATGGAATAAAATATGTTTCAACAACTCTTGCTGCCGTGGTTATTGCTACTATTCCACTATTCAATTCATTTACTTCGTCTTATTTTTTAAATGAAAAAATGACCCGGATGAATATCCTGGGAATTGCTTTCTCGGTACTTGGTGTAGGAATAATGATTTTTAATAAAGACGAAAGTTTTAATGCCTCGGTATTTGGTATAGGGATGTTGCTTGTTGCAGTAACAGCAGCTGTTGGTTATGCCTTTGTAATAAAAAAACTGACATCAAAATACAATTCAATAAGTATAGTTACTTACCACAATTTTATTGGTGTATTCCTGTTTGCTCCCTTATTTTTCATTCTTGATTTTAATGATTTTGTTCAAACCGGATTTGTTAAAGAAGCATGGATACCTTTGCTGGAACTGGCATTCTTCGGTTCTTCGTTTGCTTTTATATTCTTCACTTTCTCGGTACAAAAAATAGGGGTTGCCAAATCGAGCGCTTTTACCAATGTAATTCCCGTAATTACAGCAGTTATTGCCTACTTTATACTGGGCGAGATTATTAATATGAACAAAATCTTAGGCATTTCGCTGGTTATCGGCGGACTCTTTCTATCGCAAATAAAAATGAGTAATTTACGCGATCGTATCCGTGAATATATACGCCCCAGCGAATAATGAGTATTTTGCAAAAGATATCGATTGAAGAATTACGCGACAGGGCTTTAAAACTGGCTCCTGAAACGAAGATTTTTTTTGCTAAACTAAAAAAGAAAAAACCAAAAAATCTCGATGATATTGTACATCAATTACACAACGAAGTATTTGAAGAGATTAACTGCCTCGATTGTGCCAACTGTTGCAAATCGATAAGCCCCACTTTATACGAAAAAGACATCGAGCGGCTGGCAAAAAACCTGAAAATGAAACCATCGCAACTGGTTGATGAATATTTACAAATTGACGAAGAAAACGATTATGTGTTCCGGCAGCAACCCTGCCCGTTCCTATTGTCCGACAACTACTGCATGGTTTACGAAAGCCGGCCCAAAGCTTGCAGGGAATATCCCCATACCGACAGAAAACGGTTTTACCAGATTCTGGACTTAACACTTAAAAACACCCTGGTTTGCCCGGCTGCTTTCGATATAGTGGAAAAACTGAAAGAAAGAAAATTCTAAAGTATTTCTTTTCTCATCATTGGTGTCCGATTAAAATTTTACTAACCCTTGTAATATGAATAATATTAAACCTTTTCTTAGATTTCGCCACTAAGTGGCTTCATTTTTATTTACTATTTAATTCTACAAAGATTTTACCCAGCCTGCGGCAGGCAGGTGCTACGCAGTATTTATATTAGCAACGTAGTTGCTATATATTTATAAATAAATACATTATAAAATTTATGAAGCAACATAGTTGCGACATCTTTATTGGGTTCAATTTTACCGGACAATAGTGATCAACAATTTTGAAATAATAAATTAACATGGGTTTTTTAATCCCCGGGCACGTCGAAGAACCTGTTGTTTGTCAACTATGTTGATTTATGTGTGGTTTTTTTTGTACAAACAAATCTTTAATACATGTAAATGCCAAAGCTGTATCTTTATCGGCAATAAAAATACTAATTTCGAAGGTGGTAGAAAAGACTTCTTTGACACTTATCCCCAGCCATGCCAATTTGCTAAAAATAAGATGATATACTCCTGGTGTGTTGGCATACTCTGCTGCTAATTTTATAGTAATACTGGATAAATTATTTACCTTGATCAGCGGAATTTCATTTTTAAATACTTCTTCCAGCATGAAATCGTACTTTTCACTAATCACGATAGTCGTTTCATATATTCCCCGGGATACCGCGTGAAACAGGTTATTTACCCCCGAAAGCCTGTCAAGCAACTCTCTGTGTGCCAAGATAATCGTCTTGGAATTTTCAAATGTATGTACGCACAAATTTAGCTGGACTGTTAAATCACCATAAATATTTGAAAGTTTTTTCGATTGAATCTTTACCTGCCCTTGAAGCAATGAAGTAAGCCTTTTTAAAGCCATTACAACGGAACCAATTTTTACATCTGTATGCAATTCTGAATCAATAAGCGGTTTTAGTTTTCTGGCCAGAGACGACAGATTAACCAATTCGTCAACAAGCATTTGAGTTAAAAAGGGTTGCTGTATAACATTCGCTTCTACTATTGAAATAATTGTTTTCATCTGTTTATTTTTTAATTTTTTTATTAAGGCCACAACTTGCCTGACGGCAGTCAGGTGGAATACGCCATGAAAGAATCATTTTCGTTTCGTGCAATTTTTTGCATGGATGTTTCATGTCGTAATTTTTAACATCGTGTTAAATTTAACACATTTTTTTAAAATAAGTGAATTTATGTGATTTATTTGTTCCGGGAAATCCATAACTGTACATTCACTAAAATTTATTTAACCTAATCTATTCATTAAATTATTAACCCTATGAAGAAATCTTTACAAAAATTAGCTTTCATTTTAATTGCAAGCGGATTATTAGCTGGGAATGCCTTTTCTCAGAAAAATATCAAAAGTCAGATTTTGGATGATAATGGTACTCCAAAATTCATTCAATTTGAAAATGCCGTGGATTTTAACTCAAAATCCAGTGATTTATTAAACGAAGTGCTGAATCTAGAACAAAAGGAAGCTTTTGTTCTGAATAGTTCTGAAACTGATAAACTTGGTCAGACTCATTACAGGTACCAACAGTATTACAACGGAATAAAAGTGGAACATGGTACTTATATCGTTCACACGAATGGAACAAAAGCCACATCATTAAATGGCGATTACAAAAAAGTACCTGGAAATTTAAGCATTAATCCAACATTAACAGAATCTGAAGCTTTATCTAAAGCCCTTGCTTTTGTTGGTGCAAAAGAATACATGTGGGAAAGCATGGAAAATGAGCAATTTGCTATGAAAACTGAACCGGCAAAAACATTCTATCCTAAAGGAGAACTTGTAATTGCAGAAAACAATCTTTCTGAAAGCAAATCTGTTCGTTCTCAGTTAAAGTTAGCATATAAATTTAATATCTATGCAGCTGAACCTGTAAGCAGAGCTTATGTTTATGTAAATGCTAATACCGGTGAAGTTATAATGAAAGACGATATTATTAAAACTGCAGTTGCAACAGGACCGGCAGACACTCGTTATAGCGGTTCCAAAACTATTAACACAGATAGTTACAATGGATCATACAGGCTTCGTGATTATACACGTGGTGATGGTATTATTATCTGGGATATGAACGAAGGTACAAGCTATTCTGCAGCTGTTGATTTTACCGATGTTGACAATACCTGGTCTGCTGCTGAATTTGATAATGATAATAAAGACAATATTGCTATGGAAGCTTCTTGGGCTTTCGCTAATATTTATGATTACTGGTTAAATGTTCACGGAAGAAACAGTTTCAATAATCTTGGCGGATTAATGAATGTTTATGTTCATTATAGTGTGGCTTATGACAATGCTTATTGGAATGGCTCTGTATTTACATTTGGTGATGGCAGCGATACTTATTTTGATGCATTAGCAAGTTTAGATGTTTCTGCACATGAACATGGTCATGGTGTATGTACTTATACTTCAAACTTAACTTATTCTTACGAGTCAGGTGCTTTAAACGAAGCATTCTCAGACATTTGGGGAGCTTGTTTGGAAGCTTATGCTGCTCCTGAAAAAATGGTATGGGTAATGGGTGATGACATTGAAAGAAGAGATGGACACATTGGATTACGTATATTATCAGATCCTAATGCTGAAGGGTTACCTGATACATATCTTGGTGATTATTGGTACACTAAAGGAACTGATAATGGCGGAGTACATTACAACAATGGGCCATTTTGTTTCTGGTTTTATTTAATTTCTGAAGGCGGAACAGGTGTAAATGACAATGGTGATGCTTATACTGTTAGCCCTATTGGAATACAAAAAGCTGAACAAATAGCATTCAGAACCGAAAGTGTATATATGACTTCAAGTTCTAACTATGCTGCTGCCCGTACTCTTACTATTCAATCTGCTATTGATTTATATGGAGCAGGTTCTAACGAAGTTATTCAGGTTACAAATGCAATGCATGCAATTGGTGTAGGTGATGCATACGTTGGCGGAACAACAGACACTGAAGCTCCTACTGCACCTGCTAATCTGGCTGCAAGCAACATTACAAGCACAACAGTTGATTTGAGCTGGACTGCTTCAACAGATAATATCGGAGTTACCGGATATGATGTTTACAAGAATGGTACTTATTTAGCAACAACAACAAGCACAAGTTATTCTGTAACAGGATTAACTGCATCTACTACTTACAGCTTTTATGCAAAAGCAAAAGATGCTGCCGGAAATGTATCAGCAGCAAGTAATACTGTTTCTGTAACTACCAGCGAGGTAGTAGTAGGTGAAGATTTACCAATGGTTAGTACTATTACTCTTACTATCCTTAGATCAGGCAGAAGTTATTATGGAAGATCAACTATCAATGTAAGTTCAAATGGTACTGCTGTTAGCAATGCATATGTTCAACTTACATGGTCAGGAGGATATACCGGAACCAGCAGTGGCTACACTGATGCTTCAGGTAACCTTGTAACAACAGTTTCAATTACAGGAACAAGTATAACTGTTACTATCAATAGTATTACAGCTACAGGTTATTACTGGAATACGACTGCAAGTGAAGTTACTGAATCATATTCTGCATTTGCTAACCTGCCTTCAATTGATGCTGCTACTTATCCAAATCCATGTACTTCAGAACTAAATTTCGTTATTGAACAGGATAAAACATCGAATGCAACAATTAATTTATTTGACATAACCGGAAAACAGGTGATAAATAAAGAAGTTGAAATTATCCAGGGTTTCAATACAATTACAGTAGATGTAGAAAACTTAGAAAAAGGAATCTATTTTTATCGTATTTCAACTGATGAAGGAACAAAAGCAGGCAAGATTATTAAAAAATAGTTAAAAATACTGGTCATCCCAAAACAGGTTGACAAGTTTAAAGTAAATTTTTCAAACCAGCGAGGCTATCCTCGCTGGTTTTTTCATGTTTTAGAATAAAAAACGTAAAGTTTTTTACTAAACAACTTTTAAAAAACAGACAGTGAGTGAACCATCCATTCAGATTTTGGTTTAATAAAAATTAAACAAGAATCATTGTACTTAATTTTTCATTTTTTTGTACCTTTCTTTAATAAAATACTTAAATATGTTTTTATCCGTTTTACATAAAACCTGAACTATGAAAAAAGTTATTTTAATTGCCTTTCTGAGTTTTATTTTTAACCCCCTCCCCGCCCAGGAATGGATTACAGACTATGATGAAGCCATAAAACTGGCATCTGAAAAAAACAGGAATATTGTTTTGGTTTTCCAGGGATCAGACTGGTGTGCCCCCTGCATAAAATTAGAACGAGAAATCTGGACCAGTGAAGAATTTAAAACATTTGCCAACGGCCATTTTGTACTATTAAAAGCCGATTTCCCACGAAAAAAAGCAAACCGGTTAGATAAAACACAACAGGGAAAAAATAACAAACTGGCCGAAAAATATAATAAAGCAGGGAATTTCCCTCTTGTAGTTGTACTCGATGCAAATGGGAATGTTCTCGGCGAAACCGGTTACCAAAAAATAACACCCCGGGAATACATTACCCTTTTAACTGATTTTGAAAAATAAAAAATTGAAAAAACTTCTTTTAACATTTTTTGCATACCTGGTTGTTCTAAACCTGTCAGCCCAACAAACATATAAAAGAACATTAAAGCTGATGGGTTGCCGGTTCGATATTACAGTAGTTGCCGGTAACCAGGCTTTGGGCAATGAATATATTGATTTGGCAATAGCCGAAATAACACGTATCGAAAAATTAACCTCGGAGTGGGATTCAGAATCACAAACATCGGCCATTAACAGAAATGCCGGCATTTGTCCTGTAAAAGTAGATAACGAACTTTTCGATTTAATTGAGCGGGCAACAAAGATTTCAAAATTAACCGACGGGGCATTTGATATTAGTTTTGCTGCCATGGATAAAATATGGAAGTTTGATGGCTCAATGACAGAAAAGCCATTGGATGAAGAAATAAAAAAATCAGTAGCTAAAGTTGGTTACCAGAATATTCTTTTAGATAAAGAGAATAGCACGGTTTTTCTTAAACTGGAAGGAATGAAAATCGGATTTGGGGCAATTGGTAAAGGATATGCTGCCGATAAGGCAAAAGCTCTTTTAACAGGAAGAGGTGTTACGGCGGGAATCATAAATGCTTCGGGCGATTTAAATGCCTGGGGAAAACAACCCGATGGCAGAGATTGGATGGTTGCCATTACAAATCCACTAAATAAAGCCAAAGTTTTTGCCTGGCTTCCTGTATATAACGGTGCAGTTGTTACTTCCGGCAACTATGAGAAATATGTAGTTTTTGACAATACCCGCTATTCACATATTATCGACCCGCGAACAGGTTACCCAGGCACAGGAGTTGAAAGTGTTACCATTTTCACATCGAATGCAGAACTTGCCGATGCATTGGCTACATCCGTATTTGTTATGGGTGTAGAAACAGGATTAAATTTCATCAACCAGCTAAAAGGTGTTGAGTGCATTCTTGTTGATGATAAAAACAAAATATATACATCAGAAAATATCAATTTAAATCAACCCGAAAAGTAAAATGAAAAAAATTCTTCTCCTTATTGCAATAGCTATTTCGTTAAGCTCATGTGCCATAGTTAAGGAATATGAAATGGTGAATATTAACGACCCTGACATGGCTTTAAGCCTCAGGAAAATTGACCGTTTTGAAGCTAATTTTCAGGCATACAGGGAGGCTGCTTCCGGCGCAAATGGCGGAAAAACTGGTGGTGGTTGTGGATGCAATTAATATGAAATGAAAATGAAAAAATCGGGTATTGTTGTTTTGCTTTTAATAAGCACGCTGGGGTTCGCACAGAATAAGTCAGTTGATTCAACAAAAGTTTACAAAAAGCGTGTGCTGGAGTCATCAGAAATTGATTTTATAACCAGTTATTATTTACAGGATGGCAGGAATGCTGCTGTAAGCGGTGGTATTGGAACCGAAGAACTGAGTGATTTTACTTCCAATTTAGTTGTTTCTGTACCTCTAAACGATGATGATATTCTAACCGTTGATGCAGGTATTTCGGCCTATTCGTCTGCTTCATCAAGCAATATAAATCCTTTCGACGGCGACAATGCAGACCCTTTTCTGGCTTCATCCGGTGCCTCTTCGAGCGATGTATGGTATAATTTTACAGGATCGTACAACCATAGCTCCGATAACAGAAATAATATCTGGGATGCCAGGCTGTCTGTTTCAATCGAGTTCGACTATACTTCTTTTGGTTTTGGTGGTGGATATACAAAGCTTTTTAATGAGAAAAATACTGAAGCAAGTGTCCATGCCAATGTGTTCCTGGACTCATGGTCTCCTAGATATCCCGTTGAACTAAGTTCTGCAAGCAGGAGTTTTAGTATCGACGATTATACAATTACCGGCAATTCAGATTACAATCCAACATTTCAGCCTTTTAGCAATAAATCGCGTAATTCTTATTCGCTTGGATTTGGATTATCCCAGGTTCTTTCAAAAAACCTTCAAACATTATTTGCCTTGGATTTGGTTTTTCAACAGGGATTGTTATCAACGCCCTACCAAAGAATCTATTTTAGCGATATTGAAGATTCATTTATCGAAGATTTCCAACTGGCCGATGCGATTGAACTACTGCCAGATACCCGTTTAAAAGTAGCCCTAGGCAACCGGATGAGTTATTATATTAACGAATACATTGTTTTACGTTCATTTTACCGGTATTATTTTGACGACTGGGGTATTATTTCTCATACAGCAAGCCTTGAAATACCGGTAAAATTTGCCGATAAGTTTACATTATATCCATCGTACCGGTATTATTCGCAAACAGCAGCAGATTATTTTGCTCCTTACGAAAAACATGTATCTACAGAACGTTTTTACACATCCGATTACGACCTGTCAGGGTTTTATGCAAACCAGTATGGTTTTGGGATAACCTATACCGATATTTTCACCAATTCGCACATCTGGATTTTCGGGTTAAAAAGCATTGATCTGAAACTTAATTATTATGAAAGAGACACAGGGTTTAACGCCTTGTTTATAGTAGGAGGATTTAAATTTGTTCTTGATGACAGGAAAAAATCAATACCTAAATTATTAAATAAAATCGGCTTTTAAATCTTACCAATACTTAATCAACAAAGACATTCAGTCCTTTAGGAATAATTTTTATTCTTAGTTCTTCGCCCATTTCACCGGGTTCGCCATCGAAATGAATAACATCGGGTTGTTTTCGGCGAATGGTAAGTTCTTCGCAACTGAACGTTTCGAGATACTGGCTTTTATCTATATTTTTAAGAAACAACCGGGCACCCATAACCGGGGCATTAATAATTGGGAAAGCACGCATAATGGCAACTTCCATTTTACCATCGTTTACATCAGCTTTGGGAGCAATATGAGCATTGTTCCCATATTGAGATGCGTTGGCACAGGTAATAAGAAAAGCATCTCGAAAAAGTGTTTTTTCTTTAGTTGCTATCTCGTAACGTTGTGGCTCATATTTAACAAACTCTGAAAAGGATGCCTTAATGTAATTTGCAAAACCACGTCCTTCGGTTTTTGAAAAAACATGTCCGACATGGGCATCGAAACCAACACCTGTTGTACAAAAGAATAAACGGTCATTTATTTTGCCATAATCCATTTTTAAAATATTCCTTTTAAAAATAAGATTCAGGGCCTTTCTCGGATTCATGGGGATTTTCAGGTGCCTGGCTAGACCATTGCCCGAGCCAACAGGAATTATTCCTAAAACAGCATCGGTATCTACAATAGCACTTGCCACTTCGTTTACTGTGCCATCGCCACCAACAGCAATAAAAATCTTAAATCCTTTGGTGTAATAATCTCTAACCCTGCTTGTTGCATCACCCGGAAAGCGTGTTTCAATTATTTCAAAATCGATTTGTCGGGCATTGAGCTTTTTCTCAATAAGCCCGGATAATGAACCTTTGTTTTTTTTACCTGAAACCGGGTTAACAACAAATAAAAACTTTTCTTTCATCGCCACTTACCTCTAATCCATTATAAAACTTTGCAAAAGTACTTATTATCAATAACATTTTAAAATTATATACCGAAATGTTTGGGAAGCTATTTATAATTCATTTAATATATTCTTAACAATCAATAAGATTTAGTAATTCCTTAAACCATATTTAACAATCTGTTTAGAATCAGTTTATTTCTTTGAAATAAAAACACATGTTAAAACAAAATCACTACAAAACCATAATTATTTCTGATGTACATTTAGGGACTAACACGTCGAAGGCCAAAGAATTAGTCCGTTTTTTAAAAACAAATACCTGCGATAAACTCATTTTAAACGGAGATATAATAGATGGCTGGAGATTGAAAAAATCGGGAAAATGGAAAAAAAAACATACTCGTTTTTTTAAAGTTCTTGTAAAAATGATGGGTGAATTTAACACAGAGGTAATATATATAAGAGGAAACCACGATGACTTCCTGGATAATATGATGCCTTTTACTATTGGAAACCTTTCAATACGCAAAGATTATATCCATAAAAGTTTTGGGAAAAACTATTATGTTGTTCATGGAGATATTTTCGATAACATAACTACAAACCTCCGCTGGTTAGCAAAGTTAGGCGATATCGGATATACTTTCCTTTTGTGGATGAATAAAGTATATAATAACCGACGGGTAAAACGGGGATTGCCTTACTACTCATTGTCTCAAGAGATAAAACAACGAGTTAAAACAGCTGTATCATATATCTCAAGTTTTGAGCAGGAGCTTGTGAATCTTGCTAAGCAGAAGAATTGTCAGGGGGTAATATGCGGTCATATTCATCATCCGGATATCAGGGAATATGGGAATATAACATATTATAATTCGGGCGACTGGATAGAGTCGTTGACTGCGCTTGTAGAACATTATAATGGCAATTGGGAAATATTATACTACAACAATTTGATTAAAGAAGAAATTACCCCTTTATCGAACCAATTAAAAAATATTGAATTTGTTATACCAAAATTACCACAAATAAAGCTCGCTTAAATGAAATATCTTTTTATAGTTCAGGGAGAAGGCAGAGGCCATTTAACCCAGGCTATAAGTTTAAAAAACATTTTAATAAAAAACGGCCATGAAATTACAAAAGTCATTGTTGGTAAGAGCACTCACGGGGAAATACCCGGGTTTTTCACTGAAAAGATTAAATCGGGTATTGTTCGTGTTGAAAGCCCAAGTTTCGTTACAGACAAAAAAAATATACGCATCCGAATTACAAGAACAATATTCTACAATTTATTCCATTCACGAAGGTTTCTCAATAGTTTAAAAACAATTAAACGAATTGTTGATAACGAGAAACCCGATATTATTGTCAATTTTTATGACACTTTAGGTGGTTTGTTTTACCTTGCATATAAAGTAGAAATTCCATTTTATTGCATAGGTCATCAGTATTTAATTTTTCACCCGGAGTTTTCTTTTCCTGAAAATCATTTCTTAGATAAATTCCTTTTTAAATTTCACGCAAGACTAACTTCAATTAATGCAACTAAACGTTTGGCATTATCTTTTAGATCAATGACCGACAATTTTGATAAAAAAGGAGTTGTTGTTCCTCCATTACTTAGAAAAGAAGTGTTCGACAAAAATATTATAACTGAAGATTTCATACATGGCTATACCTTAAACGATGGTTATGCAAATGAAATAATAGAATGGCATAAAAACAAAACGAATATAAAAATACATTTCTTTTGGGATAAAAAGGATGCAATGGATGAAACAACTTATCATAATAACTTAATCTTCCATAAAATTGATGATGAAAAGTTCCTCGACTACATGAGCCGTTGTTCTGGATATGCAAGTACAGCAGGTTTTGAATCTATTTGTGAAGCCATGTATATGGGTAAACCCGTAATGATGATTCCAACCGCCGGGCATTTTGAGCAAACGTGTAATGCTTTAGACGCATCTTTTTCCGGTGCAGGAATTGTATCTGAATCTTTCGATTTATCAAGATTTATTGAATATATCCCTCTACACAATCAGAATTATTCTGAATTCAGAAACTGGGTTAAAAATGCAGAAGTTTTTTTTATTTATCATCTTGTTCATAGTGTGAATAATTATTCAATTAAAAAATTTGAAAAATTCACCTTTGCAATAAATAAAAAGGTATTCAGAAAAAGTACAATACTAAGAACGCAAAGTTTTCGTTAAAATATTCGAGTTCAAATAAGAAGTACATTAAAATTCTTGGTTCATAATTTGTATTTTTGCCTGATGATTCGAAAATTCAATTTATTCTTCATATTTCTATTCCTGTTTACCAAGATATTTTCGCAAACAGGAGGAACATCAACCTATTCATTTCTTGAACTTACAAACTCTGCCCGGGTAGCGGCAATGGGTGGAAACTTAAACTCTGTAAACGACAACGACTTAAACCTTACTTATCATAACCCGGCATTGCTGACAGCAGAAATGGATCAAACACTCGTGCTGAACTACGTGAACTACTTTGCCGGCATAAATTACGGGTATGTTTCGTATGCAAGAAATATAAAGAACTTTGGTGTTTTTGCCGGGGGAATTCAATACATAAATTACGGTAAGTTTATTGAAGCCGACGACAAGGGAATTGTTACCGGGGAGTTTAATGCTTCTGAGTTTGCTTTAAGCTTAACTTACTCGCACCCGATAAATGAATTGTTTACAGTTGGAGCAACAATAAAACCTGTTATTTCCACACTCGAAAATTATACATCACTTGGTATTTCCGCTGATTTTGGAGCTTTATATAACAGTCCCGAGAAATTGTTCTCGGCTGCACTGGTTGTAAAAAACCTCGGAACACAGTTGAAATCATATACAAGCGAAACCGACAACTTGCCCCTGAATGTTCAGATAGGTATTTCACAAAAGTTAAAACATGCCCCTCTCCGATTTTCGATTATTGCCGATCATCTTGAAAAACCTGATTTATCATATACAATTGAAAACAATGATTCAGACCTCGACCTGCTGACAGGTGAAGAAACATCAGAATCGGCCATTGATAAAATTGCCGATGGAGTTATGCGCCATATTATTATCGGCTTGGAATTCATGCCCGTTGAAAACCTGTATCTTCGGGCCGGGTATAATTACAGAAGGCGGCAGGAAATGATTATAGAAACCCGAACGGCCATGTCAGGATTCTCGTGGGGTTTTGGGCTTAAAATCTCAAAATTCCATATCAACTACGGGCGGGCAACATACCACCTTGCAGGAGCTTCGGATCATATCTCTATAAGCACAAATCTTGAAAGCTTCTATAAACGTCATGAATCAATATCATCTTCCGAATATTAATCCTGATTTTTGCCAAAAGTAAAAATTAAAATACCTTTGACATTCAAAATAAATACACGCAAAGAAAGTTCATGAATCCTAAAATAATTATCGCGATAGACGGTTATTCATCATCAGGGAAAAGCACAATCGCTAAAGCTACGGCAAAACACCTGGGTTATAAATACATAGACAGCGGTTCAATGTATCGGGCGGTTACCTTATATGCCCTTCGAAACAAAATCATTGATAAGGAAAATTTGACCGTTAATGAAGAAAAATTAAAAACCCGGATTGATTTGATTCAAATTAATTTTATAATCAATAATAAATTGAACCGTCAGGAAATATGCCTGAATGGGGAGAATGTTGAAGATGAAATTCGTGAAATGGAAGTTTCCAATGCAGTAAGTTTTATTAGTAAAATAAAGTTTGTTCGCGAAAAAATGGTCAGGATACAACAGGAACTGGGCAAAGAAAAAGGAATCGTAATGGATGGCCGTGATATTGGAACGGTTGTATTTCCAAATGCCGAATTAAAAATTTTCATGAATGCAAAAGCTGAAGTCAGGGCAGAGAGAAGGTTTAAGGAACTTTCCGAAAAAGGTATTGACGTAAGCTACGCAGATATCCTGAAGAATGTAAAAAGCCGGGATCATATTGACGAAACCCGTGAAGAAAGTCCGCTACGGAAAGCAGCAGATGCTATCGAACTTGACAACAGCAACATGAGCGAGACTGAACAATTAAACTGGATTTTGGGTTTAATAGAAAAGATGAATAAAAATTAAGCTGTATTTTAAAAATGGAAGTTGAAATCGACAGCAATTCGGGTTTTTGTTTTGGAGTAGTAAATGCTATTCAGCTGGCAGAAATGGAGCTTGAGAAAACGGATTTGTTATATTGCCTGGGTGATATTGTTCATAACAATGCAGAAGTTGAGCGTTTAAAAGGAAAAGGATTAACAACAATAAATCACGAGGAATTTAAAAACCTTAAAAATTGTAAAGTATTATTACGTGCTCATGGTGAGCCACCCGAAACCTATAAAATTGCACTCGAAAATAATATCCAGTTAATAGATGCTTCATGCCCGGTAGTATTAAAATTGCAAAAAAATATTAAACTGGGGTTTGACGCGATTCTGGAAAAAGGCGGTCAGGTAGTGATTTATGGAAAAGAAGGACATGCAGAAGTAAACGGGCTCGTGGGACAAACCAACGGCAAGGCAATTGTAATTGGAGGAATTGATGATCTTGAAAAAATTGATTTTTCAAAACCCATAAACATCTTTTCACAAACCACGAAAAGCATTGAAGGATTTTATGCAATTGAGAAGGAAATCAGGAACCGCATGATAGATTCCCAGAGAAAAGACAACGTGCAACTCATATCGAACGACACTATTTGTAGGCAGGTATCACATCGTCAGCCTCAATTGCGCGAATTTGTTAAAAGACACGATGTTGTCGTTTTCGTGAGTGGTAAAAAAAGTTCAAACGGCAAAATGCTTTTCCAGGTATGTAAAGATGAAAACCCGAATACTTACTTTGTTTCCGACGAGAATGAACTCGAAAAAGCCTGGTTCGAAAAAGCAACATCGGTGGGCATTTGCGGGGCTACATCAACTCCCCGCTGGCTAATGGAGAAAATTGCCGAATCTGTTAAGAAATAAATCTCCTTTGTCTTTAAATCAATTGCTTTACTAAAGCCATTACCGAAGTAATTATATACTCTATACCTATTGCAATAACAATAAAACCAATAATCCGGGAAACAGAGTTTAAACCCGATGCACCCATCTTTGAAAAGATGTAATGAGAACTTCGTAAAATCAGGTAAGTAACAATTCCAACTGCCGGGATCGTTAAAAATACTGTGATTGTTTCCCAAAAAGTTGAATAATTTTCGTTAAGGCTTATAAGCAAAGATATTGAGCCAGGCCCTGCCAACATGGGTATTGCCAATGGTGTTAACGATGAGTCTTCTTTCATAACAGCTTCTTCGTGAACTTTTTGATCCATCCCTTTGTGTTTCGAGAAATTACCGGTTAATAAAGCAAACCCCGAGCTTGCTATAATTAATCCGCCTGCTATACGTAACGATTCAATTGAAATACCAAAAAACTGAATAATAAATTTCCCTGCAAAATATGCCACGGAAAGAATTAAGAACATATAAACACTTGCTTTTAAAGCTGTTTTATTGCGTTCATCCCGTGAATTAGTTTCAGTTACTCCAATAAATACAGGCATTGTACCTAGTGGATTTACTACCGAAAATAGTGCTGCAAATACAGTAAAGAATAAAATAATCATAAGAATATTTTTTTATTAACAAAGGTAAGTAAATAAACTACTCGGAATATTATCAAAAAATGAACACAATATTAAATATCGTGCCCTTGAAGCCTCCCCAAAATAAGAACCTTTAGAAAACATGAAGTTAATTAAATGCTCCTTTTAAATATTCTTTAGTCAGCTCTTCCTTAGGATTTTCAAAAAAGTCTTTTGCCGGGCCATGTTCAATAACTTCGCCCATGTACATAAAAATTACATAATCGGCAATTCGCCTGGCCTGTCTTAAAATATGAGTAACAACTACAATTGTATAGCGTTGTTTTAGTTTAACAAAAAGTTCTTCGATTTGTTTGCTTGATAATGGATCTAATGCCGAAGTAGGTTCGTCAGCCAGGATAATTTCAGGATCAACAGCTAATCCGCGTGCGAGGCATAATCTTTGTTGTTGTCCAATAGATAATGATGATGCAGAATCTTTTAACCTGTCTTTTACTTCGTCCCACAAACTAACCTGCGTTAAATAATGTTCGACACGTTTTATCAGGTATTTCTTTTTTCTCCGCCCGCTGATTCTCAATCCGTAAGCTATATTATCATAAATACTCATGGGTAAAGGATAAGGACTCTGCGAAAGAAGTCCCATTTTTTTTCTAAGCAGGGTTATTTCGGTTTTGGAATGCAAAATATCTTCTTCATTTAAAAAGATACTTCCATCAATTTTCATTTCGGGATAAAGATCTGTTAACCTGTTCAGGCTCTTCAATAATGTCGTTTTTCCACAGCCTGATGGCCCGAGTATCACTGTCAGTTGCCTTTCGGGAATACTTACATGAATATTCTTTAAAATATGGTTTTTACCTATATGCAGGTTCAGATTATCAATCTTTATTTTAGATTCATTTCCCATAATATTTTTATTTAATTCTTTCCTGATAATACTTTCGCGATAAAATCCTCGATATTATACTGATAATTAAAATAATAACAGTAAGTACGACCGCTGAAGCATACGCCCTGTTTTGAACTTCAGGTATTGGCGACCCTAATTGGAAGAAAATTGATAATGGCAATGTAGCTGTTGGTTGTGATAACGATGTCGGGATATAATCGGTATAACCTGTTGTAAACAAGATAGCTGCCGCATCACCAATAGCCCTGCCAAAAGCGAGCAAAATAGCAGTTATTATTCCCGGAATACATTGCCTGCTCAATACTTTATATGAAGTTTCTGACCGGGTTGATCCTAATGACAGAGCAGCCTCAATCAAGCCTTTCGGGACAGTTTTAAAAACCTCGTCCATTGAACGTACCATAATTGGAATAATAAACAAGGTAACTGTTATTATCCCTGCAAGCAAAGATGCACGTAATCCAAAATAAATCATAATTGTAAATCCAAATGCTCCGTAAACAATGGATGGAACTCCCCATAATAAATCGAGCAAAAAACGGACGGTATTTACCAATCGTTTTTGTTTTGCCCTGTGAATATTAATATACACTGCCAAAGGCAAACTTATAATAAACGAGAGTATGGTAGCTCCAAAAGATAAATAGAGAGATCCGATAATTGCATTCAGAATTCCTCCTTCTTTGCCGAAATAATACCCTCCTTTGGGAACCTGAGTTAACATTTGCCAGTTTAAAGAAGGAAGCCCTTTATATAAAATGCTAACAATGATTAAAAGTAATGCAATGGCAATTATGCTGGTTGCCAGGAACATTAAAACCCTGTAAACGCCTACTTCGGTATTTTTCCAGAACTTCCTGCCCATCGTTATATCTTTTTTTCGGAATAAATAATCAAATACCTTGATCCCATATTGAATATTGTGACAACCACGAACAATATGAGAGCGGAAAACATTAAAGCAGAATCATACATTGGTATTGAAAGCATTTCGCCATAGTTATTGGCAATTAACGCGGGTAATGGATACCCGGGTTGAAAAACTCCGGTAGGAATTTTAACCACATTCCCTACCACCATTAACACGGCAATTGTTTCACCAAAAGCTCTTGAGATACCCAATCCAAAAGATGAAATGATTCCGGGAAACGCTTTTTTTAAAACAACATATTTTATAGTCTCCCATTTTGTAGCACCCAAAGATAAAGAAGCTTCTGAAAGTTCGCGGGGAACAGTTCTGATAACTTCGATAAGGATATTTAATACAAAGGGAATAATCATTATTGAAAGGACAATTGCCCCGGTTAGTATTGTATATCCTGAATTTGGATGTCCCATTGAAGCACCCATGCGGGAAACAAAAGGAACTACAAGCAGGATTCCCCAAACACCATATATTACTGAAGGAATTCCAGCCAGAATATCAATTACAGGATGCATTAATTTCAGCACCCATTTTTTAGCATAATGTGTTAAATGAATAGCCGATAACAAGCAAACCGGCCCACATATAAGCATTGATAAAATGGTAACCCATAATGAACTTACAATAAATGGCCAGAATCCGAATTCTCCTTTTAGAGGGTGCCAATTACCAGAGAAAAGAAGTTGCAGAAGAGATTGCTCCCTGATTAATACGTTTGATTTATAAAGCAACCCAAATCCAAGAATAAATGGCAAAACCAAAATCAATAAAAAACATATAAACATCCATGAGGAATGAAACTGATCTTTAATTTTTCTACCGATCCTAAAAATTTTTATAAAAAAATCTCTCATTACCTGATGCTCAATGCAAATTATTGTTTTTCAAGATCGTTAAGCCCGTATTGAAGTTTTTCATCGGAAATTTGAACATAGCCGGCTTCATGAACAAATTTCTGCCCTTCGGTTACAATCCATTTTAAAAATTCAATTACAACTATATTTTGGGGTTTTCCTTTTGCAACAAAATAGAGATCGCGTGCCGGGGGAGAAGGATATTTGCCATTTTTAACAGCAACCATAATATCATCGAGTTTATTGTAAACCTGTTCATCTACATCAATTTGTCCATTTTCATTTAAATCGATAGGTATAATCTCGAGTTCCGGGTTTTTATCACGTGTTTTAATATCGTATGCATAAATTACATTATTAAACCCGATACCTTTCACATCATTTTTAACAGCTTCGGCAATACCCGGGTCTCCGAATATACCAGTTCCCAAGAGGTCTTCCTGGCTTTTACCTAAATACTCGGCCCACATTTGAGCAGCTCCGCAAGCATCGGAACGGGTATAAATGTTCATCGCATAATCGTTCGTTTTTACTCCGGAAGCCCATTTCTCCCATGTTTTAATTTTGCCGTTTATGAAAATGTCAATAAAATCCTGTTTTTTAAATCCTTGTTTTTTAACATTTTCTATAAATATTGAGTTTGAATTAATTGTCGGCAAAACGGCATCCTGTGTAACAGCTATCCACCATACGCCTTTCGCTTTTTCTTCATCAGTAATTCCCCTTGAAAACATACCTAAATCAACCATTCCTGATAATGCATCGGTCATTCCTTTGCCTGCACCTCCGGCAGATATATCGATTCGAACATCGGGGTGTATCTTTTGAAATTCTTCGGCCCATCTGGCTGTCATAGGATATAAAGCAAAGGCTCCCGATATACTGATTGTACCTTTAAGAGCTCCTGTTTCGTCAGGATTACTGTATTGTTTATTTTGATTTCCATTGCATGCCGATATTAAAATAAGCAAGCCTGACATGAAGAAACCAATCAAAGCTTTTTGTATATGTTTCATAGCTATATGATAAATTGTTAATAAAGATCAAAAATAGGTATAATTCAATATATCTAAAATGGTTTAAAAGCTTAAAAAAGATATACTTATTTATACTTACTTAGCAGAAATTTTTACGAATCGTTCCTGATTTTATTACTTTCTCGCGGAGAAATTTACCTGTTTTAATCTGCCGAAGGAACGGTAAACGAAAATATAGAACCTTCACCCGGTTTGCTTTCAGCCCAAATAGAACCTCCCATTCTCGTGACAAACTCCTGGCAAAGAGTTAATCCTAACCCGGAACCTCTTTCGTTATTTGTTCCCGTTGTTGTAAAAAATGAATCCTTTCGGAATATTTTTTCTAATATTTCTTTATTGAATCCTATCCCGGTATCTTCAATATCTACTTTTATAAACCCATTTTTTTTATGAACACCAATATTTACATATCCTCCTACGGGTGTGAATTTTATTGCATTCGAAACTAAATTTCGAACAACCAGTGTTATCATGTTTTTATCGGCCAACGCGTTAAACTCATCAATAATTGTTGAATTAATATGTATCTCTTTTGAGTCGGCAACACCTTTAAATATTAGAAGATTTCGTTCGATAATCAGGTTGACATTTAGTTTCTCGGGAACATAGACTACTTCCCCTCCTTGATTTTGAGCCCAGAATAAAAGATTTTCCATTAAATCATTTATTGATTGTACTGACTTCATAAAGATGTTAAATGTATTTACCAGGCTTTTATTTTTACTAATTTCTTCTTCTGATAGTAATATTTCTATTAAGGATATTAAACTCCCCACGGGCCCGCGTAAATCGTGCCCGATTATTAAAAACATTTTATCTTTTGTATGATTCAGTTTATTTAATTCTTCTTTTTGTTGTTCAAGAATAATATTTTGTCTTTTCCTGTGTCTGTAAGAATAAATAAAGTAGATAAGTATTCCTGAAATCAGAAGAAGAATAACAGCAAGGGTAAAAGTTAATATCCTGGTTCTGGTAAGAATAAGTTTGTTTATTTGCTTGTCTTTATTAAGCAAGTCTATTTCGGCTTGTTTTTTTTCTTTTTCGAAACGATATTCCAGGTTGAAAATTTTTTCGGAGAGCTGCTGGTTGAAGAGGGTATCATTATACTTAATAATACAAGTCTTCGATTGTGCAGCATCTTTGAATCTTCCTGTTTGAAAGTAAACCTGCGAAAGAATATCAAATGCATCGCGAATAACCAGTTTTGCCCCGATGTTTTTCGCAATTTCCAATGCATGATTGGCATTTTCTTCGGCTAAAGAGTAATTTCCTGAAATTAAATAAGTAGCAGCAATTTTTACATACAGGTTCGATGTTAAATCTTGATCCGATTGTTTATCAACTGTTTTTAGAGATTCTTTATATTTATTCAGAGCTGCCGGGAAATTATTCTTGTCGAAATAAACATCTCCCATGTATTTATAACATACGGCTAAACCTGATATTTGTTTTATTTCTTCGCGTAAGCTCAATGCTTTTTCAAAGTTTATCAGTGCATTGTCATAATCTTTTTTAAGCATTTGTGCTCTGCCTAAATTTAACAATACATAAGCTTTAATCCTTTTATTATCTGTTTTTTCGGCAATATCAAGTGCTTTGTAAAGATTCTCCATCGCGCTATTATAATACTCCTGATAAATATGAAGATTTCCAATATTAATATAAGCGTACCCTTCCTGATCTATAACATGATATTTCTTTGCTAATTCTAATCCTTTGTAAAAATAATCGGTTGATTCGGAATAATTTCCCAATATACGGTAAGCAACACCCACAAAACTGTGAGCTTTAACAAGGCTCTCGAAATCATTATATTTTTGCGCGTACTCAATTGCCTGCATTCCATACTTAATTGATTTCTCTGGTGCTGAGTTACGTAACTCCCAGCTAATCTCGCTTAATATATTTGCTTTTAATGAATCCGGCAACAATTCTAATTTTCTTAACAAACTATCTGCTTGCAGCTGATTATTTGCAAAATTTAAAATCGGGAAAAAGATAAAGGATAAAACGAATATTGTTTTTTTCATAGATTATATTCATGAATATGAATAGATTGTAAAAGTATTAAAAAATGGGTAAATAGGAAATTATTATTTTTTAAAAATAAAATATACCGCCAGCACAAGAAAAACAAACCCAATAAAATGGTTTAGCCTGAATGTTTCGTTTTTAAATGCAAGAATTGAAAAAATTGAAAAGACAATAAGAGTAATAACCTCCTGGATTACTTTAAGTTCAACGAGCGAAAAAGGCCCCCCGTTCTCACGAAATCCTATCCTGTTTGCAGGAACCTGGAAAAAATATTCGAATAACGCGATTCCCCAACTGAGTAAAATAACAATAACTAATGGTAAAGTGCTGAACCACTTCATTTCTTTAAATTTTAAATGGCCATACCATGCAAGTGTCATAAAAACATTTGAAAATATCAATAATGCAATTGTATAAACCCCTTTCATTTAAAATTCCTGTTTATTAAACTTCAATTATTCCATTCTTAATAGCGTACATAACAAGGCTCGCGGTATTCTTCGATCCGGTTTTTTCAATAATATTCGACCGGTGTTTATCGACAGTACGCTTGCTTATAAATAATTTTTCTGATATTTCCTGGTTTGAAAACCCTTTGCAAATAAAATGCAAAATTTCAATTTCACGTTCTGATAAAATTGTTTCCGTGAATTTTTTCTCTTGAGAATGAATGTTTTTTACAATTGATAATAACAACTCTCTTGAAAAGCAATTTTCACCCTGAGCAACTGTATCAATCGTATTTAATACTTCATCAATTTCAGAGTTTTTTAACAAGAAACCCTTAACCCCGGCTTCAATCATTTTAAGGTAATATTCATTTTCACCGAACATTGTCAAAGCAATTATTTTCATATCCGGGTATTTCTGAATTGCATCCCTTGTAGTTTCAATACCATCTTTTACAGGCATTTCAATATCCATAAAAACTATGGAATCTTTGTGTCCATCAACTAAATCAAGAAATTCCTGCCCGTTTGATGCCTCACCAACAACTGTAACTTTGCCTGAATTGTTAAGTAATAATTTCAGCCCATTACGAAATAGCGAATGATCATCAACTAAAATAACTTTATGTTTTACCATGCCTTTTGGTATAATTTATGCAAAAATTAGCTTTAAATCCTTGTTTTAGTTTACTTTCGAATTTAAACGTGCCATTTACAGATTCAACCCTCGAAATCATATTCATTAAACCCGTGCCTCGATTCCCGCCCTGCATTACTTTGTGTGTATCGAAGCCTTTGCCATTATCTTCGTAATTAAGATCAATCTTGCTGTCATCAGAAAAAAGGTTAATATGTATATTTTTAGCATTACTATGTTGCAAGCTATTATTTACCAACTCACAAATTGTACGATACAATACCACTTCAATGTTTGTTGAAAATCGTTGGTTATACATGTTTGATTTAAAAGTAATATCAATAACACGGGTTTCGTTAATTTTATCAGTAAAATTTTTTACAGCACTTGCCAATCCAAAATTTGTTAAAACATGCGGACTCAGGTTGTTCGAGATTTCCTTGATACTCTTTATAGCTTCATTTATAATATGATCCGTGTTCTTTATTATTTCCAGGTTTGATTCATCTTTTTCGTATTTCATAAGTGCCGAAACCGACATTTTAACAGTTGACAGAAGAGGGCCTAATCCATCGTGCAAATCTTTTGCAAAACGTTTTCGTTCACGTTCTTCGGTTTCAATAATAGCATTGAGTACATTTTTCTCTGCAATTTTTCGGGCATGTTCGGCACGACGCATATAATTAAATATCTCGGGAATAATAATAACTCCCGATGCTATAAAAATGGAAATCAAAACAGAAATCCAGTCATTTAAAACTACAAGTTCCTCCAATCGGGGGCGATTCATATATTGAAATAAATCAATCAGGTATCGAAAGGCCATAAAAACAAAACCTGCCGATATCAAAATCCAGGAAATCTTGTACTTGGTAACTTTAGTTAACCTGAGAGCAACAACTACCGCAACAAGTTGCAAAACAATAGAAATTATTAAAGCTATATATCGAAGCATATCACGAAATTATACACTCAAAGATATTTATTTAATGGCAACTTTCTATTTTAGTTGATGATGTTTTTTAAATGGTTTTAATAAAAATAAATTTTAACAAAATTTAACCTGAAACGTTTTAATGAATCATAAATAGAATAACATTTTTTCTATCTTTACTTTTTAAAAAATCTAAACTTTATGGAATTATTACGAGCACAGGATGTAGATAAGCGATTTGTAAATCATCTTGCACTGGATAAAGTAAATATTTCAGTACCCGAAAATAGTATTTACGGGCTCTTAGGGCCAAACGGGGCAGGAAAAACAACATTAATCCGAATTATCAATCGAATTACAGCCCCCGACAGTGGTGGAATTTTCCTTAACGGACGCCCATTACAACCCGACGATGTCTATAATATTGGATATTTGCCAGAAGAACGCGGTTTGTACAAGAAAATGAAAGTGGGCGAACAGGCTTTATACCTTGCTCAACTAAAAGGCCTTTCCAGGCACGATGCTTTAAAACGACTTAAATACTGGTTCGAGAAATTCGAAATGCAGGCATGGTGGGATAAGAAAGTTGAAGAACTTTCGAAAGGAATGCAACAAAAAGTACAGTTTATTACAACAATAATTCACGAACCAAAACTACTTATATTCGACGAGCCTTTTAGCGGATTCGACCCTATTAATGCAAACATGCTAAAACAGGAAATCCTGGAAATGAAAGCAAAAGGGGCAACTATAATTTTTTCAACCCACAACATGGGTTCTGTCGAAGAATTGTGCGACCATATTACGCTCATAAATAAATCTAAAAATATTCTCGAAGGACAGATTGACGAAATTCGTAACCGGTACAAATCAAATATTTATGAAATATCGTTCCATGGTGAAATTGAAAAACTTGAGAAAACCTTAAATGCACACTACGAGCTGGTTGAAAAACTTAAAGTAAACGGGAAAAATGCTGTTCGTATTAAGCTTCTTCATCAAACTAACGAAAACGAATTGTTATCACTGATTATTCCTACTGTTGAAATTTTATCGTTTAACGAGGTAATGCCAGGCATGAACGATATTTTTATCAAAGTAGTAAATGAAAATAAAAATAAGTAGTAAAAAATAATAAGATAAAATCATGAATAAGATTCGATTAATCATATCAAGAGAATATTTAACCCGGGTAAAGAAAAAATCATTTATAGTCATGACCATTCTGGGCCCGATATTATTTGCAGCACTTTTTATTGCTCCTGCATGGATAGCATCCATGGAAGATACTGAAATAAAAACTATTGCTGTTATCGACAGCTCTTCTGTTTTTATAAATAAAATTCAGGATACAGATTATATAAAATTCAAATACCTTGAAAATACAACATTAGATGATGTCAGGAAAGGATTTTCTGAATCGGAATACTATGCCGTATTGCAAATTTTACCAAGTATTACTTATGAGCCAACCGCGGTACACCTATTCTCAAAAAAACAGCCCGGGTTTGCCGTAAAATCGTATATATCCAGCTCGATGGAAAAAGAACTAAGAAACCAGAAACTGAGAGCTGCCGGAATTAACGATGATGTACTTTCCTCTATAAAATCAGATGTTTCAATACGAACCATTCAATGGACCGAAGACGGAACAGAAAAAGAAGGTTCTACAGAAATTGCAATGGCTGTTGGTTATGCCGGAGGATTTCTAATTTATTTCTTCATATTTATGTTTGGGGCACAGATAATGCGTGGAGTTATTGAAGAGAAAACGAGCAGAATTATCGAAATAATTGTCTCTTCAGTTCGTCCTTTTCAATTGATGATGGGTAAAATTATTGGTGTTGCGTTGGTTGGACTAACCCAGTTTTTACTGTGGATTGTTCTTACTTTTGCAATTATTACCGGAGTAAAAACTGTTTTATTTCCTCAACTGGGAACTCAAAATGCACAGGAAGTTGTGGCTCAGGATATGTTTTCTCAGAATATGCCCGACTCACAACAAGTGGTTCAGCAACAAAATATGCAGGAATTTGAAAGTATATTCAATTCGCTCAAAACGATTAATTATGGTGTTTTAATCGGATCGTTCATTTTTTTCTTTTTAGGGGGTTATTTACTTTACGGCTCCCTGTTTGCCGCCATTGGCTCAGCAGTTGATAACGAAGCCGATACCCAGCAATTCATGTTCCCAATTACCATACCTCTTATTTTAGGAATTTTTGTAATGATGAATGCCATCCAGACACCCGATAGTCCCGTGGCATTCTGGTTTTCAATAATTCCGTTTACTTCCCCTATCGTGATGATGGTTCGTATCCCATTTGGTGTTCCTTATTGGGAGCTGGCATTATCTATGGGATTGCTTGTACTAACCTTTATTGGAACAACATGGTTAGCAGGTAAAATTTACCGAACAGGTATTTTAATGTATGGTAAAAAAATAAACTATAAAGAACTTTGGAAATGGATTCGATATAAATATTAATTTATTTCAAAACACTTTATTTTTTCAAAACTATCTGTTTACTTAGCAGATAGTTTTTTATTATTCAAAAAATGAGATTAGCAATTATCGATTTAGGCACAAATACTTTCAACCTGCTTATTGTTGATGTAGATGTAAATAAACAGTATAAAATTATTTTTAATGATAAAGCAGGAGTTAAACTGGGAAAAGGTGGAATAAATAATAAAATAATCACCCCTGAAGCTTTTCTGCGTGCATTAAATGGTATTGCAAAACACATGGAATCTATTCAGAAATTTAATGCTGAAAAAATTATAGCGACAGCAACATCAGGTATCAGAAGTACAGAAAACGGGAAAGAACTGGTAACACAAATAAAAAAACAATTTGGCATCGATGTTAAAATCATATCCGGTGATGAAGAAGCTGAACTTATTTACAGAGGGGTAAAACAAACCGTGGATTTTACTGAAGAAAATGCATTAATCCTGGATATTGGAGGCGGAAGTAACGAGTTTATTCTTGTTAATAAAAATGGTTTGCTTTGGAAACAAAGCTTTGATTTGGGTATTTCACGACTGTTAGACCGTTTTAATCCATCCAATCCGATTACTCGTTGTGAGATTACAGAAGTAGAAAAATATATCGACTCGCAACTTAACCCACTTTACGAAGCTGTAAAGAAATACAAACCAACAACTCTCATCGGATCATCGGGTACTTTTGACTCCATACGTGAAATGATTATTGAACAAAAAGGAATAAAACAAGAAAACCTGATAAATAAGAACTCATACAGAATTAACCTTTTTGATTATCTTAGCCTTCATGCAGAATTATTAAAATCTACTTACAACAAAAGACTTTCTATGAAAGGATTGGAGTTTGTTCGCATAGAAATGATTGTGTTGGCAAGTATTTTTGTTAATTTTATCATTCAAAAAATTGGAATAAAATCTTTAATTCAATCATCCTATGCCTTAAAAGAAGGACTGGTCGATAAAATTATTAATGGATAACTATATTACTTATGGCTAAAATACTTGTTATTGACGACGAAAAAAGTATTCGTGAAACCCTGAAAGAAATTCTTGAATATGAAAAACATGAGGTAGATCTTGCCTGCGAAGGAGAACAGGGATTAGAATTATTCAGGGCATGTAAATATGATGTTGTTTTGCTTGATATAAAAATGCCCAAAAAAGACGGGCTTGAAGTTCTCGATGATTTACTCGTTGAAACTACAGATACTCCGATAATTATGATTTCCGGGCATGGAAACATTGAAACCGCCGTTGAATCAATAAAAAAAGGGGCATACGATTTTATAGAAAAACCACTCGATCTCAATCGCCTGCTTGTAACTATACGTAACGCAATGGATCGGAATTATCTTATTAAAGAAACAAAAACACTAAAAAGACAGGTTAATAAAACCTACGAGATAATTGGCGAATCTGCTCCTATTCAGAAAGTAAAAACAATGATTGACAAAGTAGCCCCAACCGATGCACGGGTTTTAATAACAGGTGAAAACGGTTCGGGTAAAGAACTGGTTGCACGCTGGTTGCACGAGAAAAGCGAACGTGCAGTAAATCCTTTTATTGAAGTAAATTGTGCCGCAATTCCATCAGAACTGATCGAAAGTGAGCTTTTTGGCCATGAAAAAGGAGCTTTTACTTCGGCTCATAAACAACGTAAAGGGAAATTTGAACAAGCTCATTCCGGAACTATCTTCCTGGATGAAATAGGCGACATGAGTTTGAATGCGCAGGCCAAAGTGCTTAAAGCACTCGAAGAAAAGAAAGTTTCACGCGTTGGCAGTGATAAAGATATTCTTGTTGATGTTCGGATTATTGCTGCAACAAATAAAAACCTGAAAGAAGAAATTCAAAAAAATAACTTCCGCGAAGACCTGTATCATCGTTTAAGTGTTATTCTTATTCATGTTCCATCGTTAAACGAGCGTAAAGAAGATATCCCTTTGTTAGCCGAACATTTTAACCAGCTGATTTGTGGCGATTATGGTGTACAAAAAAAAATCATTAAACCAGAAGCTATAAAAGAGCTCCAGAAAATTAATTGGACAGGAAATATCAGGGAATTTCGAAATGTTTTGGAACGCTTAATTATATTATGTGATAAAGAAATTACTGGTGATGATGTGATATCTTATGCACAACCCATTTCAAAATAAATCGGTCTTAAAAAACCGGTATTTATCCCCATTATTACCTGACATGAACACGAAACTACCGATCAATTATTTCTGGTTCTCCTGTCAGGGCACTTTCATAATCAGGTGTTTGAATTAATTCCTGGTAATTTTCAGGGAATTTTAATTTGCCAAATACAGCCCAATAAGCTTCTTTTGTCATCGAATCCCAGTGAATCAGTGTTCGCCTGTATTGCAAGGTTTGGAAAAGGTTTAAGCTTATAAATACAAAAATTACAGTAACAACTGTTGCTTTAATGATTTTTTTCTTTTCAAAAACAGTTCTTAAAAATGCGGCCAATGGTATTGTTAAAAATATATAGGATTCTATTAACGGGCGGGCTCCAAATCCACCTCCATACCACCAGCTCCACCAACTAAATATGATATAAATATTAATTGCAAGAAATACGGGTATTGCTAATGAAAATTCTTTAAAATCCCTGAACAATAAAGGTATTCCTGCCAAAGCAAGCAACATAACCGGGGTATAAACAAGCCAGCCTTTCCTGTAGCTGAACAACCCGTCGAAAACATGTGGTTTTGTAAAGAAAAATCCTTCGCTACCATATGAATAATAGAACCATTTGCCCGTAATTGTTTTCCAATAAATCAATTGTGGTGAAAATATCAAAACAACCAGAATAAAAATCAAAACCAGTTGTATCCAGTTTTTTCTTAGCAGGTTCCATTTTTGTTTGCCCGTATTTATATTATAAACCCCATAAAACAGGGGAACAATAAAAACCACGATGTTTGATGAACGAACCAAAACAATTAATCCTCCGACTAATCCAAGAAAAACTGTATTTATTAGTGACTGGGAATTGTGCCATTTTAAAGTAAAATAAAAAAACAGGGCAAACAAAAAGAAGCTAAACGCATGTGACATTTCGCCCTCATTTGTAACATAATAAAAAAGGTTTGTTCCAAAAGCTATAATTATAATGCTTAATGCAGTGATTTTATCGTTAAAAAACTGCAACACTATTTTTGATAAAATAATTAATCCAAGCAAGCCATAAAACAATCCGGCAAAGCAAATAAACATACTATAGATTTTTGAGTATCCGTTAGCATCATAAGCAGTAATGTGTGCAATTGAGTGAGCTAAAAAGAAGAAAGGTGAATACATAACAGAAAGGCCCATAGTCATTTTTTGTACCCGCTCACCTGTTGTCGTTTGTTGATACCAGATACGGCCTTCAAAGTCTTTAGGAAGACTATCGGCAAACCGGAACGTTAAATCATTATATATAAATGTTGCAGGCAGGTATGAATAATACGAAACAGCATCGTTATTAATTACAAGGTTTCTTTTCCATTTTGAAATGTTAAAAACTGTCCAGGTATAAACAATTACCGTGAAAATTAAAATTAGAAAGGTGAACCTGTTTTTTAAAATTTTTTGCATTTAAATTTTACTTATCCGTACGTTGAAATATAAAAACTTCATAATTGTAACCATTCAACACGTTAAACGGTTTTTCAGGGTTAAATTTCCGAAGCAGTTTAAATTTGGGGTTATTCAGTAATGAATCAAGAGGCAAATGCCCTTCATTTGGTCCAAAATGAGCATCCCACTGAAGAATACTTCCTTCAGGCATATTTATTCCCGGGCTCGATACATCGGGAATTTTCTCAAAACACTTTTCCTGATCAAATGGGTTCATTTTTAACTGGTGAATGAAATACAAATCGTAATAATAAATTTTGTTTGTATCCAGACTGTTTGATTTTACCCAGCTTGCAGCCTGATAAATCACTTTTTCCCGTCCATCACGTTTAACCGGGACTTTATAAAAACCAAAAGGGAGTTTTATAATCAGAACTAAAATTATTGTTTTAAATCCAAGTTGTACAAACTGGTTGAATTTTAAAAAATCAAATATGAAATTAAATCCCCTTAAACCAATGATTGCTGCTAAAGGCATAACGGCAGCCATAACACGGATTAATCCCAGTGAACCACCAACACCTTTCCACCATGCAACCGAATGAGCTGCCAGGTATCCAAGATATACAAGAAAAATAAGAATAATCTCTAATACTACCTGCTTGCGTTTTTTTGATAATCGAATAAAATCATAAATATAACTTACTAATCCAAACCCTGCCAGTATTGCTAATGGAATACCATTTATTCGTTTAGTATTATCAATAAAATGAGTCAGTTTTCCTGAACCGTAAATATCTTTTGCCCCCGTGTATGGGTTTTGTGTAATGAACCACCAGAAATCATCAAGGATAAAATAACCGAAAATACTGAAGAAAATAAATCCGGTTAAGAGAAATGGCAGGGCTTTAAATTTCTTTTCAAGAATAAAAGCAATCAAAAAAAGTGGAAGAATTATAAATCCCTCGGTACGTGAGAATATAATAACCGATATTACAACAGATGAAGCAACATATCTTTTATCAAAAAATAAATATATGGCCAGAATAAGAACCAGACTAAACAGGATTTCTGTTAATCCTGAGAGCATTAAAATAAAATAAATTGGAGTAAAACATATAAAAAAAATTGCCAGCCACGGATTGGTATAATCTAGTTTACGAACAGTTAAATAAGCAAAGAAAGCTGTTAATAATCCTGCGAATACATTAAAAAACTGTATTCCTTTAAATCCAAACTGGGCAAAAGGAGAACTTATAATTGTAAATAAAGGTTTTCCCCAATGATCAAGAAAAAAGTGTGGATATTTAAATGCATATCTCGCCAGCCTGAAATGGGCATAATTATCGGCTCCTCCTTCAGCGGATTCACTATAAAGAACCAGAAAACCAAAAAAAATAAAAAGTACAGAAAAAATGAAAAGCAGCCAACGAACCCTGAGATTAAGCCTCATATTTATTTTTTTGAAAAAAGATTATATTTAAAAATACAGTAAATAGCTTTAAATCCGTCTTTCCAGTTTATTTTTTTCCCTTCATCGTAAGTACGTCCAAAATATGAAATGCCGACTTCATAAATTCTAATTCCGGCTATTCTTGATATTTTTGCAGTTATTTCAGGTTCAAAACCAAATCGTTTTTCTTTAAGGTTAATCTTTTGAATTATTTCCGTTCTTATCAGTTTGTAGCATGTCTCCATATCGGTAAGATTCAGATTGGTAAACATGTTCGACAGACAAGTAAGAAATTTATTCCCGATGGTATGCCAGAAAAATAAAATCCGGTGCGGATTAGAACCCATAAAACGCGATCCATAAACAACATCGGCATTTGCTTTAAAAACGGGTTGTAATAAATCGGTATATTCATTTGGATCGTACTCCAAATCGGCATCCTGAATAATTAAATATTCGCCTGTAGCATTAGCAATTCCTTTATGCAAAGCAGCTCCTTTTCCCTGGTTTACATCTTGGTTTATTAACCGAATAGCCACGGAAGCATGTTCGCTGATATATTTCTCGATAATTTCCCTGGTTTTATCTTTCGAACAATCGTTAACAATAATTATTTCTTTACTTATTACTCCAAGGTCAACTGAAATTACTTTATCCAAAATCTGCTGAATGGTTTTTTCTTCGTTGTATGCAGGAATAATAATAGATAGGGTATTTATCATAATAAAAATGTTTATCCTTTGGTAAATATTGGAAAGCTAAAAATATCAATTATTTTTTTAACTATCTGTAAAGATTAATTTTAAAATACTTTTGGTCCGATTTTAATATGAATTTCTTTTTAAATCAATATTTAAAAGTTTTAATAGTGACTCCGTTGTCAAACTATTGTTATTCACAATAATAATACTTGGATCTGTTGACAGTATTATGCAATTCATATTTTTTATAGTATTTTCAAGGTTTACTTCGGCTCCATAAATCATCACATTTTTCCCGATTTCTGTTTTTTCTTTTAAATAAACCCACGTTCTTTTCTCGTAAATACTCATAAGTGTTCTTGGAAAACCTGATTCCATAAGCGGGCATCCATAATTATAAAACTCCATATAGGGAACATTATACTTCCAATCAGGAACAAATATTATTAAATCAATATTGTGTGTATTTACTATGTTCTTGATTTGAGTACACTCACAACTTAAATCCTTTACTTTTTTAATAGCTACCGGGCCATAATTTGTTTTAAGCGTATGGTATTTAATTACTGCAGGATATACACTTGATTTAATAAAAAAGGTTGAAAAAACAATTATGATTAATCCTGTTTTCCAATGTTTGTCTGATAACCGAAATATTTTTTTACTCCAGAAAAATACGATACCTGTTAATAAAGGGATTCCAAGAAACATTCTGGTGGAAGATAAAAAAATAGAATCAATATTATCATTTACTTTATTAACTCCCAATAGTACAATTATAAAACCAACACCCGATATCACACCAATTCCTTTTTTCCAATCTTTTTTTATTAGAATGATTCCAAGTATTAATAGTATAATTAAAATAAACCAGCCCGCCGACCATAAAAGCGGGGTAAAATATCCATAAAATTTATCCAGATGTTGCAAATTCTCAATTATTTTTTTAAAACTAAAACTGATAGGCCACATTCCGTGAACATTGAATTCAGGATTAAGTATATAGAATCTTTTTGCAAAAAACTCAATTAGCAAAACTGGTATAATAACTAAAATATTTATAAAATAAAATGATATTCGACTATAGTTTATTAATAACAGATACGAACATACTGGTAAAGAGACAATTAATGAATTTGGATTAAAAATATAACCCAACGAAATCGAAAAAGCTGCAATAATCCATGAACTTCGGTTAAAAGGTTTTACTAATGCAAAAATTAAAAATCCCGAAAAAAATAATCCCGATACAAATCCTCGGGTAACAGAACTCAATATTCCGTATTCGATTGGAAGTAAAAGCGGAATAAGTATAAAAATCATAGATTCAATAGTATATCCTTTTTTAAATAACACGATAGAAAAAAGGAAAAAGGGGAACATTGAAATTATGCATGAACTAACAGGTAGTGCAATGTTGTATGGCATTCCAATCTGGAGAAAGGGTATGGCAAAAAACGATTCTAACATAAAGTTATAGTTTTGACCATAAAAATAGGGTTCATGAAATACTCCTGTCATATAATCTTTAGCCGATTGCCAAAAAATTAAATCATCGCTCCCAACATATTTAAAGTTAAAGTTTATTAATAACTGTATTCTATCAACAATTACCAGGCAAAAGAGAATAAATAAAACTGTTTTGTCTTTTTTAAAATATGAAAGTATTTTTTGCATTTTTTACTTTTGGATTTTGGGTTCATACAATGCAGAACATTTCTATATGATGCACATTAATCAATGAACTTTATAAATGTAGTTTTAATGAAGATTTAATAGAAAGCTAAAATATTAATTATTTTCAAAAATGTCTGTAAAGATTGTTCTTTAATTTCTAAATACCGTTTCGAAATACAATTTGCATAATAAAATACTAAAGTATAAAGCTACTAGATATATAGGACTTAATTATTGGTATTAAATTTTAGTGAAATTTGTGAAAAAAGTAAATTTAAATACTTAACAACAGCATTTTTATTATACTGGTTTTTTCTCTTTACTTCGATGTTAAAATTTTGTAAATTAACAACTTGTTTCCTGTTTGTATAAATTTAAAGATGTTATGGCAACACTAATTACAAGAAAAGGAAAAATCGCAATACTAACTGGTGGCGGCGATGTTCCCGGGCTTAACCCGGCTATAAGAGCAGTAACAATCAGGGCTTTACGTGAGGGGTATGAAGTAATCGGAATCCGGAGAGGATGGGCCGGTTTGGTAAACCTGATTAGAGATAAAAAAACCGACAACTCAGAATGGTACCAGGTACTTACTGAAATTATTGTAAATAAATCAGCACGGTCGGGAGGAACTTTTTTACACTCATCCAGGACAAATCCCGAGAAAGTATCCAAAAGCGATGTGCCCGATCATTTAAAAGATAAATACAATAAAGAAAAAAACGATCTTACTCCCGAAGTACTTAAAAACATAGAATTTCTTGGTATTGATTATTTAATCCCTATTGGAGGCGACGATACCTTGAGCTATGCCGTTCGTTTGTATCGTGAAAATATTAAAATTGTAGCCATCCCAAAAACCATGGATAATGATGTTCCCGGAACAGATTATTGCATTGGGTTTAGCACGTGCATTACAAGAACCATTCAAATGACCAACAATCTCAGAACTTCTGCAGGATCACACGAACGATTTCTTGTTATCGAAGTTTTTGGAAGGTATGCGGGATTTACAGCTATGTTGCCCACAATGGCAGGAGCTGCAAACCGATGCGTTATTCCAGAACATAAATTTGATATTGAAAAACTCACGGAACTTCTGGTGGAAGACAGGTTTAATAACCCCAGTAAATATTCTGTGGTATTGGTTTCTGAAGGAGCCATGTTTAAAGGTGGCGAAATGATTATTGAAGGACAGGAGAAAGATGCATTTGGCCATGCTAAACTTGGCGGAATAGGCGATTTAGTATCTATAAAACTTAAAGAGCTATCCCCTAAATTTAATAATGGTAAATCAATTGGAATTATTAATCAAAAACTGGGATACCTTGTTCGTGGTGGCGATCCGGATGCGATCGACTCTATTGTTCCCATGGCTTATGGGAACCTTGCATTAGACCTTATTTTAAAAGGAATACACGGGAGACTCGTTGTTCTCAGTAACGGAAGATACGACAACATCCCTATTGAAGTAATTATTAATTCAAAAAAAAATGTTAATGTACAAAAACATTATAACGTGGAACGATTAAGGCCCTTTTATAAAAGCTTCGAGTTGCAACCCCTTTTTATAATGACAAGCGAATAAAAAGTAAACGTTCGGGATGAATATCTATATCTTCTTTTTATTTTCTTTTATTGAATTTTATATCCTTAATGTTTAGTTGAATTGTAGATTTTTCCCTGAAATTATTCTCGTCGATTGAGTAGCAAATATCAAAAGAATTGCCTGAACGAATATAATCAAAATTATTAGCCTGCTGAAATGCTATTGCCGGGTACGATTTAAATGGCTCATCTTCGTGTATTATGCCTAGTTTTATATGTTCCTTGCTTGGTCCAACAATTCGTCCTTCTCCATTATCGGAAACATTTTCAGATAAAAAAACCGGGGCCATATTTTCAGGCCCAAAGGGTTGAAATTGTTTTAAGATTCTAAAAAACTTAGGAGTTATTTCAGCCAGTTTAAGCTCTGAATCTATTTCTATTTGTGGAACGAGTTGTTCTTCAAGTATTGTCTCCGACACAATTTTTTCGAATCGTTCCCTGAACTTTGAAACATTATCAATTTTCATAGTTAGTCCGGCGGCATACATGTGTCCGCCAAAGTTTTCGAGTAAATCGCTGCATTTCTCTATTGCCTGGTAAATATCGTACCCTGTAACCGAACGCGCAGAACCAGTAGCCATTCCATTCGATGCGGTTAAGATTACCGTTGGCCTGTAATAACTTTCGATTAACCGTGAAGCAACAATGCCAACAACACCTTTATGCCATTTTGAGTTATATAACACCGTGGCCCTTTTTTCACTCATATCCTGTTCGTTTGACAACATCCGGAGTGCATCCTGAGTAATTGTTCGATCAATATTTTTTCGGGCGTCGTTAAAAAAGTCAACACTGCTGGCTCCTGTTTTTGCTTTTGCTGCATTTACAGCAAGCAATAATTCAACTGCCTGATGAGCCGACTCCATTCTACCCGCGGCATTTATCCTTGGCCCCAGTTTAAAAACAATATCTTCTACTGCTATAGTTTTTCCAGATAAGCCACTAATATTGATTATTGATTTTAACCCTTCACGGGGGTTTTTATTTAACTGTATTAATCCAAAATGTGCCAATACGCGGTTCTCATCAACTATCGGCACAATATCTGATGCAATGCTAACTACAACTAAATCGAGAAATTCAATTAAATTTTCGAATGGAATATTATTTGTTTTGGAATATGCCTGGATAAGTTTAAATCCTACTCCGCAACCCGAAAGTTCTTTAAAAGGATAGTTGCAATCAGGCCTTTTAGGATCGAGAACTGCAACCGCGTTTGGAAGTTCTGCCCCGGGATAATGGTGATCGCAAATAATAAAATCGACGCCATTCTTTTTAGCAAAATCAACTTTCTCATTGGCTTTTATTCCACAATCCAGAGCAATGATTAACGAAAAACCCTTATCAATAGCATAATTAATACCCTGAATCGAAATACCATACCCTTCGCTATACCTGTCGGGTACATAAAAGTCGATGTTTGAGTAAAAAGTCTTTAGAAAAGAATACATTAAAGCAACCGAAGTAGTTCCATCCACATCGTAATCGCCATAAATCAATATGTTTTCGTTGTTGCGGATTGCTTTCCCGATGCGCTCAACAGCGAGATTCATATCCTTCATCAGAAAAGGATCGTAAAGATCACTTAACTCAGGGCGAAAAAATTTCCTGGCTTCATCAAAAGTCTTAACTCCCCTTTGTATTAAAAGGTTTGCTAAAACGGGTTCGATATTTAGTTCTTTTGCCAGTTTTTCTACATCATCCTTTTTCCCCTGTTGTTTGAGAACCCATCTTTTTTCCATATATAATGTTCATATTTTTTCATCTTTTAAAAGTTCATCCCGAATACCTCTTCCATTTTCTTTTTAAGGATTTCTTTAACCTGGTTAATATCCTGCTTTTGCCCAAGTTCTTTCTCCATTGAAGTTACTCCTTTGTCAACAAATCCACAAGGATTAATGTAGTTAAAGTACTCAAGATTTGTATTCACGTTAAAAGCAAACCCGTGCATAGTAATAAAACGGCTGGCTTTAACTCCTATTGCACAAATTTTTCTTGTTTTTCCCGGGATATTTGTATCTAACCAAACCCCGGTTGCTCCGGTCAATCTTTCCGACTTTATACCAAACTGTTCTAAAGTAAGAATAATTGATTGCTCCAAGTTAGCAATATATTGCTTCACCTGCAAATTAAATCGTTCAAGATCAATAATCGGGTATCCTACAATCTGCCCCGGTCCATGATAGGTAATATCGCCTCCACGATTTATTTTGTAATACGTGGCATTTATCTTTCTTAAAAACTCATCGGCAATTAATAAATTGTTCTGTTGCCCGCTTTTTCCCAAAGTATAAACATGCGGATGTTCACAAAAAATAACTTTCCCTTCAATTTCTGTTTGTTTTTCCCCCGGAATATCCCTGTTTATTGCTTTCAGTTGTAAATATTCAGCAAATATCTGTTCCTGGTAATCCCAGGCTTTTTTATAATCAATTAATCCTAAATCCTCAAATTTTACTTGTAAACTCATTTTATATATCCGATTTATTTACATGATATTCTGCATGATACGACGACCGAACCAGCGGACTGCTTTCAACAAACAAAAATCCTTTTTTTAGTCCTGTTTGCCGGTATTCCTCAAATTTTTCCGGGGTAACATATTCTTTAACCGGAATATGATCGAGTGTCGGAGCCAGGTATTGTCCTAAAGTTAAAACTTTGCATCCTGCTTCCAATAAATCATCCATAGTTTGAAGAATTTCTTCTTCGGTTTCACCCAGTCCCAACATGATCCCTGACTTCGCGGTCAATCCTGATTCTGCAATAATTTTAATAACGTCTAAACTACGACGGTATTTTGCTCGTGTCCTGATTTGTGATGTAAGCCTTTCAACAGTTTCCAGGTTATGAGAAATAACTTCAGGTTTAGCATCAATAACTTTTTCAATTAGCTCCTTTACTCCGTCGAAATCTGGAATTAATCCTTCAATGGTTGTTCCGGGGTTTACTTTTTTTATTGTTTTTATTGTTTCTGCCCAAAAAGCTGAACCACCATCTTCAAGATCATCACGATCAACCGATGTAATTACACAATGTTTAATGTTCATCAATCGAACCGATTCGGCCACTCTTGCAGGCTCTTCCCAATCAGGAGGCAACGGTTTACCCGTTTTTACTCCACAGAATTTACACGAACGGGTACAAATATCACCCAGGATCATAAATGTAGCTGTACCCCGATTCCAGCAATCGCCAATGTTAGGGCAATTACCACTGGTACATATAGTATGCAGCTTATAGTGATTAACAATATTTTTAACTTTTGAATACGATTCGCCCCTAGGCATTTGCATTTTCATCCAACGCGGCAATCGGCGTGTATTTTGTTTTCCGGATTCCATATTTAAACTCTAATCTGAATGCAAATTTATAATTATTCTAAATAAAAAAAGGCACTTAATCCTTTTTTAACAATAATAATCTCCTGCGATTTTAACCTGCCCGAATGCAACTACAAGTCTGTAAACCGATCCAGGCAAGTTGCTTTTTTATTTTATTTCATATACAGCCCAGCCAGGAACTAAATTGTTCTTTTAAAATACTCTTCGAGTTTTAAACTCTGAGCAAGTTATATTTTCCCGATTTAATTTTATCTTTGTACAGTTTTAAAAAAAGGAAAAATAATAATTATGATTAATTTAGATTTGAGCGAACAGGAAATTATTCGCAGGCAATCGCTTGAAGAAATCAGGAGTTTAGGTATTAATCCTTATCCTGCAGCAGAATATAATGTAAATACAAATTCAACTGAAATACTCTCGAATTACAGTGTTGAAAAAAACAATTTTCAGGATGTAAGTATTGCCGGCAGGATTATGACTCGCCGCATCATGGGTAATGCATCATTCATCGAAATACAGGATGACAAAGGCAAAATCCAGGTGTATGTTAAACGCGACAATTTGTGCCCGGGCGAAGACAAAACACTATATAATACAGTTTTTAAGAAATTATTGGATATTGGCGATATTATCGGTGTAAAAGGAAATGTTTTTATTACCCAGATGGGAGAAACATCTATAAATGCTGTTGAATTAATTATTTTAAGTAAATCAATAAAACCTCTTCCCGTTGTTAAAGAGAAAGACGGGGTAATCTATGATGCATTTACCGATCCCGATCAGCGTTACCGCCAGCGCCATTTAGATTTAATTGTTAACCCGCATGTAAGAGATGCTTTTCTGAAAAGAACGAAACTTACCAACTCCATGCGCGAGTTTTTGAATCAAAAAGGATATCTTGAAGTTGAAACTCCTATTTTACAGCCATTATACGGTGGTGCAGCAGCACGTCCTTTTAAAACACACCATAATACGCTCGACCAAACACTTTATTTGCGTATTGCCAACGAGCTTTATTTAAAACGACTTATTGTTGGCGGATTTGATGGCGTTTACGAGTTTGCAAAAGATTTCCGTAACGAAGGAATGGATCGTTTCCATAATCCTGAATTTACACAGATGGAACTTTATGTTGCTTATAAAGATTACAACTGGATGATGAACACCGTTGAAGAAATGGTCGAAAAAATAGCTCTTGATATCCACGGGACAACAGAAGTTCAAGTGGGTGATCATAAAATCAATTTTAAACGTCCCTGGAAGCGTTTTACCATGTTTGAAGCAATTAAAGAATTTACTGGTATTGATATTTCGCAGATGGATGAAAACCAGCTTACCGAAACAGCTAAAAAACTGGGTGTTGAAGTAAATGATACCATGGGCAAAGGAAAAATCATAGATGAGATATTTGGCGAGATGTGCGAGGCTAAACTTATACAACCTACATTTATTACAGATTATCCTGTAGAGATGTCTCCATTAGCCAAAAAACACAGAAGTGTCGATGGCCTGGTTGAGCGATTCGAAGCCATTTGTAATGGTAAAGAAATTTGCAATGCATATTCCGAATTAAATGATCCGATTGATCAGCGGGAACGTTTCGAGCAACAATTAATTCTTGGTAAACGGGGCGATGAAGAAGCAATGGTTTTAGACGAAGATTTCTTAAAAGCTATCGAGTACGGAATGCCTCCAACAGCAGGTTTGGGAATTGGAATCGACCGCTTAACCATGATTATGACTAATTCCCAGTCTATACAAGATGTGTTGTTCTTCCCTCAAATGCGTCAGGAGAAGAAATCACAAAAAGACGATACATCAAAATTTGCCGATGCAGGTATTCCTTCCGAATGGATTCCAATTGTTCAGAAATCAGGACATCTGACTGTTGAGAGCCTGAAAGGTATTAATGCTGCCAGCCTGCATAACAAGTTGTGCGGAACCAATAAAAAACATAAGCTGGGATTGGCAAATCCAAGTATCGACGATATCAAATCGTGGTTAGAAAAACTAAACTAGAATCATGGAACATAAACCCAAAGTAGCCGTTCTGGGGGGTGGAAGCTGGGCAACTGCTATAGTTAAAATGCTTCTCGAGAATGTACATCAGGTTAACTGGTACATGAGAAGCAAAGAAAATATTAATTATATAGAAAAATATCAGCACAATAATTTTTACCTGAGTTCGGTCAGGCTCGACACCCATAAAATTGTTCTTTCAGACGATATCAGTAAAACTGTTGAAAACTCCGATATCGTTATTTTTGCCATACCTTCCGCGTTTTTAAAATCAGCACTTGAAAATTTAAAAGCCGATTTAACCGACAAGATTATTGTTTCTGCTATTAAAGGAATGGTGCCAGGTGAAAATATGATTATTGGCGAATACTTTAATACTCAATACAATATTCCCCTTGATTTATTTGCCGTTATAGCAGGGCCATGCCATGCCGAGGAGGTTGCCCTGGAAAGGCTTTCCTACTTAACTATTGCCTGTCAGGATTTAAAAAATGCCCGTTGGGTTGCAGATATTTTATCGACAAACTACATTAAAACAAGCGTTTCTGATGATATTTACGGCACCGAATATTCGGCGGTATTAAAAAATGTGTTTGCTGTTGCTGCCGGTATTTGTCACGGATTAGGCTATGGCGACAATTTTAATGCAGTACTCATTTCCAATGCCATACAGGAAATAAAACGTTTCGTCGATGCCGTGCATCCAATAACCCGCGACATAAAAAACTCCGCCTACCTGGGAGATCTTATGGTTACGGCCTACTCGCAATTCAGCCGTAACAGAACATTTGGAACCATGATTGGTAAAGGCTATTCTGTAAAATCGGCACAACTCGAAATGAATATGGTTGCCGAAGGCTATTATGCAGTAAAATCAATTTACGAAATTAATAAGAAATACATGGTAAACATGCCCATAACAAATGCTGTTTACAATATCCTCTACGAAAAAATTTCGCCTGCAATCGAAATTAAAATACTTACCGAAAATATCCGATAGTTCAATAATTTAAAAAAATTGTTATGGAAACCTTGAAGATTGATATTAAAAACGCTTTATCATTTTTCAAAAAGAATGATTTTGACCATTATTCTGAACTTACTAAAAATGCAGATATCGCCTTAAAAAACAAAACCGGAAAAGGAAGTGAATTTTTAGGATGGTATGATTTACCTGTAAAAATTGCTAATAGCGAAATTGCCGCAATAAATGCCCACGCAAACGATTTAAGAAAAAAATCGGATGTTATCGTGGTTATAGGTATTGGCGGATCGTATCTTGGAGCAAAAGCACTTATTGAAGCTCTTTCCGGCCAATTTGACCACCTGACAAACAAACCGGGAAATCCTTTAATTTTATTTGCAGGACAGAATCTCTCTGAAGATTACATGTTTGAGTTAATGGATTTTTTAAAAGACAGGAAATTCTCTCTAATTGTAATTTCAAAATCGGGAACCACAACAGAACCTGCAGTTTCTTTCAGAATACTAAAAAATGAACTTGAGTCGAAGGTTGGGAAAAAAGAAGCATCTGAAAGAATCATAGCCATAACCGATGCTTCGAAAGGTGCACTCAGAAGCATGGCGAACCAAGAGGCTTACAAATCATTTATTATCGACGATAATATTGGCGGCCGTTTTTCAGTATTATCGCCTGTTGGATTACTTCCTGTAGCTTGTGCCGGATTTGATATTGAAAAAATCGTGAACGGAGCAAAAGATTTCATGTATCATGGCAACAAAACAGAGCTTGCCGATAACCATGTTTATACCTATGCTGCAATACGCCATGCTTTGTATAAACAAAACAAAACCACGGAAATTCTGGCCAATTTTGATCCCCGGTTAAATTATATTGCTGAATGGTGGAAACAATTGTATGGCGAGAGCGAAGGGAAAGAAAATAAAGGTATTTTCCCGGCAAGCGTAAGCTTTACAACAGACCTGCATTCAATGGGACAATACATTCAGGAAGGTTTACGAAATATATTCGAAACAGTAATTTCTGTAGAAAAGCCTAAACACAATTTAACTGTTCCATCCGATCCTGATAATTTCGACAAACTGAATTTTCTCGCCGGAAAACACCTGGATTACATAAACAAAATGGCCGAATTGGGAACAATGCTTGCTCATATCGACGGTGGAGTACCAAATATAAAAATAACTTTACCTGAAATTAATGAATACTATTTAGGACAACTCATTTATTTTTTCGAAAAAGCTTGTGCAATAAGTGGATATCTGCTTGAGATAAACCCATTTGACCAGCCGGGTGTTGAAGAGTACAAACGCAACATGTTTGCTTTACTTGATAAACCAGGATTTGAAGAAGAAACAAGAAAGATTAAAGAAAGATTAAAATAGATTCAATTTTCAATTTTAAGATTGATTTTAGCAAGTTTCTCATTAATAACCACCATTTTATTCATATTCTTAAACGAAAAAAAATCCTGTTCTTCATTGAGAAAATAGTAAATCTTTAATGTGTTTTTTAGAACTTTTTTACTTGCTTTCAGGTTGTTTTGCTTGAATAAAATGTCTCCTTTTTCGTGTAATAAATCGGCTAAAGAACTAAGTTCTTCCGGCAACA
The DNA here is from genome assembly GCA_001768235.1 of Bacteroidetes bacterium GWB2_32_14. Taxonomy (GTDB): domain Bacteria; phylum Bacteroidota; class Bacteroidia; order Bacteroidales; family UBA12077; genus UBA12077. The sequence goes on from MENK01000031.1 coordinate 44,791, forward strand.
ATCCTTTTTCTTCATTTAGGGCATGGGTTAAAAAATTCTCGGAAACAGAAAAAAATTTTTCTGAATCGAAATTAAAATAATCTAAAATTGTTTTATCTATAGTTTCAAGAGCTTCCCTGAAACGCCCGTTATTCTTCAATTCAATAAGAACTGATAAAACCTTTGAAATTTCATTAATTAACTTTAAAACCCGTGTATTTTCGTCCATCAGCACTAAATATTAGAAATATTGTAAAAGGATTATAATTAAAGCCCGATTAGTAAATATATAAAAAGCAATCTTTACCATTTTGATTTAAAAAAAATTTTTGACGAAAATATTCAAATAGCAACTTAATTTTTAATTCATTTGCTTATTTTTAAACCTAAAATCAATCATTATGATCGCCGAAAGTTTAAAAGTACTTGATAGCATTACTCTGAATTTTAGTCAGGGTGGGCTGTTATTTATGAATATCACTCTTGCATTTATCATGTTTGGTGTGGCTCTCGAAATCGACTTGGAAAGTTTTAAAAAAATAATTAATAAACCCAAATCTGCAATTGTTGGGGTTATTTCACAATTTTTTTTATTACCAATTGTAACATTCCTTTTTGTTACTATCCTCCAGCCTTCACCTGCAGTTGCCCTGGGAATGATACTTGTGGCAGCCTGCCCCGGGGGAAATATATCAAATTTTGTTTCATCACTCGGAAAAGGGAATATTGCATTATCGGTTAGTTTAACGGCAATAGCAACGCTGGCAGCAATTTTTATGACTCCTTTTAATTTTGCATTCTGGGGTAAGCTTTATGCAAAATCACATCCATTGCTCAGGCCAATCGAGATTGATCCAATTCAGATGTTCCAGACAGTTTTTATCTTGCTGGGCATTCCGCTTATATTTGGAATGATATTTTCAAGAAAATTTCCTGAAACAACAAAAAAAATTCTTAAACCTATAAAGATTTTTTCAATATTAATTTTTATGGGATTTGTAGTTGTTGCTCTTGCAAGTAATTTCTCCTATTTTTTAAGGTATATTCATTTAATTGTTATTATAGTGTTTATACAAAATGGATTAGGTTTGTTATCAGGATATTATTTCAGTAAAGTTCTAAAACTCCCGGAGATTGACCAAAGAACGATCTCTATAGAAACAGGTATTCAAAACTCAGGCCTGGCACTTGTGCTTATATTTAATCCCAAAATATTCCCTTCTGATTTACAACTCGGCGGTATGGCATTTATAGCCGCCTGGTGGGGTATCTGGCACATTATTTCAGGTTTGGGATTAGCGTATTATTGGCATAAAAGACCTCCTATTAATTAATTAAGTAAATAAATGTTTATGGGTATAAATCGTAACACAATTGAGAAATTCTCTTTAGGACACTCTCTATTAAGGCCGTATGTATGTTTCTTTTTTAGAATTTTTTTCCGTACAAAATCATATAATTATAAAAATGTACCTCAGGATGAGATTATTATCTTAGCATTAAATCACCAAAACACGTTAATGGATGCACTTGCAATACTTGCAACAGTTAAAAAGCAACCGGTATTTATGGCAAGAGCAGATATATTTAATAAAAAAACCATTAGCAACCTGCTTACTTTTTTTAAGATTTTGCCCATTTACCGCATTCGCGACGGAAAAGAAAGCCTCAGGAATAACGATGCCATTTTTCTGAAAACAATTGATGTGTTAAAAAACAAGAACGGTTTGGTTATTTTGCCGGAAGGCAGTCATTTAGGAATACGCAGGCTTCGTACATTAAAGAAAGGAATCTCCAGAATTGCATTACAAGCTGAGGAGTCGAACGATTATAAACTGAATATAAAAATTATCCCCATTGGCCTCGATTATAGTAATTACATTAATTTCAGGAGTAAATTATTTGTACATTTTGGTGAAGCAATAAATGTATCCGATTTTTACGAAGAATATAAAGAGAACCAGCCTCGCGGAATGAATCTCCTGCGTGAACGTGTTGAAGCCGAATTAAAAAAATACATGATTCATATTGAAAGCGATGAGTATTATGATATGATTGATTTCTTGCGAAAATTTTATCTCCCCGATTCAATTTTTAAATCAGGAAAACAACCTGCCCAATTATATGAAGAACAGAAAATAATTGCTTCGCTTAATCAATTTATTGAACAGAACCCTGATAAAGCATTCATTTTAAAAGAAAAAGTAACCCGGTTTAAATATCTTTTGTACAAATTAGATTTCAGGCTTTGGGTTACACGTAACCCTGCTTATTCGGTGTCAGGTATATTTCTACAATTAGTCTTTATGCTTGCTTTGTTACCTCTTCATATATATGGTACTCTTTTAAATTACATCCCATATAAAATCCCGGTTAAGCTAACTAAAAAAGTTAAAGATACTCAATTCCTTAGTTCATTTAGATTTGTAATTGCATTGCTTTTATTCCCGGTTTACTACATCATAGTATTAATTATAGCTAGTTTTCTGGTCGAGCAGGCATGGTTAAAATTAGCCCTTTTAATAAGCCTGCCCTTATCCGGGTTATTTGCATTTCATTATTCTATTGAAGCGAAAAAGTTGTGGGCAAGAATCCGTTATAATCTTATGACCTGGTCAAAAAACAGAGAGCTTAACGAGCTTAAACTTCTCTTTAATGAAATTAAGGAATACGGGAAACAGATTTTTTAAAAAACCAACATTTTTTATTTGTATGAATATGCTTTTGCATATAAAATTATAAATGGTATTTCACCAAAAGCAACCTGGGTTTTTTTATCTGTAATTAAAATAATATCGGAATTAACATTTGCAGCCTGGCGCCTTAGTACAATAATTGCAGATCGTTCAAGCGATTTAAGGGTTGAATTTCCTTTTTCATTCCCATCGACCCGGGCTTCTAATTCTGTAATCTCAATTAATCCTTCAACATCTTTAGGTTCGTAAGTAACTTTTACTTTCCTGTAATCGCCAATATTCCTGATTTCTGTAGGTTTCTCATTTAGTATCTCTACTTTCCCTGATTTATATACAATTTTATGAACCAATCGCTGATCCATTTTATTCACTTTTGTTTCTCCGGGTAAAGAATAATATAAATCATTTATCTGGATTTTTTTAACATCCACAAGCATCGTGGTTCCATCGTGCTGGTATATTCTATCTGTTTTTGGAGCATTGTTTTCATTTTGAATTATTTCCACGTTTTCTGTTTGAATCGTGTTTGTATCAGAAGGATAAATAACCTGCGAAAATAGTATTGTGCAACTGAATACAATAAAAAGGCAGGTAATTAAGCATAATCGAATCATATATGTATATTTATTTTGAACAATACAAAAATACAAGATAAATAAAAAAACACACGTATAGTTTTATTAAATTCTAAAATATTAATCAAAAAAAAAGACTGCTCAAACAATGAACAGTCTTTTGAGTAACCTTATAATTTAAATTATTTTGCCAGTTTATGAGCTTTAACAAAATCATTAACGGCTTGTCTTAAATCTGGCTGGCCTATTTCCTGTAGATCGTATCCAACTTTAACGGTTGGTTTTTTAATTTTCACGATTCTGTTCAAATCAATCGGAGTAGCAATAACAACAACATCACATGGTGTTTTGTCGATTGTAGCTTCAAGGTCTTTCACTTGTTGGTCGCCATAACCCATAGCAGGAAGTAAAGTTCCAATGTTCGGATAAATTCTGAACGTTTCAGCTAATTTACCAACAGCAAAAGGTCTTGGGTCAACTAATTCAGCTGCTCCACATTTTCTTGCAGCAACAGTACCAGCTCCAATTTTCATTTCCCCATGAGTTAAGGTTGGCCCGTCTTCAACCACCAATACTTTTTTACCTCTCACTAATTCCGGTTTATCAATTGTAAGTGGAGAAGCACCATCAACAACTATTGCTTTAGGATTTACTTTTGCTATATTTTCACGAACTGTCTGAATATCTTTAGCATCAGCAGAATCCATTTTATTAATTACAACATAATCGGCTAAACGTAAAGTAGCTTCGCCAGGATAGTATGATAATTCGTGACCTGGGCGATGAGGATCAACAACAGTAACCATTAAATCCGGTTTGTAGAACGGGAAATCGTTATTTCCACCATCCCAAAGAATAACATCGCAACCATCAGGATCTTTTTCTGCAGCACGAACAATAGCTTCATAATCAACACCTGCATAAATCACATTGCCCCTGACTACATGTGGTTCGTATTCTTCCATTTCTTCAATGGTGCATTTGTGTTTAGCTAAATCTTCAACTTTGGCAAAACGTTGAACTTTTTGAGCAACTAAATCACCATAAGGCATTGGGTGACGAATGGCAACTACTTTAAGCCCTTTTTCCATTAATAACTCGATAATTCTACGTGATGTTTGTGATTTACCACAACCTGTACGAACAGCGCCAACAGCAATAACTGGTTTGGTGCTTTTAATCATGGTTTTACCCGGGCCTAATAAAACAAAATTAGCACCAGCAGCATTTACCAATGCACTAATATTCATTACTACCTGGTAAGGTACATCGCTGTATGAAAATACACAATCTTCAACTTTTAGTTCGTTTATTAATCGTGGCAATTCGTCCTGGGCAAAAATTGGAATACCTGCAGGATACAACTTACCTGCTAATTCTGCAGGATATTTTCTTCCGTAAATATCTGGAATTTGAGCAGCAGTAAAAGCAACAACATTATAATCTGCATTGTCTCTGTAGTACGTGTTAAAATTGTGGAAATCTCTTCCAGCGGCTCCGATAATGAGTACATTTTTCTTAGCCATAAATCCTCCTTTTTAGTTAGTTGTTTATTTTTAATGCAACAAAGTTAATTTTTAAAGCGAAAAATCATAATTGTTATCAAATTAAGTTTTTACACCAAATCCCGAATAATCATCTAATATTGTGATAATTACTGTAATTGTTGTAGTTTTAAAAAAAATATGTTAAGAAACATGAATATGAAATTGTTTTTTTATTCAGGGATTTAAAATTTTGAGAAAACATGACTTAATTTAGTGAGAAATAACAAATGAACATTCGAAAAGAATTTATATATTTACTTATAGCCAATAAAAATGAACTTTTTAGCCCATATTTATCTTTCCGGTGATGATGATCAAATTAAGATCGGTAATTTTATTGGCGACTATGTAAAGGGCAATGCGTTCGGCATGTATCCCGATAATATTCAAAAAGGAATACGGTTACACAGGAACATCGATTCATTTACAGACCGAAACAGAACTGCTGTAAAAGCAAAAGAACTTTTTTACATTCAGTATCATAAATACGCGGGTATTGTAATTGACATTATTTATGACCATTATCTTGCTGCAAATTGGGACAGGTTTTCAAAAATTCCTCTTGAAAATTACGTGTCCGATTTTTATAACCTCATGCTCAAGTACGAGTTTATGATGCCATCCGAAGTTCAGGTTTTTATCCCAAAGCTTATTGAAAATAACCGTTTGTATTCTTACAGAACCATCGATGGTATAGAGTCTGTGTTAAGCACCATGTCTAAATTTACTTCGTTGCCCGACTACTCTGAGTTTGCAATTTTAACATTAAAAGAAAACTATACTTTTTTAGAAGAAAATTTCTTTACCTTTTTTTCCGAGATACTTTACCACATGAGTACAGTACACAATATCAGTTACGATAATTTATAAAAGTATTTTAAACACGGGTTTATTATTTAAAAGCAAATAAAATAACCACTAAATAATAACTATACAGCCAGTTTATCCATTGATGTTTCACCTATTTTAACGCTATTGATTCAAAAATCCCTTATATTTGCCCCATGTAATTATTGCAATCCACTTAATTTAAAAGATACACGATGATTTGGATATTATTTATACTTTTAATTATAGTACTTCTATTCCTTGATTTGGGTGTTTTTCATAAAAACGCCCATACCGTATCAATGAAAGAATCTCTTATCTGGACAATGATATGGATAATTGCAGCCTTACTCTTTGGTGTCGGGTTGTTTTATATCTATAAATTCAACTGGTTTAACATCAATCCGGGAAATAATCTTCCAGGCGACTCCATGCTAAGTTATTTTACAGGATATATTATTGAAAAGTCATTAAGCCTGGATAATATCTTTGTTATAGCAATGATTTTTTCATATTTTAAAATCGAGTCGAAATACCAGCATAATATTCTGTTTTGGGGAATACTAGGAGCAATTATATTCAGGGGGATAATGATACTTCTCGGGGTTTCATTTATTGAGAAGTTTCACTGGTCAACATACGTTCTTGGCGCAATTCTTATTTTTTCTGCTATTCAGATGATGACAACCCGGCACGACAATGTGGATTATTACAAAAATCCAATGCTTAGGATATTATCGAAGATATACCCCATAAAATGGGAAAACCGATCTTCAAAATATTTTATTAAAGAAAACGGGAAAATTTATTTTACTGCATCATTTGCAACTCTTGTAGTTATCGAGTTTACTGACATTCTATTTGCTGTTGATTCAATTCCTGCAATACTTGCAGTAACCACTGATTCATTTATTGTTTTTACATCAAACATATTTGCTATATTGGGTTTAAGAAATCTTTACTTCTTCCTGGCAAACATGATGGACAGATTTAAATACGTAAAGTACAGTTTGGTATTTATTTTAATATTTGTCGGTATAAAAATGATACTTGTAAACCACTTTAAGTTTCCACCTTACGTATCCCTTATTTTCATCCTGGGCGCACTTTCAATTGGGATATTAACATCGTTAATGTCGGGAAAAGAAGATTCTGTAAAAATGGATAATCCTGTTTAAAGATTTGAAAACACACGATGGTTCTAACAAACCGTTCAATACTTCTTTTATTTCACAGTTTCCAGCCTGTTGGCATCGAGCCTGAGAAGTATAAACAATAAAATAGTAAACGCCCAAAGAGATGAGCCCCCGTAACTAAAAAAAGGCAGTGGTATTCCTATTACAGGCATCAACCCAATCGTCATACCAATATTTATAATTATATGGAAGAATAGAACAGCAACAACACCATACCCGTACATGCGACTAAATGATGATTTTTGCCGTTCGGCAATATAGACTAGCCTTAACAAGAGAGCAATAAACAGGGATGTTACAAAAAATGTTCCCATAAATCCCCATTCCTCGCCTATTGTACAAAAAATAAAATCGGTACTTTGTTCAGGAACAAAATCGAATTTTGTCTGAGTACCTCGCAAAAATCCTTTCCCTGAAAATCCCCCTGAGCCAATAGCAATTTTTGATTGATTTACATTATAACCTATTCCCAGGGGATCGGATTCCAGTCCAAGCAAGGTATTTATTCGCTTTTGCTGGTGATGTTCAAGAATCTGGTGAAAAACATAATCGACTGAAAATGCAAACATGATTGAACCAAACAAAAACAATATGAGTATAAAAACATGTTTTATTTTATGCTTAAAAGCGAGATACACATAAATAATGCTGGACAATGCTATTGCAAGCAGAATAATGTAATATTTTAAGATTTTCAACCCGAGGAAATAATCAATACCCCAAAACATTGCAGATGAAAAAACAAAAATTAAAACGGCCATTGCAAATTGCTTAAATTTTCGGGTTAATATCCAAAAAACAATTAACGCAACTATTACTGCAATTGCTATTAATGTTATTTTTTCAAGTACCAACGCAAGAATAAATAAGATAACAATTAAAATACCAAGAAGAAAAACACTGCCAGATAATCCCTCTCGAAACAAAACCAAAGCAAAAGCAAAGTAAACCAAGGCAGACCCCGTGTCATTCTGCAGTAATATTAAAAAAGCCGGAAGAAACAAGATTAATCCAATTCGCAAATAGGATTTGAAGGAGTTTATTTGAACATTAAAAGAACTTAAATACCTTGCCAGGGCTAATGCAGTTGCTATTTTTGCAAATTCTGATGGTTGAATTCTTATATTCCCTATTTCGAACCACGATTTTGCTCCATGAACTTCTTTTCCAAAAATAAGTACAGCTAACAAAATAAATATCATTACCCCATAAATAAAATAGGCAAAAAAGGTATAGTAGCGAATATCAATTGTAAAAACAACAAGAATGAGCAAAAAAGCAGCAAAAATCCAGATCATCTGTTTACCATATCGCTGCGAGAAGTCGAAAATACTTTGGTGATCTTCGTTGTAAACAGCAGCATAAATATTTATCCACCCGAGTAAAACAAGTAATAAATAAATGAAAACTGTTGTCCAGTCGATATTATTCCAAATGTTGGCTCTTCTTTGCATTTTTAGTAATTAAATCGCTATTTAAAATATATTCTTCCCAATAGGGTTGTGAAATAGAGTCGTTTAAATATTTTTCTATCATTAGCCTGGCCAAAGGAGCAGCCCATGTGCCTCCAAATCCCCCGTTTTCAATATATACCGATATGGCTATTTGGGGATTATCTTTAGGAGCAAAAGCAATAAATATGGAATGATCCTCGCCATGCGGGTTTTGGGCTGTTCCGGTTTTCCCGCAGACAATAATGTTCTGAATTTGCGCCGTTCTTGCTGTACTTCCACTTCCGGCCTCACCATTAACTGCAAGCTCCATACCTTTTATAACCGGCTCAAAGTAAACGGAATCTATTGATGTATAATTTCTTTTATAAAAACGCGCATCAAGATTAAAATCTCCTTCAATTTCTTTAACAATATGAGGTATGTAATAATAGCCCCGATTGGCAATAGTAGCTGTCATGTTGGCCATTTGCAAAGGGGTTGTTCCGAGCTCGCCCTGCCCTATTGCCAGAGAAATAATATTTAATGATTTCCAGTTTTCTGTCCGGTAAACTTTGTCGTAATATTCTTTTGTGGGAATCAACCCATTTAATTCATTTATTAAATCGCTATTCAGCGCTTTGCCAAATCCAAAAGAAACAACATGATTCCGCCAGCTCTCGTATGCATCACGAACAGAAGGGTAGTTTCTGTTATCAAGAATACTGCGAAAAACATTGCAATAGTATGTATTGCATGAAATCTGTATTGATTGCGGTAGATTTAATGGAGAACTATGAGAATGGCAGCCTAACCTAAACCTTCCGGCAAAATATGCCCCGGAACAGCTATATGTAGTATATGGGTTTAAGACTTTTTCCTTTTGCCCGACTAAAGCATTCATAATTTTAAATGTTGAACCCGGGGGATACTGTGCCATTACAGCCCTGTTAAACAAAGGTTTTAGAGAATCAATGTTTAAATCATTATAGTTTTTTGCCCGTGCACGGCCAACGAGTAATTCCGGATTATATCCAGGTGCTGAAACAAGTGCAAGAATCTCTCCGGTTGATGGTTCAATGGCAACAATACTACCCGACTTATTCTGCATCAGTTTTTCACCATATTTTTGAAGATTGATATCAATGGTTGAAATTACATTGGCTCCTACTTCCGCTTTAACATCGAATTTGCCATTGTTATACGATCCTTTAATCCTGTTATGAACATCGACTAAATAAATATTTACTCCTTTTTTGCCTCTCAGGTAATCTTCGTAAGATTGTTCTATTCCACTAATCCCAATATAATCGCCCTGATTATAATACGTGTTGCTTTCAATTATTTTATCATTTACTTCACCAACGTATCCAATAACATGTGCAGCATTTTCGTAAGTATATTTTCGAAGTGTCCTGGGTTGAACAAAAAACCCGGGAAATTTGAACATTACTTCCTGAAACCTGGCATACGTAACTGATGAAACCTGTTTTAGAAAAATTGAAGGCTTATATAATGAGTATTCTTTTGCACTTTTTATATTTTCATCGATATACTCTTTTGTAATTTCAAGAATTGAACAAAACTCGGTGGTATCAAAAGCATCCAACTGCATCGGGTTAACCATTATATCATAGGCTGCCTGGTTAAAAACCAGCAGATTCCCATTTCTGTCGAATATTAATCCCCTGGCAGGGTATTGGGTTTCGTATCTTAAAACATTATTGCTTGCAGTGAGTTTATATGAACTGTCAACCACTTGTAATATAAACAATCTGATTATATATATCAATCCGATAAGTACAATCAGAACCCGAATAATATTTTTCCTGCCTGCAAATGAGTCCACTGTAAAACCTGGTTATGTAAGATTTATCTTCGTTTTTGTTTCCTGTAAAAATATTGTGCAACAACAATCAGGAAAAAGCTAAAAATAGTACTTAATATAATCCTCAACAAAGTCGAGAAAAAGTCTGAAAACCGAAACACTTCAACAAAAAACAAAAAAGTATGATGTGCAAAGATTAACAATAAAGAGTATTTTAAAAACCAATTTATTCCATAATAACTTACTGTTGGATATGTTTCTGATTCGTAGCCTTCGCGGGGAGCTATAATTTTAAGGATAAATGGCCTTAAAAAAGCCATAAATACACATGCAGAACTATGCATTCCTAATGTATTCGAAAATAAATCAATTGTAATTCCCAGGAAAAATCCAATAAATAATAAAAACCATTTAGGGATATCAAAAGGAAGAATTAATATGAACAAAATATATACATAAGGATTAATAAACCCGCCTAACTGAATATTATTAAATATTAGTATTTGTAAGGTAATAAGAACTACAAAATTTACCAGGTATCGGGGAATATCTTTTATCATATCATTGGATTTGTTCTTCTATTTTGTTTTGTTCGGCCTGAAGCAAATTGCTAACTACATATACATTTCTTATATTTTTAAAATCAACAGACAAGTCAATTTTTATTTCATAAAAACTTCCTGTTTTCTCTTCAAAATCATTGATATAGCCAATAATTATACCTTCGGGATAGATGGATGAAAATCCGCTTGTAATGATTGTATCACCAATTTGGATATCAGCATGCAAAGGAATTTCGTTTAAAGTTGCATATCGATAATTTTTGCCATCCCAGCTTAACGAACCAAAATAGTTATTCTTTTTAATTTTTGCACTAATCTTGTATTCAAGATTTAAAAGCGAAATAACCGTTGAATAATTTGCAGAAACACCTTTAACAATACCAACAACACCATCTTTCGAAACAACAGCCATTTCGGGCCTGATACCATGCAATAATCCCTTGTTAAGTGTTAAGAAATTGTGTTTTTTATTTACAGAATTATTTACAATTTGGGCAGATATATATGAATACTGTTGATTTAAAACGGTATCCAGAACATTTCCATAAATAACTTCGTTTGATTTATTGGTTGATTCAAGTAAATTTAATAACCGGGTATTTTCTTCGATGAGTTTATTATTTTCTTCTTCGAGAGATAAATATTGCCTGATATTTGAAACCCGGGTATAGTATCTCCCCGACAGCTGTCTGGACATATTTACCACCCCGGCATGTTGAAAATTGTTATTATTAATTAATAAAATAATTGAAAATGTTTCGATAAGTAAGAACAGGACTAAAAAATGGATTCGTAATATAAAATCGAGCAAGCTTCTCATAATTCTTCAACTTATCGAAAATTCATATTATCTCATTAAGAATGTAAATCGATCAACATTTTTAAGAGCAATACCAGTACCCCGGGCAACAGCATGTAACGGATCTTCTGCTACCCTGAATGTAATTCCTATTTTGTCGGTAAGTCGTTTATCAAGGCCTCGCATTAAAGCACCTCCCCCGGCTAAGTAAACTCCCTCGTTAACTATATCTGCATAAAGTTCGGGTGGAGTTTGTTCCAAAACACCAAGAATGGCAGTTTCAACTTTTGAGAAGGATTTATCAAGGCAATGTGAAATCTCCTGGTACGAAACAGGTATTTCAACAGGCATTGCTGTCATTAAATTGGGGCCACGAACAATATAATCTTCTGGTGGGGAGTCAAGCTCTGGCAAACAAGAACCAACATTTATTTTAATATCTTCGGCTGTACGTTCGCCAACTTTAATGTTGTGCTGATGGCGCATATAAGCCTGAATATCAGCAGTAAATGCATCACCGGCTATTCGGATTGATTTATTACAAACTATTCCACCTAAAGCAATTACGGCAACTTCAGTAGTACCGCCACCAATATCAACAACCATGCTTCCCTTTGGGGCTTCGACATCAAGTCCTATACCAATTGCCGCGGCCATAGGTTCATAAATCATATAAACATCACGTCCGCCGGCATGTTCTGATGAATCACGAACAGCTCTCATTTCAACTTCAGTACTTCCTGAAGGAATACAAACAACCATTCGTAATGAAGGAGCAAACAACTGAGGTTTATTGTTAATCATTTTTATCATTCCCCGAATCATAAGTTCTGCTGCATTAAAATCTGCAATAACGCCGTCTTTCAATGGCCTTATGGTTCGAATATTAACGTGGGTTTTTCCATGCATCTGGCGCGCTGTATTTCCAATAGCGACAAGTTTCCCTGTTAACTGATCAACTGCAACTATCGAGGGTTCATCAACAACAATCTTATCGTTATGTATGATGATGGTATTAGCTGTTCCTAAATCGATAGCTAATTCCTGTGTGAAAAATGAAAACAATCCCATTATCTTGATGTATTATTAAGTTGTTTATATTAATGTTTAAAATGTCTTATCCCTGTAAATACCATTGCAATATCATGTTTATTGCAATAATCAATAGAATCCTGATCTTTAACCGACCCCCCCGGCTGAATTACAGAAGTAATACCTGCTTTACCAGCTATTTCAACTGAATCGGCAAAAGGGAAAAAAGCATCCGATGCCATAACAGCTCCCTGTAAATCAAATCCAAACTGATTTGCTTTTATTATTGCCTGTTTTAATGCATCAACACGCGATGTTTGTCCTACACCGCTTGCACACAGTTGTTTGTTTTTTGCCAAAACAATCGTATTTGATTTTGAATGTTTAACCAATTTATTGGCAAAAATTAAATCCTGAATTGCAATTGTATCAGGAGATTTTAATGTAACAACTTTCATGTCGCTTTCGGTTTCCATTTTTAAATCCCTGTTTTGCAATATTACACCATTTAGTAATGATCTGAACTGAATATCTGGGAAATTATTTATCTTCTGAACAAGAATTATCCTGTTTTTCTTTTCTTTTAAGATATTAAGGGCGGCTGTATCATAAGCCGGGGCAATTATTACTTCAAAGAATATTTTATTTACTTCTTCAGCAGTAGTTTTATCAATTGGCTTATTTGTAATTAAAATTCCCCCATAAGCAGAAACAGGGTCTCCCGCTAAAGCTGCAATCCATGCATCTGTAAGATTTTCCCGTGATGCAATTCCACAGGCGTTGTTATGTTTTAAAATAGCAAAGGTAGCTTCCGTGAACTCTGAAATAAGCTGAACTGCCGCTTCAATATCAAGTAAATTGTTGTAAGATATCTGTTTACCATTTAGCTGATCGAAAGCTTCATTTAAATTCCCAAAGAAAAATCCTTTTTGATGAGGATTTTCTCCATATCGCAACTCTTCTCCCTGGTTTATGCTTTGTTTAAAAACCGTTTTTGAAAAATCCTTATTAAAATAATTGAAAATTGCTGTATCGTAATGAGAAGAAACATTAAATGCCTCAAGAGCAAACCTTTTACGATCGGTTAATGAAGTATAGCCATTCTTTAAATCCAGTATATTTATAAAGTCATGATACAAATCTTTTGAAGGAACAATTAACGTATCGTTAAAATTTTTAGCAGTAGCACGTATTAATGATATTCCGCCAATATCAATTTTTTCAATAATTTCCTGCTCGTTTGCACCGGAAGCAACTGTTGCTTCAAAAGGATATAAATCAACAATTACTAAATCTATCTCGGGAATCTGATACTCTTCAATTTGTTTTTTATCTGATTCGTTATTCCGGCGGGTAAGAATTCCCCCGAAAATTTTAGGATGTAAGGTTTTTACCCGTCCTCCAAGTATTGAAGGGTAGTTTGTTAAATCTTCAACAGCGGTTACCGGAACTCCTAATTTTTCGATGTAGTCTTTTGTTCCCCCGGTAGAAAATATTTTTACATGTAATTGGTTCAGTTTTTTTATGATGGGCTCTAAATTTGTTTTATCATAAACAGATATAAGAGCCGATTTTATTTGTTTTAACTCTTTCATTTACATGCTTATATTAAACTTTTTTTACTGTAAGAATTTTAAGAAACTTTTTAAAAAAAAGTTGTCAAAAAATCAATCTTTTTTTTGGGAAAAACTTATTTTTAATAATTGTTCGAAAATATAAATAATACATCAAAAAAAAAATTAGGATGTGTATATTTGTTAAAAATATTTTATACCCGACAAATGCTTATATTTAATCTGATAAAAGAAAGTTTTCTGTTTGCCTTTAATGCCCTTAAAGTAAATCGATTACGAACGTTACTCACTTTGCTGGGAATAACCATTGGTATTTTTGCAATTATATCGGTATTTACAATTCTGGATTCGTTAGAAAACACCATACGAAATAGTTTTGCTTCATTAGGCGACGATATTATCTATGTTCAGAAATGGCCATGGACACCGCCCCCTGGAGAGGAATATGCCTGGTGGGAGTATTTAAAACGTCCGGTACCATCAATAAAAGAATACGAACAAATAAAAAAACGTTCTGAAAAGGCACTCTCGGTAAATTTTGCAGTATCCGCGTTGCGAAATGTAAAATATAAAAATACTACTGCCGAGAATGTTGTTCTTTGGGCAAACTCGCATGAATTCGAAAAAATCAGAAGCTTTGAACTAGCCAGGGGGCGATATTTTACACCCTTTGAATCCAGTGCAGGTAAAAACATATGCCTTATAGGCCATGAAGTTGCGGTCAATCTTTTTAATGGAGTTGACCCTGTTGGAAAGGAAATAAAAATACAAGGCCGAAAAATAACTGTTGTGGGTGTAATCCAAAAAGAAGGAAAGGACATACTTGGCGGTGGAGGTACGCTCGATGAAATGGTTATCCTTCCTGTTGTATATGCCAAAAACCTCATGGATATTAAGAGTGAAAACTCAAACCCGATGATAATGGTAAAAGCAAAACCGGGAGTAAGTATGCCGGAATTAAAAGATGAACTTAAAAGTATCATTCGATCAACCAGAACACTCAATCCTAAAGAGAAAGATGATTTTGCCCTTAATCAATCCAGTTTAATTACTTCAAGTCTCGATCAGATTTTTGTGGTTATTAACCTTGCAGGATGGCTGATTGGTGGATTTTCGATTCTTGTTGGAGGGTTTGGTATCGCGAATATCATGTTTGTATCTGTAAAAGAACGTACCAATATTATCGGGATTCAAAAAGCCCTGGGCGCAAAACGATTTTTTATATTATTCCAGTTTTTATTCGAATCGGTTTTATTATCGCTTGTTGGAGGCTCTTTGGGCTTACTCATGATATTTTTTGGTAGTTTGTATGCCAATACACAATCGGAACTTGAAATCGTACTTACTTTTGGAAATATTATCCTGGGGTTATCAATTTCGGCTGTTATCGGGATTATTTCAGGATTTGCCCCTGCCCGATCGGCTGCTAAACTCAACCCTGTTGAAGCTATAAATACGACCTTTTAAATTCCTGATTTATTATGTTAAAATCATGTTAAAAAACCACTTTTCAAAGGAATTTAACTATTGAATTGTATATTTGCAAAAAATACACTTTTATAAAAACCATAAAATCACGAACCTATGATTAAAAAAGTATTGGGAACATTAACAATTGTTGCATTAATATATTCATGCGGAACAAAACAAGAGAAAGCCGAAAACACAATCGAGAAAATAAAAATTGAAGATTTAATGGCCAATATCGATAATTATATCGATACAGATATTGCCATTGGCGGAATTGTAAATCATGTATGTGCACATGGTGGCAAAAGATTGTTTTTGGTTTCTGAAAATTCTGATGTTACCATTAAAGTTATTCCTACTGAAGCATTCGGAGTATTTAATAAAGAACTCGAGGGAAGCTCTGTTTATGTATATGGCATAGTTAAAGAGCTAAGAATTGATGATGCATATATTAATGATTTAGAAAAAGAAATGAGCGAAGGAGTTGAGTCAGAAGCTACTCATGATGGAAATCATTCGGGAGAAGAAGAAACAACCGGTATTGACAGTTCCCAGGTTCAGAAAATTGCTGAAATGCGTCAGGAAGTTGCAGCATCGGGCAAAGGATATATATCACAATACTGGATTGAATGTAACAAGATAGAAGCAATTGAAGAAACGGGAACAGAAGTTGTAGAAAAAGCCGTAGAAGCTGAAAAATAAAATTCAATTTTTATACTTTTAGTCCGGGAAACGAAAATTGTTTTTCGGGCTTTTTTTTAAAATCCGCATCGAATGAAACTTAGAAAATTAAATCGGGATTTGCACCGGGATTTAGGTTATATCTTTTTTGCCATGACCGTAATATATGGACTTTCGGGCATTGCCCTGAATCATATTGATGACTGGAACCCCAATTATGTTATCAGGAACAAAGAAGTTTCTGTAAATATTTCAACCCTGAATTTAAAAACTCTTAGTCGTGAAAATGTGATTCCCCTTTTGAATGAAATTGCCCCGGGTGAAAAATATAAAAACCACTATTTCCCTGAAGAAGGAATCCTTAAAATTTTTATAAAGGACGGAAACATTCAGATTGATACACGAACAGGGCAGGGAATACTTGAAACATCAAAGCGAAGGCCAATATTTCACCAGGTAAATTACCTGCATTACAACCCCAAAAAATGGTGGACTATTTTTTCCGATATTTTTGCTGGCTCACTAATTTTATTAGCTGTAACAGGTTTGTTTGTTTTGAAAGGTAAAAATGGAATTACAGGGCGTGGAGCCTGGCTTACATCTCTTGGTATTATTATTCCTATCCTGTTTTTATTGCTATACTATTGGAATGTATTCTAAAAAATTGCAAAGAACAATCTTCCAATCATAAGATAAAGGAATAATCCCATAATATCGTTAACCGTTGTAATAAATGGCCCCGTGGCTAACGCAGGGTCAATTTTCATTTTTCCAAGAAACATGGGAACAAAAGTGCCAAAGAGTGATGCAAATATGATAACCGAGAATAATGCGCAACTTACTGTAATTGTTAAAGCAAAACTATCGCTAAAAAAATAATTGTAAGTAAAAATAACCGTAGAAAGGATAATTCCATTTATTCCTGCAACCAGCAACTCTTTGGATAGTTTCTTTCCTATACTGTCAAATCCCAAAGAATTTGTAGCCAATGCCTGAACAATAATTGATGAAGATTGAACACCCACATTGCCTCCCATTGCAGCTATAAGAGGTATAAAAAATGCCATTTGCGGATAAAGCCCCAAATCGGTTTCATAATTTCCAATTACCAATGCCCCGATAATTCCTCCGAATAAACCGATAAATAACCAGGGAATACGTGCACGGGTCAATAACCATGGGCTATCGGAATGTTCAACATCAGTAGTAATACCTGAAACTAACTGGTAATCACGTTCAGCTTCTTCTCGCATTACATCAACCACATCATCAATAGTAATTCGCCCAACCAGCCGCCCTAATGCATCAACAACTGGTAAAGCCACAAGGTTGTATTTCTCCATAATGTTTGCTACTTCTTCCGATTTCGTGTCGGTTCTTACAGAAATAACATCTGTATTTAATATGTTTTTAATATTCGCGTTAGCAGAAGCCAGCAACATTCTTTTTAATGACAAGGTTCCTTTTAAAATATTATTATCATCAACAACATAAACATAATAAACTTCATCAATTTCGGCTGCCTGTTTTCGCATTTCTTTGAGACAGGTGGGCATATTCCAGTTTTCGTTCACTGTAATAAGTTCCTTAGCCATTAACCCACCGGCAGTATCCTCATCATAATTTAAAAGATCAACAATATCTCCCGCCTGATCAAGGTCTTCTATATACGATATAACTTCTTCCTGTTTTTCATCAGATAATTCTCCAATAAGGTCGGCCGCATCGTCAGATTCCATTTTGTCGATTAACTGCTTTGCAATAAATTCGCTTGGTAAGGCTTCTAGAAACCGTTCGCGATCGTCTTCTTCAAGCTCAACCATCACATCTGCCGCCGTTTCGCCGTCGAGCAGTAAATGAAGAAATTTTGCTTCGTCAATATCCAGTTCTTCGTATATTTCAGCTATATCGGCCGGATGAAGTTCTTTTACCATCTCGAAGGCGGCAACTTCTTCTTTATTGTCAATGTGAATACGAAGTTTATCAATAAATTCGCGTGTTAATTCAAATTGCATAATCCGATTTTTTATTGGGTTGTTTCTTATTTATTTTTTTGATCTATAACATTCGTAAGATAAATAAAATCTTCTACACTTAACTGTTCCGGACGTTTTCCAAATATCTCATTATCAACCGGGATATCTGCTAAAATACTTTTCAAAGAGTTTCGCAATGTTTTACGTCTTTGATTAAATCCAAGCTTTACAACTTTAAAGAATAAAATTTCATCACAACCTAGCGATTTTCTTGCATTTCGTTTTAAATGGATTACAGCAGAATTCACTTTCGGAGGTGGATCGAAAACCATTGGCCCAACAGTAAATAAATAATAAATATCGTAAAAAGCCTGCAAAAACACACTCAATATTCCATAGGTTTTATTCCCGTGTGATGCTTTAATTCTGTCGGCAACTTCTTTCTGAATCATACATACAACATCTAAAACCAAATCGCGGTTTTCAAGAACCCTGAAAAATATCTGGCTTGAAATGTTATATGGAAAGTTTCCAATTATTGTAAAAGGGCTTTTAATATATTCCTGAATATCTATCTTTAGAAAATTGGCTAATAAAAGTTTCTCGTTTAGTTTAGGGAATTCAACTTTTAAGTATTCATAAGCTTCGGGATCAACTTCAACTGCATAAAAATCAAGCTCAGGATCATTAACTAAAAGGGATGTAAGTACTCCTGTTCCGGGACCAATTTCAAGTACCGTTTTTCGCGGACATTTTTCAAGTGCAGCAACAATTTTTCGGGCAATATTCTGATCTTTTAAAAAATGCTGCCCTAAACTCTTCTTTGGCCTGACGTAACTCATGGGAATTAACTTTTAACTTTTAACTTTAAACTTTCCTTGGTAAAGATCGAAAAACTTCTGCCAATATCAAATAAATGGTATCTTTGAAACTTCATATTTGTTAAGAATTTATGAATCGTAAAATTCTGAAAATCCTTTTTAGTATAACCGTTCTTATTCTCTCGTACGGTTTCATCACTTATAAAATTACTCATTTTAACGAATTAAAATCATTCGATATTGAACCTTTCATTTATAAAACAGGGAATCTGTACTATTTTTCAATAATCATTCTACTGATGTTTATGAACTGGAACGTGGAGGCTTTAAAATGGCAAAAGCTGGTTCGAAAAATTCAAGATATCCCCTACCTAAAAGCACTTAAAGCAGTTTTTGCAGGAATAACTTTTGGAATATTTACCCCTAACCGCATTGGCGAAATAGGTGGCAGAATTTATTTCTTGGATAAAGGAAAAAGAACCTATGGTGTTTTAGCAACAAGCATTGGCAGTTATGCCCAGTTTATTGTTACCATTGCCATGGGAATATTGGGATTTACATTATTTTTACTTCTCTATCCTGAATTAATTCATATTCATTCGTTTTTTAACCAGCTAACTGCAATTCTCCTGTTTCTGCTTTTAGGAATTCTGGTTTGGAGTTTTTATAATATTAAACGAATTAAACCTGTATTGTTAAAGCTTCCTTATTTAAAAAATAAGTCAGGGCAAATTGAGTATTTATCATATGAATCAACTAAATCGTTATCGTTCATAATATTATTGAGTGCATTAAGGTACATCGTGTTTTTTACTCAATATTATATTCTTCTTAAACTATTCGAAGTTGATATTAATTTAACCCAGGCCATTGTTTCAATAACACTAACCTACTTATTCCTGACTTTAATACCAACCACAACACTTGTAGAATTAGGAATAAGAGGTTCGCTTGCAATATTTTTTATTGGAATTTTTTCAGAAAACACATTGGGAATTGTTCTTGCATCCATTTTCATTTGGATTGTGAATATTGCCATTCCGGCAGTTTTAGGTTCTTTTTTCATTCTAAAAAACATCAAAACAAATAAACCAATTCCAAACTGAGTTGTTTCTTTAATACAAAATAAATATTGGATGAAAAAACAAAAACTTCTTAAAATCGCATTCCTTTTAAGTATAATAACGATTATTTACAATATTGCTGAAGGCCTTATTTCTGTATATTTTGGGATAGATGATGAAGCCCTATCTCTATTAGGTTTTGGCACCGACAGTTTTGTCGAAGTGATTTCAGGTATTGGTATTGCCCACATGATTATTCGAATGCGTTATTCAAAAGTTGACCAACGCGATAAATTTGAACGCCAGGCATTACGAATTACAGGATTTGGGTTTTACATATTAACTATAGGAATTCTTGCCGGTGTAATTTATAACATGATTAAAGGCACAAAACCCGATACTACCTTGCCCGGAATTATTATTGCAACCCTATCAATTCTTACCATGTACTTTTTAATGCGTTATAAATTAAAAATAGGAAAAGCTTTAGATTCAGATGCCATTCTTGCAGATGCAAATTGCACAAAATCCTGTTTATACTTATCCATTGTATTACTTATAAGCAGTGGATTGTATGCTATATTTCAAATCGGGTATATTGATATCCTCGGTTCTTTGGCCATTGCATGGTTTACATTTAAAGAAGGCCGAGAATCGTTCGAAAAAGCAAAAAGCAATAAACTCAGCTGTTGCTGCAATGGTAATTGTCACAACTCATCGGAATGAATTTCCGATTTTTCGTTTATCTTATTGCACACAGAATGAACCAGGTGAATATCGGTTTCGCCTAATATCATGAGTCGTTCCATTATACGATTGTAAATGGCGGATTCAGGGATAAAACCAATTCGTGAAAGAATTTTTTCGGTCTTTGCTTTTAAAGCAATCAGGCTTTCCTCATCCTTCTTTTCTTCATCTTCATTTAATGTATTAAGCTCAAGTAAAGATAAGTTATAGGCATAAATCATGACCGACTGGGCAAGGTTTAATGAAGGATAGGTAGTTTTCATCGGAACACTTGTAACCGTGTGACAAAGATGAAGCTCGCTATTGGTTAACCCGCTTTCTTCGCGCCCAAAAACAATTGCCAGGGTCTTAATTGTTGATGCTTTTTTCTGAATCATCCCGTTGAGTTTATTTACAGGATAATAATCCTGGTTAACCCTGCGTTTTTTTGCCGTTGTACCTATAACCCAGTCGATATCAGAAATTGCATCTTTTAGAGAAGGGTAAACATTTGCATTTTCAAGTATATCATTTGATGCATGTGCAAGCCATTTCGCTTCATTAGCTAAGTGATTTGCAGGATTAACCAAACGCAACGAACTGAAGCCCATGGTTTTTATAGCTCTTGCTGCAGCACCAATATTTTCGGGAACTGCTGGTTCTACAAGTATGAAATGTATTTCAATCAACTTCCTGATTTTTGTTTTATTCTCGTGTAAAAACAGGTATGCAAATAACCCTGTTTAATATATCATTTTTGGAATACCAACATAGTATAAATCAAATCCGCCTTTTCCTCCAGCCCTGTTCGATGAAAATATCATTAAATCATTTTTATAATTATAGGCATACATGGTGATTGGGCGATACTCGTCGAATTCAGAATTAATTTCAGGACCAAAATTAACAGAAGTACTCCATGCATTATTATCATATACAGAGTAATACAAATCATATCCTCCATACCCTCCATCCCTGTTCGATGTAAAAACCATTAAATCGCCATTAATGTAAGGGCATTTATCATCAGCATTACTATTTAATACATCATTTGGATTCCACGACGGGGCTATATCAGATTCAATCCATGAAATTAAGCTTGAAGAAGATGAAATACCTACATTGTAAATATCAAAATCACCACTCGAGTCGGAGCAAAAATAAAGCTCAGAAATTTCCTGGTTAAAAGCAGGATAGGCTTCATTAAAGCTGGAGTTTATTTTATCAAGTAAAACAGGATTTTCCCAGGCATCATCAGAAATTTCATTTTTTAAATAATAAATATCTAAATCTCCCGATTTATCGGATGCATAAAAGAATAGGCGGGTAACATAATCAGGGGCATAAATAATTGATGGCCCGTATTCATTAAATTCAGTATTTATTTGTGCTAATGCAGTATCATATAATCCGTAAGACCCTTCATACACATCCATATAAAACTGGTTTGATGATGTGTTGTAATGATAATAAGCAATATAACTTACCAAATCGAAATTTTCACCTTGCGAATTTCTGTTGGATGAAAATACAAATAGGAATTCATAATATAACTCGTAAGGAGAAGCCGAGTTATAATCGTCATACACCGAATTTACCGCTTCAAAATTAACAGGAGCTGAAGGAAAAACCCCCTTTTCAAAATCATCGTCCAAATCACAGCTTGTAAATAAAACTACTATTGATAATAGAAACAGCAAGAATATTTTTTTTGTTTTCATCCGTATAAATTTTATTACGTTATTGATTATTAGTTAATTATCCGCTTATTCCATCTGTTATTTAATTTTTTCTTATTACCAGCCTGCGGCAGGCTGACTCGCTTCCACCAATCCATCCCACATTCCGCTCGTGAACCTCCATGCCATACGTCTAATATAATTAAATCGGTAAAAACAAATTTAATCAATCCTGTTTGTGCAAAATCTTTTGCATGGAGGTTTCATAATAAGTTGAATTTATACACCTAATGATGAAAAAAAACCGCTCCGGGTTGCTCAATGGTAAACAATAAATCCCAAAGTGTCGGGATGATCCTGAACCATAGAGTTCATAGGTAGCCGGAACAATCTCATACTGGCAATCATATCGCCTGCTGCAGCCCATGTAAAAAAGATACCAAATAGCAAGTAAAATCCATTTCCTGAAATTATACCCGCAATTGAAGGAATTATGCCCATTATAACGAGTGGCATTAATGCCCCCGAGAGATAAAATTTTATTTTAATCGGTTTTTTAAAATGAGTATAGGGTGTCAGGTATTTCCAGTTGATTCCGAATTTTATTTGTTTAAATCCCTGTTTAACAAATATTGCCCAGGTAAAACCATGCAATAGCTCGTGAAGAACAACACCCCCGATTATTACAGTAAATATATGTTTAAGTAAAAGCCGATAACCCGATTTAACTGGATCGAAATCCCATAAAAAAATAAAAGGAAGTAAAAACAATACCAGGATTGGAATCACAAATAAAAATGCAAAAAGATTTACTTTACCCATGGAAACTGTATATTCGGTTGATTTTTCTAAATGAACTTCTTTAAAAAGCATACTGATTATATTTTTGTAATATCGGATTTTAAAACTGAATAAATCAGGCAATCCTGAACCTGGTTATTCTTGATAATAGCCCTTTTCAACCGGGCTTCAAAAATAAACCCCGCTTTTTCTAAAACCCGTTTTGATGCTGTATTCGATTCAAAAACCTGGGCGAAAATCTTTTCTACATCAAACCTTTTAAATGTATATTCAACCATTGCCTTTAATGCTTTTGTTACAAACCCTTTATGCCAGTATTGCTCTCCCAGCCAATATCCAATTTCTGCATTTTTTCGGTAAACATCTGTTTGTAAGATTATTCCTATACCTCCAATCGCTTTGTCTTTATAAATAATGGCAAAATTTGTTAGCGGAGTACTCTTGTTGGCAATTTCAATCCACTGTTCGGCTGCCATTTCAGTATATGGATTTGGAAAATCATCACGCAGGTTGTCCCATATCTTTTTATTGTTGGCATTTTTAACCAGCGATTTGATATCCTTTTCCTGCCAGTTTCGGAGTGTAATAATTCCAAGATCAATCATATGAAGATGTTTGGGGAATAATTCAAAAAAAATTACAAATTCCTAAACCTGTATAAAACTCCTGTTGGTAGTTTTCTTCCTGTTTTATCGTTAAGGTATAAAGCTCCAACTTCCTTGTCTTTTTGTTTTCCAAAAATACTTTCAACCAATGTTTCTGCCATAATTGATGATACTCCTGTTGAGTATAAATTCAGAATAAAAAAGTTGTTTTTAGGAGTTAAAAGCTGCTTGCATTGCTTTAAAAGCTCATTTAATTTGTCTTCAAGAATCCACTTTTCACCATTAGGCCCATGTCCGTATGATGGAGGATCGAGAATAATTCCGTTATATTGTTTTCCACGTTTTACTTCACGATTCACAAATTTAACAGCATCTTCAATAACCCAGCGGATATCTGACAATTTGCTGGCTGCCATATTTTCTGACGACCAGTTTATAACCTGTTTTATAGAATCAACATGAATAACATCGGCCCCCGCAGCTTTTGCCACCAATGAAGCTCCACCTGTATATGCAAACAGATTCAGAACTTTGGGTTGTTCTGTTGTTTTTAATTCGGTAAGACTATCGTAAATGTAATTCCAGTTATCGGCCTGCTCTGGGAAAATGCCAACGTGTTTGAATGAAGTTAACCCCAGCCGCATTTTAATATTCATAGATTTATACTGGTAGTTGATGAACCACTGTTCAGCCATTCCCGATTTTAAGACCCATTCCCCTTTTTCAGATGTTAGCCCTCCTGCCTTTTCTTTTTTAAATTCGGCGTGTGCCATTTTATGCCATTCGTTTTCCGACAATGCTTTATCCCAAATAGCTTGTGGTTCAGGACGAGAAACAATGTACTTGCCAAAACGTTCTAGCTTTTCAAAGTTTCCCGAATCAATTAATTCGTACTCAACCCAACTTTGTGGTGTAATTAACTTCATTTACTTTAATATTTATTACTATCATATTTTATTCATAGGATGAATGTTGATTTTCTTCTTTTGCCCCATCCCTAAAGGGAGAGAAGAAAATCAATTGCTCCCTTTAGGGTCAGGGGTAAAAAATTGATTTTCTTACAAATAAATGTTGTTTGGGTGAAAAATCCGACACTCATATAAAAATTTATTGCAAAAATATAACTTTCATTGCACATTGTTGGCAATCAAACTCAAGTTTGTATTTTCTGTTATTATCGGCAAGATATAAAGGTTCTTCCATTTTTCTGTCTGGTTTATCGTGTTTGGTACATAATCCCATCTGATACTTTATACAATGTTTGGTTATCATTATTTCTTTATTTTTAAAATCAGATTGTACTTCAAATGCCTGCTCTATACTTTTAACGCCATGTTGCCTATAAAAGTCTATGGCTTTCTGATTGAGCACATTCCCTTTGTAATCCAGAATTTCTTCAGGGTAAAGATGAGTTGTTTTTTCAATTTTCCGTTCTTGTTTCTGATAGTTTTTCAACCTTTCTGTTTCGAGCAATTCAAGTGTTTTTCTTCGCAATTCATTTAATACCGATATTGGAAAAAATAAAGGGTTTTTTAAATTTATTTCAACAGTATCAATTCTGAAAATGGAATCCCCCGACTTTTTAAACTGATTGAGTATATTCTCTGTTGCCTTTTCAGGATTCGATGCCAACGTTTTTTCCAGATGTTCTTCAATTTCAATATTTATATGATCTTCATCTTCTGCGGTTATAATAATTCCTTTTTCAAATTCACCAATAATTATTTTTGCCTGAATTTTCCTCTCGGTTCTTGATGACGAAAGTTGTTTATTAAATTCATAATCCGAATTACGATAAATAAAACTTTCAGGTTTTAGTAATTCAATATTATCGGCAAACACTTTATCTTTTTGTACTTTGTTCACTAATGTCCCGTGCAAAACTCCCTGATTATCAAAAAAGCATATTCCATCAGCATTGCTTAAAGGGAATTCTGAATCAATTGTAAAATAATTTTTATTAACCGATTTTACTTTGCCAATAAATTTGCCAATTGATTTTTGAGTATCGGGTGAAGCAATTTCTTTTGTTCTCCCTTTGAAAAAATAAGTAGTATATCCCCTGTTAAATGTCTTATCTGTATCGGGACTAAAATCATAATTAATTTCACCCGATGACGATTTGAGATAACCTTCCCTTTTTTGAATAACTTCATCAATTTGTTTCCTGTAAAAGGCGGTAATATTTTTGATATAGTTAATATCCTTTAATCTTCCTTCAATTTTAAACGAGCTTATTCCTGCATCAATCATTTCACCAATATGATTCGAAAGATTTAAATCTTTTAATGACAACAGGTATTTGTTTTTTACAAGTGTATTCCCATTTTTATCGAGTAATGAATAGTATGATCTGCAAGTTTGTGCACAAGCCCCTCTATTTGCACTTCCTTTTTCTATTGCGTGACTAAAATAACATTGTCCGCTAAAACTTACACACAATGCTCCATGAACAAAGAATTCCAAATCAATAGTTGTTTTTGAACGGATTTCCTGAATTTGCCCGGACGATAGCTCTCTGGCAAGAATTACCCGTTGTATTCCGGCATCTTCCAAGAACTTTACTTTTTGCCATGTATAGTTGTTGGTTTGTGTACTTGCAAATAAAGGAATCGGGGGTAATTTCATTTCAAGAATTCCCATATCTTGTACTATAATAGCATCAACTCCAATTGAATAAAGCTCATGAATTAAATCCTGTACATCGTTTAATTCATTATCATGAAAAATTGTATTTAAGGTAACATAAACTTTTACGCAGAATTTATGTGCAAAACGAACCAGTTGCTTAATATCATCCAGACTATTGCCTGCTGCAGCTCTTGCTCCAAACCTGGGAGCTCCTATATATACAGCATCTGCACCAAAAATTATAGCTGCTTTACCTGATTTCAAATCTTTTGCAGGTGCAAGTAATTCGATTTTCTTCATATTAATTGGATAATATTCCAGGTTACAAAGATTGGAATAAATGCGTATTTATACAAAACCATTAAATATGATGAGCAATAAACAAACAATTTTGAACGATTAAAGTTTAAGATTACCTTTGTGGTTATTATTCTTTTATTATGATTGAAAAAATTACCAGCATACAGAATCATCGAATAAAAAACATTGTTAAATTACAACAGAAATCATCCGAACGTAAAGCCCAGAATCTAATCGTAATAGAAGGATTACGAGAAATAACTCTGGCAATAAAATCAGGTATCGAGATTAAGTCAGTCTTTTTCTGTTCCGATATTATCTCTTATGATCGTATTCATGAAATATCAACTCTCGAAGATCAGATTTTTGATATTTCCCGTGAAGTGTATCATAAAATCGCCTACAGGGAATCAACTGAAGGTGTTTTAGTTCTCGCGGAACCTCGTTTTCTAACCCTTTCAGGTATCAAATTACGTGAAAATCCTTTTTTAATCGTTCTCGAATCTGTTGAAAAACCGGGAAACCTCGGGGCAATATTGCGTACAGCCGATGCTGCCAATGTGGATGCTGTTATTGTTTGTGACTCATTAACAGATATTTATAATCCGAATGCCATTCGCTCAAGCGTGGGATGTATTTTTACAAAACAAGTAGTTACCTGTACTTCCGATGAAGCTATGGAATGGCTAAAAAAGAATAAGATTAAATCATTTGCAGCCGCGCTAACAGCAAGTACATTTTATCATGAAACCGATTTTACTGTTCCATCGGCTGTAATTATGGGTACCGAAGCCGACGGATTAACTCACAAATGGCTTCATGGAGCTGATGAACAAATAAAAATTCCCATGAATGGGGAAATTGATTCGTTGAATGTATCCACATCAACTGCCATACTGGCTTTTGAAGCCATGCGACAACGAAATTTTTATAAATAAAAAAACTCCGATTATTCATCGAAGTCTTTTGGTTGGGTGGAAGATGGGGCTCGAACCCACGGCCCTCAGAACCACAATCTGATGCTCTAACCTACTGAGCTACATCCACCATTTTAGGACTGCAAATATAAATAAGAATTTTTAAATTCTAAACAATTCAAATAATTAATTTCCTAAATTTTCCCTGGTTTAATCCACCTGAATATGCTAAAAAAAGTTAAAAGGTTTTTTATTCATTCAGGATAATGTAATTTTGGCAACGATTATTTTAAAATAATTCCTTTCAGTGTTTGGATTAAGAAAAAACATTAACAGTACAGCAGGACTTCAAATTTTCAATATACTCAGGTTTGTTGTCTTTTTAATTATATCTATTGTATTTACAAAAATAGGTTTATCAAAAGAAGAAATCGGGGTTTTCGAAGTAGCT
Organism: Bacteroidetes bacterium GWB2_32_14; assembly: GCA_001768235.1. Lineage (GTDB taxonomy): Bacteria > Bacteroidota > Bacteroidia > Bacteroidales > UBA12077 > UBA12077. The sequence goes on from MENK01000031.1 coordinate 72,960, forward strand.
ATTTTCATGGCCAGTGTAGCCAGTTTCTTTTGGGTAACTGGTTTGGTGCAGGCTTTTCTGCCACTTTATAAAAATTCAAAAACATTTGGTAATAAAGAAAAAACTCCTGGTGAAAAATCTCCTGAAATATTTAATATTTACATCCTGTTAATTTTCTTTAGCTTGGTTGTTGCCGGAATTGGGTTGGCAATACAAGGAAATTTTTCTGTTTTTGGTTACAGGGGAAATGTTCCTTTATTAAACATAACTCTTTGGTATTTGCTATTAAGCAGTCCTGCAAACCTCGTTGAATACATTTACATGGTTCAGAATAAGTCGGGGAATACATTAAGCTATGCATATATAACATATAGCTTACAGCTGGTTGCTGCATTATTACCTGTGCTACTCGGGTATAATGTTATCTGGTCATTACGTGGTTTAGTTATAGTTGCCGCAATTCGAAATATCTGGTTACTATCCCTGATTTATAATTATGCAGAGATGAAAATCTCGATACCTTATATTAAGGAAATTTTAATATTTGCCGTTCCTTTAATTGTAAGTACATTGGTTAGTGGTTCATCACAATATATTGATGGATTGGTAATTTCAACTCACTATGAAGCTGATGGATTTGCAATTTTCAGGTACGGCGCCAAGGAGTTACCCTTTGTTGTAATGCTGGCTGCAGGATTAAGTTCCGCCATGTTAACCGAGTTTAACAATAAATTGCAGATAAAAGAAACCCTTGCAAATATTAAGAAAAAATCTCTCCGCATAATGCATTCTATGTATCCATTTACTATCGTGATGCTTTTGTTTGCTAAACCAATATTTAAAGCAGTTTTTAGCCCTGAATTTACTCGTAGCTCCGACGTTTTTGTTGTCTATTTACTTGCTATTGTAAGTCGCTTATTATTCCCTCATACCCTGTTGATTGGATTAAAAAAGGTTAAACCATTAATGATAATTTCTATTATTGAAGTTTTATTAAATGTCTTTTTTAGTGTTTGGTTTGTAAAAATTTATGGAATTGTTGGTGTTGCTCTTGCTACTGTACTTGCATATTTATTATCAAAAGCAATTATGATTGCTTACAATTATTATAAACTTGGTATTCATCCATCAGAATATATCCCGTTAAAATGGTACACTTTTTACAGTTTCATGCTGGGTTTAGTTTTTGTATTGCTCGACAGAGGAATAATTGTTATTTAAAAGTGACTTATTGTCATTATAAAGTCTAAAAGAAACATTCTGACAGAAAAATCACTTTAGGTATATAATTTGAATACCACATAAAAATTTAAAATCTAATATTATGAATTTTGGAAGATCATCAAATCCGGTTTTATCAAAAAATGCATTCAATGCACAATCGTATGCTGCTGATTATACAGAAGTAATGACAGTTAATGGCACGATTAATAAATCACTAATCATGTTACTACTGGTCTTGGTTGGAGCAGTTTATACCTGGAAAATGTTTTTTGGTGCAGCTTCAATTGAAGCAGGCGCATCACTTGTTGCAAAATGGATAGCTATTGGCGGTATAGGCGGATTTATTTTTGCATTGGTAACCGTTTTTAAGAAAAACTGGGCTTATATTACTGCTCCTCTTTATGCCGTTTTAGAAGGACTGTTTTTAGGTGCAATATCTGCTTTTTTTGAAGCAAGCTATCCCGGATTAGTTATGCAGGCAATAGCTTTAACATTTGCTACCATGTTTCTGCTTTTAGCAGGTTATCGAACAGGAATTATAAAAGTTACCAATAAATTACGCTCAGGAATTATTGCTGCAACCGGGGCTGTGGCATTGGTTTATTTTATTTCAATGATTTTTTCACTTTTCGGAGTAAGCAATTTAATCATTAACAGCAATGGTATTCTTGGTATTGGTATCAGTATTGTTATTGTTATTATTGCTGCCTTAAACCTGGTTTTAGATTTCGACTTTATTTACGAAGGTTCAAAAGCAGGCCTCCCCAAACAGATGGAATGGTATGCCGCATTTGGGTTAATTGTTACTCTGGTATGGTTATACATTGAAATTTTACGTTTGTTGTCGAAATTTGCCAGCAGGGATTAATTAAAATATAATCATTAAAATCTAAGGCTATCCAAAAGCTTTTTTGGATAGCCTTATTCATTTCCATCGGTAAACATGTCCGAAATTCATCAATTTAGTTTAAGTTTTTTCCTACATTTGTCAAATTAGTTAATCGGTTTAAAATTCATATCCATGAAAGGTGTTAATAAGATTTTACGATACATGCTCCCATACTGGGATAAAGGTGCACTTAGTATTTTTTATTCATTAGTTGGTACAGTATTTTCTATTTTTTCATTTACAATGGTTATCCCGTTTTTAGGGGTTTTATTTAATACTCAACCCAGGGTTACAGAGTTAGTAAAATGGCAATTTAATACCGAAGCAGTTAGCAATAATTTTAACTTTTACCTGAGTCAGATTATAGATACCCAGGGGACTGAAACAGCATTGCTTTCAGTAAGTTTTCTCGTGGTATTCTTTACACTATTAAAAACCTTTTTTCAATACATGAGCAACTATGTAATGGCTCCATTACGCTCACTGGTTATTCGTGATATTCGAAATAAACTAAACACTAAGATTCTTGAATTACAATTATCCTATTTTACAGAAGAACGTAAAGGAGATTTAATATCAAGAATGACCGGTGATGTACAGGAAGTAGAAGCATCGATTGTTCGTTCGTTAAATAATGCGGTTAAGATGCCTCTGACAATTATCATATATCTTATTATATTATTTATAATGAGTCCTATGCTTACAATTATTGTAATAATTTTAATACCTGTAAGTGGATTTATTATTGGTCGAATTGGCAAATCGTTACGAAGAAAATCTATAAAAGGCCAGGCTAAACTAGGATTAATACTTTCTTACATTGAAGAAACTCTTTTTGGCTTACGAATTATTAAAGCTTTTAATTCAGAGAAAAAAATTGACGATAGATTCATAAAAGAAAACAACTCGTATTCAAAATTAATGACCAGGATCTGGCGAAAAAAAGAACTGGCAGGTCCATTCAGCGAATTTATGGCAACCATAGTTATTGTTTTGGTTATGTGGTATGGTGGCAGCCTGGTTCTGGCAGAAAGTGCAATTATGAACCCTCAAACGTTTATTGCATACCTTGTTATATTTTCACAAATTATTCCTCCGGCAAAAGAGGTTTCAAATGTGTATTATAATTTACAACGCGGATTAGCTTCTCTTGATCGTATTGATGGAATATTAGACGCAGAAGTTACTATAGTAGTTAAAGAAAACGCAATACCTGTTAAAGATTTTAAGCATACTATTGAATACAAAAATGTAAGTTTTAAATATATCCAGGATTATGTATTAAAAAATATTAACCTGAAAATTGAAAAGGGAAAAACAATTGCCCTGGTTGGCCAGTCAGGTTCAGGAAAATCAACTCTTGTCGATTTACTGCCTCGTTTTTACGATATTGTAGAAGGAGAAATACTTATTGACGGAGAAAATATCAAAGATTTAAATCTTGTTGATTTAAGAAATTTAATGGGTAATGTTAACCAGGAATCCATATTATTCAACGATACAATATACAATAATATAGCCTTTGGCATGGAGTCGGCCACTGGAGAAGAAATTATTGCAGCAGCAAAAGTAGCAAATGCACACGAATTTATTTTACAAACAGAAAATGGTTACCAAACCAATATTGGCGACAGGGGAACAAAGCTTTCAGGAGGACAACGCCAACGGGTAAGTATTGCCCGTGCGGTACTTAAAAATCCTCCAATATTAATCCTTGATGAAGCCACCTCTGCTCTCGACACCGAATCGGAAAAACTCGTTCAGGATGCTATTTTTAATTTAATGAAAAACCGTACTTCAATCGTTATTGCGCACCGTTTATCTACTGTTCGCGATGCCGACGAGATATGTGTTTTACATGAAGGCGAAATTGTTGAAAGAGGCAAACATGACGTTTTGCTTGCTCAAAAAGGAATTTATAAAAAACTACATGATTTACAGATGTTTGCCTGATAGTTTTTTGATGAATTCGCTTTTTTTGTATCCTTTTATTTTTTTTCTCGTATCAACGGTTAAACTTTTTAGAAATTCTCTGAATTCTTTTTAGCTGATATGAGAAAAAAATTACCGGCTTTTATTTTATTTATTTTTTTGATTATCCTTTCTGCCGGTATTCAATTTGCTTATTCACAAAAAATTAATTCCGACTCCCTGGAAACTGTTCTTGAGAAATCACCTGATTTAGAAAAAATAACTATTTACAAAATCCTTTCGGAATATTATATCAGCAATACACCAGAGAAAGCAATTAAAACTGCAAATAAACTTTTGATCCTGGCCGAGAAACTCGATAGTTCAGGAATCATTGATTATTGTTACGAGATTTTAGGCGAGGCATACTACTTCCAGGATAACTACTCTAAATCACTTGAATATTTTGAAAAGTATCTCAAAAATCAAATAAAAGAACAGAATGAACCTGGTTTAGCCCGTGCATATAATAACTTAGGTATTGTTTATAGGGCTTTGGGAAATTTAGATAAAGCAATAGAATGTTATAAAAAATCATTGGAAATTAATAAGAAAAATAACGATAAAAACGGATTGAGCAGCTCTTACAATAACCTGGGTGTATTACACGAATACCTGAATTTATTTAGCCAGGCTCTCGATTATTATCAAAAATCGCTCGACTTGGAACTTGAACTTGGCGATAATGACGGTATTTCAACTTCTTACCTAAATCTCGGGGGTATTTATTTAAAATTAAAAAAATACGATAAAGCTATTGCTTACTGTGAAAAAAGTATAGCAATAGCAGAATCTAATGGTTATAACATAACCCTTGAAATTACTTACGATATATTGTATCAGATATATAAGGAAACGGGGGATTTCGAAAAGTCATTGATATATCATGAAAAGTTTTATGATCTTAAAAACAAACGGGTAAACGAAGAAACAAACACTCAAATTGCAGAATTAGAACTAAAGTATAATTCTGAAAAAGACCAACAGAAAATAAAACTGCTTAACCGACAAAAAAAACTGCGTTCATTATTAAATTATTTTTTTATTACTGCAATTTTTCTTTTTTTAATTGAATCCTTTTTGCTCATTCGCGAAAATAAAAAACGCAGAAAAAACAATCAGCTGTTACGATTACAGAATGCTGAAATGCTTCAGCACAAAGAAGAGATTGAAACCCAGCGTGATGAAATAGAAGCACAACGTGATGAAATTATCCGGCAGAAAGATTTAGCCGACGAGCAGAGAGACCAAATCCTGAAACAGAATAAAGACATTACCGACAGTATAGAATATGCTAAAAACATTCAAATAGCTCTTTTCCCCGATAAGTTTACTTTGCAAAAAATTTTAAATAAAGGATTTTGCCTGTTTAAGCCTAAAGATATCGTTAGTGGCGATTTTTACTGGGTTGCCCAGGTCGAAAATAAATCTGTAATTGTTGTGGCAGACTGCACAGGACATGGTGTTCCCGGAGCTTTCATGAGTATTATAGGAATTAATTTCCTAAACGAAATAGTTTTCGATGAAAACGTTCTTAAACCCAGCGATATACTAAACCAGCTTCGTAAAAAAGTTGTTAAAACCCTCGTAAATTCAAGTAAAATTGATGAAGCCAAAGACGGCATTGATATGTCGTTAATAGTAATTGACAGGGAAAATATGAAACTCCAGTATGCAGGGGCATACAACCATTTGTATTTTATTCGTGATCACATGCTTGAAGTTATCCGTGCCGATAAAATGCCGGTAGGTATATCTTCAAAAACGATGGAACCATTTACGAACCACGAAATAGACATTCAGCCCGATGATTTGTTTTACATGTTTACCGACGGATTTGCCGACCAGTTTGGCGGACCAAACAAGAAAAAATTCAGAATTGTTAATTTACGTGATTTACTCCTCGAAATTCATGAAAAACGTATTGAAGAGCAAAAACAAATCATTTTCGAAACATTCATTAACTGGAAAGGCTCTCAACCTCAGGTAGATGATGTTTTGGTTATGGGTATTAAAATTTAATTTTACCCGTGCAAACAAACAACATTTTCCAAATTTTTTTGTTTAATTGATAATGAATACGCAAACTCTTTATATTAAAAATATGGTTTGTCCACGCTGCATTATGGCAGTTCGAGACATATTTATTCGAAATAATATACAAATTGTTAATATCAAGCTGGGGGAAGCAATTATTAAGGGCAGTCAAATAAATTTTGAACTTATTAAATCTGAACTTCAAAAAATCGGTTTCGAATTACTTGAAGATAAAAAATCTCAACTGATTGATAAAATAAAAACATTAATAATTGAATATATACATCACGGGAATAATCAACCATTAAAAATAAATTTCTCCGATTATCTTGTAAGTAAAATTGGAAAAGATTACAATTACATAACAAGCATTTTTTCAAGTGTTGAAAATATTACCATTGAAAAGTATATTATTAAACAAAAAATTGAAAAAGTTAAAGAACTGATTATTTATGACGAGCTTAACCTGAGTGAAATTGCAATGAATTTAAACTATAGCAGTATTGCCCATTTAAGCAGCCAGTTTAAAAACGAAACCGGCTTAACCCCCACTCAATTCAAGAAAATACAATTAAAAAACAGAAGAAACATTAGTGATATATAAAATTATTCTACTTAAACTATTTTACCGGGATATTTTTGTGAAAAATTTTAGCCCTGAAATCCCCGGCTGAAATAACCACGAAGATTCTAATCAAAAAAAGATACACAAAGTCAGTTATTTAAATTTCTACTTGCACAACGGGTTAAAAATCATAAAATCATATAAAACATTTTTATAATTATATAAAAGAATCTTTAATTCTTTATTTATTTTTGTATAGTTAAAATAGTTAATGCATTTCAAAAAAAATGTGCTTCGGAAGCAAGGGTTAATAACAAGGTAATTTTTCTCATAATCAATTTCTTGAAAGCTTCCGGAGCCTTTTTAAAAAACCAAATCAAAATAATATGCAAAGCCTGAGATTTAAATCCAGCCTTAAATGTGCTGGTTGTGTTCATGCTATTAAACCATTTATGGAAAGAATTAATGGTATAGTTTCGTGGAATGTTGATTTAACAAGCCCTGACAAAACTATTGATGTAGTTTCAAATGTGCCTGACGAAAAAGAAATCGTTGAAGAAATTCAAAATGCCGTTCGTGCAGCTGGTTATAAAGCAGAGATAATTTAGAGTTTATAAATAATATCATGAGCCTGATAAAAGAAACATACGAGGTTGAAGGCATGAGTTGTGCATCATGTGCAGGCAGTGTAGAAAGTATGCTTTCTTCGTTAAATGGCATAAAATCGGCACAGGTTAATTATGCCAACTCTTCTGTTATTGTTGTATTCGATGATAAAAAAATCTCTCACCAGGAAATGGAAAAATCAATCGATGAGATTGGATATAAATTAAACACGAATCAAAAGAATAAAGATATTTCAGAGATTGAAGAGTTGGAAAAAACCAGGTTGTCAAAAGCAAAACAAAAAGCTATTTATTCCATTGTTTTTACAATTCCTGTTTTTATTATTTCCATGTTTTACCACCATATGCCACATGGTAATTGGATAATGCTTGCCTTCTCTATGCCGGTAATTTTTTTGTTTGGTCGTAATTTTTATATCATTGCTCTTAAACAAGCCAAACACTTGTCGGCAAATATGGATACCCTGGTTGCTTTAGGTACAGGCTCTGCATTCATTATCAGCTTATTTAATACATTTTTCCCATCCTATTTAAATTCGAGAGGAATTCAACCCCATGTTTACTACGAAGCAGCAACAGTAATTATTTCATTAATACTCCTGGGTAAATATCTCGAAGAGAAGGCCAAATCAAAAACTTCAGGATCAATACGAAAATTAATGGGATTAAAAGTTAAAGCTGCAACTGTAGTTCGTGAAGGGAAAGAGATTACCCTATCGATTGACGATGTTGTTTTGGGTGATATTATTGTCATTCGGCCGGGAGAAAAAATACCCGTTGATGGAAGAATAATTGATGGGTTTACTGCTGTTGATGAAAGTATGATTACCGGAGAACCAATACCCGTTGAGAAAGCAGTTAACGATAAAGTAATAGGTTCAACAATTAATAAGAACGGGAGTTTTAAAATGATTGCCGAGAAAGTGGGTAAAGATACTTTGCTTTCTCAAATTATTGAACTGGTTAAAAATGCACAGGGAAGCAAAGCCCCTGTTCAGAAATTAGCTGATAAAATAGCATCGGTATTTGTTCCGGTTGTTCTGTTAATTGCAAGTTTAAGTGCATTTGCCTGGTATTTTATCGGGCCCGAACCTTCTTCTACTCATGCATTTGTTACTTTTATAACCGTATTGATTATTGCCTGCCCATGTGCTTTAGGCCTAGCTACACCAACAGCTTTAATGGTTGGGATAGGAAAAGGAGCTGAAAACGGCATATTAATTAAAAACGCAGAAAGCCTTGAAAAAGCCCGCCAAATAAACGTTATCGTTATCGACAAAACAGGTACGATTACAAAAGGCAAACCCGAAGTAACCGAGATTATCTGGCTAAAAAGCAAAACAGAACAACGAACAATACTTGAAGAAATTCTTGCTATCGAAAAAAAATCGGAGCATCCTTTGGCTGAATCTATTGTAAACTACCTGAAAGACTATTCAATCACAAACCCACGGGTAACCGAGTTTGAAAGTAAAACAGGACGAGGTGTTACAGCCAAAATAAATGATGCCAGCTATATCATTGGAAATTACAAACTAATTACCGATTCTGGTATCGAAATCGAAAAAGAGCAATCCTATTTTACGGGTTTTGGTTTAACAGCACAAACCCATGTTTTTGTTGCCAGAAACAATAACCTTATTGCACTCATTCTTATTTCAGACCAGATAAAGTCCAATTCAAAAAAGGCAATACAGGAATTACAACAGATGAATTTAAAGGTTCATATGCTTACAGGGGATAACGCGGCTACTGCAGAAGCAATCTCTAAAGAATCGGGAGTTGATTTTTACCAGGCAGAACTCTTGCCGGGAGACAAACTAAATTACATAAAGAATTTACAAAAACAGGGATTAAAAGTAGCCATGGTTGGTGATGGAATTAACGACTCTCCTGCTCTCGCTCAGGCTGATATTGGAATGGCCATGGGGCAGGGCACCGATATTGCCATTGAAAGTGCCGATATTACCCTGGTAAAAGGAGATCTTGAGAAAATTACATCTGCAATTAAATTATCAGTTTTAACACTTAAAACCATCAAACAAAACCTATTCTGGGCGTTTATTTACAACATTATTACCATCCCAATTGCAGCAGGAATCCTTTATCCTGTAAACGGGTTTCTTTTAAATCCGATGATTGCCGGAGGAGCAATGGCATTTAGTTCGGTTTCTGTAGTGTTGAATAGTTTGAGATTGAAAAGAAAATCAATTTAGTCCGACGATAAAATATATTCGTATCCGGGCTTTAAAAATAATTGATTATCTTTCTCATTTGCAATAAAAATTCTTTAAAAGAAATATTTCAACACTAAATAAAATGGATTTTGTATTAAAAAATAAAAAACTATTTGCTGCTGTTTTTTGGTTTTGGGTTGCTGCAATCCTTTATTTCTCATTAACTCCAAATAATCTGAAAATGCAGATAAACATACAGAATAATTCATACCGGTTAGATTATATTTTTCATTTCCTGGTTTATTTCAGCCTGTCATTACTCTTTCTTTTGTGGAAAGCCAACAAATACTTGCGAATTAAACCTGTTTTTATGATTTATTTTCTTGCTGGCAGTTTTATTTTAGCAGGAGGAAGCGAGTTTGCCCAATCGTTTGTACCCGAAAGAACATTTAATCCATTTGATTTATTGTCAAATATACTCGGTATAATTACAGGAGTAAGTATTTTGTTTTTTATTCCGGGGAAAATTCTTCAACCTAAGAAAACCTGAGAAAATTAAGATTCTGTCATCCCCAAACTCCTTCAATTTTTGTTTTACAGTTTTTACACTGTCCATTCAGCAGGTTCTTTTGTAAAATCTGAAACCCTTTGCGCTCAACCACAATACTTTTACATTTCGGGCAAATTGTATTTTGAGCACCGGAACCCGGGACATTTCCTACATACACGTAGTTTAATCCTGATTTTAAAGCAATTTCACGGGCTTTATTTAAAACATTTACTGGTGTTGCCGGCAAATGAGTTAATTTATACATGGGGTGAAAACGGCTAAAATGCAAAGGAACATCTTCGAAACCGTTTTTATAAAGCCAGTCGCACATCTGTTCAATCATTTTCAAATCATCAGTCCACTCGGGCACTATCAGGTTTGTTATTTCAAGCCACACTCCTTCCTGCTTCAGAATTTTCAACGTATTTAAAATGGGTTCGAGTTTTCCCCCGTTTAAACGATTGTAAATATCATCATCGAAACTCTTTAAATCGATATTGGCAGCATCGATAAAAGGGATTAGTTCGCGTAAAGGTTTTTCGTTGATATAACCTGCCGAAACCAACACATTTTTTATTCCATTTTGTTTTGCAATTTTTGCCGAATCCATCACATATTCATAGAAAACGATTGGTTCGGAATAGGTGTAAGAAATTGACAGACAACTATATTCTTTAGCTTGCCTGTACACATCGGGAGGCATGAGTTCATAATTTCGTGTATCTTTAGGACTAACCTGTGATATTTGCCAGTTCTGGCAATTTAAACAGGCCAGGTTGCATCCTGCAACTGCAAGCGAATACGATTTGCTTTCAGGTAAAAAATGATACAGGGGTTTCTTTTCAATTGGATCAACATTTATTGAACAGGGATTGCCGTAACCAATAGAATAAATTTTCCCATTATGAACTACTCTTGAATGACAATCACCGGTTTCGCCTTCTTTTTTTGTACAATCGTTCGGGCATAAAGTACATTTTACTCCCCGGGGAGTATCAATATAAAACCTGGATTCTTTACTCCACTTCCATAAATCATCAGAACCAGTAACAAACGAATTTAATCCTTTAGTAAATGCATACGATTTATTTACAGCTAAAGCAAAAGCACAGGAACCTAAGAATCCGCATTTTATAAAATCTCTTTTATTGATCATTCGTTTGCTCATAATTGCAAAAGTTGTTATTCAAATTTAAAGGTGATGAATACGAAAAGCAAATTTTAAAGTAGTAATAATTCAACTTATGCTTTTCTTAAAACAAAATATGCCGAAAGAGAACTGAGCAAAGCAATAAATACTAAAGAAAAACCAAAACCCAGGATTGGAACAAGGTATATTGAAAAAAACAAAGCTCCTGTTGCAGCCCCAATCAGGTCTATGCCATAAGCATCGGAAGCCGTTTTTTCAATATGATCTTTATTTAATGATGTAGAAACTGAGAATATTGCCCCGGTTAATATTGATATTAAAAGAAGCAGAATTATAAAAACCAGGAAGAAAATACGTTCATTTGTTTCAATTGTTTTCAAAAAGTAAAATAATACAGGTAAAATAAGAGCAAAAACAGCTACAAGTATCTGTAATTTGCCCAATCCTTTAAAAGTATTCTGTTTAAAAACCTTTTGCCAGTATAAAGAACCCAAAGCCAGGCCAGCCATAAAAATCATGATAAATATACCTGCTGCAAAATAAACATATCCGTATAGTACCTGAAAAACAAGGAGAAGGACAATCTCAATACTTGTTCCTGCAAATCCGGCAGCAAAAACTGCCTTGTTAAGTGAATTGGCACGAATATAAAAGAATCCGGCAAAAAGGATTATTAAAACCGCCGGAATCCAATATCTCAGATTAAAATGACTCAACCATAATTTAATCTGGCTCTGATAACAAACCGGGTTAAAGTCTGTATTTACCGGAGCATTTAAATCAATCAGGTTCATTATTTTTTTACTTCGTTCTATTACTAATTCATCGTGAATATAAAATGAATTGACATATTCGGTAGATATGTTTTTAAGCTGAATTTGTTTTGCAATATCTCCGGATAAATTATCGTCTGAAGCCAATATAAAATCATCAGTACCTGGTAAAATCAATATGTTTTTAAATTGAGTTTTTAATGTTGCATGTACAATTGAAATTAATTTACGGGCTTCGTCATTCAAATAATTCGAGCTCGATGGTAATGAAAGGCTGATTATCGCATTTTTATTTAACTTGCTTTTTAGAAGTGAAAAAAACTCTTTTGTATAAAACCGGTTAAACTGAATGGTTGATGGTTTAGGCAAATGAATAATAACCACATCGTATTTTTTATCCGTTTTTTTTAAATACCGGATGGCATCCTTTTTAATCAAATTTACATTTCCTGATGATTCTTCATTAAAATATTCACGTGCGATGCGAATAATTCCTGGATTTACATCAACATAATCGATTTGTTTAACCGGATATTTTTTAATCTCATTCATTATACCACTTACAATACCCGATAATACAAGCACACTTTCAGGATTCTTATGTTGTACCATAGCAAAATGTGCTGATTCTTCACGAAAAGCAACATCTCCTGAAGTAGCCATTAATACATTGTTCTCGAAATAATTTACTTGTCCGTCCTGACTTGTTATTGCTAAAATACCATAAGGTGTTTCATCGATGTATTGAACCATTTGCCCCGGGAACGATAATTCTCTTATCGATTTATCGAGATTGTTTTGCAAGAATAAAAAGGAAAACAACAGAAAAACAAATACCAGTCCTCCAGAGATTAACAGTTTCTGATTTTTAATACTTAAAAACACAGTTACAAAAACAATCAAAATCATAACTACATATAAACTCTGAAAAGTCGAGAGAAACCAGATAAGTACAAAATTTAAAACCAAACCACCTATCATGCTCCCTATTGATTCCCAGGCATAAATAACTCCAATCCGGTTATCCTGGCTTAAATCTTTAAAAGTGCCTGTAAACAAGGTAAATAGCATACCCGATATAATGCAAAATGGGCTTAGAATAAGTAAACTATAATAAAAAACATGAGTAATTCCATGCATCACACCCGGATTAAAAAACAAACGGGAAAGATAATGTAACTCCAGGACAGTAATAACAGGAATAAATGCAAGACTTCCTAAGAGTATAAGTATCAGTTCTGTTATTTTCGCGTTATTTTTAATGAATCGGGCAAGATACGCGCCTAAGCCTGTAAGAAGCATCCAGTTTGCAAGAATTACACCAATAACAAGTTCGTTCCCATTAAAAAAGGTAAGAAACTCTCTCAGAAGAATTACCTGGGTAACAAAAGCAACAAAACCTGAAAGAATTACTGCAGGCCTTAAATTGGATTTATATTTTTCCAAAAATTGATATCTGTTAGTAAATATGTTGATTTAGAAATCTTTTTCACCAAACACCAAAGCCTCATAAATAAATATTTCAGCATCTTTCCAGCCATCCCACCCTAAGCCTGCTTTATTCCTGGAACAATACCCCAAAAACTCTTCCTTTGTCCATCCCGTTTCTGTTGCTACCTGGGGTAAGAATGTGCCAGACGAGAATCCTTTTTTAATATAAATACCATGTTTACCCATTTCAATCTCATCAATAGAATTAATTTTTCTCATTGGAGTTAAAACAGAAATCTCAACATCAATTTCTTTCATTTCATTTAAAGTAACAGCTTCGAACCGGTGATCTTCAGTTGCGGAAGCTATGGCCATTTGTTGAATTACACTATACAAGGGTTCTGAAGCAGAAAAACGGCCTATGCATCCACGCAATTCTCCTTTTTCGTGAAGAGTTACAAAAGCACCACAATTTTCCTGCATTACCGGAGTTAAATCCTTTTTATTGATTTCGGGGGTTTTGCCTGTTGACAAATATGTTTCAATGGTATTGCGGGCAATCCCTAATAATTTCTCCTTTTCTTTTTTGGAAAGTTCAAATGTTATTTCAGACATATTTTGAGTTTTTTTCTTAGTAAAAATAATAGCATTATAACCTACAACCCTGTTTTTATCTCCAATTTGATCACCCGAATTCTGGTAATCAACAGCAAGAACTTGAATATCGGGCATAGATTCAGTAATACAAAGCAGGCTTAATACAGCCGGCCACCCGCATAAACAGGTTGCCAGATTTTCGATATTCGCATAACCACTTTCGTTAATCGCATCAATTACTTTATCAACAGAGTTTGTTAGAATAGCATCGCAGGTTTTTTTATCCACCTTTACTGCATCTGAATATGTTGGATAATGCGAAAAATCTGTACTTACAATAAATAAATTTTTCTCGTTAAAATAGGGAAGCAATGCTTTGGCAATTTTCTGGCAATCGCTCAAGTTTTGTGATCCTGTAACAATAGGAATAATCTGAAAATCCTTTTTCATGATATATTGAAGAAAAGGCAATTGAACTTCTAAGCTATGCTCTGTGGAATGAGCATCGGGGTTAAACACAAATACATCATTCTTCTCAATGAGTTCAGTTGCCAGATTTCTGTTCACCTTAACTTTCCCAAGCGGGGTAATATAATCGCCAATATTGTAAATAGAAGCACCTTTAAAAATGGTTCTGTGGCTCGAAGCAAGGATGAAAATATTTTCATATTCCTTATTGGGATCAATCTGATTGTAAGCAGAAGCAGCAACTTTACCTGAATATACATAACCGGCATGAGGAGCCAAAATCGCCAAAACCGGATCATGAGTTTTTACCTTTTCCGCCTGGGCAAATAAAGACTTTAACAACGATTGTAATTCTTCTGGTTTATCGGGGTAAAATGACCCTGCGACAACAGGTTGCCTGTCAACAGATACAGGTTCCTTTTTATTTTCCTGTGAATTACAAGACATTGTAAGAGAAAACAAAATCAGCACAAGTAGATATTTATAACTGGGTATCATGATCTGAAAAATTTATACAAGTTATAAAATATGTTTCCCTAAAGCAAAAGCAAAATAGCTTCGCCGTTAATAAGTGTCCATCCCTAATGTATAGAAATTAAAAATACAATGGAACGCTGATGACACAGATTGTCATGATTTTCACTGATTTAAATCATAAGCAATCATAAATAATCAGCGTTATCTGCGTTCTATTTTGATTTTATGGATAGACACTTATTAAATTGAATTATTTCGTATTTTTGATTAAACTCCATTATGACTATAATCACATATATTGTCCTATCTGCAATCCTGATTTATGCTCTGATAATACTTGCATTTGTATATGGTTGGTTAAGAATTAAAAATTTTAAACCTCATAACATAGAACAATTCCCCCATGTTAGTATTGTTGTTGCCTGCAGAAACGAAGAAGAAAATATTAAACAACTTCTCGAATCCCTTTCTGAACAATGCTATCCAAAAGAGAAAACTGAAATCATCCTGGTCGATGATCATTCCGAAGATCAAACAGTAAAAATAATTCGAAATTTTCAGGGATTAAATGTCCGTTTGCTGTCCTTACCTGAAGATTTATCAGGTAAGAAAGCCGCTTTAAGATTTGGAATAAGTAGTTCTACTTCTGAAATTAGTATTACCACCGATGCCGATTGTACTATGGGCAAAAACTGGCTGACAAGCATGGTTAGTTATTATTTAGAATATAAACCTAAACTAATTGTTGCTCCTGTAGTACTGTACCCCTTGAAAAATATTTTTCAAAAATTACAATCACTTGAGTTTATGAGTCTAATCGGTTCCGGATCAGGTGCAATAGGCATCCACAGACCAATTATGTGTAACGGGGCAAATTTATTATTCGAAAAAGCAATATACGAAAATGCACTTCTTGAAAACAAGTATGCTTCGGGAGACGATATTTTCCTTCTGCTTTCGGCAAAGAAGCAATATCGCGAAGAAATTCACTTTTTAAAATCGACAGATGCCATTGTATTTACAAAACCTGCACAAACTTTAATGGAATTTTTCAAACAACGCATTCGTTGGACATCAAAAAGTAAAGCCTATCGTGATTTTGATATAATTTTTATTGCTCTGCTCATTGCTCTAAGCAATTTAATGCTCGCTTTTACTTTAATAGCATCTGCATTCAACCCGGAATTCATATCTGTTTTTATATTGGGTATTTTCATTAAATCAATTGCCGACATTGCTTTACTTGTTCCGGTTACCCGGTTTTTAAAATACCCTCAGTTGATGTGGTGGTTTGCTCCTTTGCAAATCCTATATCCCTTTTATATTGTATTCACAGCCATCGCAGGGATATTTGGAAAATTCACATGGAAAAACAGGAGTTTAAGATAAATCCATTATTTTTGAATAACCAATTTCAAATTCAGGATGATATTCAGAAAAAAGAAAACAGAAATTAGTGGATCGCTCAATTACATTGCCTGGCAACGTTTCAAGAAAAACAAGTTGTCGTTAAGCGGACTGGCTTTTATTCTCCTTTCTGTTATCATTGCTTTCTCAGGATATCTAATTACTCCCGACAAGTCGTCATTTGCAAACAACCAGATTCTTGAAATTTCGACCCGGAAACCCGGTTTTAAAGTACAAATGCTTAAAATCAGGAAGAACGAATTCAATGAAGACAAAGGTTTATTTAGCACTTTGCTTTTTGGTAAAGTTGACCCCTACACTTATATCCCTGTCAACTCCTATCGTTTTGAAAATGATAAAATCATTATCGAAGAATTTAATGATATTCCGAGCGAAGAAGCTTTTTATTCCGAACACAATCTTGCCGACATTCTTTTTTCATTAAAATATGAAGAAAAAATAAATTTCGTTGAAAACCAAATTGGCTTTACTTATTATAATGGAAATACGGGAACTATTAACCTTACAGAAGCAAAAAACAGTGTAGAACAATATCATTTAACCACAAAAAAGTATCTTTTAGGAACCGACCGTTTTGGACGTGATTTATTAAGCCGATTGCTCATTGGCACACGTGTTTCGCTATCAGTAGGATTCATTTCTGTAATCATTTCGTTGCTAATCGGAATAACACTTGGTTCAATTGCAGGTTTTTACAGGGGAAAGGCAGATGATATTATTATGTGGCTCATCAATGTAATCTGGTCAATACCGACACTTTTAATGGTTATTGCAATTACTTTGGTTATTGGCAAAGGATTCTGGCAGATATTTATTGCTGTAGGACTAACCATGTGGGTTGAAGTTGCCCGTGTTGTTCGTGGACAAGTATTAAGTGTTCGGGAGAAAGAATATGTTGAAGCAGCCAGGGCTCTTGGTTTTAGTAATAACAGAATCATTTTCAAACATATTCTGCCCAATGTTATGAGCCCGGTAATTATAATTTCGGCAGCCAATTTCGCAACAGCGATTTTACTTGAAGCCGGTTTAAGTTTCCTTGGAATCGGCGTTCAGCCACCGGTGCCATCGTGGGGCTCCATGATAAAAGAACATTACGGGTATATCATCATAGACAAAGCATACCTTGCAATTTTACCCGGCATTGCCATTATGTTGCTGGTACTTTCCTTTACTCTTGTAGGAAATGGACTACGTGATGCACTGGATACCAAAGGAAATAATTAAACACAGCTAGCACGCATCATGCCTTTGGCAGATAAATTAATAACTCGTGCTAATAAGAAGTAAACAACCACCACCAAAGGTGGTGGCTTTTAAAAACTTTTAACTCTAAAAGAGTTTATAATCTTTATCTTCTTC
>MENK01000032.1 GCA_001768235.1 Bacteroidetes bacterium GWB2_32_14
AAAGCTAAAACATACATTACCACCGTCAAAGACGGTGGTTTTTTAGATTCTAATAAAAAAAGCATGGATTTTTCCATGCTTCTCATTTAAACAAATGATAATTAATATTTTAGAATAACAGGTTCTCCAAAACCAACCTTTTTAAGTTCTTTAGCCTGTGTTTCGGCATCACCTGCAACAACATAATACATTTTATCAGGTGTAATGTATTTCTGAGCAATATTTTTATGTATATCAAGGGTCATATTTCTAATTATGTTTTCTTCTTTCTTTACATAATCGAGCGGTAAATTATATACATTAATATCTTGCAACATGTTAGTCAAAGCACCTAAAGTTTCGAATTGGCGTAAATACGATTTTATCAACGCGTTTTTCGTAAACTCTAATTCAGCTTCACTGATTCCTTCCCTGTAACCTTCCATTAATGATTTGAAAATATTTACTGATTCCAATGTTGCTGTAGAACGAACACTCGAAGTTGCAGAGAAGTATCCGGGTATTTTGTAAGCTGTAAAACCTGTTCTTGCTCCGTAAGTAAACCCTTTTTCTTCGCGTAAAACAATATTTACTTTACCATTAAATGAACCTCCAAGCTGGTAATTCATTACATAAGCAGGGAAATAATCTTCATCCTGACGTGAAAGTGCAAGAGTACCAATGTTAATCACAGATTGTTTTGCTCCCGGAACATCTACCATATAAATTTGAGATTTTTCAGGTTTCACGGGTAACTGATATTCAGGGAATATAACTTCTTTGGCTTGCCAGGCAGATGTTAAGCCTGCAAGTGATTTTTCAACTTTTTCTTTGGTAATATTACCAGCAATACTCATTGTAGTTATTGATGGTGAAAAATTACTTTCGTAATATGCCTTTAAATCATCAATCGTAATTTGATTTACAACATCTTCAGTACCTTTGATGTCATACGCAAAAATATGCTTCTCGCCATATACCAGCTTATTAAAGGCCAGGCGAGCCAGGTAACTTGGATCTGCTTTTTGTCTTTTTAAATTATTCAGTACTGCTTCTTTTGCTAATGCAAATTCCTCTTCATCCCATCGGGGTTCCAGTAGTATTTCTTCAACAAGGGCTAATGTTTTTTCATAATTTCTGGCAAGGGTATTCACCGAAATGGTAATGTTCTCAGGATTTGTTGTCATCCAGATATTAGCACCCAGTTTTTCAATTTCTTCTTCCAGCTGTTCAGGGGTTTTATTTTTTGTTCCTTCCATCATTAAGCTGGAAACTAAGTTTGCAACACCCGGTTTTTCAATTTTATCGAGGTATTGTCCTCCATTTATTGTAATTGTGTAACGAATAAGAGGCAACTCGTTTTGTTCTACTCCCAGAATTTTTATGCCATTTGCTAATTTTGATTCCCATATTGCCGGGATAGTTAAGGCAGGATCTGGTCCTAATGCAGGTTGAACTGAGCGATCGATGGCAGAAGGAGTTTTAGCAATTTCATCATCACCTTCTTCAATTTTAACTTCGGTTGCATTTAAAATATCTTCTTCTTTAATATCAGCTTTCACGGAACCTTCAGCAATTAAATTGAGTTGGCCTTTAGGAACAAAGCTGGTTGCAACATAAGGTTTATTCTTAATATATTTTTCATACACTCTTTGAATATCAGCTTTAGTTACCGATTTTAGCCGGTCAATATCGGTTTGATAATAAGATGGATCACCTGCATACTCGTTATAATATGCCAATTGAAACGATTTACCTAAAATACTGCTTATTCCGTTATAGAAATTGGTTTCCAGGTCAGCTTTAATTCGCAGTAAATCATCATCGGTAATTCCTTTTTCTTCGAATCGTTTAAAAGCTTCGAAAATACTTTGTTCAACATCATTTAAACTAACCCCTTCGTTAGCTGTAACATTTATTGTAAATTCGCCCGTTATTTCCTGGCTTCCATTATAAGCGTACTGACGTGAAGTTAGCTTTTTTTCTTTTTCCAGAATCTGATAAATTGGAGCTTTTTTACCTTGCGATAATAGCTGTGCCAGATATTGTAACGCGTAAGCATCATCACTATACGCTTCTACAGTCGGCCAAACCATTGTAAACTGAGGCGCTCGTGCAAAATTATCTTCGTGGTATAATTTTATGGTGTTTTCTAATGTAACATGTTGAGGTTGTGGGTCAGTAATATCTTCACCTTTTGGTATCTCTCCAAAGTATTTTTCGATAAGCTTTTTAGCTTCTTCAACTTCAAAATCTCCTGCAAGCACTATAGTAGCATTGTTAGGGATATAAAATCTTTTATGAAAATCTTTCACATCATCAACTGTAGCATTGAATAAATCTTCCATTTCGCCAATTACCTGCCAGTTGTAAGGATGATTTTTCGGATAAAGTGCTTTTGAAATAACATCACTGGTATGGCCATAAGGGCGGTTATCAACACCTTGCCGTTTTTCATTCTGAACTACATTTTGTTGTATGGCAAATGATTTTTTTGTTACTGTATTTATCATGTACCCCATCCTGTCGGCTTCCATCCAAAGAATCATTTCAAGGGCATTTTTAGGAACAACTTCAAAATAAGTAGTAGCATCATTTCCTGTTCCACCATTCAGCATTCCTCCTGCATTCTGAATCAATTTAAAAAATTGGTCTTCACCAACATTTTCTGAACGCTGAAACATCATGTGTTCAAAAAGATGAGCAAAGCCTGTTCTTCCTGGAACTTCACGGTTCGAACCAACGTGATATTGAATTGCAAATGCAACAATTGGATCCGACTTATCAATATGTAAAATAACATCAAGCCCATTGGCTAATGTATATTTTTCGTAACTGATATTGAGTTCATCTTCTTTTTTCCCGCACGAAAAAAGTATTAACAGACTTGTTAGCAAAACAAGACAAGATAGTTTTTTCATAATTTATTTATATTTCCTGTTAATAAAAGAGTAAATAAAAAAAATAATTTCATCATTGATTAACGATAAAATTTAAAAATAAGTATTTTTATTGAAATATTATTTGAATCTGTATTTATTTTTCAGTGGTTTTAACAAATATTCAAGCCCGTTGAGTTTTATTTCGTACATAGTTGCCAACAACATTCCCAGTTTCCCCTGAGGAAATCCTTTTTGATAAAACCATACCAGGTAATGTTCAGGAAGATTACAAATAAGTACATCTTTGTGTTTTCCAAAAGGCATTCTCATCGTAACCAATTCGTTTAGAATATGTGGATCAAATATGATTTCAGGGTTTTGCTCCATAAAAATTAACTCATTAATTAATACCCGTTTTTTAATAAAAGTACGTAATTAAAATACTGTTTTGTAAATATGGTTATAAATTTGATGAAATCAAAAATGCAACCTGTAAGGATTGCATTTTTGAATTATAAGTTTAAGAATTTTGTTTTGAAAAAAATTATATTTTTTTATCAAAACGTGATAAATAGCGATTTCTTGCTTCCTTGGGGTCGGCACCGGGAGCTATGTAAATTCTTGTTTTGAAATCGATAATAACCACCTGCATATTCGACACATCAGGTGATTTAAATACTACTTGTTTTTTCTCGTACATTGCCATAATTTCTTGTTCCCTTCCAATTAGTAAAAACTATATTTATTTTCTTTAATTCAAATGTGTTGATTGTATAAAAAACATTCCCCGTTTTTCAGTCAATTTTTAAAAGCTTTATTTATTAATAAACAGGATATCTGACTCATAATTATTTCAGGTATCTTATAAATGCAGTTCTGCTTATGATTCTTAATTAGAAAATGTAATAGAATTAAGAATGGTGTAAAGAGTTAACAAATAACTACCAGAAAAGTTTCATCTTTTGCAAAGATAATCAAAATAAAGGGATTAATTGTTTTTTAGAGAATATTCGCAAAATTAAAATCGCAAAACAAATTGAAAACCATATCATTATTCATCTTTCAATCCTGAATTTTTTAAATTTAACAAACTATAAAAGGAATTGTATATAGAATACCGCGATATTTTTAGTATATTTATAGAAATTACTGAAAATAAATTTATTAATCTTAAAACGAAAGGATAAAGAAATGAACTATTTGTATATTATAATTCCGGTTGTATTGCTATTTTTTATGGGAATACGAATTGTACGGCCAACAGAACGAGCTTTAATTGAAAGACTTGGTAAGTATCATAGTTTTGCCAGCCCAGGGTTTCATTGGATTATACCGGTTATTGACAAACTGTACATGGTAAATATTACCGAACAAATGGTTGATGCAGAGCCACAGGAAATTATCACAAACGATAATTTGAATGCCCGTGTTGATGCACAGGTATATTTCAAGGTTAAATCTGACGAAGAAAGTGTTAAAGGTTCAATTTACAACGTGAATAATTACAAATGGCAGATTGTAAACCTTGCACGTACTACTTTACGTAATATTATCGGTACACTTACTTTAAAATCGGCCAACAGCGAACGTGGAAAAATTAATTCCGAACTCTATAAAACTCTTCACAATGAAACCCAGAGCTGGGGTATCGAGATCGTGCGAACAGAATTGAAAGAGATTGATCCGCCAAAAGATGTTCAGGAAACAATGAATAAAGTAGTTAAAGCAGAAAATGAAAAAATAGCTGCCGTAGATTCTGCTACAGCTGCCGAAACTGTTGCTGACGGGGTAAAACGGGCAAAGATTAAAGAAGCTGAAGGATTCAAGCAATCGAAAATATTACATGCCGAAGGAGAAGCCGAAGCCATTAAACTGGTTAATGAGGCTGCAAATAAATATTTTATAGGGAATGCTCAACTATTGAGAAAACTGGAAGCCCTTGAAACATCACTCGAGAAAAATGCTAAAATTGTTATTCCAACAGGCTCCGAATTAGTTAATATTATTGGTGAAATGGCAGGTGCTGTTCCAATCGATATTAAAAAATAATATTGATTTTATTAAATAAATAGTTGCTATCTCGATAATTAAGCCTAATTTGCACCCATTAATTAAAATCATATTATGAGTAACGGAACAGTAAAATTTTATAATGAAACCAAAGGATTCGGATTCATTAAAGACGCAAATTCATCGAAAGAATACTTTGTGCATTCATCAGGTTTAAAAGAAATTATCAGAGAAAATGATGAAGTAACTTTTGATTTACAAGAAGGTAAAAAAGGATTAAATGCAGTAAATGTAAAAATTGCATAGTTTATATACTATAAACATTTAAAATCTTGAATCCCGCCATTGGGCGGGATTTTTTTATTACCCTGATTTTTGTTTTTAAACCCTTTGTATCACTTCAATTCTTATCCATCTTTTTAAAACTCAATCTTTAGTATGTAAACCCCAAATTTTAATGGTACAACTACTCAACAGCAAAGGATTCAAACATTATTACATTGATTATGTGTGAATTATGTAACTAATAAGTTTTGTTGTGTAACTAACTAGGATTTTATTGTGGTTATTTTTGTCATGTGAAAATAATTCACAAAAACCAATACAATGAATAATGAAATTTAAAAATCTATTTATAACTTTTGTAATGGCATCAGTTATTTTAATGGCTAGTTGTTCAACAGATGACGACAATAATAACTACGATAGCTTCTCACCTTCTGTAATTTCTACTGATCCTATAAATAATACTACCGATGTTGTATTAAATAAAATTATCACTGCAACTTTCAGCGAAGTCATGGACCCTTTAACAATAAATACATCCACATTTAAAGTAAAAAACGATGGAATAGCAGTTGATGGAACAGTTTCGTATTCAGGAAATACAGCAACATTTATACCTCTAATAAAGTGGACAGAGGGAACTGGTTATACTGCATCAATAACCACTAGAGCAAAAAATTTGAATGGGATTGCTCTGGAATCTATAAAGGAATGGAGTTTTACAACAGGAAATACTACAGCAAGTATTTTAGCAGTTGATCTTGGAACTTCAGGTAATTATGTAATTCTGGCTAAAACAGCTATTAATAACAATCCAACTTCAGCTATTACAGGTGATTTAGGATTGAGTCCAGCTGCAACATCTTATATAACTGGATTAGATTTAGTAAACGCTACCGGATATGCAACATCTGCGCAAGTTACAGGACAACTATTTGCAGCTGATATGGCTAGTCCAACATCGACAAATCTTACAACAGCTGTTGAAAATATGATTACTGCATACAACGATGCTGCCGGACGCCCTTTTCCTGATTTTCTTGAACTTGGAACAGGTAATATTGGTGGACTAACACTTTCTTCGGGATTATATAAATGGACAAGTACAGTTACAATCCCAACTGATATAACAATTTCTGGTAATGAAAACGAAGTTTGGATTTTTCAGATTTCTGGTGATTTATCAATGAGTACTTCAGTTAATGTAACCCTTACTGGTGGAGCAAAAGCTGAAAATATTTTCTGGCAAATAGCTGGCGAAGCAAGCTTTGGAGCAACATCACATTTTGAAGGTATCATTTTGTCAATGACAGGGATTACTTTTCAAACAGGAGCATCATTTAATGGAAGAGCTCTTGCACAAACTGCTGTTATTCTTGATGGAAATACTGTGGTAGAACCATAAAAATTTAATGATTACTTTTTAAAAGAGATTGTTTTAATAACAATCTCTTTTTTTATCTTCTAATTATTGATTTTTATTCAAATTGAATTTTATCTACTAAAAAATTAACAAAACATTTTTCTTTAATAGTATTGTTAATTTAAAAATGTGTGAATGATGTAACTAATGCACGAAGTTGTGTAATGAATTAATTGACAAAGACATATATCTTTGTTTCAAGTAAAATTTTACTTGCCAACTTAAAAAAAATACCATGAAAAAAGCATTTTTATCACTTTCGTTATCAGATTTTTTTCCCAAATTACTAACACTAAAAATTATCTTAATTTTTTCATTAGGATTATTTAGTGTGGGTGCTTTTGCAAATCCTCCTTTGGTATCAAATCAACAAATTGGGATGTTTAAAAACTCAACAACTTGTATTGTACTTGAAAATGGAATCATTTCATATAATTTATTTATAAAAGATGCTGTTGAAAAATATTGGAAAATTACTGATTATGAGTTTATTGAACAACAAGAATTTGAAAAACGAAGATATGATTCAAAATATTCATTCTTAGTGCTTATGAAAGGTGTTTACGAAAAAGATCCCGGCGGAGTGAGTTACAATTACATAAGTCTTGTAATGGGTGATGCAACAAATAATATGACAAACATGCCCGAATTATGCAGCATTCCAATTTCTTATTCCAATGATAATGATACAGATTATGGTTATGCGATACCATCAATAGTCAAGTTCATGCAAAAACATGCAAAAGAATTAGAGAAAAATCGCTTTTTTATCTCGTTAAAAGGGTTAAAATATTATAATGGGTCAACAGGATTTAAGGAAAAAGTATTGCTATTGAATAAAAATCGAATGGCAACTAATGCAAATTCACCTGAAAAAATTAATACAATTTATCCTTACTATGTTAAACTACTTACTCCTTCGGAAATACAGGTAGAACTTTCTTCAAATCCAACGAATGCCTTGCTTCAATTTCATGTTGGACCAAATCAGGATACAGGTTCAGGAAAATGTTTTGAAATGATTTTTGATGTTGAAGGAAATCTCTACTACTACAATTACAGAAGAGTTACCAATGAAAATCCCGATGGTTTTAATCTGAAAGATTTTCAACAAATCAGATAATTAATCTTATTCAATAAAGAAAAATCGGTTCAAATAAATTAATAAATAAAACATGAAAGTTTTTATATTGACATTGCTATTTTTAATTGCAACAACATCTATTTATACATACAAATTAAAAGGATTCTGTTATGAGCCAATTGCAATACAAATAGGCAATTTAAATCAATATAATATAATTACTGAAAATAGCTTATTCAATTTAGTAACTGATGAACAAGCAAAAATTCCAACCGTGTTTATTGCATTTTTTTCATTCGACAAATCAGATTTTCACTCAAACTCAGAGTCAGAAAGGTTCTTAATAGAATCAGAAAAATATCTTAATCAAAATGGACATGCAAAGCTCATTATTACAGGTCACACCAATGCAACAGGCTCTCGAAGATACAATCAGGCATTGGGTTATAGAAGAGCTCAAAGTTTACAGAAATATTTTATAAGTAAAGGTATCCCTGCCAGTAAGATTCTTATTGAATCGAAAGGTGAAAATGAACCTGTTAGCGAAAATAATACACAAATAGGAAGAATTCTTAACAGGAGAACCTATATAACAATTAAAATTTAAAAAATGAAGTTAATTAAAACATTTGCAATACTTGCTTTAATCATAGGATTTTTATTAAACACCACATCTTGCGTTGCAATTCCAAGAAAGGTAAGTGGAACACCTAAAGGATGGCATAAAAATTCAAATAATCCGCATCATCTAAATAGTACAAATCCCGGAAAATCGAAAAGCAAATAAAAGAAATAAGACACTGAAAATAGTTACGAACAATTATTTACATGCATTCTGTACGGTTTTAATTAAAAAACAAACCTACTTGAATTCATGATTTTAAAATCAATAAAAAATAATTTTGATGCAAAAATCTAAATACATACTATTAATAATATTCATCTTACTGAGTATGCAACAAGTATCAAATGCTCAGATTTTCAAAGACAGTTCGGTTTGGAGCATATCAAAATTCAGTATGTTTCGCGAACCAAGTTATATTTTGTTGGGAAGTGGACTAGGTAATTTAGAACCATTAATATTCGAAGGAAATCTTGCTCCCTACTTTATGATAGGTATTAATAAAGATGTTAAATGGGGTTTGGAATTATCGCCACGCATAATAATTAGAATGTATAACAAATATTCGCACCCAATACAAACTCCATCGTTTATACCAAAAGTAACTATCTTTTATCAGCTTGTCGATAGTAAAAACAAAAAACGAGATTTGTTTATGTATTTTTCCTGGTTTCATCATTCAAACGGGCAGGATGGATATTTTTATAATTCGGACAGTACTACTGTAAATACAAAAAACGGAAGTTTCTCAACCAATTGGTTAGAGGGTGGAGTGTATTTATCGCGACCCGATCCTTATGTTCCTTTCACATCTAACGATTTTAAAGTGTATGCTGCTTATAATTACTCACAGGATAAAGAGTTAAATGATACATATGGTCGATATCGCTTTTTCTTTGATGCTCAGAACAATGTAAATCTCACTAAGTTTTTTAGGATTTACAGGCAATCGTACAACAACAGTAAATTCACTTTAAAACAATCGATTCGTTTTGGATGGATTGCAGGAGATTTAGTTGATATAAAAACAATTGATAGTAAACGAATTATATTTCGCTATACCATTGCATTTAAACCAGCATTTTTAAACGATGTAACTGTTTTTGCACAATACAATTACGGCCAAGACTATTATAATATATACTATGAGCGAACTTTAAATGTAATTCGCTTTGGTATTGCCTCAAGTGCGAATATTTTTAATTAATTCAGATTATAAAAAATAATAATTTACTTACCAATTTATACTAAAATTATGAAAATAAGAATCTTAACCCTGGTTGTATTAGCTTTTACAGCAGGAATAATTTTTACCGGCTGCCAATCAGCAGAAGAAAAATCAAAAAATGCGCAAGACAAAGTTCAAGAAGCAAAAAATGATGTAAAAGATGCACAAAAGGATTTAAATCAGGCTCAACAAGAATATCTGCAATTTAAAAAGGAGTCTGAAGAAAGAATTAGTGCTCATGAAAAGAGTATTGCTGATTTTAAAGCAAGAATTGCAATCGAAAAAAGAGAAGATAAAGCCATATACGAAGAAAAATTGGCCGTATTAGAACAAAAAAACATCGATTTGAAAAAGAAACTCGATGAATATAAAGAAGCAGGAAATGAAAACTGGGATAAATTCAGAACTGAATTTATCCATGACATGGACGAATTGGGAAAAGCATTTAAGGACATAACAGTTAATAATGTTAAATAAGCTAAAAATTTAAAAACAAATAATGATAAAAAATATGAAAAAACTATTTCTAATGATTATGGCTGTTGTATTTATAGCAACCATTACTAAAGCCCAGGAACCCGGAATTGATTTACGTGAAAAACTAATGATTGGTGTAAAAGCCGGTTTAAACCTGTCAAACGTATATGACTCTGAAGATGAAGAATTTGATGCTGATTCGAAAATTGGATTCACGGCAGGTGCTTTTGTACAAATTCCTATAGGTAAATTTTTAGGATTTCATCCTGAAATTCAATTATCTCAAAAAGGATATCAGGGTACAGGAACTTTTCTTACAATGCCTTATGAATATACACGTACTTCAACTTTTATTGATGTGCCTTTATTAATAGCATTTAAACCTATTGCGCCTTTAACAATCGTTGCAGGACCACAATATTCTTACCTGATTAAACAAAAAGATGCGTTCACAAGTGACGCATATAGTGACGAAATAGAGGAAGAATTTGACAATGACGATCTTCGAAATAACCTTTTATGCTTTGTAATAGGCGGAGATTATAATTTTAAACATATTGTTTTTGGTGCAAGAGCCGGATGGGATATTCAGAACAATACGAAAGATGAAGCATCTACAACTCCTCAATACAAAAATGTTTGGTATCAGGCGACTATAGGTTTTAGATTTTAAAATTCAACTGGCTGTTTGTATAACTTTTTTAAGCTTTACAAATAGCCAGTTAACTAATATTAATAATAACACTTAAAAATAAAGATCATGGGAAATTTACTTTATGTAATCGCAGTAGTTCTGATTATTCTTTGGGCTATTGGGTATGTAGGCTACAATGCAGGAGGCATTATTCACATTTTGCTGGTTATTGCAGTTATTGCTGTACTTCTTAGACTTATTCAAGGCAAGAAAATTTTTTAATTATCGCTTAAACGTATTAAAAAATAACTAAAGCTATGAGTTCAGGAAAAGTATTACTGGGTTTACTTGCAGGTGTTGCTGCAGGAGCATTATTAGGAATATTATTTGCTCCCGACAAAGGCTCAGAAACGAGAAAAAAAATCATTAAAAAAGGTGATGACTTTGCAGGCGAAATAAAAGAAAAATTTGAAGAGTTTCTTGAAAGCATCGCCGGGAAAATGGAAGAAGTTAAAGATAAAACTTCCGATATAACTGAAAAAGATGAAGCCAAAACTGCACAAGAATAATTACCTTTTAACAATTACAATAGATTAATAACATGGAAAAAAATACAAAATTAATAGAATCGTTGTACGAAAAAACTGCCGATTACGGCAAGGTAAGTTTTGAGTTGATAAAACTCAAAGCCATAGATAAAACATCTGATATTGTTTCATCATTTGTGCCACGTTCTATTGTTTTTGTATTTATAGCATCATTTATACTGCTTATTAACCTGGGTTTATCTTTCTGGCTTGGGGAGATTCTTGGAGAAATAAGTTATGGTTTTTTTGTTGTTGCAGCTTTTTATGGTTTTGTGGGAATTATTATTCATCAATTTATGCATAAATGGATCAAAAAGCATATTCGTAATTATATCATTAAACTTCTACTTAAATAAAAAGTGACATGGAAAAAATAACTTCTTCAACCGATATTAAAAAAGCAATTGAAATACTACAATCAGAACAAGCTATTAAGGGGAAATTATTAAAAGAACAAATCTACATAACCTACGAGAGTTTGAAACCCATAAATCTATTAAAAAACACTATAAAAGATATATCATCATCGCCTTTTGTAATTGAAAATATAATAGGAATAGCAACAGGAATAACTTCAGGATATCTTTCGAAAAAAATAGTTGTAGGTTCTTCATCCGGTATATTGCGTAATATTTTAGGTTCTGTATTACAATATAGTGTTACAAATGCAGTAGCTCAACACCCTGAAGCTATTAAATCATTTGGCCGATTTATAGTTGATCTGCTTTTTCGAAAAAAAAACGAAAACGATCCTGAACAGAAAGAATAAAAAATTTAAAAATCAACTTTAGTTTTGATATTCTTAAAACCCCTAATCAAATTAAATTTCACTTTTAAAAATTATATAACTCGTGAGTTCAGATAACGAAATGAAAATTCCATTTTTTGCAAAAACTGCAATATTATTTATTGGATTAATTGCATTAATGGCTATGCTTTACATTGCCAAAAGCATTATTGTTCCACTCCTGTTTTCGATAATTATAGCTATAGTTCTTCATCCTGTTGTAAATTTTTTTGTACAGCTAAAAATAAACAGGTTAATAGCAATCTTTATTACACTATTGCTTAGTTTTATAGTAATAGCAGCTTGTGGCACTCTAATAATTTCTCAAATAAGCCAATTTAGTGAATCATGGCCATCGTTGGTCGACAACTTTACTAAAACACTGAATGAATCGATTGGATGGGTTGCATATTATTTTGATATTAAACCAATAAAAATTTACGAGTGGATTGAAACAGCAAAAGTAGAAATTATTGAAAAAAGCAGCGCGGCAATGGGACAAACACTCATGTTAATAGGAAGCGGGTTGCTTGTATTGTTATTAGTTCCTGTATATATCTTTTTGCTATTATTATACCAACCGCTTATTATTGAATTTATTCATCGGCTTTTTGGAGTAAACAACCAAAGCAAGGTAAGTGAAATTATTACTAAAACAAAAACTGTTATTCAACGCTACCTTATAGGACTTATTATAGAAACATCTTTAGTTGCAATACTACAAATCGCTACATTATTCATTTTTGGAATTGAATACGCTATATTATTAGGTCTTTTAGGTGCATTTCTGAACCTTATTCCTTACATTGGAGGATTAATTGCTGTTGCATTACCCATGATAGTTGCATTGGCTACCAAAGATTCTGCATGGTACTCGATTTATATATTAATAATTTATTACATTATTCAAATAATCGATAACAACTATATTGTTCCCAAGATAGTTGCATCTAAAGTAAAAATCAATGCATTGTTTTCAATTATAGTGGTTATTGCCGGGAATGCTTTATGGGGTATATCTGGTATGTTTTTGTCTATACCTCTTCTTGCAATTATAAAACTTATTTTCGATCATATTGAACCATTAAAACCCTGGGGCTTTTTATTAGGTGATACCATGCCCCCATTATTAATTGTAAAACCTATTTTAAAAAGAAAAAAATAACTGAGTAATAAAACTCAGGTAACAAAAGAATTGAAATATGGGAATAATGTAAATCTTATATTGAATTGTATAATGCTTTATATATTCAATTAAAGTATCTTTGTACAGAATCTCTGACTAAATCGTTGCATACTCAAGATTACTTACGTACCTGGTACAATTAATCCTTTTTTATTGTTTTCAATACAACTGATTTTTTCTTTTGAATATTTACAATAGTATCTATTTTATTCGCTTTAGTAAAACCTTCTTGGTTTTATTTAATTACATTTTAATGCATTTATAGACTATGTCTATAGAAACAGAATTTTTACTTAAAAAACAAAACATGGACAAAGAACTTGACATTATTTATTGGAATGATCTTAAAATTAAACTCAAAAAGAAATACAGCACATTAACTACTGCTGATTTGCAATGGCGACATGGATCAATAGATGATTTGTTGATGCCGATATCATTTAAGTTAGGGAAAACAAAAAAAGAATTGAAAGATATTATTGCAAAATTAGAAACTGTTTAATACCAATTCAACATTACAACAAAAAGTCCTGTATATTGCAGGACTTTTTATTACCACCTATTTTTTAGCATCACGTTTAGCTGCTTTAGCAGCTCTTTTCTCTTTCAGGTTTTTAGCTGGTGCTTTTTTTGTATTTTTTTCTTTACCTTCTTTTTCTTTTACCATGATTTTTAGTTTTAAAAGTTAATAAAATAAATGATCTAAAAAATTATACGATTATCATAATATTATTCCTTCATATCCGCTTTTTATTACTGATGAAATCATCTTAAACCGTTGATTTGCAAAAAATACATTTGATGAGTGAGCAGGAATAATAATGGCCTGACCTGCTTTAAGTACATTAGAATTATCATCAATTACCAATTCAGCTACGCCTTCAATAATATAAATAAAAGTATCAAAAGGAGATATTTTCTCTGCTAAAGTTTCACCGGTATCCATAGCTATAATATTGATATAACCTGTTACTTTACGCATAATTGTTCTACTTACTTCAGAATTAGGTACATATTCAATAAGATCGATAAGATTATGTGTTTTCGACTTTTCTATTTCATTTGTTTTCATGAATTTATGCCTGTTTGATCATAGCAAAGGTATATCGGGTATTTTTCGGAAGTATTATACAATTGATACTTTAATTTGTATTATTCACACATTTTATGATTTCAAAGATAGGTTAAACATAAAGATTAAAATAGCCAAAAATAAATTTCCCGAAGAAATCCAAAAACTTAATTAATTCAATTATACTCCTTCGAGTGTACCACGTCGTTTGTTTTTGAGTTGCTTAAAGTGAGAAGGTGTTAAACCGGTCATTTTTTTAAATTGATTGGAGAGATGGGCTACACTGCTGTAGTGCATTTTGTAAGCTATCTCGGTAAGATTTAACTCATCGTACACAATCAGCTCTTTTACTTTTTCAATTTTATGAGAGAGGTAAAAATTCTCAATGGTAGTACCTTTAACCTCAGAAAATAGATTGGCAATGTAGGTATAATCGTAATCGAGTTTTTCGCTCAAGTAATCCGAGAGATTCACTTTAATTTGATCTTCAGTATAATGAACAAGCTCAATTATGGCAGCCTTAATTTTCTCAACCAGGACACTTTTTTTATTATCCATTAGTTCTAAACCCGATTTACGTAAGGCAATATCCAGTTTATCTATTTGTTCCGGAAGGATATCTTCAATAGTATTTGCTTCACCAATTTTTACATCAATATAATGAAGACCCAATTTTTCAAGTTCATCTTTCACTACCATCTGGCAGCGAATGCATACCATATTTTTTATATATAATTTCAATATCTGAAAACCGGGATTCGTAATAAAATATAATTAAGGGCTAAGGTAGGCTATTTTTTACTGAAAGGAAATAACTTGTACATTCAATATTACTAAATGGTTACAAATATTGGTTATTTCGTGTTTTTCGAAGGGGTTTTATCCATCCTCCCTTTTTTTATGCCTTTATATCCTGATTAAAATAATTCGTACTTAACTCTTTTCTAAAATACTGAAATGGTATTCCATGCCCGGTTTAAGAAAATAAAAAAGCACGGATTTTTCATCCATGCTCGCTTATAAAAGATCAATTTAAAATTATTTCTTTTTCATCTCTTTATACAGATCGTCCAAATTTTTGATTGCTTCTAAGTTCACATCCATCCAATAATACAGGAATCCGATACCATCCGACTTAATTACATAATGAGTTATTAAAACAGGTTTCAACTCGTTGATCGTAAAAAAAGCAACCGCAACTTTTCCGCGTTTAATTGTTTTCGAGCAGTTTTCGTTAATAATAACCATGCCAATGTGATCTTTATATAAATTCTGATCGACATTTAACTTCACAATCATTTCGGCAATGGTTTCGTCTGAAATAGCGTAATCCACGTTATCGGTATGTACTTTTTGCCAGTCAACCAATGCATTGATGGTATTCACATACGAAAGATCCAGTTTAACTTCGTCGCGACGTAATTTTTTTCGGATTAACTCCTGTGTCGATTTGGGCTTAAATAAATTATTAATATCTACAAATAATCGCAGAATATCTGATTTATTTTCAAACTCTTCGGCTTTTGTAAATTGTGCCAGTGAATAATCGGCACCGAGGAAAACAACAGGTATATTCTTATTAAAAATATCTTCTTTGGTTTGAGCTGAACTTAAGAACGATATTAAAACAAATAAACAGACAAATAGCTTTTTCATAGGATTAGAATTAAGGATTAAATTATTTATTTTCTGAAAATCAACAGGTTAATTAATATATAAATATAGAAATTAATTTTGAAACGGAATACATTTATTTTTTAATTAATCCCTAATCCCTTTAGAAAAGGAATATTTTAAGCTGTAGTACATTTTTACTTAATCCCATTTCGGTTCGGACAAACTTTTCGGCATATATTGCAAGTGTATATTTCAGCTCCTCGTTTATTTATAATTTCTGAATTTTCACGACATTTTTTTTGAGATACTTTGAAATTATCAATAGCTCCCACGGGGCAACTCAAAACACAAAGATTACATGAATCGGGGCACATATCGCCTGCAACTATATTATCAGGCACCAGCACTGCATCTGTAATTACGCATCCCAGTTTAATCAGATTACCATACGTTTCGTTGCACAATAATGAGTTTCGCCCGATGTATCCTAAACCAGCCTTATATCCTACATGTTTTAATGATAAAATTCCTTTTCCCACCTTATTTTCTGCATCCCAATAATCATATGGTTCTGAAGGAATCAGTACCGCTTTTGAACCTTGTTTCTCTATATGCAGAGCTATAGATAAGGCTATCTGACTCACCCTGGCTAATGCTAAATCCTCAACTGCAGTATATGGTATTTGCGTATCTGCAAAAAAAGAGCCTTCAGGTATCCTGCATGCAATTGAAATAATTGATTTTGTATTTTTATATACATCTGTAGGATGAAATCCTTTTGGGGAATCATTAAAGCTGTTAACAGATGTTATTCCGCATAAATCTGCTCCTAATCCGCTTGCTAATTGCTTTATTTCTGTTGAAGTGATCATATTTCTAACCTAAATTATAAGTAATAAATTATGGATTTAAAATTAGGTTTTAGGAATGAGATTATCAATGAACATAAAATATTTAACAATTATTAACAGAAGTAAGATTTAAGATAAAATTTAAAGGATTCTCTAATCATTTTTATGCGTTTTCGAGTGTTTCAATATCGAGTTTTCGCATATTCATAAGGGCTTTTGTAACTCGTTCGGCTTTTGCAGGATTACTCATTAAATCAGCTAATATTGCAGGTACAATTTGCCAAGAAACACCAAACTTATCTTTTAACCAGCCACACATGCTTTCCTGCCCCCCATCGGTGAGCTTGTTCCAGTAATAATCAATTTCGTCTTGAGTATCGCAATTCACTACAAACGAGATGGCCTCGTCGAACTTGAATTGTGGCCCACCATTTAATCCCATAAATTGAGTCCCGTTTAATTCAAATGTTACTACCATTGGTGTGTCAATAAAAATTTTGGAATTTTTAAAAATGGAACAATAAAATTCCGCGGCTGCTTTTGCTTGTCCATCGAACCATAAGCAAGTAGAAATTTGATTTTTCATTGGTTTCATTTTTTAGTTTCAACATATCTTTTAAAATTGGAAAGAATAGCTTTCCACCCTGCACGTTGCAATTCAATAGAATTTTCGCTTTCAGCTTCAAAAGTTTCTACTATTAAGGTCTCATTCTCATTTTTGGAAAAAGTAACTCTTACTTTTCTTCCATCACTCATAGTATATTCAATAAGTTTATTCTTACTTACAATATTGTATTCACCGGCAAAATCGAAACCTGCACTTCCATCTTTTGCTTCCATCCGGTAAAGGAATTTACCAGCAACACGCAAATCGTTATCTGCCCGTGAGGTTCGCCAATCGTCGGATGCATTATTCCATTGAATAATGTCGTTGGGCGTAGTCCAATATTTCCAAACCAATTCAATTGGTGCATTTATAATTTCCTGAATAGAAATTATTGTTTTACTATTTGATTCCATACTTCAATCCTTTGAATTTTCAGTACAATTAAACATCCAGTGTACACCGAATTTATCGGTACAACTTCCATAATATGCTCCCCAGAACATTACCTGAAGTTCCATTGTTACTTTACCGCCAGCAGACAATGCTTCGAAAAGTCTTTTTGTTTCTGCTTTTGAGTCTGGTTCAAGATTAATGTGTACATTGTTGCCTTTATTCACTTTAAATCCCATGGATTCGGGAGCATCGGTGCCCATTAATACAAAACCATCCAGAATTGGTAGTTCGATGTGCATAACCAGGTTTTTATCTTCATCAGCAATTGATGGAGTACCTTCTTCTGCAGGAATATCACTAAAACGGGCTATTCCATTTCCGCTAAATTCTCCCCCAAAAACGGATTTGTAAAAGCTGAATGCCTCTTCAGTATCGCGACTGAAATTAAGGTAAATACTTACTCGTGCCATATTTTTTCTTTTTTATTATTTAAAACAAAAATAAATTTCAAAAGTTCAGAAAAAATTAGCTAAAGAACATGAAGCAATTAATTGTAAGCTTTAACGGTTTGTAAGGTGCAAAGTTCAGAAGGAAACTTATCAGTATAGCAGGTATAAGTTATAAATTATGTATTCAAATTTCCCCAGGGAGAAGGAAAGCTGGAAGCTAATAGCTAACTACTTTACTTTCCGATACAGAAAGTAATTTAATTTTCTATAGTACTGCTATACTGGTTTTTACAAAATTTCAAAACTCAAAAAAGTGTAAATTTATTGTAAAAAAACAGGCATTAACTTCATTCTACAAAAAGCATTTTTACTGCCAAGACAGTAAATATACATATTATAATCTAATTTCTCTCTAGTTTAAGTAAAAAACACACAACATTACTGTCTTAACAGTAATTCATATTGATTTTAACATAAATAAATTGGATAATTGAATAAAAACACATATTTTTACTGTTTAAACAGTAATTAAAGATGAATTATATTCAACATTTAAGTGATATTGTCATATATCATAGAAAAAAGGCTGGACTAAGTCAAAAATCGCTTGCTGATATAGCAGGGGTTGGGAAAACCGTGGTATTTGATATTGAAAAGGGAAAAGAGACTGTCCAATTTAAATCAATTATAAATGTATTAAAAGCTTTAAATATTAGTATATCATTGAATAGTCCATTAATGGATAAATACAAAACAGAACATGAGAATAGCTAAAATATATATGCATAATAAGCTGGCTGGTTATTTAACCGAAATTGAAAAAAATAAGGAATATAAGTTCTCCTATGAGGATAATTATCAAGGAGAACCTATCTCATTAACTATGCCGGTTAAATTTAAGGAATTCTATTTTAATTCTTTTCCAGCATTTTTTGATGGATTGTTACCCGAAGGTATACAGCTAGACGGCCTTTTGAGATTTAAAAAAATAGATAAGGATGATTATTTCAGCCAGTTAATTGCTACCGGAGCAGATTTAGTTGGCGCTGTTAGTGTGGAGGAAATGTCATGAACAAATGTCCTATTACATATGAAAGCTGTGAAGGCAAATACTCACTAAATGGATTAAAGATTCTTTCACGGAAACTAACAGACTTAAATGATTTAGATT
This sequence comes from Bacteroidetes bacterium GWB2_32_14, assembly GCA_001768235.1. Classification (GTDB taxonomy): domain Bacteria; phylum Bacteroidota; class Bacteroidia; order Bacteroidales; family UBA12077; genus UBA12077. Next base: position 19,345 of record MENK01000032.1, read on the forward strand.
ATTCAGCTGAAGAACAAAGACATGAAGCTGCTAAAAGAGCAACCAGAATGTCAATACAAGGTGTACAACCTAAGCTAAGTGCTATTTTAAATGTCAAAGAATCAAAATTTGAAATTGTAGATATTAAAGGTAAATATATAATAAAACCACAGCACCATATTTATCCACAATTGCCTGAAAACGAAGATTTAACAATGAAAATGGCATCAAAATGCGGAATTGATACTCCAATACATGGAATGGTATATTCTAAAGATGGCACATTATCCTATTTTATAAAGAGGTATGATAGAATTGGTAAAAATAGTAAATTACACGTAGAAGATTTTGCACAATTAGCAGGTGAAAAAAGAGACACCAAGTATAATTATTCAGTAGAAAAATTAATAAATCTAATTGACCATAACTGTACTTTCCCGCAAATAGAAAAAATCAAATTTTTTAAGCGGTTTTTATTTAATTTTCTAACTGGAAACGAAGATATGCATCTTAAAAATTACTCGCTCATTAATCAAAATGATAAAATTGAATTATGCCCAGCTTACGACTTTTTAAACTCTAGTATTGTTTTAGGAAAAAATACAGAAGAATCAGCCCTAACGTTAAAGGGCAAAAAGAAAAACCTGACAAGAAATATACTAATTGACTATTTAGGATTTGAAAGATTAAAACTCAACCAAACGGTGATTGATAAAACACTTAAAGAATTGCAAAGTGCAATACCATCGTGGTTTGAACTAATTGATAATTCATTTTTAAGAAAAGGTCTGAAAGATAATTATAAAGAACTTTTAGATAAAAGAATACAACTAATTGAACTTTAGTTTCTATACCTTTTCAGGTATAAAAACAAATAATTTTATAAAATTTATATCAGATCGGGTATATTTTTCACGTAAGTATCAAGATTTGAGACGTGAGATATGGGATGTGATACTAGAGATTTGAGTCTTTATACTAAAATCTTGATACTTGATACTATTTTCCGATACAAAAGTTCTTGAAAATATTACTAAGTACTTCATTTGTAGTTATTTCGCCAGATATTTCACCAAGATAATGGAGTGTTTCACGAATGTCTTGTGCCAGAAAATCGCCTGTGAGACCTGTGTTTAAACCTTCAATGGCTCGTTGCAACGATTCTGATGCCCGTTGTAAAGCTTCGTAATGGCGAATGTTAGTAATAATTACTTCGTTCTGGTTTAACGCATTTAAATTAACCGCAGACAGTAACTCGAAAACCAATTGTTCCATATTTTTTCCTGTCTGAGCCGATATTTTAAGTCGGGTATCTTCCGTTGAAAGGTTTTTAGAAAGGATGTTGTCAATTATTGTTTCTTTAGCTTTATCAAGCTGATCCATCTTATTTACCAATGCAATGAGTTTCTTATCAGCCTTCCCTATCCGGTCTTTAACTTTTTTTATGGCACTGGAAATCTCATGTTCGTTATCGCTGGCATCAATTAAAAGCAAAACGACAGATGCTTTATCTATCCTGTCGAATGTTCGTTCAATGCCAATCGTTTCAATGGTATCGGTTGTTTCACGAATACCGGCGGTATCGATAAAACGAAATGCAACACCTTCGATATTAATTACATCTTCAATAACATCACGCGTTGTGCCTGCAATTTCGGAAACAATCGCTTTTTCTTCGTTTAGAATACGATTCAACAAAGTTGATTTTCCCACGTTTGTTTGTCCTACAATAGCAACAGGAATTCCGTTTTTGATAACATTCCCCAGCTTAAATGAATTAATCAGTTTTGCAATTACTTGCTGAATGTTCAGTAAAAGATGATTTAACTGTTTTCTATCGGCAAACTCTACTTCTTCTTCGCTAAAATCGAGCTCCAATTCGAGTAAAGAAATAAAATGGAGTAATTGTCCTCGTAAAACAGCTATTTCGTTGGAAAAACCGCCACGCATTTGTTGTATCGCTACTTTGTGCGATGCTGCCGATGCGGATGCAATCAGATCGGCCACTGCTTCGGCCTGCGACAAATCCATTTTTCCATTCAGAAAAGCACGCATGGTAAACTCACCCGGCCTGGCCAACCGGGCTCCTGCTTTTATAAATAGTTGCAATACCTGTTGTTGTATATACTCTGAGCCATGACACGATATTTCGATACTATCTTCTCCTGTATAAGAATGGGGATTTCTAAAAATGGAAACAAGCACCTCGTCAATTAGCTGATCGTTATCTTTTAACCCGCCAAAATGAATTGTATTTGCTGACTGATCGATAAGTCTTTTATCGTTTTTGGGGGATTGAAAGAATTTATCGCACAACTCAATGGAGCCAATCCCGCTTAAACGGATAACAGCTATTGCCCCGTTACCCTGGGGTGTTGATATGGCACAAATGATATCGTTAGTTATCATATTTAATTTCTTTATATCTGTAGCAACTCACCAGATGATCGTTTATCATTCCGGCAGCTTGCATAAATGCATAACATATGGTTGACCCGACAAAGGTAAATCCCCTTTTTTGCAAGTCTTTGCTCATGGCATCGGATTCTTTCGATTTGGCTGGTATTTCTTTTAACTCATTCCACTTATTTATAATGGTTTTCCCTCCTGTAAACGACCAGATGTATTTATCGAAACTACCAAACTCCTGCTGTACTTTTATAAATGCATTGGCATTTTTAATGGTAGCATTTATTTTTAATTTATTCCTGATAATACCTTCGTTATGGAGCAATTCATTGATTTTATCCTGCCCGTAAGCTGAAATTTTATGGTAATCAAACTGGTCGAATGCTTTCCTGAAGTTTTCGCGTTTATTCAATATAGTACTCCAGCTTAGTCCTGCCTGAAAAGCATCAAGCACAAGAAATTCAAATAACTTACGATCATCATGAAGTGGTACACCCCACTCATGATCGTGATATTCTGTATCGAGAGGTTTCTTTGGCCAGGGGCATCGTTCTTTTGTCATTGTATATAAGATTAATTCCACCAATATCCGCGTTCCTGAATGGTATCCAAAAAATTACTGATTGAGCGATCGTAACTTTTTTCGACATCATTTGGAAAATAACATGCAGGCAATTCACCAGCTTTGCGGTGATAAGCAATACAATCGCAACAGATTCCCTGCTTACTGCATGGATAGGTACAGTTACAATTCTTCTTGTTCTGATCTTTTTTACATTCCATAATCATTTCGAATTTGAATGACAAACAAAAATATTTATAAATTTTGGTTAAAAAAAACCGCTCAAATTAGAGCGGCTCTCAATTACGAAAAAAACCTAACTATAACCCCAGTTTTTTAGCTATTTCTTTTGGTATTCCATTTTTATGAATCATGATGTCGGTAGCTTTAAATTTTATAAATGCTTCCGACATAAAAATGTATCCATTGTAAGGATTATCAATATCCCAGCTGTTTTTTACTTTATAAAATTTATTGCCGTTTTGGTCTTTTGCAATACCAACAATATGCATCCCGTGATCATCGGTAGTATTGTAATTATCAAATTCCTTCTGACGTAATTCCGGAGTAATCTCTAATTCTTTGAGTTGTTTTTCAAATGAATACAAGATTTCATCTTTTTCTTTTGCTGTTAATCCTGTTAATCGCTCTTTATCCGATCCGCTTGTTTCCTCGTATTTAATATCCGGTACAATTGCTACACCGTTTTTCCATGAGAATCCTTTTTCGCTTACATCACCGCCCCAGGCAACTGTATAACCCATTTCTATAGAGTTATCAATAATTTGAATAAAATCATCAAGAGTAACATTATACACTTCATCAAAGGACCAGTTATCAGGTAACTCAAGTATAAATTTGGTATAATACGGGTGATGTGTAAATGAGGTAACTTCGATGTAATCATCAGGGTTAATTCCAACATATTCGGCTGCAAAAGTTTTTGGTGTGTATTCTTTTCCATTATAGGTAAATTTTTCAACTTTCTCACCCAGATAAGCATCTAAAATACCTTCGAGCCCGTTATGCCATGCAGTAGATAATTCTTTATTCGGATTTTTAATAACCTGATCCATGTAAGCTTTTAAAACAGCATCCATTTCGTTATGAACAAACTTTTCGGTACCATAATTTAAACCTGCATATACTTCTTCAGGAACAATACCATATTTTTTTATGCAATTGGTTACATCGTGAAAACCACCACCACCAGCAAAATTCAGACTTCCCTGCCATCTTACGTATAATTTAGCTTTATCGGAATAAGAATGTCTAACGACCCATGCTTCAGATAAATTAACTTCGGGTTTACCCATTCTTAGCATTTCCGATTCTAAAAATGATATTGTTGAAAAGCTCCAACATGTTCCCGATCTGTTTTGATCTTTTACAGGTGTTGTCCTGATTTCCTTTACAACAGTAAACTGATAAGCACTTTTCTTTCCCGTATTTTCCTGAGCTGACAAAGTACCATTCGCAAGTAAAAGAATAGCGATGTAAGCAATTAATTTTTTATTCATGTTATTTAAGATTAATTATTTATTACGTAAAACTTTTGACCTTAATTTTTGAAATACGTTTAATTTTAAAATGTTTTTTTAAAGGTAATTATTCTTCTCTTTTAAGCTATTAATCATATATACATATATATCAATACAATAACAAACAGAACAACATCATCGAGACAAATTACCCATTTTTCATTTCCCCGAGATAATAACTTTTCGGGGGTAGGAAGTTGTTGTTTGTCGATAAAGAGTTTTTATTCTTTTTTTTAATAATAAATTTCACACCAGAATTACACAAATATTTTATTTAACCTAAACTAAATTATTTATGAAAAGATTTTTTACCCTGCTACTTGTTTTTCTTTTTGCAGGTGCATCTTTGATGGCACAAGAAATTCAAAAAAAGGAACTTGACCGTAATGGAAGTCCTACTTTTGTTAAATTTGAAACAAAAGGAAAAACCGTTTCTCAAGTTGAATCAAAAGCTATTTTGTCAAGCGTTTTAAATATGACAAAAAACGATGAGTACAAAACCCTGCGAACTGAAAAAGATCAGATTGGTTTTACTCACGAAAGATTCCAACAGTATTATAAAGGAATTAAAGTTGAAAATGGTACTTACATTGTACATAGCCGTAACAATGTTATTGAATCATTAAGTGGTGAATACAAGTTAATTAACAACATAAACACAACACCATCAATTTCTGCTGAAAAAGCTTTTGAGAATGCAAAAGTATTTGTAAATGCAGAAAAATACATGTGGGAACAAGACAAATCTTTCACTCCTGCACCCGAATTAGTTATTGTTGCTGCTGATTACAATAAACATCCTAATGATGTTTATGAAATGGTTTTAGCTTATAAAATTGATGTTTATGCATCAAAACCATTAAGCCGTGACTATATTTATGTTAATGCCCACACAGGCGAAATAGTACATACAAATGCTATTATAAAGAAAGCTGCGGCAACAGGTACTGCAGTAACCAGATATAGCGGAACAAAATCAATTTCTACTGATAGTTATAATGGCTCTTATCGTTTGCGAGATGTATCACGTGGTAGTGGTATTTATACATACGATTGCAATGAATCAACAAGTTATACCAGTGCAGTTGATTTTACCGATGTTGATAACAATTGGACAGCTGCAGAATATGATAATGCTGCAAAAGATAATGGTGCATTAGATGCTCATTGGGCAGGAATGGTTACTTACGACTATTTCAAAAATATTCATGCAAGAAACAGCTTTGACGGAAGCGGTGCACTAATTAAAACATATGTACACTATGACGAAAGTTATGAGAATGCATTCTGGAATGGTTCTGTATTTACTTTTGGTGATGGTGCATCAACTTTTGACATTTTAACATCACTTGATGTTTTTGGACATGAATTTGGACATGCTGTTTGCGAATACACCTGCGACTTGGTATATTCTAAAGAACCCGGAGCATTAAACGAAGCTTTCAGTGATATTTGGGGATGTACTGTTGAGTATTACTATGCTCCAGATAAAGACACCTGGTTAATGGGAGAAGATCTTGGATATGTTCTTCGTTCGTTAAGCGACCCTAAATCAAAAGGTTTGCCTGATACATACTTAGGAGAATATTGGGTAACAAGCTCATCTGACTATTATGGTGTTCACACAAACAACGGCCCTTTCTGTTATTGGTACTATTTAATTTCAGTTGGTGGTTCAGGAACAAACGATAATGGTAATTCTTATAATATTTCTGCAATCGGAATTGATAAAGCAGAAAAAATTACATACCGTATCGAAAGTGTTTATATGACATCCAGCTCAACTTATGCTAATGCAAGAACATTTGCTATTCAATCTGCCATTGATTTGTATGGTGCTGGTTCTGCTGAAGAAATAGCTGTTACAAATGCAATGTATGCTGTTGGTGTTGGTAGTGCTTATGTTTCAACTGATACTCAGGCTCCTACTGCTCCAACCAATTTGGCATCAGCAAGTATAGCTCAAACTACATTTACATTAAGCTGGACTGCATCAACGG
>MENK01000033.1 GCA_001768235.1 Bacteroidetes bacterium GWB2_32_14
AAGAAGAAGATAAAGATTATAAACTCTTTTAGAGTTAAAAGTTTTTAAAAGCCACCACCTTTGGTGGTGGTTGTTTACTTTTGATTGTTAACTGATACATGAATTATGATTGAAATAGGAAAAATAAATACCCTTAAAGTAGTTAAATTCGTCGATTTTGGTGCTTATCTCGATGGACAGGAAGAAGGTGAAATTCTTATTCCTAAAAGATACATCCCCGAGAATTTAGATGTGGATGATGAAATTGCTGTATTTATATATACAGATTCCGAAGATCGAATTATTGCTACTACAGAAATGCCTTTTGCCCGGGTTGGCGATTTCGCTTTTCTTAAAGTGGTTTCTGTTAATAAAGTAGGTGCTTTTCTTGATTGGGGATTAACTAAAGATTTACTCGTTCCTTTTAATGAACAGAAACAAACCCTGGAAAAGGATAAATCATACATAGTCAAAGTGTTTCTCGATCAGCTTACAAATCGTGTAGCAGCAACTACCAAAATTGATAAGTATTTAAATGTTGAACCGGCAATTTACGAACCCGACGACGAAGTAAATATTTTAATACATAGTCAGACTGAACTTGGATATAAAGCAATAGTCGATAATAAATTCTGGGGCGTTTTATACGAAAATGAAGTTTTCAGAACCTTAAAACGGGGACAAATGCTCAAAGCTTTTATAAAAAAAGTTAGAGATGATGGTAAAATTGATTTAACTCTTGAAAAACCCGGTTTTGAAAAAATTGATGATTTAACAGAAAAAATTATTGAAAAGCTGAAAGCGAATAAAGGATTTTTAAGTGTTACCGATAAATCGTCGCCAGAGACTATTTATGGATTATTCGGTACAAGCAAGAAAACATTTAAAAAAGCTGTTGGAGCTTTATACAAAAAACACATTGTTGAAATTTCAGATGATGGGTTAAAACTTTTATAAAAAAGTAATAGAAAATTCTTTTTCTATTACTTTTTTTAAATCGAGAAAATTATTCTACAACAAGTTTTACATCCAGAATAAAATCATCATAAATCATATTATCACCAAGACTATCGAAGAATTTACCTGAACCATAGCGAATATCGTATTTAGTTCGATCAACAGTAATTGTGCTTGTAAATACATTTCCGTCTTTTTTTGCTTTAAAAGTTATAGGGTGTGTAATTCCTTTAATAGTAAGTTTTCCATTCACAGTTGCTTCATTGTTTGAAAAAACACTGCTTTCGGTAATAACCAATTTAACAGAAGGAAATTTCTCAACACTAAAAAAATCATCCGATTTTAAATGGCCTATTAACTTTTGATTCCATGATTCATCAGTTAAATCTTTATTGATAAGACTTGTCATATCAATTGTAAATTCACCTGAAGTAATTTTGTTGTTTTTTAACGCGAGCTTTCCGTCTTTAAGATTAACATACCCCCAGTGTTCGCCGGTAACTTTTTTACCAGTCCATTTCAGTTCCGATTTTGATGCATTGGCTTTAAAATCCTGTGCATACGATGACATTCCAATAAGCAAAAATACTGCTGCTATTACATACATAATCTTTTTCATAGTCAATTTGATTTTAATAAATAAAAATTTGTTTAAACATTGTTTATAATGGTAAACAAAAAAATAAACAAAAAGTTTAAGCTGGCAATTATTTTATTGATAAACCCGGATCGGTAAGTATTTGCTTTGCTCCTAAATAAAAGAAATAAGCACTTATTGTCATAAGGGTATGACTTATATCGAAATGATTAAACCAGATACTAAAGCCCCATTTATTCATAAAGAACAATGCACCTAAAGCCGAAAAACTTACAGCAATAAGAAAGAGTTTGCTTCCCTTACTTTTCGTTTTTAAATAAACTACAAGATTAAAGCTTGTAACAACAATTAATAAACCGTAAGCAGAATGTACCTCTACAAAGAAAAAATTAAGAGATAAAAATGTTATTGTAACAAAGGTGGCAAGTTCAATAATATTTATCCACGCAAAAATATTTCCTAATCTTGGTTTAATTAACGGGCGAGCATATTCAATTGCGGCACGTTCAACCAGCATGATGGAAAACATACTGGTAAGCCACCCCGGCAGCTTCCAAGGATTTGCCACGTTTTTTAACAGCTCATCACCAAATACAAACGATAAAATGTTCACTAATGAATCAGGTGATTTCCATTGTGTATTGAATAAATATAAAAATCCATGACCGACAATACCACCAATAGCAGTTGCAATACCCATGCTTAAAAAATAATAGGTTAAATAAAGATGCACTTTATTATGAATATGGATTTTACTCAGTTTATAAAATGCATAAAAACAAACTGCCGAAACCATTAAATCGGTTATTGTTGTTACCGGTTCATCAATTCTGATTCCTAAAAATTCTATTGATGGCTGAATGAATTCCATAGTATGTGCAAATTATTAAATGTAATTGCTCTTGTCAAGTAGAATAATGATTTTTAAATCAAAAAAAGTAAAATAGTAATTCATCAGTTAAAATAAATTTTGATACAATATCTATTTCTGACAATCTGTTTTTTATTCTTATATTTGTCATCCTTGAATTCAAAAAGCATTAAACCTTGAAAAAAGCGATTGTAATTACACTTGTTATATTTATTGCCGGAGTAAATCTATATAGCCAGAATAATAATTTTAAACCGGTAGCTTTATTTGGAATCCGTCAGGGTGTAAATTTCTCATTTGTTGATTTCTCGCCAACAGTTAATTATAATTTACTTCCCGGTTATAATGGCGGATTGGTATTTAAATATGCAAATGAAAAATTCTTTGCTTTACAAATAGAATTAAATTATTCGCAAAAAGGATGGGAAGAAAATCTGGATACTATTTCAAATTCATATAGCCGAAGATTAGATTATATTGAATTACCTTTCATGACTCACATTTACTTAGGTAACAGGAATCTGAAATATTTTTTAAATCTTGGAACATCTGTAGCTTATCTTATTTCTGAAAAAGAATCTGTAAAAATTGGGAATGAATTGTATGTACGCGAATATTATACAAAGACAATTGAAAATAAATTTGATTTTAACATTGTGGGGGAATTAGGCCTTACATACAATTCAAATTTTGGTGTTTTTCAATTTGGGGCACGGTATTATTATACTCTTACCGATATTTTCGAATATACATCTGAATCTGTTTACGATTTATCAAGAAACCAGGTGATAAATTTATCTCTTACCTATTTTATTTCTTCCGAAAAATAGTTTGAATTGAACATATCGAAAAGTAATTTGTTTAGAGTAGTAAAAGTTAAACTAAACAAATAAAATAATTTATTGATATGAAAAAATTGACATTTTTATTAGCTGCAATTTTATTAACAATTACAACTATGGCTCAGACAAAAACATTTCATGATTTTAAAGTGAAAGATATTGATGGAAATGATTTCGATCTTTCCTCTTTGAAAGGTAAAAAAGTGCTCGTGGTTAATACGGCATCAAAATGTGGATTTACCCCGCAATATAAGGATCTACAATTATTGTACGAAAAATTTGGTTCAGATAAATTTGTAATTATAGGTTTCCCTGCAAATAATTTCATGAGCCAGGAACCCGGGAGCAACAGTGAGATAAAAGAATTTTGTTTAACAAATTACAATGTTACTTTTCCCATGATGGCCAAAATTTCTGTTAAAGGAAAAGATATTCATCCTTTATACGAGTGGTTAACATCAAAGGAACAAAACGGAGTTATGGACTCGAATGTAAAATGGAATTTCCAGAAATACATGATCGATGAAAACGGCAAACTGGTTGATGTTGCTTATTCTAAAACAAACCCGTTCGACGATCAGGTAGTAAACTGGATAACTGGCAAATAAAAATTTATATTATATTTAAAAAAATCCACAATCAAACAGGTTGTGGATTTTTTTTGTACTTTAATGGGGTAAATCGTAATTTATTCATCCTTATATTAATTGATTTCAAATTTATATTAATTGAAAATGCTTAGAATTATGAAAAAAGTACATTTATTTATTACTCTGGGTTTTTTAGTAGCTTGCTCACAAACAGAAAATAAGTTTGAAAGTATAAGTGAACCATATCTTGGTCAAACCCTGCCTGGCAATTCGGCTGTAATTTTTGCACCCGGCTTAATTTCAACGGGTATGTACGAGAGGGATTTAGCCATCACTCCCGATGGCAATGAAATATACTATTCCCTGTTTATGGGTGATTGGAACACAATAATGATAACTAAACAAGAAAATGGAGCATGGAAGGAACCTGTAGTTGCCGATTTCGCCAGAGATACCAATTTCTTTTTTGCCGAACCGGCATTATCTGTTGATGGAAATACAATATTTTATTTATCAACAAAGCCACGTGAAAATGAAACAGCAAAGCCAGGTTGGCAAAATCAGAATATTTGGTTTGCCGTAAGACAAAATGATGGCTCATGGGGTGAAAGTAAACCTTTACCCGAAAATATTAATGCCTACGATGAGTTTTACCCTTCATTAACTCAGGATGGAACTCTTTATTTTTGCAGAACGGATATAAATACAGGCGTTTCACAAATTCTAAGATCAAAAGTGATTGATGGAGTTTACCAAAATCCTGTAATTCTTCCATCACCGGTAAATGATATAGGAAACCATTTTAATGCCTGTATAGCTCCCGATGAAAGTTATTTAATTGGTTGTGTTGCAGGAAGAGACTCCCTGAATCCACGGGGATCAACCTACATGTTATTTTTCCATAATACGGATGATAGCTGGAGCGAAGGAATAGATTTAATAAAAGAATTAAACCTTCCATGTAAAAATGCAATCAGTGTTTCTGTTACTCCCGATGGCAAGTATTTATTTTTTGCATCAACAGAAAAGACAATTTTATACAAAGACCTTTATTCTGAATGGTCTTTAACAAAATTAGAAAACAGAAGAACTAAGCCGGGTAACGGGAATTCCGATATTTACTGGATAAATACCGATTTTATTAAAAAACTAAAAGAGAAAGCCCAATCATAAATAAAATAAATGCGGATTATTATGAAATATGACGTTTGATTATGTTAAGAAAATCATAATAATCAGCGTTTTGTATTTGAGCTTTTAAATTCGAATTCAACTATTTCAATTATCACAAAACCTTCCAATAACCTGGTAAGCTGATTCTATACCCAGTTCACCGGCTTTGCTCATGTCCATGCAGCCGTTTTCGTTTTCTTTAAGGTAAATGTAGGTTAAACCACGATTGTAGTAGGCTTCCTTAAATTCGGAATCAGCAGCTATTACCTTATTATAATATTCAATAGCATTTTTGTATTCTCTCATTTTCAGATAAGTATTACCAACATTGTAATCGCAGAAGATAAAGTCGGGGGATAATTTTTTTGCTTTTAATAAATCCGTTATAATGAGATTGTAATCAAAATAATCTTCGGTTGATTTTAAGATTTCACTTTTTACTCCATTTTGATTCAATGGTGTTAAGTACAACTCGGTTTCATTATCGAGTTGTTTCATAAAATCGATCATTTCTGAACGAATATTGGCGCGGCTGAAATATGCTAAAAAGTTAGTACTGTCTTTTTGTATTGTTTCATCAAGTACAGTAATTGCCTCGTTAAAATTTTTTAACATGCTGGTGTAAATGCCTTGTAGTATATGAATTTGAGATTTATCTATTTTAGAGAATTCATCTATTTTTTCACGGTAATACTCGTTGTCTTTATATTCATCAAGCTCCTGAGAAATTACAAATCCCAGATTTTCAAGTTCGGTTTTAACAGTATATAAATCATTATTTAAATGAGTTATTCTTTTAAAATAAGCATTGTTAAATGTTCCGGGAAGTAATGCAAAATTCTGTTCAGGTTCAATCTTTGAATTATATGTTGAAGGATTAAAAAACCGGTTACTTGTTTTGAAAGTAACAAATGCCTGGTAATTTAATGAGGTGTCGGCATAACTTACATATTCATCTTTATTTGAATTAACAGATGCAATTATTTTCTCAGCTTTTTCCTTATCGGCATAAGCTCCTTTAATATCGTTTAACTTTTGCCTTACGTATGAACGGTTAAGGTAGGCTTTTGCAAAATCCGGATAAATCTCTATAGCGTGCGAAAAATCAATAAAAGCACCTTGCAAATCGCCTGCTTCAATTTTAAAAACAGCCCTGTTGTAGAAACATAAAACATTTTGGGGATTAAGATGAATAACTTTATCCAAATCAAGTATGGCCGAGTTTAAATCTCCTGCCTGGTTTTTCATTAAAGCCCTGTTAAATAAAGCAATTGAATTTTCGGGTTCAATTTGCAAGGCAGTATCTAAATCGGCGATGGCGTTCTTCAGCCTTTTTAATTCATGATTAGATAATGCACGGTTGATGTATGCAGATGTATTTAAGGGATCGTACTGAATAACATAATTGAAAAACACGATGGCGGTGTCGAATTGCTTTTTCTCGTAATATAATGATCCTTTGTTTAAATAGGCGTAAAAATATTCAGGATCAATTTGAATTGCTTCGTCGTAATCCTGAAGCGCACCCGTGGTATCTTTTAGCATTAACCTGGCAACACCTCTGAAATTGAATGCTTTTTTATTTTTCTTTAATAAGCTTATTGATTTATTAAAATCTTCGACTGCCATATCGAATTGATCAATATTTATCCGGCAATACCCCCGGTAGGTATAAAAATCGGGTTCAATAGGCTGAAATTTAATGGCCTCGCTAAAATCATTTATGGCAAGATAATATTTCTTCAGATTTATTCTTGATACTCCCCTGTAATAATAAGCATGTGTATAATTGCTTTTAATTTGGATTGCTTTTGTAAAATCCTGTTCTGAGCCAATATAATCTAAAAGATAGTCTTTTGCTACACCTCGTAAAAAATAGGCTTCAGCCATATTGGGTTTTATTTCTATTGCAGTATTAAAATATTCAATGGCTTCTTTGTATTTCTGGTTTCCCAGGTTCCATCTTCCAAGATTTATAAAATGATTTACATTCAACTGAGAAAAAGTTGTCCCACTGAATACATATAGTAATAGGTGTAATAAAAGAAATTTTTTCACGGGATATTACAAATAAATTAATTCAAGAATTTTTGTTAATTGTTGTTCATCAATCTCATCGAACGAATTGTATTCATTGCTATCCACATCGAGCACACCTATAATATCCCCGGTTTTATTTTTTAAAGGAATAACAATTTCAGATTTTGAACGTGAATCGCATGCGATATGACCGGGAAACTTTTCCACATCAGCTACCACGATTGATTTTTGTTGATTAATACCTGCCCAGCATACTCCGGTATCTTTTTTAAGCTCCTGGCATGCCACAGCTCCCTGGTATTGGCCTACTATTAACTTATCATTTTTTAAAAAGTAAAATCCTGTCCAGAAAAAATAATCCACTTTGTGATGCAATACAGCAATAATAGTTGACATTCGGGCATAATGATCGTCAGTTTTAACCAGAAGTTCTTTTAACTGGTTGTATATTCGCTCGTAACGTCCTTGTTTTTTGTTATTATTCATGATGTATATCATTAGAATTCAAAGGTAATAATTTTTAAACACGATTTTAGATGATTTATTAACGGAGTTAAGTTGAAAATATTTGGTATATGAGATTAAACTTAAAGTATATTTGTCGGTCAATAATGCTTAAAGTACCTGAATGCTTTTAAAAATTTTCAACTCACTCACTGTAAAAGAATCACGTTCGTTCAAACTTCATATTACATTTTCTGTAATTGATGGAATGATTCGAGGGGCTCTCCTTTTAAACGAATATGTATTTATAAAAAGCTTAAATGGCAACAGTTACCAGCTTAGTTTTTTATTTCAGTCAAGCCTGATAGTACTTTTACTATCAGTATTTTTTAACGAATTGATATTTAGGGCTAAACGTAAGGGTCGCATGCTGCGAATAGCTGGTTTTATTACTCATTTACCCCTTGTTCTCTTGTTGTTTTTTCCCAGAAATCCCGAAATGTATTCAGCCAATTCCATATTTCATTATGTATTCCTGTTTATATTTTTTACCTATTATTTATCGTACCCCATAGTTTTGCCAACAATAAACCTGTTTCTTAAAAATGCATATTCGCAGGAAAATTTTGGGCGTTTATATGGATTATCAACCACGGTAAGGCAAATCATGATGATGCTAACTATTTTCTTTTTTGGCTTTGTACTCGATTCTGACCATTTTGCTTTTACCTATATATTTCCAATACTTGGTATTCTCGGGATTATCAGTGTTATTTTGATTTCAATTATTGAATATATACCTAAAACAAAGGTTGTTATAACCGAAAGCCTTATCATGTCGGTTGTTAGTTCATTTAAAAAGATGGTAATCATTTTAAAAACAAATAAACCATTCTTAGATTTTCAAATAGCTTACTTGTTTTATGGATTTACATTTAATAGTACACGATCGGTAATTAATATATTTTACAATGAAGCTCTTTCTTTGAATTATTCAAGTGTGGCTTTTTACCAAAACGCTTATAACATTATAGCTATATTATTACTTCCATTTTTTGGAAAGTTGATTGGTAAAATTGATCCTCGAAAGTTTACAATTGTTTCTTTTGCATCAATGGCGGGGTATATTTTATTTATAGCACTTTCGGCATATTTCCCCCTGGCATTTCAGGTTTTAACTATAAAGATTTATATTACACTCCTTATTGCAACAATTTTTTTTGGTTTGTTCAATGCAACGATTATCCTCTCATGGAATATTGGTTCATCTTATTTTTGCTCAAATGAAGAAGCTGGTGATTATCAGTCGGTGCATTTATTCTTAACCGGGTTTAGGGGCATTTATTCCCCATTTTTAGGAATATTATTTTATGAGTTGTTAGGCTTTACCTGGACATTTGGAATAGGAATATTCATGCTCATCCTTGCTGTATGGCTCATGCACTGGTCTTATAAAAATAGAAAATAAGGTATAAGTAATAGTTTGTAATACATTAAGTAATGAATTTTGTATTTTTATTTAAAATATAAATCGTATAGTTATGAAAAATGGATTTCTTATACTCACGATAATAGGACTGATTATGACTTCATGTAAAAAAGAACAGGTTGATTTAATTGTTCACAATGCTAACATTTATACTGTAAACAGTGAGTTTTCACTTGCAGAAAGCTTTGCTGTAAAAGATGGTAAATTTATTGCAGTTGGGCAGTCTGGTGAAATACTATCAAAATATAACTCTGATAGCATAATTGATTTGAAAGGAAAATTCGTTTACCCCGGTTTTATCGATGCGCATTGTCATTTTTATGGATATTGCCTTTCCTTACTTCAGGCCGATTTGCGTGATACAAGATCATTTGATGAGATTCTCGGAATTATAAAAAAACACGATTTAAAATACCAACTGGAATGGGTGCTTGGCCGTGGCTGGGATCAAAACGACTGGGATGTTAAAGAGTTTCCCGCAAAAGAAAAACTGGATATCTTATTTCCTGATAAGCCTGTTTATTTACGCCGTGTTGATGGGCATGCTGCAATAGTAAATTCAAAGGCATTGCAATTGGCTGGTATTACTTCAAATACCAGGATTGATGGAGGTAAAATTGTATTGCAAAACGGACAACCAACAGGTGTGCTTATTGACAATGCCATGAACTTAATTGAAAATATTCTGCCTGAAATTGATAAGGTGTCAATTGTTAAAGCCCTTGAGCAAGGCGAACAGAATTGCTTTGCTGCCGGATTAACATCGGTAGGTGATGCCGGATTATCGAAAAAAGAAGTTTTACTAATAGATTCGTTGCAGAAAAACAACAGAATCCGGTTACGTATCAATGCAATGCTCACGCCATCTGATGAAACAATAGAATATTTTGTAAAAAAGGGTATTTATAAAACGGACTACCTGAATGTGCGATCAATAAAACTTTATGCCGATGGAGCACTTGGATCGCGTGGTGCAGCATTACTAAAACCTTATAGCGATGATCCTGAAAATACAGGTTTAGTAATTGAATCATTGGAAACGTATAATAAAATATGCAGACTTGCTTACGAAAACAATTACCAGGTTTGTACACATGCTATTGGTGATTCAGCTAACCGGATGATGCTTGATATTTATTCTGAATATCTGAAAGGCAAAAACGACCTGCGGTGGAGAATTGAACATGCTCAGGTTGTAAACCCTGATGATTTAAATAAGTTTGGCGATTACAACATTATTCCATCAATACAAGCTACTCATGCTACATCCGATATGTATTGGGCTGGAAAAAGACTGGGAGAGGAGCGCCTAAAATATGCCTACATCTATAAAGATCTTTTAGCACAAAATGGATGGATTCCAAATGGTACCGACTTTCCTGTTGAAAAAATAAACCCTCTTTTAACTTTTTATGCTTCTGTTGCTCGAAAGGATTTACAAGGGAATCCAAAAAACGGATTCCAAAAAGAAAATGCGCTAACACGCGAAGAGACTTTGAAATCAATTACCATTTGGGCGGCAAAAGCAGCATTCGAAGAAAACGAAAAGGGTAGCATTGAATCGAACAAGTTTGCCGATTTTGTTGTTTTAGATAAGGACATTATGGAAATTCCTGAAAATGAAATTCCTTACGTGAAAATACTCGGAACCTATAGTTCTGGTATTGATGTTCTTAAACTAAAATAATGAATAATGATAAAGAAAATATTAACTGCAGAACCTGTAATTGAAGGAGCAGGAGTAAGGCTTAAACGAGTTTTTGGGTTTTACGAAAAAGGTGAATTCGATCCCTTTTTATTGCTTGATCATTTTGGCTCATCGAATCCGAATGATTATTTGCAGGGCTTTCCATGGCACCCGCATCGTGGAATGGAAACTGTAACTTATTTACTCGAAGGTTCGGTAGAACATGGCGATAGCTTGGGAAACAAAGGTGTAATAAACAATGGCGATGTTCAATGGATGACTGCCGGGAGTGGAATTATTCACCAGGAAATGCCAAAAAAATATGATGGCAATATGCAGGGATTTCAGTTGTGGGTTAATTTACCTGGAAAATTGAAAATGACTGAACCCAAATACCGTGATGTTTTAGCAGAGCAGATACCTGTTATTCAAATCAATGAAAATGTTAAGGTAAAACTTATTTCAGGCAAATACCTTAATAACGAAGGAGCTGTAACCGATTTGGGTATTGATATTTTTTATTTTGATGTAAATATAGATAATGCCGAAGTTTTTGAATATGAAATAATTCCTGAATATACAGTTTTTGCTTATGTTTATGAAGGAGAAGCTATTTTCTTTGATTCAAAATCAGTAATTGAAAAAAACCAGATGGCATTGTTAGAGAAAGGAAACCAAATAAAAGTAACTACAAATAAATCAGTTAAATTTCTCCTTGTTGGCGGCAAACCTTTAAACGAACCTATTGCATGGCAAGGCCCGATTGTAATGAATACTCAGGAAGAGCTTCAACAAGCATTTGAAGAATACAGAAACGGGACATTTATAAAGTGATTTATAGCATCAGATTATCCTTTTTTATTTCTTTCATAGATGATTAAACTATTTTTCAGCTATTAAATGCCTGAATTTAAATAGTTCACATAATCATGCATTTAGTATTGTATTTACATACTTTTCTTCTCTTTTGAAAAAAATATGTGTCAAATAATTTTGACATGATGTATAATATTATAATCTTTGTGTCGTGAATAATATACATCAAGTTTAAACTAATTAGATATATGAAAGAAAAAATAACTATTCAGGAAAAGCAGGTTCTTGTATCTGTAATAAGTTCTATACTTATACTCGGATTTTATTCTCTGTATGTATATCAAAAATATATTGCAGGTAACCCGGAAACATTAAATGATTTTAAATTTTGGGGAAGGTCCTTTCTCTTTTTAATACCTGTTTCGATTGTGGTTCAAATTAGCATTCATATTGTATTTGCTATCATCAATAAAATTATTACAAACGAAGATTTCCCCAGCATAACTGATGAGCGGGACAAACTAATAGAATTAAAAGCAATACGAATATCGCACTGGATTTTCATAATAGGGTTTGTTCTGTCGATGGGAGCATTGACGCTGAATATGCAACCCTATGTAATGTTCATAACTCTTATCTTTTCAGGATTTATCGCATCAATTGCTTCAGAAATAGCTAAGTTATATTTTTATCGTAAAGGGATTTAATATGAGTAAGTGCTTAATAAATAACAATATAAGAAAGTTGCGTTTTCATGCGAATGAAATGACTCAACAGGAATTGGCCGATAAAACGGGTGTTACACGACAAACGATTGTTGCCATTGAAAATGGTAAATATTCTCCAACCCTGGAATTGGCTTTTCGTATTTCTCTTGTCTTCCAGGTTCAAATTCAGGATGTTTTTACTTTTAATCCCGAAGAAAATTCAAAATAAAACAGAAAATATGAATATTATAAAAACCAACACGGTAAAATTAAGAACAAAAAGAACATTTCTTAAACAGGGCACATGTTCTCGTACTTTTTTTCATATTCTAAATCGAGAATTTGGTAATCCAAAGCCGATTGAAGAAAATGCAATAGATCCATTAGCTGGAGGTATAGTTCAACAAGGATACCAATGTGGTATGCTTTGGGGTGCTGCAATGGGTGTTGGAACAGAATCATATAGAAGATTTGGAAACCGGGATAAAGCCATTGGTATGTCTGTTCTGGCAACACAACACATTTTAAAATCATTTATTAGCAAAGCAAAAAGTGATAACTGTTCAGAAATAACCAATACAGATTGGTCGCGTAAATTCAGCATATTAAAATACCTGATAACCGGAAAAATGGTTGCCTGCTTTAAACTTGCAGGGAAATGGGCTCCTGATGCAATACAGGCAGCAAACGAAGGTTTATCTTTTGATCCGACAAATCTGCCAGATCAATCCATAAGTTGTGCTTCTGAAGTTGTTAAAAGAATGGGTGGTAGTGATGAAGAAATGGTTATGGTTGCCGGATTTGCAGGTGGATTTGGCTTGAGTGGAAATGCATGCGGTGCATTAAGTGTTGCAATTTGGATGAACACCCTTGCCAGGGTTAGAGCAAAAACATATAAGTACTCATTATCTGATACTGAATTTGAAAGAATAATAAAATCATTTTATGAGACAACCGATTACAAAATGGAATGTCGTGAAATATGTGGAAAACATTTTCATTCAGTTAATGAACATACAGAATTTATTAAAAATGGAGGATGTGAAAAATTAATAAATGTGCTTTCACAATCATAAAATATGGATATTTTTTAAATCGTGTTTACATATTAAAATATATTCATTCAATTTTATACTTTTGCAGCTTCGGAATAAAACAATTTCGAAGCTTTTTAATTGATTTATTATGGGGTTCAAGGAAGAAATAAAACGCAGGAGAACATTTGGTATAGTTAGTCATCCGGATGCAGGGAAAACAACATTAACCGAGAAATTATTATTATTTGGTGGAGCAATACACATAGCTGGAGCAGTAAAAAGTAATAAAATTAAAAAAACTGCTACATCCGATTTTATGGAGATTGAGCGTCAGCGTGGTATTTCTGTTGCTACATCGGTAATGGCTTTTGAATACAAAGGAAGAAAGATTAATATTCTTGATACTCCCGGTCACCAGGATTTTGCCGAAGATACTTTCCGAACGTTAACCGCTGTTGATAGTGTAATTATAGTAATAGATTCAGCAAAAGGAGTGGAGCCACAAACCCGAAAGCTGATGGAGGTTTGTCGCATGCGTCATACTCCGGTTATGGTGTTTATGAATAAATTAGACCGCAATGGTAAAAATCCTTTCGAGCTACTTGACGAAATTGAAAACGAATTAAAAATAAAGGTTCGCCCGTTAAGTTGGCCTATTAGCAACGGATCTACATTTAAGGGCGTGTATAATATTTATGAAGAAAAATTAAATCTTTTTAGTGGGGAATCGAAACAAACGGTTGAAGAATCTATTGAGTTTAAAGACATTAATAGTCCGGAGCTTGAAAAATATATTGGAGAAAAATATTCAAGAATTCTTCGCGAAGAGCTGGAACTTATAACTGAAGTTTATCCAAAATTTGATATTGATACCTATTTACAAGGACATTTAGCTCCTGTATTTTTTGGTAGCGCATTAAATAACTTTGGTGTTCAGGAATTGCTTGATTGCTTTATTGAAATAGCACCACATCCACGAATTGTAGTAGCAGAAGAGCGGGAAGTTGATCCTTTTGAAAATAAATTTTCCGGTTTTGTGTTTAAGATACATGCCAATATGGATCCCAATCATCGTGATAGAATCGCCTTTGTGAAGATATGCTCAGGTACATTTTTAAGAAATACAAACTATTTACATGTTCGTGCCGGTAAAAACATGAAATTTGCCACACCTACAGCGTTTATGGCCGATAAAAAGTCAATTATTGACGAAGCTTTCCCCGGCGATATTGTTGGTATTCACGATACAGGTAATTTTAAAATAGGTGATACGCTTACCGAAGGTGAAAATATTCATTACAAAGGATTGCCCAGCTTCTCACCCGAAATGTTTCGTTATGTAGAAAATGCCGATCCGATGAAATACAAACAACTGGCAAAGGGATTGGATCAATTAATGGACGAAGGAGTAGCACAGCTTTTTACAAATAAATTTAACGGGCGTAAAATTATTGGAACAGTAGGGCAGCTTCAATTCGATGTAATTCAGTTTCGTTTAGAACATGAATATGGGGCAAAATGCCGGTACGAATCCATTCAATTATACAAAGCTTGCTGGATGGAAAGTAGCGATAAAGCCCAGTTGGAAGATTTCCGTAAACGAAAATACAATGCTCTTGCCGATGATAAATATGGACGAGAAGTTTTTTTAGCCGAATCACCTTATGCCCTGCAAATGGCACAGGAAAAGTTCGATAAAATAAAATTTCATTTTACATCAGAATTCTAACTATTGTAATTAAACCTTTTAAAGACCTTCAAGTCTTTTACTCATAACTAAAATGAATAAGAGTGAGAAGGAAGATATATTTTGTAATTTCTTTGTTAATGCTGAACCTGAATGCAATTTCTCAGGTTAATGAAAAAAAAGTTATTTCAGCTATAAAAGCTAATGAACATCCAAAAATTGATGCAGTACTTGACGATCCTGTATGGCAAAATGCCACAATAGCAAAAGACTTTATTCAGCACGAACCTTATAATGGAAAGTATCCGTCATACCCAACTGAAGTTAGAATGGTATATGATAATCATGCCATTTATTTTGGAGTAATATTGTACGATTCAAATCCGGATAGTATATTACAGGAACTCTCCTTGCGCGATAAGTTTGATGAAGCCAATGCTGATTTATTTGCCATAGTTATTAATCCATTCGATGATGGTTTTAATGGTGTTGAATTTCTTGTTTCTGCGGCTGGTGTTCAGTCTGATGCAAAACATATCGGAGAAGAAGGCGACTCAAATTGGG
This sequence comes from Bacteroidetes bacterium GWB2_32_14, assembly GCA_001768235.1. Lineage (GTDB taxonomy): Bacteria > Bacteroidota > Bacteroidia > Bacteroidales > UBA12077 > UBA12077. The sequence continues at coordinate 15,482 of MENK01000033.1, forward strand.
ATGCTGTTTGGGAAAGTGCTGTTAAAATAACTGAACAAGGATGGGTTGTTGAATATAAAATCCCTTATTCTTCTCTTCGCTTTCCAAATACACCCGTTCAGACCTGGGGAATAAATTTTTTCAGGAACATTCGTCGATACCGTGAGTGGAGCTCATGGAATTATGTTGACAACAATGCACAGGAAATTATAAGCCAATCTGGTCAACTTGCTGATATTAAAGATATAGAACCACCATTACGCCTATCGGTTACCCCTTATATTTCATCGTACCTAGAAAATAACGAAAATGGAAATTGGAGTAATAATTTTAATGCCGGAATGGATTTAAAGTGGGGTATAAATCAAAGTTTTACTTTAGATATGATATTAATTCCCGATTTCGGGCAGGTTCAATCTGATGATGAAATACTGAATTTAACACCGTACGAAATCATGTACGACGAAAAAAGAGCATTTTTTACCGAGGGAACAGAACTTTTTAATAAAGCGGGTATATTTTATTCACGAAGAATAGGAGGCCGACCTAAATTTAAGTCAGCGTTAGATGATGTTCTTGATTCAACCGAGATTATTATTGAAAACCCGGTTGAAACAAAACTTTTAAATGCAACTAAAGTTTCAGGCCGTACGAATAGAGGACTTGGTATAGGTTTCTTTAATGCAATGACCAGTGCTGTTGATGGAATTATTCAGGATACACTAACCAATGTAAAACGCAGGTATCAGACACAGGGATTTACAAATTATAATATGATTGTTTTGGATCAAAGTTTAAAAAATAACTCTTATGTAAGCCTTGTAAATACGAATGTATTATACGATTCTGAAAATTATATTGCTAATGTAACAGGTACTGAAGCTTTGATTAAAAATAAAGAAAATACATATCAATTATTTGCCAGGGGAACTCTAAGCCAGATTTATACTGATTCCAGTACATTTGGGCATGCTTATTTTTTGCAGTTTGCCAAAATTAAAGGTCAGTTTTTGTTCGAATTAAATCACAATACTGAATCGGATACTTACGATCCAAATGACTTTGGATATTTGCAAAGTAATAATGAATCAAGCTGGAGTACAGAAATAGAATACAATGTGAATAAGCCTTTCTGGAGAGTTTTAAACTGGCAAAACGAATTGGAAATATTATATAAAAACCTGTATCAACCCAGGAAATTCACGGATTTTAATATAAATCTTACAACTCAGACAACATTTGCAAAAAAGTATTTGACTACACGTTTAACAATGGGCTTTTACCCGGTTGAAACCCACGATTATTACGAAACCAGAGTGTATGATTTTGACTGGATGTTTAAAAGGCCGAGATATGGATTTACCGAGGGTATGATTTCAACAGATTACAGGAAAACATTTGCAATAGATATTGTTCCGGGCGCATGGAAAGCCTTCGACTACGACAGGTATGGCTATTGGTTATTTTTAAGTCCGAGAATTCGTTTTAGCGATAAATGGATGTTTATTTACACGTTGGGTTTTGATAACAATTACAATACATTCGGACATGTTGACCATTATGAAAATACTGATGGCAGCAAATCAATATTTTTTGGAAAAAGAGATCAGCTAACCATTTCAAATACCTTAAATACCAATTATATTTTTAATAATAAATCATCATTAGGGTTAAGATTGCGCCATTATTGGAGCAGGGTAGAGTACGATGATTATTACCAACTTTTAAAGTCAGGATATTTAACCGATGCAATTGATTTTGATATTTATGGGAAACAATTTGATACCAATTACAATGCATTTACAATCGATTTGCAATATTTGTGGAGGTTTGCTCCGGGTAGTGAATTGTCGATTGTCTGGAAAAACTCGATTAATTATGAAAGAGATATAATTATTAATAATTTTTGGAATAACCTGGAACATACTCTTGGATATGAACAGGTAAATAGTATTTCACTAAAATTCTTGTATTATTTAGATTATCAGTATTTAAAAAGAAAATAAGAAATCAATTATTCCATTTAAAAAGATTATCGGATATAAATTCGATAATCTTTTTATTTTGTTCTTTTCCTGAACCTTCAATCGTTATGGGTTCTCCAAACTTTATATGTATAGGTTTTTTACGATCAATCTTACCGAAATCACGGATAATTTTACCATTTCCCCAGAAATCGGTTTTTAAAGCAATTGGCAATATTTTAACCCCCGCAATTGAAGCAAGTTTTACACCTAATGAATTAAATTCTTCTGCTTTAAAAACATCGCGCCGCCCACCTTGTGGAAAAATAACTACAGATGTACCATTACGAAGTACTTCTTTTCCTTGGTTTAATACTTTTATTAAATCATCTTTTGAATTTTTTCTACCTACTGTTATTGGATTTCGGGCTCGCATAACAACGCCAAATAAAAAATGTTTTGCCAAACTTTCCTTTACCACAAACGTAACTTCCATAAATGGTGCGATTAACCCGGGAAAAATCATGGATTCCATGGCACTCATATGATTACTGACGATTACAACAGGCTCTTGAATATTTTTTAAATTGTTTATACCTTCAATTTCAAATCTACCACCACAATTTTCAATTAATTTAATAACCTCATAAGATGATAGTGCCCAAGCTCTTCTATCGTACAATCCTTTTTTTGCAACTCTTCTATTCCTGAATAGAAGCTGTAAATATTTAAAAACAAAGTAAGTGCGAGTATTTAAAGATATTTTATCAAGAAAGACTCTTGAGTTTTCTTTTGTTTTATAAGTATCTTCTTTAAAGAGAATATTTTTTATTGATTCCATCCTATTAAAAATATCTGTAAATATATAGCATAGAAATTAAAATAAAAAAAGCCCCGAAATTTCAAATTGGGGCTTTTAATTTGGATGAGTTTTATATTACCTTGTAATACTCAAAACCTGTGTTCCTGATTTTTCTCCATCAACTATATGAATATAATAAATACCATTATTCAAATTTGCAATTTGAATAGGAGTTTCAGAAGAAATATTTTCTTTTTCAAATACTAATATACCTGCTGTATTGTATATTGATACTTTAGCATTTTCAATATTCGAGATATAAATAGAGTTTTTAGCAGGATTTGGAAAAATTGTAAATTCTAATGTTGAAGTAAGTACCTCAATACCAACAGGGGCTGTTACAGTAATCAGGTTGTAATTTATCAATTGATGTTCATCAGTTGATTTTGTTACTGTTAAACTAACATTTTTTGCACCCGAAGATGTATATTTTATAGTATGAGGACCTTGTCCTATAGCAGTTTCTGGGGAAGCACCTTCGCCAAAGTTCCACGACCATGATTCAGGAGCACCGTATGAATTATCTGTAAATATTACCGTTGAATCATTTATTGCCACTGTTGTTTTGTTAATACTGAAATTTGCTGTAACAAGAATATTTCCATAATGCCACATTCCATCGCTGTATTTATCAGCATTAAAACCACCGGCCCAGATTGCATTTTCACCTGCAGCTCCAACAGTAGTGAACTGGTGATTCTTATATAACTCAGCATATTCAGTAAACGTGGTTCCATTATCCGTACTATATGATATCCCCATAAATGGTGTTTCAGGATCAGAATCTGAACCTGTTGAAATCAATAAATCAGATCCAGGTACAAATGTAAAACCAGATGTGTAAAAATTACCTGTTGGAGTTAATGTTGTCCAGTTTTCACCACCATTTGATGTAATGTATTGAACCTTATTATCGCCTGATTGACCTCTACGTTGTATAATACCAATATTTTCATTTTTAAATGAAAGTTCAAAGCTGGCATCAGTAAGTGGAGTTTGATATGCAACCCAGTTTAAACCTTTATCAGTTGATTTAAAGATTCTACCTTTATTTGTTGCAAACCAGGCAGTATTTCCATAAACAGCATAGTAACCAACAGTACCATATTCACCGGTAGAGTTTGCAGGTATATTGCCTTGTGGCACCCGTGTCCATGTGTCACCACCGTTTGATGTCGTGTAAATTTCAAAATAACCTCCATTGGGATCTCCCATACAAAAACCGTTGTTGGCATCCCAGAAATGAATCACATTGGGGAATCCATTTGGAGCTGAAAATGTTGCAGTTGACTGATAAACCCAGTTTGTACCTCCATCGATAGTCTTAACAATTTTGCCTCCTCCACTTGGATTAAATAATGCTACCCAGGCAGTATCACTATTTATTGCGCTAATCATAGCTGCACCATAACCTGTTGTATTCGAAGTGTTTATTGTTCCTGATTTCCAGTTGGCACCACCATCTATTGTTCTGGTAAAATCTTTAACATTTGCATCGCCTCCAGAGCCATCATAAGCTACAGCCCATGCAATTCTGTCGTTAACAGCTGATATATATTGAATACCTCGTGAACTTGTTGTAAAAGCACTTGCTTGTTTGGTCCACATCATTTCTTGTTCAGTTGTTCCGGGTTGTATTCCAATGATCATTGAATTTGTTTCATCAAAATCATATGAACCCGGATTCATTGCATTTGGTGCAAAATAACCATCGTATGAACTACTCCAGCCCCAGTTAATATGTAATTTATCAGTATCATCATACCCATCGCAAACCCATGCATGTCCACCATCGGCTTCGCTGCTTCCATCGTAATAAATTGGCCTTGAATTATCAAGCTCATTTTTGGCCATTGTTAACCATTCAGTAGTTTGTGCGGCATTAAAATTATAAATCTGTATGGTAGCAGGATCATATTTAAAGTATGAAGTTAAAGCAAAAAGTACATCCAGGCTGCTTGCTCCAGAGCCCGTAGTAGTGTAGTTCATATCTACAGAAACACCTGCATGACGCATTAAAGTTGCAACTGCTTCTTTTTGGATTGAAGTGCTTCCTGCAGACAATGATGCAGGCATGTTATCCCAGTCGTAAGTTTCTGAAGCAAAATCTGCGTATTGTTCACCATAAATTGAGTTATACTTATGCCATCCATTTCCGGATACAGGCCATTCGTGGTAATTCATAATTTGCGACATGGCTGTTGCTACACAACCTGTTGGTGTATTAGTTGGGCAATATTGATTGTAATAGGGCATCTGGTCCCATGTTGTTGTTAATAATGGTGCAACTGCTTTTGAAGTTTTTGCGAAAATTCCATTTTTGTAATCATTCCATAAATTTTTTATTTCTGGCGATGAGATTTTAAGTTTTTTTAACTGATTTATTTGTTTCTTATATCGCTCAAAATAATATTGCGTAGAAGGATTCTCAATTATTTCGGGTGCTTCGTTTGAAGTTGAGTAACCTAATACAGGGTATGCAAAATCATCAGCAGAAACTATAACAAATCCTCCTTTATCAAATGTAAAAACATAAAAGGATGTTTCCTCATTGTACTTGTGTTCAAAAATATTTTTCACCTGGATATCAGATAATTTTTTCGATGATTTGTTTGCGAAAAACTTTTCTGCAACCAATTGTGCTTCTTGTTTTGTAACATGATCTGCAAAAGCAAAAACAACAATTAATAGAAATAAAATAGTTGTAAAAATTCTTTTCATTTTGATTAATATTAAAGGTTAATAAAGTTCAAATGTACTATTTTATCGAAAATCAATAAAATTATTTTGTGAAAATACAAAAATAGTATCTCAATAAAAAAAGAAAACATAAGGTTAAACTTATGCTTCCATCATATATTTAATTTCACTGTTGTCCGATAAAAAATATAGATATAATAATGATATCTTGAAACAATAAGACATCTATGTTTCTTTCGCCCTTACAGGGCTTTCCTTTTTGGTTGGTATTGTTTTACCATACTTTCGTTCCTTAGGAACTCAATAAAAGCCCCGTATGGGCAAAAGCGTGTTGATAATCAGTAATTTATAAAAATCAAAAGTGCTATAAGCACGACAGTAAATACTTGTTAAGAGTTTTACCGGACAATAGTGATTTTATTTTATTTTTCAACTTCAATTAAAATATCGTCTTTCATTACGGTGTCTTCTGGCCCGTAATTAATTGTTACGATTTTACCATTGATATTGGAAAGTATTTCATTTTGCATTTTCATTGCTTCAAGGATAAGGAGAGGATCGCCTTGTTTTACAATCTGGTTCTCTTCGACTAAAAATTCAACAATTTTACCGGGCATGGGTGCCTGAATATGTTCTATTTTGGATTCCTGTTTATTTTTGGCTAAATATTTTTTACGTTTGTATGAAAATGGTGATTCAACTGAAATAGGGTAACTTACACCATTGACTGATATTTCGAAATTATTCTGGTTTTTTTCAATAATCTCAACCTGAAATCTTTTCTTTTTCCATATAATAAATACAAAGCCATCTTTATCGGAAACAATTTCAATGGGTTCTTTAACTTTTCCTTGTTTTATAAAAAGTTCTTTAGGGTTTAAAAATTCATACTTTTTATTATTTGCAGTACATGCAATAAACTTTTGCTTATCTTTTTTTGATTTTGAGAACATCATAATAGGAATGTTAAATTAAATTGATTTTAATCGTTTGTTTAATAACCAGGGAGTCATGTTTTTCCCTTTTTCGTAATCAACATAGGTTGCATCCTCTCTTTCGAGTTCAATATTATAGTTTAAAGCAGCCCAAAAGGCAGCAATAAGTTCATCTTCAGTATCAGAATAGTAGAGCTGTTCCATATCTTTCAGAATAAATGACGTGGAAATATTTCCATTTATGAATTTAGGGTTAGTCAGCACTGCTTTATGAAAAGGAATAGTAGTTTTAATACCTTTTACTATAATCTTATTTAAAGATGAAAGTGTATTTGCAATTGCTTTTTCGCGTGTTTCTCCATAACAAATTAATTTTGCAAGCATTGAGTCATAATACGATGTAACGACAGAACCATCAGAAACTCCTGATTCAATACGAGTATTTTTACCTTTAGGAAATTGAATTTTTTCAATGGTACCTAAAAAAGGAGAAAAACCAGATTGTACATCTTCGGCATTAATCCTGCATTCTATTGCCCAACCATTAATTTTTACATCATCCTGATTCATTGTAAGTTTTTCACCTTGTGCAATTCGAATCTGCCATTCAACAAGGTCAATGCCTGTAACCATTTCGGTAACAGGATGCTCAACCTGGATGCGAGTGTTCATTTCCATGAAATAGTAATTTCCCGATTCATCGAGTAAAAACTCAACTGTACCTGCATTCTGGTATTTTGAAGCTTGTGCAATTTTTATTGCCGATTCACCCATCTTTTTTCTTAATTCGTCATTTAATGCACTCGATGGGGATTCTTCTAATAATTTTTGATGTTTTCTTTGAATTGAACACTCGCGTTCTCCTAAATGTATGGTGTTTCCATAATTATCGGCAAGTATCTGAAACTCGATATGGCGTGGATTTTTTACATATTTCTCCATAAACACGGAAGAGTCAGCGAATGCTTTTTCAGACTCGTTTTGAGCCATTTTAAACATTTTTTCAATATCTTCATCCCTTTCCACTATTCGCATTCCTCGGCCACCTCCTCCCGATGCAGCTTTTAAAATTACAGGGTACCCGATTTTTTGAGCAAGTAGCCTGGCATGTTTTGTATTTTTAATATTCCCATTGCTTCCTTCAAGTAATGGAATTTGGTGTGTTGAAGCTATTTGTTTCGCAATAGTTTTATTACCTAGTTTATAAATAGCATCGGGCTTAGGACCTATAAAAATTATTTTTTCGTCAATACATTTTTGAGCAAAGTATGGATTCTCCGCGAGGTAACCATATCCCGGGTGAACAGCATCGATGTTATATTCTTTTAGTATGTAAATTAACCTGTCAATATCCAGAAATTCGGGTATATCAGATTGATTTTCTGTAAAATCAATTATTTCATCCATAAACTGCAAGTAGTATGCACCCGGTTCTTTTGATGTTTTTATACCAAACACTTTAATTCCCATTTTCTTTGCAGTATCGGCTATTCGTATAGCTATTTCGCCTCTGTTTGCTATTAATATGGATTTGATTTTTTTCATTTTTTTAAATTCATAGTTCATAATTCTATAATGGAATATTGGCATGTTTCCTGGAAGGTGGATCAATATGCTTATTCTCAAGTGATTCAAATGCAACAATTAACTTTTTTCTTGTTTCAGCAGGATCAATTACTTCATCAATATATCCTTTTTCATCTGCTATATATGGATTTGCAATTTCCTGCCTGTATTTGGCAGCCAATTCCTTTTTTAGTTGTTTAGGATCTTCTGCCTGTTGAATTTCTCTTCGGTATAAAATGGAAACAGCCCCTTCAGGTCCCATTACTGCAATTTCTGCTGTTGGCCAGGCGTAATTGTAATCGCCACCCAGGTTTTTACTATTCATAACACAAAAAGCCCCTCCATACGATTTTCGAAGTATTACTGTAATTTTTGGTACTGTTGCCTCGCTATAGGCAAACAAAAGTTTTGCACCATGTTTAATGAGTCCATTATGCTCCTGATCCAAGCCTGGTAAAAAGCCCGGTACATCTTCTAATGTTAAAATGGGTATGTTAAAAACATCACAAAACCGAATAAAACGGGCTCCTTTTAATGAAGAATTTATATCGAGCACTCCTGCCAAAATTTTTGGCTGATTTGCTACAATGCCAATAGCTTTACCATTAAGGCGTGCAAACCCAACAACCAGGTTGGATGCAAAATGTTCTGAAACTTCAAAAAAACTATCCTTGTCAATAATCAAATCAATTACTTGTTTAATATCATATGGTTTATTTGGATCGTCGGGAACTATTGCTCTTAATTTTTCTTCAACTCTCGATTTATCATCTTTTGTATCAACAAATGGGGGATTTTCCAGGTTATTTGACGGGAAAAATGAAAGTAGTTTTTTTACTCCCAAGAGGGTGTTTTCTTCATCTTCATAAATAAAATGAGCAACACCACTTTTTCGTGCATGAATTTCGGCGCCTCCCAAATCATCAAAACTAACTTCTTCGTTTAATACTTCACGAACTACATCAGGGCCTGTAACAAACATGTAACTTGTTTTTTTTGTCATAAAAACAAAATCGGTAAGGGCAGGTGAATAAACTGCGCCACCTGCTGCAGGGCCAAGAATAACAGATATTTGTGGAATAATTCCCGACGACTGTACATTCCTGTGAAAAATACTTGCATAACCCGATAAACTGGCTACACCCTCCTGAATTCGTGCTCCACCCGAGTCGATTAATCCAATAATTGGGGCACCAACCCGCAATGCTAAATCCTGAACTTTTACAATTTTTTTGGCATGTACAGAACCCAAAGAGCCTCCCATGACTGTAAAATCCTGGGAGTAAATATAAACCAGCCGGCCATTTATTCTGCCATAGCCAATAACAACTCCGTCGCCAAAAGCTTCGTCAATTTTTCCAAATCCCGAGTCAGGTGTTGCTGAGGTTACAAATGCATCCAGTTCTTCAAAGGAGTTTTTATCAAATAACAGATGAATTCGCTCCCGGGCATGCAATTTACCCTTATCGTGTTGTTTTTTTATTTTGTCTTGGCTATTTTGTTCTTTATGTCTATGAATCCTGTTTAGAAATTCTTTATATATTTTCCCATTTACATCCATATAGCTAAATATATTTGATTTATGTTATAAAACACAAATTAATTTTTTAATATTTTAGTTTTTGATATTCATTAAATAGTTGTTTTGTAAGTATTTAAGATTTTGTCTTTGGAAAGATGAATTTAATATTTATGCTGAAAAACATATTATTTAAGCATGTAAATATATGAATTAATTAGAATTCTCAAATTTATTTTTGATTTATTTAATTAACACCCAAATACGGATTTTGTTTACAATTACAGTTCTGAAAACCTGATAAGTAATTAATAATCATGGAAATGATTGTAGTATAAATATTGTGTTTGAATAATTAGCAAAAAGTAGTATTTTAACATTTCAATTTATAAATTATAAAAAATGAAATATTTAGTATTTCTGGTAATTGCTATTCAAATTTCACTAAAAGTTGTGAGTCAGGATTTTACATTTAAAGAAAAAAAGGAATTAAGTGGGTATTCAGATTATATAATGGATGCACGATTTTCTCCTTTTCGCAACTATTTTGCAATAACCATCGGGAATAACACCCTGGAAATTTATGATAAAGACTGGAAAAAAGTATTTACTCATCAGGGAAATCCAAAATCAGTGGGAGGTCAGATTTCATTCTCTCCGGACGAGAAGTTTTTGGCTTATGCTAAATATAAAAGTGATAATGATATTGCAATAATCAGGCTTGAAGATAAGAAAGTAGTTCAGGTATTGAACGGCCATGCACAAAATATAAATAAAGTAGAATTTAGCCATAATGGAAAATATCTGGCAAGCACATCATCTGATAATGCGGTATGTATATGGCTTTGGAAAGATGAACAGTTAATTTTGCTACAGAAATTTATTTATGATGACAGCTCGGTTGGAGTTAGCTTTAGTTACGATGATAAATATATTGTTACCGGTGGTTATAATAAAAAGGTTTATTTATATCAGTTAAAGGCCGAAAAATATGATTTGATTGATTCTATTGCAGTAAAATATTGGCAAAACGATGTGTGTTTTCACCCGTCTGAATACGAATTTGTAACATCGTCGTTATATGAAGTGCGAAGGTATAATCTTGATAAACAAAAGATTAAATTGTCTGATACGTTAATCTTGTATGTTAACCATAAAGTAAAATACAACTCAACAGGCGAATATTTGGTATTTGGTAAGAATCAGGATGTAGTAATTCTGGATATGACAAAAGATAAAATGCGGGTATTCGAAAATATTTACAGGCACGGTGATTATGTTTTTGGTGGAAACTTTAGTGATGATGGTAAATTCTTAACTACTTTCAGCTCCGATAAAACCTGCATTGTTTGGGAATTAACGGGAATTGAGCCCTCACGAAAATCGTTAATAGCGGAATACATGAGCTCGGAACTTACTTCAGCCCAAAAGATTATTTTAACATCAGGTGTAATTGAAAATATTTTAAAGAATCTCGACGAAAGCCTGGTATTACCACGTGATGAGTTTGAAACCACGATACAGTTTAACGACAGGAAAAGCAAGTTGAAATCAGAAGTACTTGCTTTGCTCCAGTTTTATACCGAAAAACATTATGGCATAAAATCAAAAGTACCCGGGAAAGTTATAATTCCTGTCGAACGTGTTATTGGCTAAAATGCCGATTTGAAGATATACAAAATACGTTTCATGGAAACCAATGCCGGTGTTAGTATTCCTGTTGATGATGCAAAAACATTTAAACAAAGCTGGGAAAAAGCATATTTACAAGCCGACAAGACTTTAAGCAAAGATGGAATTTCGTATGAATATTCGAATTTTGAATTGATTCATCCAATTCATAATAAGCAATTTCCTGTAAATCCGGTCGAAAATCCGTTTCATATCTTGAAATTTAACCGGAATGTAAATATTGAAAATGGAAGATCTGATTCAAAAGTGATTGAAAAACCAAAAGAGAATAGTACCGAAAACGCGATTGGTACGAATAGAGCATTGATTTTTGCAACAAGTATTTACGATTCATTCTCAGAACTCGTAAATCCTGTAATTGATGCTTCTACAATAGCCGAAGAATTACAAACAAACTATTTTGTTCAAACGGAGCTTGTTGTCAATCCAACATTAAACGAAACTATTCAAAAAATAAGGGAATATGCCAAGTTAGAATATACTCAAAATGATAACCTGGTTATATTCTTCGCAGGCCACGGGATTTACGATGAAGTATTTAAAGAAGGCTATGTAATTTCGCGCGATTCGAAATCTGACGACGTTGCAAAAACTTCGTACCTCTCGCATTCTAACTTGCGAACAATGATAAATAATATACCCTGCAACCATATTCTCCTGGTAATGGATGTGTGTTTTGGCGGTACTTTCGACCCGATTATAGCTTCGAAAAGCCGTGCTGCAGATATGTACACCGAAGTTACCAACGAAGAATTTATTCAGCGAAAACAAAAATACAAAACAAGGCTTTATTTAACTTCGGGTGGAAAAGAGTATGTACCCGATGGCCGGCCGGGGCACCATTCGCCATTTGCACGTAAGTTCCTTGAATCGTTACGTAATTACGGGGGTAACGATAGAATATTAACTATGAATGAAATTATTCAATACATAGAAAGAGTAGAACCACAACCCCGTTTTGGAGAATTTGGCGACAACGAACCCGGAAGCGATTTTTTGTTGCTGGTGAAATAGAAATGAGTAAAATGTGTAAAAGTGATTTTTATTTAAAAATTACTTCTATTTGTAAGGTAGCGTTTATGATTAAAAAGAAAAAAAGATAATAGTATATTGATAAATTTTGGCAAATTTTAAATTTAACAATTAAAGATGAACAAATTCGAAGAAATTAACCGTAAAAGAAAAGAATCAAATGCTAGATTCGAGAAACTAGATTCAAAAGTTTATAAACTTTTCTTAGAAATGGGTGATGCAACATTCTGTGATGGGGCTTTACCGAAAAAAACAAAGGAGCTGATTGCCATAGCAATCGGTGCAATCACAAATTGTGAATCGTGCATGCAATGGCATATTGAACAAGCCTATAAAGACGGTGCCACTATTCATGAAGTTATGGAAGCTCTTGAAGTTGCAATTGATATGGGTGTTGGGCCAGTTACTGTAAATGCGAGGTTTGCACTTGATGTAATGGAGAATACTTTTGGTAAAATAAAAATTACAAAACGCTAACACGGTACCAGAAAAAAATGCGGGGTTCAGTGATTTCCAGACTTTTTTTACTATTTTAAAATTTGCCAGTATTTTTTCTATACCGGGATCTTTGGCAGTAAGGCAAAATGACATGGCTATAAACAATTGTATTGTAACATTGTTTTAAATGAAATAACACATTACGACAATGGAAAATAAAAAGGAGTTATCACCCGGACAACGTGAAGAACTAATCAGAGTATTAAAAGCCCGTTTTGAGAAAAACATGAACCGCCATAATGGTATTGAATGGGCTAAAGTACAAGCAAGGCTGGAAGCTGATACTGAAAAACTGTGGTCGCTCAGTGAAATGGAAAGAACTGGAGGTGAACCCGATGTTGTTGGTACTGATGAAAAAACAGGCGGGTACATTTTTTATGATTGTTCAGCGGAAAGCCCTAAAGGCCGCAGAAGTGTTTGCTACGATCGTGAAGGACTGGAATCGAGAAAAGAACATAAACCGGCAAATAATGCTGTTGATATGGCTGCTGCCATGGGCATTGAACTTTTAACGGAAGAACAATACCGGGAATTGCAGAAACGTGGAAAGTTCGATACGAAAACATCAAGCTGGGTGAAAACACCTGCTGAAATTAGAAAACTTGGCGGCGCACTCTTTTGTGATCGTCGCTACGACCATGTCTTCGTGTATCACAACGGTGCTGAATCTTATTATGGTGTAAGAGCATTCCGGGGATCGCTAAGGGTATAATACAGATAGGTATGTGGATTGTAAATATAATTTTAATTTGAAAAAAGATCACCTAAGAAAAAATAGGAAGCTATAATGAATGAATAACCAAAGTTAAGCCGCCAAAACATAGTAAATCTGAGTTCAATAGTTGTAAATGTATGCTGTTGATTATGAATTCAATAAATTAAAAAAGATATTGTATGTAATATTTTTAATTATAATAAAAATAATTTTATTTATTTTTATTATAATAGAATGACGAACAAGTAAAAATTGTAATCATCTTAATTTATTAATATTTCCTTAATTATTAGTATGTAAATTATTAATTATGAGAAAAATATATGTGTTTATAATAATTTTATTAAGTATATATTTTTTATTTTCTTGTTCTTCTATGTATATTCCACCAATGGTAAATATTCCATTACACGAAAATAAAGGAGAATGCCAGATTGATGTTGGAGCAGGTACAAATAGTTTTTACTTTTCAGGTAATTATGCATTTACAGATAAATATGCATTACAAGTCAATGGAAATGCTTCATTTCACAATTTTTCAAATTATTATGACATACTTACTGATAAAGATAGAGATACATATAGTCCTGGAGGATTATTTGAAATAGATTATGACTGGGGGGAATTTTCACATCAGTATGGTGAAATAGGATTTGGAAGATATAACATTTTAAATTCTGTATGGAAATTTGAAACATTTGCCGGATATGGATATGGTTATGGTTATGATGAATTCGAAAATTTATATAACCATTATAATTTAGGTTATATTCAAGGTAATTTAGGAAGAAAAATACCAAAACGTAATTTTGAGTTTGGTTTTGCTTGTAGAATTTCTTACAGTGAATTTAATTTTGAATATACAAATGATAATGATGAAAGGAAGACATTAATATTTGATAATATAAGTATTGAACCCAATGCATTTTATCGTGTTGGAACGGAAACTGTTCGATTCTATTCAAAACTTGGATTTAATTTAATGTACAGTTTTGAATCATTTGATGGAATTAACTTATATAGAGGTATAAAAAATGAAGATTTAAATTATACTGGACTTCATTGCTCTATAGGAATAAATATTAGATTAGGTCATAAAAAAAAGACATAAAATATTTTATTTATTGTATTTATTTACCAGAACAAGCTTTTTTGCTGAATAGCTCCTTCGTGTTCCAATAACCATTGTTTTTTTAACAAACCACCTGCATACCCTGTCAATTTACCATCGTTTCCAATAACCCTGTGGCAAGGAATAATTATAGCTATTGGATTTTGCCCGTTTGCGGTTCCTACAGCCCGTATAGCCTTTACATCACCTAATCTTTTGGCAAGCTCTAAATACGAAATGGTTTTACCATAAGGAATTCTCATAAGTTCGTTCCACACCCGTCCCTGGAATTCTGTTCCTGATGGATTGATTTCAACTGTGAATTTTTGGCGTTTCCCGTTAAAGTATTCATCCAGCTGGTTTAAGCATTCTTTGAGATGTTGCGGAAGCAAATCCATTTTATAAAAATCATCGGTAAACGTTACTTCGGTAATGTAACTTTCATTTGCCCGTATTCTGATTTTACCAATTGCTGATTTATAATAAGCTTCGAACATGGTTTATTTTATATATTCATTTATAAGATTTTCAGGAACACCTGTTTTTTTATTAATCTCACTTATTGGTAAACCTTCTTTATACATTCGTTGAATGAAAATCTCGAGCTTTTCACCAATTTCAATTAAATTGTAGTCAGGGTCAAAAAAACGAATTGTTTTTTGCCCCCAGGTTTCTTCGTGTATGTTATGGAAAAGTTTGATTTTATTGTCATTAATCAGAGATGCTGTTTCAAAAATATTGTCAGTTTCAAAATAGATTTCGAGCGATTTGTTTGGATTACCTGCATCTTCAAGTTTTTTACTTATTATATGATTGTTTTGAATTTGCCATAGCGATAATCCACCTTTTAACGATACATTATTACCAAAATCATATAAGATTTCCTGTTTAAGAATATCGCAATAAAATGATTTTGAAATACTTATGTCTTTTACGAAAATCACCGATGAGTGAAATCTTATATCCATACAAATACATTACTTAATTTTTAATTCTTTTTCCAGTATCGATTTCATTTTTGCAAACTTTTCGTCATCGAAACCGGTTGATTCAAAAATGATCTTCCCTTCGCGGTTAATAATAATATTCCTGGGTATATATTGCTTTGCAAATAACGAGTAAACAGCTCTTTCGGGATCAGGAATAATTTCAAAAGTATATTCCCATTTTGTTCGAAATGTATCCATTTCTCCAGCAGTATGTCCACGGCCAAAAACGAAAAATTCAAAATCTGAATTGGAATTGTATTTCGACCATATTTCGTTGTGTATAACAGGTAATTCTTTAATACAAATAGGGCACGATGTTGCAAAAAAGTTTATAAATACAACTTTCCCTTTAAAATCATTAATATCTACTGTGTCTTCGTACCGTATAAAGCTGAATTCAGGTACATCCTGACCTACAGAAATTAAGGTTGAATTTTTAATATCCTTTTCAATCTCGGCATCTGCTTTCTTTTCTTTGCTATTACAAGAGTAAAATATTGCAATAGAAATAATTAATGCTAGTATTTTATTTTTCATCTGTTGTTTTTTATTTAATTTTTATATCGAAATATACATATAATTTTCATTTCGTATATAAATAATTTGAGTTCGTTTGTTGATATTAACAGTTTGTATAAATGATTTAATCCATATTAAACTTTACACGAGTATTAATATCTAAAGGCTAAATAACAATAAGATTATGATATTAAATTACCTGTTAATCGCGAAAAGAGTTCTTTTAAAAAAGAAATTATTTACTATTTTAAATATTTCGGGACTGGCTATTGGAATAGCTGCCGGGGCTCTTATTTTTCATTACATATCGTTCGAAACAAGTTTTGATAAGTTTCATGAGAATAGTGAGAATGTTTACCGTTTAACCTATGGTAGATCAGGCCAGGATGGAAGTAATGTTGAGTTTGCTTCTGCCTGCCCGGTAATCGGCCCATTATTGAAAGAAAACTTTCCTGATATTATTGATATTGCAAGATTGTCGGTAAGAGAAGCTAATATTACATACGAAGAAAATAAATTTACCGAGAAAAAGATATATTATGCCGAACAGGATATTTTTAAAATATTATCTTTCAATATAATAGAAGGAAATATCGAAGGAGCTTTAAATCAACCGAACAACATTGTTATTAGTAAAAGTATAGCAAAAAAATATTTTGGAGATTCAAATCCAATTGGTAAACGATTAAAACTTAATATGAAAGATGATTTACAGGTAGTAGCAGTTTTCGACGATTTACCTGCAAACTCACATTTAAAACCAGAAATATTGGTTTCTTTTATAAATCTTACCTATTGGCGTGGAGCAGAATATTTAGAATCGTGGGGACATACAGGTGCATTTACATATCTTACTTTAAAACCGGAAGCAAATCCCGGAGAACTCGAAAAACAGTTTATAGAATATACAAAAAGCCAGATAGGTGAAATGCTTGATCATTATAAAATGGTATTTTATTTTAATCTCCAGAATATAGAAGATATTCACCTAAAATCTCATTTGTTGCAAGAACAGGAAACTCCCGGAGATGAAAAAGTAGTTAATTTTCTTTATATTATCGGTTTCTTTATACTTATTATTGCCTGGGTAAATTATATAAATTTGACCACATCACGTTCAATGGAACGAGCACGCGAAGTTGGTGTTCGAAAGGTTGTAGGAGCATCAAAACAAAATTTAATTAAACAATTCTATACAGAATCAATATTGGTTAACTTGGTTGGTTTGCTGCTGGCATTATTTTTAATGGAGTTGCTTAAACCAGGTTTTAGCAGTTTAACAGGTATTCCATTAGATTATGAGTTTTGGAGTCAGCCCTGGTTCATTGGCTTTGTAATCGGTACTTATTTATTTGGAACATTCATTACAGGAATGTACCCGGTGTTTGCATTAACTTCGTTTAAACCGGTGCAAGTCCTTAAAGGCAATCTTATTGAAGCTACTCGGGGATTTAATTTAAGAAAAGTGCTTGTAGTTTTTCAGTTAGCCATATCCATAATATTAATTACAGGTACATTTGCAGTTTTTAAACAATTGAAATTTTTAAGGAACCAGAATCTGGGATTTAATATTGATCAAATGCTTGTAATTAATTATCCTAAAGCTATTGATTCGACATTTGTTATAAGGCAAAAAACATTTAAAGAAGAAATTGCAAAAATTGCCGGAGTTAAAGGAGTTGCATATTCATCTGAAGTTCCGGGGCGCAAGATTTATTGGGATAATGGGGCAATTTATCGTGTGGGAAATGATCCATCGGCAGGTAAAAACTTCATGATTATGGGTGTTGATGATCAATTTATTTCGCAATATGATTTGAAGTTTGTGTTGGGTCGAAATTTCTCTAATGATTTTCCAACTGATAAGCAGGCAGTAATTTTAAATGAAGCAGCTGTAAAATGGCTGGAATTTGATAGCCCTGAAGAAGCATTGAATAATCAAATAAATTATTGGGATAATATTTATACAATAATAGGTGTAATAAAAGACTATCATCATGAATCTCCAAAGTCATTATTCGAACCACAGATATTTCGTTTTCTTCCTGAAGATACGCGTGGATGCTTCTCAATTAAATTGTCACCTGAATCAATGTCTGATAATTTAAAACAGATAGAAAATCAATGGAATAAGCTTTTCCCGGGGAATCCATTGAATTATTTCTTTCTCGATGTTTATTATGAAGAACAGTTTAAAGCGGATAAAAAATTTGGAAGTGTGTTTGGTATCTTTGCTTTCATGGCAGTTTTTATCACATGTCTTGGTTTATTTGGATTATCAATGTACACAGCAAACCTAAAAACAAAGGAAATAGGTATAAGAAAAGTTATGGGAGCAAAAGTCTCCAATATTTTAATCCAATTCTACAAGGAGTATATATACTTTATTATTATATCATTAGTTTTTTCAATTCCTTTACTTATTTGGGGAATAAATTATTGGTTGAATAATTTTTCTGTAAAAATGACAATATCTGGCTGGGTATTTATTTTACCTGTAATTATTGTTATTTTAATCACAATTTTATCTGTTAGTGTACAAACCATAAAGGCTGCACGACTAAATCCTGTTGATACACTAAAATACGAATAAATAATAGATATAATAAAATTTAAAAAATGCTGATATTGGTTTATCAGCATTTTTTTTCGATATTGATAAAAAATTGATGATGCATTCTGAAAAATTTAAAAATCTCATTAAATTTATTAGCAGGTTTGTTGAATTTACTGAACTTGAAATGCGAACTATGCTTGATTGTATCGAAATTATTCAGTTAAAAAAGAATGAGAAATTTGTTAATGAAGGTGAAATAGCAAATAGGATTGCATTTACAAATAAGGGGTACCTGAGAGTATATTATATTTTTGATGGCGAAGAAATTACTCGCGATATTACTCCTTTAAATACTTTTGCCACTGCTTTGCCCAGTTTTATTTCTCAAATACCATCTTATGAAATTATTTCAGCAATTTCAGATTGTGAGTTATTTGTAATTCATAAAAAGAACCTTGATAATATGTATTTAAATTTCCCAAAATGGGAGCGATTTGGAAGAAGAATCATTGAAGAAATGTTTGTTGAATCGCAAAGAAGAGTTTATTCATTTATAACAGAATCTGCTGAAACACGTTATAAAAAACTTTTAATACAACATCCCGAAATGATACGGGATGTTCCACTTAAATATATTGCCGATTATCTGGGAATTAAACTTCAGTCATTAAGCCGATTACGTAAATCTGTTGAATAGCAGGTTAATTGAGTAATTATTTAACAAATGTTAAATGATTATTCTGATTTTTTTCGGAAATTTGAAAGAACTCATCTTTCTTAATAAGTATATCTATGAAACGATTATTTGATGAATCATTTGAAACCCATTATGATTTAATTATTATTGGGGGCGGAATTACAGGTGTTTCTGTTGCTTATGAAGCAGCAACAAGGGGTTTGAAAGTAGCCCTGTTTGAAAAAGCCGATTTTGGAGAAGCTACTTCTGCTGCTACTTCTAAGCTAATTCATGGAGGATTAAGGTATTTAAAATATTTTGAGTACGGTTTGGTTCGTGAATCATTAACTGAAAGACGTGTATGGGAAAACATTGCCCCAAACTTCGTCTATCCTTTACCGTTCATGATTCCAACATACAGCAACTTTAAAAACAACAAGTTTATCTTATTTATAGGGATGGTATTGTACGATATACTTTCTTTTGATAAAGCATTTACCTGGGATAAATCAAAAAAACTCCCTTTGCATAAAACAATAAGTGCAAAAAAAACAAGAAGCATTGAGACATGTGTTCCCGATAAAAAGTTAACTGGGTCTAGTATTTATTTCGATTGTCAAAATATAAACCCGGAAAGACTTACTCTTGGGGTTTTAAATTCCGCACTTGTCTTTGGAGCAAAGGCAGCAAATTATACTAAAGTTAAATCTTTTATTAAAGATAATAATTTAATAAAAGGAGTAAAGGTTATCGATTTACTAACTGGAATAGAGCATAACTTTACATCAGATTTAACAGTAAATTGTACCGGCCCGTGGACCGATATCCTTTTAAAATCTGCAATTTCTGAAAACCATAACGAACATCATATCAGACGTTCCGAAGGGATACACATTATTACAAAAAAACTTTGTCATAGTCATGCGATTACATTTATGACTAAAGATGGGCGGCATGTAATGATTATGCCTTGGCGAAATCACTCTCTTATAGGCACAACGGATAAAGTATATAATGGAAGTCCCGATGATTACAAAGTTACTAAAGAAAGTATCCAGGAGCTTATTGACGAAATTAATGAGAATTATGGATTTGAAAAACTCAAATACAGTGATGTTCAGTTTGCCTACGGAGGCTTACGTCCATTAGTTGATGACCAAACTAAAGAATCTTACGAATCATCACGTAAATATGAAATCTTCGATAATACGAAAGAAGGACTGGATGGTTTATTAACTGTAGAAGGAGGAAAATATACAACAAGCAGGAAACTTGCCAGTCAGGTTTTAAGGAAAGTATCAAAAAAATTGAACAAGAACTTAGGTTTATCTGTGACTAATAAAAAATACCTGGTAGATTCTGATATCAAGAATATGGAAAGCTACATTTACCAGTTGGTATTGAGATATCCCCAATTTTCTCAAGCTACCATCAATTATATAGGAAGAAATTATGGTTTGCAATGCCATACTATTTTTCGATTAGCATTGTACGATAAACCTTTAGCAAAGGTATTAAACGATGATGGTGAAATTCTTGCTGAAGTTGTTTATGTTATAAAAAAAGAAATGGCTTATACATTGTCAGATATTTTTTTCCGAAGAACTGGTATAGGAACATTGGGTTATCCGGGTGATGAAACTTTTGATTTAGTTGTAAAAACTGTTAAAGAAAATTTAAAATGGGATAACCAGAAAACACGGGAAGAAATTGATAAAGTGATGAAAATTTTTAATTTACCTGAATAATTTACCGGGTCTTACTAAAAATAATAAAATATGAATACCTATCGGGATATTTTCAAATGGGGTGATAAACGTGAAACACCAATTGATTCGGGTACTTTTAAAATTATTAAAGAAAAATTCGGATATGCTGAGCCAGATTTACAAGTTAAGCATCTCTTTGGAAATCAGGAGGTAAAACTTGGTAGTCAATGTCAACTAGAAAAGTCAATAATTAAAAAGTTGGCTGAGATTGTTGGTTCAGAGAATATTAAAGATGATGATTTTTCGAGAGCATCTCATGCTCATGGTAAATTCTATGCAGAATTACTGAAACTCAGAAAAGGAGAGATACTATCACCTCCCGATTTAGTGATATATCCTCGTTCCGAAGAAGATATTATTCAGATTCTGGAAGTTTGTAATATAAATAAGATTGCTATAACTCCAGTTGGTGGTCGTTCTTCAGTAACTTGTGGTGTAGAAACTCCAAATAAAGGAATTAGTCTTGATTTAACTAAACATCTTAATAAAGTTCTGGAAGTTAATACTATAAATTCAACATCAACAGTTCAATCAGGTATGTTTGGACCAGCATTTGAAAATTATTTAAACAATTTTGGCGAAGGTTTTACCTGTGGTCACTTTCCTCAATCATTTGAATATTCTACTGTTGGTGGCTGGGTAGCAGCAAAAGGAGCAGGACAGGCTTCTACAGGCTATGGTAAAATTGAGCATATGGTTTTATCATTAAAAGTAATAACTCCATCCGGGATAATTGAAACCAAAACTTATCCTGCAAGTGCCCAGGGCTGGGATTTGCATCCGATTTTTATTGGTTCTGAAGGTACTTTGGGGGTTATTACTCGGGTAACAATGAAAATCCATAAGCACAAACCTGAAAATACAAAATATGCATCATTTATTTTTAAAAACTTTGATTCTGCTGTAAATGCTATGCGTATAGCAATGCAAAGTGGGATAGGACTTCCTCATTTATTCCGCATTTCCGACCCGGAAGAATCCGAAATAGCTTTTAAATCAAAAAACTTTGATAACACTTTTGCTGATAAGTTTTTAAATTTACTTGGATATAAATCCGGAAACCGTTGTTTGATGTTTGTTGCAGTTGATGGTAGTAAACGGTATGTAAATCAAGTGATTAAATCAATAAAAGAAATAACAAAAACCCAGGGTGCTTTTTTTATTGGCGCTGGTCCTACAAAAAAATGGCTCGAACAGCAATATTCAAGTGCATACTTACGCGATCCATTAATGGATTTGGGAATAATGACTGATACACTGGAAACAGCGGTTATGTGGGATAATCTTATTCCTTTATGGAATGCGGTTCGTAATTACCTGAAAAGTAGGAAAAAAACTGTTGTAATGGTTCATATTTCTCATGTTTACGAAAATGGAGCTAATTTATATTTTACCTTTCTCAGTCCTATGCAAAAGGGGAATGAGCTCAACGATTATCATGAATATCATAAAGGAATAATTGAAACCATTCAAACTCATAAAGGTTCTTTATCACATCATCATGGTGTTGGTAAAACTCTTGCTCCCTGGATGGAAAAAGAAATAGGAAGTGAAGCACTAAAATTGATGCAGGCAATTAAAAATCAACTTGATCCAAATGGTATCATGAATCCCGGAAATACATTGGGATTAAAACCCTAAATTGCTAATAATGAACAATACTAAAAAATATGTTGCAGTAGTTGATGCAGGAACACAATCAATTCGAGCAGTTATTATCGATTTACATGGAAATATTTGCGAAATTGAAAAAACAGAGATTGAACCTTATTTTTCTGATCAGCCGGGATATGCCGAACAAGATGCAGATTATTTATGGGATATGCTTTGCAAGACTACTCAAAGATTGGTAAAGAAATCAAATATTGATATTTCACAAATAAAAGGGTTATCAATTACTTCTCAACGAGGAACAGTTGTTAACCTTGATAAAGATGGAAAGCCATTACGCCCTGCAATTATTTGGCTCGATCAGCGCAAAGCGAGAATCGACAATTGGCCCAAAGGAATTGTAAAAAAAGGTTTGCAAATAATTAATATGTACGAGTCTCTGGCTCATGCGATTAAAGATGGTGAATCCAACTGGATTCGACAAAATCAACCTGAAATATGGGAAAAAACACATAAATATGTTTTCCTTTCGGCATTTTTTAACTATCGTTTAGTTGGAAAATATATTGATTCTGTTGGTAGTACGGTGGGTTATATGCCGTTTGATTATAAAAAACATCAATGGTCAAAAAAAGGAGATGTTAATTCAAAGTTATTCCCTGTAGAACGTGATAAATTGGTTGATTTAGTTAAACCTTCGGAGTTGCTGGGAAATATTACAAAATTAGCTTCGGAACAAACGGGATTTCCTGAAGGTTTACCTGTAATTGCTGCTGCAGCCGATAAAGCATGCGAGGTATTGGGTTCGGGTTGTTCAACACCCGAAATAGCATGTTTAAGTTATGGTACAACTGCAACCATTGAAACAGTTAATAATAAGTATGTTGAAGTAATTCCATTTTTTCCATCTTATCCGAGCGCTATCCCTGACCATTTCAATACTGAAGTAATGATTTACAGGGGATATTGGATGATTAAATGGTTTAAGAATGAATTTGGACATAAAGAAGTTGAATTATCAAAGCAATTAGGAAAATTACCTGAAGAGCTTTTTGATGAAATGATCGAAAAAATTACTCCTGGTTCTATGGGTCTAACTTTACAACCGTATTGGTCGCCAGGTGTAAAAATTCCCGGAATTGAAGCAAAAGGTGCAGTTATTGGCTTTGGCGATGTTCATACACGAGCTCATTTATATCGTTCTATACTTGAAGGACTTACTTATGCTTTAAAGGATGGCGCTATTCGAACAGAGAATAAAACAGGTGTAAAAATTCAAAAACTTCGTGTGTCAGGAGGAGGTTCTCAAAGTAAAAATGCTTTACAAATGACTGCTGATATTTTTGATATCCCTGTAGAAAAGCCACATACTTACGAAACATCAGCTCTTGGGGCTGCTATAAATTGTACTGTTGGGTTAAAACTTTATCCCGACTTTGATGCCGCAATTAAAAATATGTGTAGAGTCAGTGAAGTTTACTTACCTATGCCAGAAAACAGGGATATTTATAAAAAACTTTTTAATAACGTTTATTTGAAAATGTATAAGCAGTTAAAACCCCTTTATTCTGAGATAAGAGAAATTACAAACTATCCCAAAAGAGAATACTAAAAAATCCATGTCATTTTTTATCTGTAATATCTCTTCCAAAAGGAGTAAGAGCTAAAGCAGCGAGTTTAAAATGCTGTAAGCCAAAGGGAATACCAATAATCGTTATCAGCAAAACAATTCCAAAAATAAGATGCGATAAGGCAATCCATATACCGCCGACAAAAATCCACAGAATATTAAAAATAATATATAAACATCCTCCGGAGCGATTACTTTGAACAGTTGTTTTCCCAAATGGCCATAATGCAAGTATTCCTAACTTAAATGTCTGAATTCCAAAAGGAATACCAATAATTGTCACGATTAAGATGAAACTACTTATAAAATATTCGATAGCAATTATAATACCACCAAATACAAGCCAAATTATATTACCCAGGATATTCATATTTAATTTGTTTTATCATTTAAAATTTCTCCTTCAGACTTAGCGATAATTACTGCACCACAAGAATCACTATAAACATTTACTGTAGTTCTGAACATATCAAGCAATGGATCAACGGCTAAAATTAAGCCCACCCCTTCAAGAGGTAAACCTACAGCCGAAAGAATGATTGAAATCATTACCAGTCCTGCCATGGGTATTCCTGCTGCACCAATTGATGCTAATAATGCTGTAAATACAACAATTGCTTGTTGTGCAATAGTTAATTCTACACCATAAGCCTGAGCAATAAATAGTGCTGCAACGCATTCATAAAGTGCTGTTCCATCCATGTTTACAGTCGCTCCAAGTGGAAGAGTGAAGCTTGTAATTTTATTTGAAACCCCGCTTTTAAATTCAACAGCATTCATTGTTAAGGGAAGTGTAGCGCTTGATGATGCTGTCGAAAATGCTGTAATCAAAGGGGTAAGCATGTTTTTTAAATGCCAGAATGGATTTACTCTTCCAAACGCTTTGACAAGTACAGGTAATGTAATCATGGCATGAATAAATAAACCAACTAAAACAGTTAACATATAAATACCCATTCTGCCTGCAAATTCTGTTATCGAAGGGGCCTCTGAAATAGCCTTTGAAACAATTCCTAAAATTCCAATTGGTGTAAACTTGATAACAAACATGGTTATTTTCATCATTACTTCAAAGAAAGAATTGAATAAATCAGTCATAAAAACTGATGATTTTTTACTCGTTTGCGTAATAAAAAAACCAAATAGAAGAGCAAAAAATATTATAGGCAACATGTCACCATTAGAAAAAGCTTCAAAAATATTTGTAGGTATTATTTTAATTAACGTTCCACCAAATGAATCCTGCATCAAATCTAGCCCATCAACTTTTTTTATTAAACCGAGATCTGCATTAACCCCGGGTTTGAATTGATTTACTAAGAATAACCCGGTTAAAATGGCTAATAAACTGGTTGTTGTGTAATAAAACATTGTTTTTAAGCCAAGTCTTCCAAAATTACGGGCATTTCCAATATTTGCTATTCCTGAAATGATTGAAGTTAATACCAAAGGTATGATTATCATTCTTAAACCACGAAGAAATAAAACACCCATCCACGATATATAAGGTACATATTCCTTTAAAAATACTCCGAATAGAATGCCTGTAATCAATCCAATTAAGACCTGCCAATGGAATGCAATCTTTTTCATATAAATTTGACTTTAAATTTCATAAATTTAATAAAACGATTATTGATTTAGAATATAAAATAGGTGATAAGTTTAATATTTATTTCTTCTCAGGAATAAATTATTTCAAGCCATATTTAAACTCCGAAATGAATATTCGATTCTCATGAACATAAATTCTAAAATAAAATTTCATATAATTAATTCAACACCATTGCATAAATACAAATTCAAGGTTACATATGTGAATTATACTTACGTACACAAATGTAAACAACTAAAACTATCCAACATATTACATAAGTAATTAAACTTCATACATTATTTTGTTTACAAATACAATCACTTACGGCATGCAACCGAATGAATATTCTATAAAATTATAATATTCATTATATCAGTATATTATAATCATTAAATGAAGTAATATACTAATAAAACAACCTAAAATAAAAATAAGTAATCAAAATTTTAATAAAAAGACATATTAACTAACTAATATTCATTAATTTAAAAATATATATTAAAGTAAATGATTAAGTTGATCGGGGCTTATCAGAACAATTGCATTACAAAATCAATATTTACCATTTTGTAAATACTTATAAATAAATGGTTTAATAAATATCAATAATATACACTATTCTATTTCTGATAAATAAGAATTATAAAAGTTAAAACAATTTGTTTGTATTGATTTACACTAGGAATCAGCCTTAATATTGTATTTAGACAGCAATAATACGCCTAATCACTTTTAAAAACCTAATAAGTTCAATATTAATGATTTCCAATCTTATTTTTTACGTAAAAGGATCGGTTTTAGATGGTATTAAATGATATTTTAACATTGGTGTCCGGTTTACTAAACCTTGTAATATGAATAATATTAAACCTTTTCTTGGATTTTACCACCAAGATGTTTCATTTTAATTAATTCTACAAAGATTTTACCCGGCCAGCGGCAGGCTGCTATGCAGTATTTACGCCAGCAACGTAGTTACTACATCTTCGTAGATAAATATATTATGAAATTAGCGAAGCAACTTAGTTGCGACATTTTCATTGGTTACAATTTTTACCGGACAAAAGTGATATTTTAATGTAGTTTCGAGTAATTTAAATTCTAAACACATCTTAATTAAATTACATATGTAAATTCATGAAAACCAAATAAAGTTACACTTGTAAAATAAATTATATTTACATTTGTAATTATTTAGTCGTTGGCATGAAAAACAGAATAATCCAATTTTTAAAAGAAAATGACTTAACGTCAACCCGGTTTGCTGATGTTATTGGTGTTCAAAGATCAAGCATATCGCATATATTATCCGGAAGAAATAAACCAAGCTTTGATTTTATTGAAAAGATGCTTATTGCCTATCCCGATATTAATGCCCAATGGCTCATTACAGGAAAAGGAAATATGAGTAATAATCAACCTGATTTATTTAGCCAAAATCAAAATAATACAGCAAAAATTCCCCCGCGAGAATCGGTTATTCAAACTTTTGCAAATAACCATAATCATATAACTCAGCCTGAACAAGAAATAAATGAAAAGGATGATTCACCCCGGAAAATTGAACGAATTGTAATTTTTTATACAGATTCTTCTTTTAAAGAATATAAACCACAATAAAAATTTATTTTTCTGTACTATCTTTGCCAGAAAATTATATGTATAAAATTATTATCCGCCCACTATTATTCTTCTTTCCACCTGAAACAATTCATAGTTTAATTGTAAACTTTTTAAAAATAGGATTTAAAATTCCTGGTGTAGAATATATTGTAAGAAAGTCTTTTACAATAAATAATAATCGATTAAAAACACAATTTTTAGGAATGGAATTTAAGAATCCTGTTGGTTTTGCAGCAGGTTTTGATAAAAACGCAGAGATTTATAATCAATTTTCTAGTTTTGGCTTTTCTTTTATTGAAATAGGTACAGTTACTCCCAAACCACAACCAGGTAATCCAAAACCCAGATCATTCAGAATACCAAAAGATAACGGGCTGATAAATAGAATGGGATTTAATAATAAAGGTGTTGAATGTGCCGTAAACCAATTAAAAAATAAAAAGCATAAGACAATTATAGGAGGAAATATTGGTAAAAATACCAATACTGCAAATGATAATGCAATTGATGATTATGTTATTTGCTTCGAAAAATTATATGAATATGTTGATTATTTTGTAGTTAACTTAAGCTGTCCTAATATTAAAGATTTACATAAATTACAGGGTAAAGATTCAACAATAACTATACTAAATAAACTTACAGCAATACGCAATACAAAAGCATTATTTAAACCAATTTTATTGAAAATATCTCCTGACTTAACCAACGATCAGCTTGATGATATTATTGAAACTTTTAAAATCACAAGAATTGATGGTATTGTTGCAACGAATACAACAATCTCGAGAGAAGGCTTAATTACTGATAAACAAACAATTGATAAAATTGCAAACGGGGGATTAAGTGGTAAACCTTTGGCCAAGCGATCAACAGAAATTATTCGGTATTTAAATGAAAAATCTGCAGGTTCAATTCCAATCATTGGGGTAGGCGGAATTATGAGTGTAGATGACGCATTAGAGAAAATTAAAGCAGGAGCAACCTTAATTCAGGTATATACTGGTTTTATATATGAAGGACCGGGGTTTGTAAAAAAAATAAATAGGGAAATTCTTAAAATAAGGAGCTAAAACTAAAAAACCGGAAGAATTTTTCCGGTTTTTTAGTGATCCAGCTGGGGCTCGAACCCAGGACCCCATCCTTAAAAGGGATGTGCTCTACCTGCTGAGCTACTGAATCCTTTTTAATTTCGCTTGCAAATGTAATATCTTAATTAGTATATCCAAAATAAATTTATATAAAATACCTTATCCTTTAAATTTATATTTTAAAGATAATAATAATGCTTTGTATTTCAATAATATAAACATGGATATATAAACTTTATTTAACATTTTTTTATAAAGTACAGATAACTTCAGATTTAAAGTTATCTGTACTTTATAAAATAAAAAAACCTGACTTTTTATCAGGCTCTTTTACGTGATCCAGCTGGGGCTCGAACCCAGGACCCCATCCTTAAAAGGGATGTGCTCTACCTGCTGAGCTACTGAATCAAATCGGATTGCAAAAATAATATCTTATTTTTTAAATCAAAAGTTTTTTTAATAAAATCAATTTTAAAAAACCTAATCACCTGAAAATAAGTTTTATAATTTTTATATTCCTTTTTTCATTTTCTGGTTTTCTAAAAAATGAACAATATATCATGTATTAATTACATATTTTAATAGATTTGAATAATGAAATTCTATTAAAATATTCAATAATTAATCGTATTATGTATTGTTCTGAAACAAAAATTCGTGTTAGGTATGGCGAAACAGATAAAATGGGATACGTATATTATGGTGTGTATCCTTTATATTTTGAAGTGGGTAGAACAGAATTAATGAGGGAATTTAATTTTCCATACAGCAAAATTGAAGAAATGGGTATTATGCTCCCTGTATTGTCTTTAGATATTAAATATTTTAAACCGGCTAAGTACGATGATTTACTTACTGTTAAAACCGTTTTAAAAGAGCTTCCGTTGGCCAGAATTACTTTTTATTACCAGATTTTTAATCAAAACAACGAACTCCTAAACGAAGGTACAACCACCCTGGTTTTTGTTGATGAAAAAACCCGTCGCCCCAGAAAAGCACCTGAAGATCTTTTAAAAAGCCTGGTTAAACACTTTTCATAAAAAATCTTTTATGCATTTTTAATGTATTGTTATTTTTTTCTTGTAATGTTTTTATTTTTCATTCGTCTTGTTTTTGAATTAAGCTTAATTAATTATTATTCAATAACATTTTAAAAAGTAAAAATTATGAAAAAAATAGTATTAATATCGCTAATAGCATTGTTCCCGGTTATTTTAAACGCTCAGGACTTTGTAGATAACCTGATTCAAAAATACCAGGGTAAAAGTGGTTTTACAACCGTTCTGATTAACAAAAATCTTTTCGATATTGCCATTGCAATTGAAGATGATGAAGATCTTCAAAAAATGAAAAATATGATTGAAAACATCAGGATAATTGCAATGGAAAGCGATTCAATTAAAAACGTTAATTTCTATAAAGAAATAATCTCTCAGGTTAATGTAAATTCGTACAAAGAGTTAATGAAAGTAAAAGAATCAGACCAGGATGTAATATTCTATGCAAAGTATAACGATAATATAATAGAAGAATTATTGTTAATTGCAGGGGGAAATGATGACAATGCCGTGATTAGCATTAAAGGTAAAATCAATTTGAAAGATATGGCTCAGCTTTCAAAATCTGTAAAGATTTCGGGTTTTGAACATATGGATAAATTAAGTGATGTCGATTAGAAAAGGGAGTAAAATCTCCCTTTTTTCTAAATTTATTTGTATTTTTCATTGGTCTGATTTTTAACTGAATGGATACTGAAGCTTTTAAAATACGCGTAATACCTCTTAATCGAAAACTGAATGCTTTTGCGTTAAAGTTCTTAAATGATGTAGATGAAGCTAAAGATGCTATTCAGGAAATATATATTAAATTATGGAATATGCGAGGTGAGCTTGAAAAATATAACAGTATAGAAGCACTGGCTATGAAAATGACCCGTAATTTATGTCTCGATAAAATCAAGTTAAAAAAAACAATCCTTATAAATACATCTATTCAAAACAAGCTTGAGAATAATTATAATGATGATACGCTAATTGAAAAGGAACAGGATATAATATCAGCAGCAAACAGGGCAAAAAAAATTATAGATCAACTTGAAGAACCTCAAAAAACAATTATGCAATTAAGAGATATTCAAGGTTATGATTACGAAGAAATAGCAGAAATTCTGAATATGAATATCAATACAATCAGGGTTTCTTTGTCAAGGGCAAGAAAAAAAGTAAAAGAAGTACTAATGAATACCTATTACAATCATGAAAAAGCCGGAAATAAAAACTCTATTAGAGAAATATTATAAAGGGGAAACAAATTTAGAAGAGGAAGGTATTCTTATTGAATATTTTTCTGGTAAAAACATTGATTCTGAGTTTATTTCAGATAAAGAGTTTTTTACATTTCTAATAAAAGAAAGGGAAAATCAATCTTCAATAGAAGATTTGTCTGAACCAATATGGAAAAATATTGAAGAATATGAAAATCACAATAAATATAAATCATTAAAAAACAAAACATTATACAGAATCACTTTGGCTATTGCTGCAAGTTTAATCATAGCAATGGTATCAGTAAGTATTTTCAAACATGAATTATTCACTAAAAAAAATCAAATCCAATTTACCGATACCTATAATAATCCTGAATTAGCCTATATTGAAGCAAAAAAAGCTTTGTTATTTGTATCAGAGAAACTGAATAAGGGAACTAATCATATTGAAAATTTGAATTCTTTTGAAAAGGGGACTAAAGATTTAAAACTAATTGAAAATTTCGACAAAGGCTTGAATGAACTTAAACCAGTAAAATCAATTGAAGTAGTAAACAAATACATAAAAAATAAATAAAATGAAAAATCTATTTTTTTTAATCAGCATTTTTCTCTTCTCCGGAGTATTAAATGCACAGAATACACCTGTTGATCAGTTGTTCGATAAATACAGCGGGAAAGAGGGTTTTACATCAGTTTATATTACCAGTTATATGTTTAGTATGTTTTCTGATGTTGAAAGCGAGGATCCTGAATTTGATGAATTAATTAAGAATCTAAAAGCAATAAAAATTCTTGCTACTGACGAAACTTATTCTGGAAATATTAATTTCTTCAAGGAAATTATTGATAAATTGCCAAAGGACCAATACAAAGAATTAATGGTTATTAAAGAAAAAGACCAGGATATTAAATTTCTGGTAAATGAAAAAAATGGTAAAATAATTGAGTTACTTTTAATTGCAGGAGGTGCGAATGAAAATGCGTTAATTAGTATTCAGGGCAATATTGATTTAAAAAACATTTCAAAACTATCAAAATCCATGAAAATTGATGGTTTAGAACATCTTGAAGAAATTGATAAAAAATAAAAACGATGAAAAAACAGTGTTTATTGATTGTAGCTTTCACCTTGTTCCTGTTTTCCTGCGTAAAAGAAAACAGGATTGGATTTAAAGAAAAAGACATGTTTGAAGAATATGAAGCACAGGAAGGGTTTGTTGTATTTCACTTACCACCGGTACTTTTAAGAATTTTTCTTTCTTCAGCAAATGAAAATGCTCCAAACCAAACCGATTTGCTCGATAAAATTGATGTTTTTAAAGTCCTGTTATTCGAAGAAAACGAGAAATCAATAAAATTAGATGATTTAAAAACAAACTTTATTCAAAAAATACCAGGCAATAAGTTTGTTCTTTTAACACAGGTTACCGAAACCAATAATCAGGTTTCAATTTATGTGAAAGATGAGAAAAATAGTATTCGTGAAATTTTTATGATGGTTCTATCTGAAAAAGAGTTGTTTTGTATTAGCTGCACAGGTAATTTTAACAAAGAAGATGCTTTCAGGTTATATAGCTCAATTAATATGTCTAAGTTAAAAGAACAAAGTAAATGATAAGTTGTTATATGATTAAATTATAATAAATAAGCGGACTGTTATTCGCTTATTTTTTTGGCATAAATATTGATTAACATGAAAGAAATTAAGATTATCTAAGTGTAACTGAAATTAATAACCAGTCGTATAAAGATTGTGTTAAAAAAAAATATATTATAAATATCTTTGAAACTATTTATTAAATTTTTACATCTTATTATCGTATAATCGAAAATAAATTTTACTAACCAAAACAATAAAAAATTATGAAAAACACAAAAAAATTATTTGCAATGATGCTGATGGTTTTATCAGTATTTTTCTTTGCATGTAGTGATGATGAAAAAGAACCATTATCACCGGAAAGCGCAAAAACGGCATTAAATAATATGGATGATGAAATGGTTGCCGATATGGACGAAATGCTCAATTCTGATGGTTTTAAAGCTATGCAGGCTTTAAATAGCATGGATGATCCTTTTGCAGTTTACGAGTCGAATACCAGAACTTCTGTATTACCAAATATAGAAGAATATCTTATTCCATTTATTAAAACCAATAAAACAAAATCTGCTTACGAAGTAAATGAATTTGTATTTAGTGAATGGACAGGTACATATACCTGGGATAATGAACAAGGACTTTGGAATCCGTCAGATATACAAACGGATAGAATTATACTTATATTCCCATCAGACACGAACAACATGGGTGTTAATGATGCAACTTTAACTATCTATAATTATGAAGAACAGCTATTTGTTGATGATTATGATGAATATTATCAACCAACGGCTATTTCTGCAGATTTATATATTGGTAGTTTAAAACTTGCCGAGATTACATTAAGTGCAACATGGGCAACAGATGGCTCACCCGAAGATCTTGATATTAGTGTTTATTTAAACCCATTCACGTTTAGTGGTAATTTAGCGATGGGAGAAACATCTGCTGAAGCAAATTTCTCAATTCTGTTAAATACTACAAAAATTTTCTCTGTAGGCGTTGATGCTACATTTACAGATGCTACAAAAGAAACTCCTAAAAAAATAAGCGGTTATGTACAATACAGAGAAATTAAAGTGTCTGCAAGTGTTAATGTTTCAAATATAATAACAATAATTCAAGAAATTGAAGCAGGAACATCACCATATACAACAACAGAAGAATTAATAGGTGCTATTAATGATGAGATTGATGCAAAAATAACTAAAGATGGTGCACTCGTTGCAGATATTGAGTTAGAATATGATTCAGCTTCAGAAAGTGATTTTCCTGTTACAGTTGTATTAGTATTCAGTGATGGAAGTTCAGAACCTGCACAACCATATTTTGAAGATTTTGTAGCAAGTATTGAAGAATTTATTGATTTTCTTGATATATATTTCAGTTAAATATGAAATATGAAGAAACTAAAAGGGCTTTTAGCCCTTTTTTTATGCTGTTAACATACCTTTCTTTTTAAAATTAAATAGGATGAATAAAGAACAATTAATTAAAGAGTTAGCATTTAAAGCATCAAGAAGTAGTGGGAGTGGAGGTCAAAATGTAAATAAAGTTTCAACAAAAGTTGAGTTGCGATTCAATATAGATAAATCACTAGAACTAAATAAAGATGAGAAAGATAGGATTAAATTAAAATTAAAAAACAGGATTTCAAATGAGGAAATTCTAATTATAACTTCAGATTCAGAACGAACACAACTGGGAAATAAAAAGAAAGTAATTGAATTATTTTTTGAATTAATAGAAAAAGCAATTAAAAAGCCTAAAAAAAGGTTAAAAACAAAACCTTCTAAAATATCTGTTGAAAAACGTTTAAATGAAAAGAAAATTCAATCAGAAAAGAAAAAAAATAGAAGTTTGGAATAAAAAAGAGCGAGAAACGGGTCTCGAACCCGCGACCTTCAGCTTGGGAAGCTGACGCTCTACCAACTGAGCTATTCTCGCAATTTGTCACAAAAATATTGAAAATATTAAAATTATAAAATATTAGACAATATAATTTCAATTAAAATTAAATCTAAAAATTACCCAGAAAATATAATTTGTAATTTATTGAATATTAGATTGTATTTAATTCATAAAGTCATATAATTAATATTATGTTAAATAAATTATACTAAAATATGGGGAAGCTTAAATGAACTCCCCCCTATATAAAAATATTATTTATTTAATATTTCCATTATTTTATCATATTTTTCTGTCATTTTTAATCGATAATATAACGTTTTTAAAGTATTTGCAATACTCATATCGTCAGGATGTAACTCGAAAGATTTTTCGATATATGGTATTGCTTCTTCAAATTTTTTATCAGCAACAAGTTTAGCTTCTTCGTATTTTTTGTTATCTTTTATTTGATTAGCAATATCTGTTAATTCAACACCTTCGTTAAAATACAATACTCCTAAATTATAATAAGCTTCAAAGAAATTAGGATCTAACTCAATTGCTTTTAAATATTTTAATTTAGCTTCTTCTTTATTACCAGTTTTGTCATATAAATGAGCTTCTGCAGTATAAAATTGTGGATTATTGGGATCATTTTCTCTTGCTAATTTTAAATATTCAAAAGCCTGATCAGGATTATTTGATTCTAATAAATAATAATTAATTATACCTCCTAATAATCCCTGATTTGACGGGTATTTTTCATACCCAGTCTTCAATAAATTTAAATAATTAATTGTATCACCTTTACTTTTATAACATTCAGCAGTGATTGCATATGTATCACCTTTACCAAAATTATATTTTATAGCTTCATTAAAATATTTTATAGCCCCGTCCCAATTCTGGTATCTATAAGCCATTAATGCTGTATTATAAATTATTGCAGTATCTACTACTCCCCCAAAAATAGGCATTTGATTTACTTCTATAGCTTTTTCAAAATATTTAAAAGCATTTGAAAAATCATTTTCGTTATATGCTTCAATTCCTTTATTTATAATTGCATTTGATAATGAAATTAAGCTGGCATCAATAGTTGTCTTAAAGCTCGAACCATCCTTCATATAATATGCTTTTTTATAACTATCAAAAGCTTTTATAAAAGGATATTCAACAAGGTTTTTAAATTGTTCATCCTGAGAATTACCAATTGCTTGATACAAAACTCCATATGTATAATAAGTTTTAGCCCAATCTTTTGTTGTTGCTTCTTCAGCTGCAACATTTAATGCTTTTAATGCAGTATCAAGTTTTTCTCCTTGCTGGGCCCATGTAAATGCTTTATTCACATATTTTTTTTGTGCGTAAACACTGTTTAGAGTAAATACAGTTGTTAAAACAACTATAGATGTTACTAAAAAATATTTTTTCATTTTTGTTAAGGTTTTTTATTATTAAAAAATTTTTTCAAAAATAGGATAATAAAATTTCATGCCAAAATAATAAATAAATTTAATTATTCTTCACTTGGTTCAATATCAGTTTCAGTAATTTCAATATCATCATCTGTTTTTTCAATTTGAGCTACAGCAGCAATTGAATCATTGTTTTTAAGATTTATTAATCTTACTCCCTGTGTCGCTCTTCCGCTTACTCTTAAATTGGAAACAGCTATTCTGAGAGTTAAACCTGATCGGTTAATAATCATGAGATCTACTGTATCGTCAACACCTTTTATGGTTATTAATTTTCCTGTTTTTTCAGTAATATTAATTGTTTTAACACCTTTTCCTCCCCTGTTGGTAATTCGATAGTCTTCAATATTAGAACGTTTTCCGTAACCGTTTTCAGACACCACAAGTATTTCATTATCAATCGCCTCAACGTAAACCATACCTACAACTTCGTCATCCGGTTTACTAAGTGTTATCCCTCTTACTCCTGCTCCTGTCCTGCCAATTGATCTAACTTTACTTTCGTTAAAACGAACTGCTTTTCCTTCGCGGGTAGCTAAAATAATATCACTTTTACCATTAGTTAATTTAGCTTGCAATAAATGGTCATCTTCTTTTATTGTAATAGCATTAACACCATTTTGACGAGGTCTTGAATACTCTTTTAATGATGTTTTTTTAATTATTCCTTTTTTGGTGCACATTACAATAAAATTGTTTTCTAAATATTCTTTATCAGTAAGATTTTTAACATTAATATATGCTTTAACTTTATCATCAGGCTCAATATGAATAATATTCTGTATTGCTCTGCCTTTTGAGTTTTTTGCTCCTTCAGGTATTTCATAAACCTTTAACCAAAAGCATCTTCCTTTTTCTGTAAAAAACAACATGGTATTATGCATTGATGCAATAAACATGTGTTCCAGAAAATCTTCATCTCTGGTTGTACTTCCTTTGGCTCCGACTCCACCCCTGTTTTGAGTCCTGAATTCAGTAACCGGAGTTCTTTTTATGTAGCCTAAATGAGAAATTGTAACAACCATGTCTTCATCGACATAGAAATCTTCAGGATTAAATTCACCTTCGTCAGGTACAATTTCTGTCCTTCGGTCATCACCAAAATGATCTTTAATTTCAAGCAATTCGTCTTTAATAATTTTCATACGAAGGACTATATCTTCGAGAATTGTTTTTAAGTAGGCAATTAATTTTTGCAGTTCAGCATATTCTTCTTTTATTTTTTCTCTTTCAAGCCCGGTAAGTTTTTGAAGACGCATGTCGAGAATTGCCTTTGCCTGAATCTCAGATAGTTCAAATTTCATCATTAATCCATCTTTGGCTTCTTCGGGTGTTTTTGAAGCCCTAATAAGGCTAATAACTTCATCAAGATGATCGAGAGCTATAAGTAAACCCTCAAGAATATGTGCTTTTTTCTCTGCTTGTTCTAATTCATAATGAGTTCTACGAATAACAACTTCATGCCTATGAGCAACAAAATATTCTATTAATTGTTTTAAATTTAATACTTTAGGGCGGCCTTTAACCAAGGCAATACTATTAACATTAAAGCTTGTTTGTAATTGGGTGTATTTAAATAATTTGTTTAATACAACATTTGCCATAGTATCTCTTCGGATATCATATACTATGCGCATTCCAGTTCTATCAGATTCATCATTAATATTGGTAATTCCGTCAATTTTCTTTTCGTTAACAAGTTCGGCTGTTTTTTTAATTAACTCAGCTTTATTTACCATGTAAGGAATTTCAGTAACTATTATTCGTTCCCTGCCATTTGCTTCTGTTTCTATTTCTACTTTTGAACGAATAAGTATTCTCCCTCTTCCTGTTTCATATGCATCTTTAAATCCCTGTAAGCCGTAAATAATTCCACCCGTAGGGAAATCAGGAGCTTTTATTATATCTATAAGATTCTGAATATCAATATTATTATCATCGATATATGCAACGATTGCATTAATCGTATCGGTTAAATTATGAGGAGCCATATTTGTAGCCATACCCACTGCTATTCCTGAAGTACCATTTACCAGTAATGTTGGAATACGTGTTGGTAAAACTGTTGGTTCTTCAATAGTATCATCAAAATTTAATTGAAAATCAACTGTATTTTTCTCAATGTCCCGAAGTGTTTCTTCGGTAATTTTTTGCATACGGGCTTCTGTATAACGCATAGCTGCAGGGCTATCCCCATCAACAGATCCAAAGTTTCCCTGACCATCTACAAGAGGGTATCTTAATGACCATGGTTGGGCCATTCTTACCATTGCTTCATAAACAGATGAATCACCATGCGGGTGAAATTTACCCAAAACCTCTCCGACTATTCTGGCAGATTTCTTATATGGCTTGTTTGACATTACACCTAATTCCGACATACCAAATAATACTCTTCGATGCACAGGTTTTAACCCGTCTCTTACATCTGGTAATGCCCTGGATACAATAACCGACATTGAATAATCAATGTAGGCTGTTTTCATTTCCTCTTCAATATTTACTTTTAATATTCTTTCGCCTTCAATCATTTTATTTAAAGTTTAAAATATCATCCTTTTTTAAAATTCATACAAAATTACGAAAAATAGGCAGATAAAAATGAATAAAAAACTTTTAAGAAACATGTTTTATCAACATGTTTTTGTTTAAAACAAACAGGTTGATTTTACAGATATTTTCAATCATTATTAACAATTCTGAACAAGTTGATATTTAGTTTGTTTTAGGATGTGAAAAAATAATGCTAACTTGTATCATATATTAACTAAATATTGTCGTATTTATTTTTTAATTTTATCAATAGATAGTTATTTTTGTGAACTCTAATTTATTTTGATATTTTATATTTATGGATGCTAAATTTTCTCAAAGAATAAAAGACGTTTTAACATTTAGTAAAGAAGAAGCTGTTCGTTTAGGTAATGCCTACATTGGGACAGAACACTTGTTTTTAGGAATATTGCGCGAAGGAGAAGGATTAGCTATAAATATTCTTGAGAATTTAAATATTGACTTAACTAATTTGAAAACAACAATAGAACGAAGAATTCGTTCTGAAGAAAATTTCAAATTACCTGATACTGATAATATTCCTTTATTTAAAACTGCTGAAAGAGCTTTAAAGCTAGTTTATTTAGAAGCTAAATCGTTTAATAGCTCAACAATAAACACGGGACATTTATTATTAGCTATTCTAAAAGATGAAAATAGTTTAGTAACACAGATTCTTGAAGAACACCATATTGATTATCATGCTATT
Organism: Bacteroidetes bacterium GWB2_32_14; assembly: GCA_001768235.1. GTDB lineage: Bacteria > Bacteroidota > Bacteroidia > Bacteroidales > UBA12077 > UBA12077. Next base: position 54,619 of record MENK01000033.1, read on the forward strand.
CGCTCAGAAATGGAAAATAAACAGCCCGAAGCTAAGAGTGATTATGAAGACGAAGAAAATGAGATACCTTTTGGTGGCAGTAAAAATCCTTCACAACAAGGACAAAAACCAAAGTCGGATACGCCTGTTTTAGATAATTTTGGTATTGATTTAACCAAAGCGGCCGAAGACAACGCACTTGATCCAATTGTTGGACGGGAAAAGGAAATAGAACGATTAGCCCAGATATTAAGCAGGAGAAAGAAGAACAACCCTGTATTAATTGGTGAACCAGGAGTTGGAAAATCTGCTATAGTTGAAGGATTGGCATTGCGCATAGTTCAACGGAAAGTTTCAAGAGTATTGTTTGATAAGCGTGTTATAACATTAGATCTTGCATCAATAGTTGCGGGAACAAAATACCGTGGCCAGTTTGAAGAGAGAATGAAAGCAATATTAAATGAGCTTTCAAAATCAACAAATGTGATATTGTTTATTGATGAGATTCACACAATAGTTGGTGCTGGTGGAGCTACAGGTTCTCTTGATGCAGCGAATATGCTCAAACCTGCTTTAGCCCGAGGAGAAATTCAATGTATTGGTGCAACAACTCTTGATGAATATCGTCAACACATTGAAAAAGATGGTGCTCTTGAAAGAAGATTCCAAAAAATAATGGTTGATCCCACTTCACCTGAAGAAACATTAGAGATTTTACATAATATTAAAGCTCGCTACGAAGATCATCATAATGTAAATTATACCGAAGAAGCTCTTGAAGCTTGTGTGAAATTAACTATGCGTTATATTTCAGACAGAAATTTACCAGATAAAGCAATTGATGCGTTAGATGAATCGGGTTCAAGAGTTCATATTTCAAATATTGTTGTTCCTAAAAGAATTATTGAACTGGAAAAACAAATAGAAATTGTTAGAAACGAAAAGATAAATGCTGTTAAGAACCAGAATTTTGAATCTGCAGCTAATTTTAGGGATAACGAGAAAAAATTAATTGACAGCCTTGAAAAAGAAAAAGAAGATTGGGAAAAAGAATTAATTAAAAACAGAGAAACTGTTTCTGACGAAGAAGTAGCAGAAGTAGTTGCCATGATGACCGGTGTTCCTGTAAAACGTATCGCACAAACTGAAGGAACCCGATTAATGAAAATGGGTGACGAAATAAAGAAAAGTGTTATTGGACAGGATGAAGCAATTGAAAAAATTGTTAAATCAATTCAAAGAAACAGGGCTGGATTAAAAGATCCGAATAAACCAATTGGAACATTTATATTTTTAGGCCCTACAGGTGTTGGAAAAACTCAACTAGCCAAAATTCTTGCTTTATATTTATTTGATAGTGTTGATAACCTGATACGAATGGATATGAGTGAGTATATGGAGAAATTTTCTGTATCCCGATTGGTTGGTGCCCCTCCCGGATATATTGGTTACGAAGAAGGCGGGCAGCTAACTGAGAAAGTTCGCAGAAAACCATATTCGGTTGTATTGCTTGATGAAATTGAAAAAGCACATCCTGATATTTTTCATTTATTATTACAAGTACTTGATGAAGGGCAACTTACCGATAGTTTAGGAAGAAGAATTGATTTTAGAAATACCATTATTATAATGACATCAAATATTGGTAGTCGCCAATTAAAAGATTTTGGACAAGGTGTTGGTTTTTCAACAAGTGCAAAACAAGATTCATCAAGCCAACATGCAAAAAGTGTTATACAAAATGCACTAAAACGTTCGTTTGCTCCCGAATTTTTAAACAGGCTTGATGATGTTGTTATCTTTAATTCTTTAAGTAAAGATCATATTTATAAAATAATTGATATTGAATTAAAGGGACTTTTTGAACGTGTCAGGGCTTTAGGATACCAGATTGAAATAACTCAGGATGCAAAGGATTATGTTACAGAGAAAGGCTTTGACGCTGATTTTGGAGCCCGCCCTCTAAAACGTGCAATTCAAAAATATCTTGAAGATCCTATGGCTGAAGCAATTATAAAATCAACATTGAAGCAGGGAGATATCTTATTAGTAGAATATGATAAAGAAAAGGATGAAATACGCATAAAACCAACAAAAAAAATAAAAAAGGAAAAACAATAAATGAACAAAAGCCTTACATGAACTGTTAAATGTAAGGCTTTTTAATTTTAACAAATTTAAATAATATGGATAAAAATAATAACAAGGTAAAATTTAAAGGAAACTATATTACTTTAGCAGGTAGGGAAACTAAAGTTAATGATAAAGCTGTTGATTTTACTGTCATAAACATTAACTTATCTCCTGTGAAATTATCTGATTACAATAATAAAGTAAAAATTCTTTCGGTTTTTCCTTCTATAGATACCGGGGTTTGTTCAAAACAGAATCACCGATTTAATGAAGAAGCCGGAAAATTAAGCAATGATGTTGTAATTTTGGCAATTTCTAACGATTTACCTTTTGCATTAAACCGTTTTTGTGGTGCCGAGGGGATTAATAACTTAATTACCCTATCAGATCATAAAGATTTGGATTTTGCATTAAAATATGGTTTTTTAATAGAAGAATTAAGGCTTCTTGCGCGTGGAGTTATTGTAATTGATAAACAAAATATTGTGAGATATGTCGAATATGTTCCTGAAGTTACAACTGAACCCGATTATGATTCTGCTTTAGAAGTTGCGAAAAGATATGTGTAGATTTTTTCTTTATAAAAAAAGTTGAATTTTATAATATTCTGATTTAAATTTATTGCGTATTCAAGTAAGTTAATCCTTAGTATTAATTAAAATTTATCTTTATGTCGCACGAAAAAACCATTAACGACGGTAAAAAGAAAAAGGCTCCGGCAAAAAGTTTAAAAGAAAGAAGAGCCGAGAAAAAAGCAAAACATGAAGAACCAAAACATGCAAGGAAAGCACGACAAAAACAATTGTAAAAATTATTAAAACCCGGATTTAACCGGGTTTTAATGTTCTAGTTAGAAAAATTCTTATGGTTTTTCATTCACTTGTTGCCTTAATAATTTTCGGCAAAGGATATCAACCTCCCGGTTATAATTTGGCGTTCCTGACATTTTCTGGTGTGCTTTAACTTTTATCAATTCGATATTTAATGAATTCATAAGTTCAATTAATTTTATGACTAAATCATAATTTTGAATTTGATTACCCCTATTTGTTTTAAAGTTCTTTGATATTAATTTATTAGTTCTGAGAGAAATCCCAACAATATATTGACTATCAGTAAATAGTTTGATTGAATTATACACGATTTGTTTTTTTAATATAAATTCTAATGATTCAATTACAGCTGTGATTTCCATTCTATTGTGAGTTGTTTTGGTTGCAATGCCTTTTAATTCAACTTTTTCGTTGTTGTAAAAAATTAAAGCAGCCCACCCCCCTATTTGATATTGTGGATTGCAACTTCCATCGGTATATATTTCGATATTCTGACTATTCAATATGCAATAATTATTCAAAAAATTATAAGATTTCAATATTAGTCATTTTAAGCAGGAAACAAGAATATCTTTGGAATTGCTAAAAAAATAAATGCTGTTTTTTATATAGGTTCTAAAAGCATTGTTCTTACCTCTTATACTAATAATTTTATCTTTACTCATAATTGTTTTTATTTGCAATTTAATCCTGTTTGCATGTAATTTTAAAAGTTAATATTAAAAATGGAAAGAACAAAGCTTAAAAAGAAACTTATTGATACTTGCCTGGTATTATTGCAAGCACGAGCCGATAGTGCTAAAAAAGCTATGGAAGAATTACAACAAAGTGCAAATGAATATGGATTGCCTAAAGACCGATATGATTCTTTCAGGGCGCAGGTATTAAGAAAGAGGGATCTTTTTGCCGAGCAATATCAAAAAGCACTTGACGAAATGGAGCTAATCCAAAAAATTGATTCTGATAGAATTGTTGAACAAGTTGAATTTGGAAGCATTGTAATAACCAATAAGCAAAAACTGTTTGTTTCGGTGAGTTTGGGCAAAATTGAACTTGGAAACGAACAATTTTATGCTATTTCAATTCAGGTTCCTATTTTTAAAGCTATTCAGAATAAAAAAGCAGGAGAAAATTTTGAGTTTAATGGAAATAAATATGAGATTTTGGAAATATTTTAAGCTTATGGTAATAAAAAAATGCCGGAAAAATTTCGGCATTTTTTATGAAAATTATATCTTTTTTAGTTGCAAGTTAAGTTATCATAGGATGATTGGTATATATCATCTAAATTGTCACAATCGCTATCTAAATATTCTTTAAGGGCATCTTTATAATCGTTACAATTTGCCGATGGATCAGATATGTAATCCAAACTAGCTGAAGTTATATCATTCAACAAATTAGTACATGATACAGGATTATCTTCTTCGCAGGAATTAAAGATAACAGGAACAGCTATTAAAGCTGCTGCAGCTAAAATAAGTAGAATTTTTTTCATAATTGTATAGTTTAGGGTTTGTTAAAAAAGCAATTAATAATTTGAAATAAATATAAGAATTAATTGAATTGGTTATAAATATATTATTATATATTTTATTAAAATTCTGTTTTCGCTGTTAGAAATCCTTAGATTAAGGATAAATGAATATAAATTGATGACAGAGTATTGAATGTTTCCAAGCTATATAACTTTTCTTTCTTCAACTTCTTTAAAGACACGTAAGAAGTTGCCTCCCCAAATTTTTCGAATATCTTTTTTTGTATATCCACGATTTAAAAGTTCTACAGTAATATTCTTCATTTCGCTAACATCAATGCAACCGGTAACACCACCCCCGCCATCTAAATCGGTACCAATACCCACGTAATCAATACCTATGGTTTTAACAACATAATCAATATGATCAACAACATCGGAAACAGTTGCAAGTTCTTTTGGGTATTTTTGATCAGTTTCTTCCCATTCTATATGCATTTGTTTACGTTGATCATCAGTTAAATTGTCGAAATGATTATACCTTTCGCGAAGAACATTGAAAGCAGAATCTCTTTCAGGATAAGGCAAAGGAGTTTTAACATAATCACTTAAAATACAAATCTGAATTACTCCGTTATTTTCTTTTAAAGCCTGAAGCATTTCGTCTGAAAAATTTCTGGGATTATCACATATTGCACGTACGCTGGAGTGTGAAGCGATTACAGGAGTTTTTGACAATTTTAGAACATCAAAGTACGCGGAATCAGAAATATGAGAAACATCGATAATCATACCCAAACGATTCATTTCTTTCACAACATCTTCACCAAAACTGCTCAAACCATTATACTCCGCTCCTTTTTTATCGGTAGATGAATCGCAAATATCGTTATTCCTGGTATGACATAAGGTAATATATCGTGCACCTAAATCATAAAATTCTTTGATATTCTTTAAATCATTACCAATGGGGTAACCATTTTCTAAACCAATGTAAACAGTACTTTTTCCACTTTTTTTAATATTATAAATGTCTTTAGCATTTAATGCTATTTGGGCCTGGTCCGGGTATAATGAAATTTTTTCATGTAAAGCATTAAAAATATCTAAAGCTCTGTTTTTTGCTCTTATATTTCCTTCGGTATTTCTTTCGCCCTGACTAACAAAAACAGCCATAAAAACACCATCCAGCCGGCCGGCTTTCATTCTTGGAAAATCAACTCTGGATCGGGATTCTCCAAAATCGTTCCATTTTCCAACATCAAAACCTTCGTCAAGGAAATTTAAAGGTGTGTCGGTATGAGTATCGATGGAGATAATATTATTATGAACTTTCTCAGCACGTTTAGGTGAATTTTGCTTACATGCAGAAGTAATTATTAATCCAAAAATAAGGATTAATGATAGTTTTATGATTTTCATTATCTAAAGTTTTGAGTATATAATTTTTTAGACAAAGGAAAGTAGAAATTGTTTAATCTAAAGAATCAATATCTTTTCCCATCTTGCCGAACCATTGGAACGAATCGAACAGGAGCAACAACTTTTTTTATAAGCTTTCCATTTTTCTTTTCAAGCAAAATCAATTCCTGAACAATACTTCCTCCCAGGGGAATAATCATTTTTCCTCCTTCTTTAAGCTGCTCTTCTAATGGTTTAGGAATATCTGATGGAGCACATGTAACAATTATCGCATCGAAAGGTGAATACTCCTCCCAGCCTTTGTATCCATCGCCAATTTTGGAATATATATTTTTATAACCCAAATCAGATAAAAGAACTGAAGCAGATTTGCCTAGTATTTCAACTATTTCTATTGTATAAACTTTATCAACAATCTCAGATAAAACTGCTGCCTGATATCCTGAGCCTGTGCCAATTTCAAGAACTTTCATGCTTGGTTTTAACTCGAGAATCTCTGTCATTAAAGCAACAATATAGGGTTGCGAAATAGTTTGGCCTTCGCCAATAGGTAACGGACGATCTTCATAGGCCATACGTTCGTAGTTTTCAGGAACAAACAGATGTCGTGGAACATTATTCATTGACTGAATTACCTTTTGGTCTTTAATTCCCCTTGCAACAATTTGCTCGCGAACCATACGCTGCCGTACTTTCTGGTACTTGTCGTCCTGTTTGGTGTAGTCGATTTTAAAAGATGTTAATAATGCAATGATTAACATTAATCTGATAATTCGGGTATTCGTTTGAATCATAGAATACAATTTTTTGCAAGCTGAAAATTTAAATACATAATATTTATTGGAGCAAAATAAATACCAGAAAGAAAAAATTCAAAAGCTTTATTTCAAAACAGATATATTTTATGTAAAAATCAGTTCAGTAACATAGTATGAAAGATGTTACTTTATGAAAGAATAATAACACCAGAATCCACCAGTGGTGGTTAGTTAGAATACAATTGCTGTTAAAAGCTTTAAAAGAGATAACCATTATTTGTACCTTTTTTCAGGTATAAATAAAAATACTATTAGATTATAAGTTTTTTTAATCCATTTTTATTTCCAAAGTTTTTCGGGGTACTTTCCGTTTACTGTTAAGTCTTTTATTTTATCAATGACTATTGGTTTATCTTCTATGTACGTTACACCAAACCATTGGTCCTTAGCTTCTAATACCTGAACATTAGCTTTCCCGGTATTTACCTGGTGACTAACAATACTTGGTATATAATATTCTGATTTTAAATTATCAATATTTGTTTTTATGAACCTGGTAAATTCTTCTTCAAGTGCGGGAAAAACATCCGGAGTAAATCCCCAAAAATTCATAGAAACATACTCATTTCCTGAAAGTACCAAGTCTTTTCCATTGTCATCAGCAACAATAACATCGTATTTCCATCCTATTTTAGTTCGTTCAATAATGTCAACCATTTGCATTTTAGGATTCACAGTACAAACACCCCTGGAAACAACACCATGTTCCGACAGGGTATTTTTAAGTAAATACCCAGCCATACAGTACTTCCCGGTTAAATTGTTTTGTTGGCTTTTCATGTAATCAGCAACTACCTTAAATGCGCTTTTGCCGTAAAAATCGTCTGCATTTATAACAACAAAAGGTTCATGAATAACATTTTTTGCCATTAGTACAGCATGCCCTGTACCCCAGGGTTTTATTCTTCCTTCGGGAGGAACAATGCCATCGGGCAATTTATCAAGTTCCTGGAATACATATTCAATTTTTACTTTCTTGCTGTATTTAGCAAATAAAAACTCTTTCATGTCCTTTTCAATATCCTTACGGATAATAAAAACAATTTTATTGAATCCTGCTTCTATAGCATCATAAACCGAATAATCAATAATTGTTTCACCGCTTGGACCAACCTGGTCAAGTTGTTTTAACCCACCATAACGACTGCCCATTCCCGCAGCTAAAACCAATAATGTCAAATTCATAGTTAAGTTTTAAGTTTAAAATTCAAAGTTAAATTGTTTTCAGAAAATTACAATATCCAAGATTGTTTCAATAGATAAAATGAATAACAGTACCATAAATACTATCATTTAGGAATTCTATTGCAATGTTTTTCTTGGTTTCAGCTTGTATCCCCACATACCAAAATAAAAAATCATAAGGTAGCAAGGAATGCATATCCAATAAGCATTTTGAGGCTGACCGGCAAAATGATCTGCCAGAGCACCCCATACTAAAGGGATTGTAGCTCCGCCTGCTATTGCCATGATAAGAAGTGATGATGCCATTTTTATATGTTTACCAGTATTATGGATTGCAAGAGGCCAGATTGCAGGCCACACTATTGCATTTGCTAATCCAAGCAGAACTATAAAAAAGACAGATGTTATGCCTGTAGTAAAAATTGCAGCCAAAGTAAAAACAATACCAAGTACAGCACTTAGTATTAATGCAACTCTTTGTGAGATCACTCTTGGTACCAAAATTAAGCCTATAAGGATATACCCGACAATCATTGCAAATAAGGTATAACTTGTAAATACTTTTGCCTGGGCTATATCAATTCCCAAAAGCATACCGTAACGGATAATGGTATCTCCTGCAATAACTTCTGCTCCCACATAAAAAAACAGTGCAATTACTCCCATCCAAAGATGTGGAAGGTGGAAAATACTTGCAACATCAGCATTGCTTGAAATATTTTCAGTTTCAATATTATTTTCACTTTCAATATCAGGTAATGGAGAATAGCGCATCATAATACCCAGCAGAAACAAACTTATTGCAATAACAGAGTATGGAGCTATTGCCCGAGAGGCAAGTGCATCAAGAGCAATGGTTTTTTCTTCAGTACCCATGGTAGCAAGGCTCTGGACAAAACTATCGCCATCGTTTAGAATAAAGTATGCTAGAATTAATGGAGCAAGAGCCCCGGCAACTTTATTGCATATACCCATGATGCTAATCCTGCTTGCAGCAGTTTCAACAGGGCCAATTATTGTTATATAAGGGTTTGATGAAGTTTGTAAAATTGTCAGTCCTGTTCCCATAACAAATAATCCAAATAAAAAAAGAGGAAATGAACGAACGGATGCTGCAGGAATAAAAATTAAAGCACCAATAGCCATAACCCACAAACCAACCATCATACCTTTTTTAAACCCGGTTTTTTTCAAGACCCAACCTGAAGGGATTGCCATAACAAAATAGGCTATATAAAATGAAGATGCAACCATAAGGGATTGCAGGTTATTAATCTCACAGGCGATTTTCAAGTAAGGAATTAAAATTCCATTTAGCCAGGTTATAAAACCAAAAAGAAAAAATAAAACTCCAATAATTATCATTGAAGTCAGGAACTGTTTGTTTTTAGAAAACATTATGAAAAATTTAGGTTAAGTAGAACAAAAATATTAATAATTTGGAATTATTTACAGAATTTTACAATTACAGAGATAATTTTTTCATATTTATAAATGATTCAAAAAAATAAGATTATTTTCGATTATTATTTAACTTATGAATTATAGCTATGAGTAAAAGAACTATAGAAAATTTGATTTTTAAGAATAAGTCAAAGGATCAACTTATAGAAGATACATTAACCAGCCTGTCAGCATTATTAGCAGATGTTTTTACCGGAGATGATGTAAATGAATTAAAATCAGAATTTCCAGAGAATTTAAAACTTAAAGATATTGGAATAGAATTGCTACATGTTGCATTATACTTGGAAAATAAAGAGTTTGAAACACCATCGATAGAGATTTCGATAAAAATGGTTATTGAAAAACAGGAATATGAATTAGGTATTTATTCCCTGATTTTTAATGAAAATGGGGATCAAATTGATGAGATTCTGGATTTAAATTAAAATTTTTAATAAAAAAGGCTCCAAATGGAGCCTCTGTTATCTAGTATGTTTAAAAGCTAATTCAAGCTTTTCAGTCAATCGTTTATATACATCTTCTTCTGTTCCAGTACCATCAACCTGATAGATGTTTTTTTGTTTCTGGTAATAATTTAAAACAGGTAATGTTCTGTATTGATATATTTCCAGCCTTCTTACAATAACATCAGCATCAATATCATAGTTCCGTTTATCTGGAGTTTTACTTCGGGCGTTTAATCGTTTTATTGATTCAAGAGTTGATATATCGAGATGAAATACACAGGAAACAGACGAATTTAATTTGCGTAATAGGCCATCTAAAATATATGCCTGAACAATTGTTCTTGGGAATCCTTTAAAGAAAAAACCTTTTGCATTCGGGTGCATCTGAATTTGCTTTTCAATCAGTTTAATTGCAAATTCATCAGGTACAATATCTCCTTTTTCCATGTATTCTTTTGCACTTGACCCCATTTCGGTTCCCTTTTCTATTTCGCGGCGTAATAGTGAACCGGTTGAAATATAGACAAGATCGTATTTCTCTGCAAGCATTTTACCCTGTGTTCCTTTACCTGCTCCCGGAGGGCCAAATAATACAACATTTAACCAGGTTTTTGTAAGCGTATTTTCAACTACATTTGTAATGCGTTCAAATATTTCATCTAATGTACCAACACCATCAACAGCATAGTAAATGCCTTTATCTTTATAGAATTGTGCAACAGGAATTGTTTTATTCTGATATTCTTGCAACCTGTTCTGAATCACTTCAAGGGTATCGTCGGCACGGTTTTCTTTTTTCGATCGTTCAAGCATTCTGTTCATTAATACATCTTGAGGAACTTCAAGGCTAATCATACAATTTAGCGAAGTATTCAGGTTTAACAATAATCCTTCCAGGATATATGCCTGAACAACTGTTCTTGGAAATCCATCAAAAAGAAACCCGTTAACCTCGGTATTTGTTTTAATTTTTTTCTCAATAATTTGTACAATGATTTCATCGGATACTAACCCTCCACGTTCAATAACGTTTTTAGCCTTCATGCCAAGTTCTGTACCTTCGGAAATTTCTTCGCGCAAAATATCTCCTGTTGAAATATATGCAAGATTAAATTTTTCGATTAGCAACTTCGATTGAGTTCCTTTTCCGGCACCCGGAGGGCCAAATAGTGCAATATTAAACATTTATATATTTTTAATGGTTAGTATTGATTATTTCCAAATATAATAAAAAGCGTTAAGTTATCAACTTTTCGTCTTTAAGTTTATTTTTAAAATATATGATTTGTAAACAAAAAAACTCAACGGCAAAACCATTGAGTTTATTTTAGCTTGAAGTATAATATACTAAACTACAGTTAAGTAAGCATAAGCGTACGAGAACCGGCCACTCTCAGGAACCATAATCAATATTTTTTCTCCTTTTTTCAGATTTCCCGAGTGAAATAGCTCATCTAAAATAATATAGATAGATGCAGATCCTACATTTCCAACTTTAGTTAGATTTGTAAACCATTTATTATCTGCAATTTCAATTTCCTGTCGTTTTAATTCATCATACAGCTTTTGTTTAAAATACATTGATGATAAGTGTGGTAAGAAATAATCCACATCTTTTGATGAATCTATATTTTTTTTATTTAATATTTGGGCAAGAGGGGTAATACATTTATTTACAACATATTTATCGAGCAGTTTAACATCCTGCTTTACAGAAAATATTGATTTTTCTAACCACAATTCGGGATTAAATTCGCGCCAGCCAATTAAATTACCATTCTCATCCTTATCTGAACCTGCATACATGCATGCTTCCAGTTCGTTTGCATAAGATATGGTTTCAATCCATTCTATTTTTAATGAAATGCCATTGGCATTCGGTTTATTTTCAAGAAGCATTGCTCCTGATCCATCAGAAAGCATCCAGCGCAGGAAATCTTTTTCAAATGCTAAAATAGGGTTTTGTTCCAAGTGATTCGTACAATTTATTTCTTTATCGAATTTATCGGCTCTCAGTAATGTTGAAATAACTTCAGAACCTGTGGCAACAGCATTTTTAGATTGTTCAGATAATACAGAAAGGTAAGCATATTTTATTGCGTGCATTCCTGCACAACACACTCCAGAAGGTGAAATAACTTCTAAGGGTACATTTCCCAATTTCCCGTGAACCATTGATGCATGTGATGGTAATAATTGATCAGGCAAGGAAGTCCCACAGGATAGAACTTCAATTTCTTTTATTGAAAAAAAGTCGTTTTCTAAATTTTTAATTGCTTTTGCTGTAATATCAGCATTTGAAAATTTTATATCTCCTTTTTTATCAATTACATAATACCTGTTTTTTATACCATTTTGTCGTAAAATGATATTTTTTGATCTGGATGGTTTTCCGTTTACAAAACCCAATATTGATTCCATTTCATCATTAGAAACAGGTTCATTAGGTAAAAACTTGGCTATATTATTAATGAATACTTGGTTTGGCATTTGATATAATCGTTCTATAAATTTGACTTCAATTTTATTCCGGAATAATACTTAATTTCTTTTTTTATGGTTTTTATTCTAAAAGGGGCAAAAATAATAAAAAAAATGTATTCTACAGGTGCAATTAGTAAAATTGCAAATGGGAAATAATATGCAAACATTTTAACCCTTGTTCTGCGGGCAGTATCTCCTGCTCCTCCTTTATTAAGCATAAAGTTTGCCCATTTTTTAAAAACGCGTTTAAAAGCCATTCTTTCAACGGTACATAAATACGGGTAAACCTTAACTGCTTTGGCCTTAATCAATTCTTCCTGCAATTTGTCAAAACTATTATTTTTAAAATGATTTTTAACTATCTCTCCGAATATATTTGCTCCGGCAATGTCTTTTTCAGATATCCCGGGTTTTGGAAAAAATCCTAAAAAGCGATCTTTTTTACCGGTAAAAACAAAATATGAAATAGTGATAATTCCTGTTATATTTTCCGCTCTATCGCGTAATACAATATTCCCCACAAGATGCCCTCCCAGTTCCAGGATTTTCTCTTTTACATATTCCTGGGCTACAACCCACATATTTCTAACACCTAACAATGTAATAACCGGTTTATCTTTAAAAATCTTTTTTGCCTGCTCAGAAAGTAAAAATGAATTCGATGGTATAGCAGGTGACATATACCATACAGAATAAGCAAAAACAATTAAATCATAATCTTCATCCTGAATGTTCAGTGGCTTTATTTCGCAGGGAATCTTGTTAACAGATTCAGGAAATGCATCAAAAAAATCATAGCCTTTCCACGGGAACCTAAAATCACTAACAGGTTCAATGTTAGCATAAGTTACCGAATACTCATCTGATTTTTCAAAAGGTTTGGCAAAATTCTTAACAATTTCTGTTAATTGGCCTGATTGTGAATAATATATGCAAAGTATTTTTTTCATTGTCTAAAATCCTTAAATTTAAAGCTAAAAGTAAAAGAAAATATTGTAAAACGAATATGTTTTACAATATCATCTAAATTAAAATTAAAATGTTTTTTAGCTATTTTGATGTTGGGTTTGCCAGAAAATACATAGAAATACCGGCAATGATTATAAAAATTGATATTGATTGGGTAATTCCTGCATCGAATAATATTACAATGTTGTAAATTGAAATAATTGCGAGAACCAGTCCAGATAGTACTGTAATAGCCTGTTTTTCAACAAACCCCGTAATAAATATCAAAGTACTGAAAATACCAAATAACAATGCTAAATAAAAGTTAAGGTTCTTATAATCAAAGTCTTTTATAGTTTCAAAATAGTGTGTATAGGCAAAAATCATCAAGCCTATGCGCATAAGCCACACTGACAGTGGCAATAATGATTTAATTGGTTTCATATTAAATTAATTAAGGTTTATAGTGCGAAAATATAAAAATACAAATCCTTTATGAAATTATTGAGAAATTATTAATGTCTAATTTAAAAACAGATTTATAGAACAATTTAAGTAAATTCATTGTTTCTAAGAATAAAATAAATATATGAGAAACAGCATTTGCAAAAATTTTTTAACAATTTTCCTCACAATATTATTAGTGAATTCAGGCAGACTATTTGCAAAAAATCCTAAATACATTTCAGAACTTAAATCTGAAAAGTTCATTTATGATGCAATAATAGTTCCCGGAGTACCTTATAATGATCCCAATATGAGTAAAGTGCTTATAGGAAGGATATATTGGTCATATTATCTGTATTCTAAAGGAACTGCCAAAAACGTTATTTATTCCGGTTCTGCTGTTTATACTCCCTATGTTGAAGCAATAATAATGTCGATGTATGCAAAAGAACTTGGAGTTCCTGAAGAAAGAATCATACTTGAAACTAAAGCAGAACACAGTATTGAAAATGTTTACTATTCATATAAAATAGCAAGAAAAATGGGATTTAAAAAAATTGCATTAGCTACCGATCCGTTTCAATCCCGATTAATGAAGCGCCCTTCTAAACGGTTAAAAGTTGATATTGATTTTATACCATTTTCATTTGAATTTTTAGATTCAGTAATAATTCCTGATATACAAATTATCGCTGACAAAGCCTATATTAAAGATTTTGTGTCTATTGAAGAACGTGAAAGTTTTTTTAAAAGGTTGAGAGGTACAATAGGAAAAAATATAAAATACAAAGACTAAATACTTTATATAAATTCATTTTTTTGTAATTAAACTTTGCATATTTTAGGAAGTCAAAAAATGCAAGGTTTTTAATTTTTATACTTATATATGAAAAAACTAATTTACATCTGCCTTATATTATTGTTTAACAATACATTACGAGCACAGAATGATGATTGGTTAACCTGGTTTGAGAAATCAGGAGGTTTTGAAACTCCAAGATACGATAAAACCATTGAGTACAGTCAGAAATTAGCAAATACATCTCCGCTAATAGAATATACTAGCTTTGGAAAAAGCCCACAGGGTCGCGATCTTCCATTGTTAATTGTAGATAAAAATAAAAACTTTACACCCGAAAGTGTACGAAAGTCGGGAAATGCCGTATTACTTATCGAAGCATGTATTCATGCCGGAGAAACGGAAGGCAAAGATGCCGGATTAATGCTTATCAGAGATATCGTGATAAATAACAAATACCCCGATTTATTGGATCATGTAACCATACTTCTTATACCCATTTTTAATGTTGATGGTCACGAACGTTTTAGCCCGTATAACCGGATAAATCAAAATGGCCCAAAAGAAATGGGCTGGCGAACGACTGCTCAAAACTTAAATCTAAACCGTGACTTTATTAAAGCTGATGCGCCGGAAATGCAACAATGGCTTAAAATATATAGTAGCTGGTTACCTGATTTCTTTATTGATGTTCACACAACCGATGGTGCCGATTATCAATATACGATAACATATGGTATGCAGACACTTGGAAATATGAATATAAAGCATACCAATTGGCAAAAAAAATATCTCGGTGAAATTGAAGAAATGCTAAAAAAAGATAATGTGCTTATGTTTCCGTATGTATCATTTCGCAGGTGGCATGATCCTCGCAGCGGATTAATACAGGGAATTGCTCCTCCGCGTTATTCAACAGGCTATTCTTCGGTACAGAACCGCCCCGGGTTACTTATTGAAACACACATGTTAAAAGATTATAAAACACGCGTGGAAGCTACCTACCATATGATTCGACATACAATAGAAATAATGAATAATGACTATGAATACCTTGTTAAAATAAACAGGGAAGCTGATATTGAAGTTGCTTCAAAGGAGTTTCGAAGTAAAGAATTAGCAGTAAGTTATAAAACATCAACTGATAGTTCAATTGTATTGTTTAAAGGTATTGATTATGAAATTATTAAAAGTGATTTAACGGGTGATTTGTGGTTTGTTTACAAAAAAGAACCCAGGGATTTCAATATTGTTTCATTTGATAAACAGGAAGTTGTTTATAAAGTAAAATTACCCGAAGCATATATAATTCCTGTTGAATGGAATCAGGTAATTGAACGTTTGGCATTTCACGGGATTCAATATAAAACACTTAAAGAACCAAAAGAAATTGAAGTAGAAATGATTCGTTTTAATAATGTAAACTATGCGAACTCATCTTTTGAAGGCCGCCAAATGATTCAGGATTTCACAACACAGGAATTTAAAACAAGAAAAGAATTCCCTGCAGGATCCGCGGTTGTCGAAATGAATCAGAGAACGGCACAGGTTATAGCTCATTTGCTTGAGCCAATTGCTCCTGATTCTTACGTGCGTTGGGGATTTTTTAATCCAATATTTGAACGTAAAGAATATGTTGAAACTTATGTTATGGAAAAAATGGCAAGAGAAATGATTGTAAAAAACCCCGAATTAAAAAATGAATATGAAAAAGCGGTGGCTGATAATCCCGAAATATATAATAATCAATATGCAAAATTATTCTGGTTCTTTGCACGAACGCCTTATTGGGATCAGCAACTAAATTTATATCCTATTGGTAAAATATTCGATAATAGCCAATTAAATTCTTTGTAAGATAATTATCAAAATAGAATTTCATTTTTTAATAAATTGTATTTTTACATAATTTTAATATTAACTAACAACCTAAACTATATGATTAAAAAAAATTACTTTATTCTGCTGTCTTTACTACTTTTAGTATTTACCCAGTGTACTGATAAATGCGAAGACAAACAAACTACCGACATGAAAAATATTACTGAACAAACTGTTACTAAAGTTCAAAATTTATTAATTGAAAAATTTGGGCCGGATAGTAAAGAGTTAATTGAACGAGGAGTTGCTCATGCTGCATCATTATGGCGTACTTCTGATGGTTCTGAAATAGATTTCGAAAATTTCTGTTCAGAAAATTACATAAATGATGCGTCTGAAAAACAAATGGTTTTCGAAAAAATATCAAAAAATTTCGAATCACTCTGGGGGCATGGGAACAAAATTCTCCTTGATTTAAATGAGAATATGCATCTCGATAATGGCCCATATCATAAGGTTGATGCCATGTTTGCTGCTTATAGCCCCGGGGCACATTTTGCCGATGATTTTTATGCTAACAAAATAGCTTTCGTAATTGCACTCAATTTCCCCCCATATTCACTTGATGAAAAAAATGACATGGGAAAAAACTGGACAAATCTCCAATGGGCTTACGCCCGATTAGGCGATGTATTTACAGCACGAGTACCTGCGAACCTTTCACAGGCAATCTCAAATGTTGCAACAGAAGCCGATATTTATATTTCCGAGTATAATATTTACATGGGGCATTTATTAAATGATAAGGGTGAAAAATTGTTCCCCGAAGATATGGTACTGTTATCACACTGGAACTTACGTGATGAAATAAAATCAAACTATGCAAATAAAGAGATTGGTTTAGAAAAACAGGATATGATTTATACTGTTATGAAACGAATTATTGATCAATCTATTCCTGAAAAAGTAATTAATTCTGGTAGTTATGACTGGAATCCATTAACAAATAAAGTTTTTGAAAATGGTGCCGAAATTCAGTTGGCATCTGAGCCAGATACCCGCTATCAGCAGATTGTAAATAATTTTAACGCTTTAAAAGCAACAGATTCTTATTATACTGATTTAAATACATTTATTAAAAGAAGTTTTTCGGGAGAAAAGGAAATTCCACAGGAAGAAGTAGAAAAATTATTCGATGAATATCTTTCATCTCCTGTAGCAAAAGAAGTTGGAAAATTAATTAGCAAACGATTAGGCCGCGATTTAAGGCCTTATGATATTTGGTATGATGGTTTTAAAGCACGCAGCTCAATATCAGAAGAAAGCCTGAATGCTATAACAGAAAAAAAATACCCTGATGCAAAAGCTTTAGAAGCTGATTTAAGCAATATTCTGGTTAAACTGGGATGGTCGAAAGAACGGGCACAATTTCTAGCATCTAAAATATCTGTTGATCCTGCAAGAGGGTCAGGGCACGCGTGGGGAGCCCAGATGAAATCTGAAAAAGCTCATCTCAGGACAAGAATTTCGGGTAAAGGAATGAATTACAAAGGATATAATATTGCTGTACATGAGTTTGGGCATAATGTTGAGCAAACTATCTCGTTACACGATGTTGATTATTATATGATGAATGGTGTTCCGAATACTGCTTTTACCGAAGCTACAGCATTTATTTTTCAAAAACGCGATTTACAATTACTTGGAATAAACGATCCAAATCCTGATAAAGAATACCTCGAAACACTCGATTTATACTGGCAGGTTTTTGAAATTATGGGTGTTTCAATGGTTGATATGAAAGTATGGAAATGGCTTTATGAGAATCCCGAAGCAACAGCTGCCCAACTAAAAGAAGCAGTTATTCAAATATCAAAAGATGTTTGGAATACATATTATTCAGAAATATACGGTATTAAAGATGAACCAATTCTGGCAATATATACACACATGATAAGCAATCCGCTTTACCTGGCCAATTACTCATTTGGCCATTTAATAGATTTTCAGATAGAAAATTACATTACCGGAAAAAATTTCGCTGCTGAAGTGGATCGTATCTGGAGCATTGGAAGGCTGACACCTGATGCCTGGATGCAAAAAGCTGTGGGCGAAAGTATATCCATAAAACCAATGATTGAAGCTACAGAAGAAGCACTTAAACATATTAATTAACAAGCTTTTAAATTATTTATTAACGGATTGACAATATTTGTCAATCCGTTTTTGTTTTATTATTACTAACAAAATTTTAAAATAATAAATCCATCTGATGTTTTTTTTTTATCTTTAACCTTTGGCACGAACTAAAGAATCCAAACTATGAGTAATACTGTTTTAAAATCGAAATTTTCGATATTTTCAAGCCTGGGTATGATTCCAAAAACTTCTGTACTGGAAGAAAAAGAGAATAAACTCAGAAAAGAGTATATTGATTTTAATGAGTATAAAGAATCTGATGAATTAGCTCATTATAAAGAACTCGATGCATTTATTAACTCTCCCGACTTTGAAAAAACAAAACGTGAAATCAATTCGCTCAAATATGCTGATTCTGAAGAATACAGAAAAGAAAAAGATTACAATCAGCAAAAAAAATCGAAAAAGATTAAAACCTATTACCAGGTAAAGGATTCAAAAGAGTTAATTCAATTTCAGGAATTTAGTAAATCTGAAAAACTTGCTAATTACGAAGATTTAAGTCGTTTTTTTCTTTCCAATGATTTTGAAGAGTTTAAAAAATCAATTGGTCAACAAAAAAACGATAAGTTAAACGATATAAAAAACAAACAGAATGGCTATAAAGAACTCAATAAAAAATTTAAATGGTTTTTCACATTTAAAAATTCTAAACAATTAGCTGATTATAATACATTTATTAGTTCTAAAGAATACGACGCATTTCTTGATTTGGAAAATTTGGTTAAATCAACCGATTTTGATGCTCTAAAGCGCGATATCGAAAATCAGAAAAAGCAAAAACTCGACGAATTTAACTCAATAAAAAGCAGATATAACGAACTTAAAGCTTTATCTAAAAAAGTTAAAAAAGGTGAAGAATTTGATCTTAATGATGAATTTAAAGAGCTTGAACAAGTAATAAAATCAAATGAGCATGTTCAGGCCATTAAAAACCTTAAAATCGAAAATCTTGATGAATATAAAAAGCAAAAAGAATATCAAAAACAATTAAAAACTCAGGCAATAAAAAATTACAATAAGATTAAAGATTCCGAGAACCTTAAAAAATTCGGTGAGCTTGATGGCAGCAAAGAAATCGAAGAATACCTTGAACTGGAAAAAGAAATTCAATCGAATGAGTTTAAAACATCAATTCAAGAGGCAAAGAATTTAAAATTTGAGAATACCGAAGAATATAAGAAATTCCAGGAATTCAAATCACTAAAAAAATCTTCAGACATTAAACAATACTACAAGTTTCAGGAATCAGAAAAACTTGCAATATATAAAGAATTAAATGACTCTCAGGAAATATCTGATTTTGAAGAACTTGAGAAATACATTCAATCTGATGAGTTTAAAGAAAGAAAACAATACCTGTTAATAAAAGATAAATTCAAACTTTCAGAAGAATACAAGCAACAACAGGAGTATATCGCGTTAAAAAAGAGTGATAAGATAAAATGGTTTTTTAAACTGGAAAAATCGTACCCTTTTAGTGAGATTGAAAACTGGGAATTAACTTTTGATGATGACTTTAATGATAAGAATCTTGATCAGGACAAATGGTTAACCGGGTATTATTATGGTAAAACATTGCTTAACGATAATTATGTTCAGGCGAATGAGAAACAGTTTTTCACTGATAAAAATCTTGAAATAAAAGATAGTATTTTAAGAATTACTACTAAATTCGAAAAGGTTAAAGGTAAAGCCTGGAATCCTTCAATGGGTTTCTATCCTAAAGAGTTTGATTTTACATCCGGGTTAATTAATTCGGGTCAGAGTTTCAGGCAAAAACAGGGCCTTTTTAAGGCTAAAATTAAAGTGAATCACTCCTACCCGGTTCATCATGCCTTTTGGATGCTTGGTGAGAAAATTACCCCTGAAATTGATATTTTTAAATACGATAAAAAGTCGAAGAAAAAGCTGAGCATTGCTAGTTATTGGGGAAATCCATCAAATGATAAAGAAATTAAAAAAGAACGATCTTCAATATCAGGCCCTGATTTTTCGTCCGATTACTATATTTATTCGCTTGAATGGACACCCGAGAAACTGATTTGGAAAATAAATGATATCCCTGTATTCGTGCAAACAGAAGGACTTCCGGATGAACCCATGTATTTATTATTAAGCTCGGGAATTGCTGTTGATGGTGTTCAGGCGAATCTGCCATGTACCATGGAAGTTGACTGGATTCGTGTTTACCAGAAAAAATAATATAACAAAGGATTTTTTAGGCAGCTTTCAGAGCTGCTTTTTTATTCACTCTCAAGTTGTTGTAGTTTTTTTGATATTCGTATAAGTGCTTCTTCCAGGGTCTCGTCTGGTGAAATGTAATTGTAATCACCCCAGAAAGAATAGTCATATTCAAAATTCTTGTCTATAAAAATAGTATTCGTCTCAATGGTCTCATTTCGTTTAAACCGGTCAACATTAACAGTATCAATATCATTCACTGCAAATTCGAAAGTGGTTTTAAAGCTTGTCGAAAAAATTTGGTTTCTTTTTTTAACTTTAAATTCAAGTTCACCACGAACAAGGTTTAAAAAATGGTTCCCTTTTATTTGCCTGAAACTTACCCAATAATGCACTGATTCTGGTTTTACTTTAGTTTTCATACTCTTTTTTAAAACCAATTCCTGCGCAAGTTTTTCAATTGCATCCGATCCGATGTAAAAGTCGGCATATTTTATCGCGAGATTCTCTGTATCTATATAAAGCCTGCCACAAAAGGATTTATCTTCCAAAAAATATTTAGGTTTAAATTCGATTACATAAGCAGTGCTGTTATCATACTTAACAATATCAGATAAAACATAGGAATATGAATTAAAATATTCTTCAAGCAAAAAATTGGTCGGGTTTTTAATAATATCAAGATAAAGGCTGGCGTATAAACCTCCTTTTAATTTTAATAAAAAAGTATCGCTTTCAGAATAATTTAGGTTTTTACGACTCTTAATCATTTTTATTTGATCAGAATAATATCCCCCGTACGGGCTTTTATAAACACTTAATACAGACTCCATTACAGACATGTATTGTTTGTTTTTAATAACAAACTCACGGTAAAACGAAGTCATTAAGAAGGGTTGTGTATAGTAATTATCTTTAATTTTTTCCATCGCGTTTTTAATAAGCAATTCAGGATTGTTGCTTCGAATAATTACCTCCTGAATGGATAAAAAATCTTTTTCGAGATAGATTATGTTATTGCTTAGAGTTAAATCTTTAAGTGGGAAAACAGAATTTTTATAACCAATATAAGAGAATACAATATTTTCATCGATTAAGGTGACAGGAATTTTAAATGAAAACTCTCCTTCTTCATTTGAAATGGTTCCCAAACTTTTGCCATTTATGGAAATATTTGCAAACGGCAATCTGCTGAATGTTTCTTTATCAAGAATTTTTCCCCGGATATGAATTATGCTTTGTTGAGTTTGATTTTGAGAAATAGTTGAGATTTTACTTAACGAATTCTTTTTATGTATAACTATTTGCTTATCAATAATATTGTAAGTCAGCGAAGTATCATTTAAAAGGATATCAAGTATTTGGTGTAGTTCTGATGAATCTGCATCAATTTTTACATTTCTATTTGCTAATATCAGGTCGGCATTGTACGAGAATTCGTAACCAATCTGGCTGCTAATAGTATTTAAAACAGTATATAGAGAATGATTTTTTGATTTGACTGATAATTTTTTATTTAAAACTGATGATTGAGAAAAAACAGGAAAAATACAGCAATTAAATAAAATAACACTTAATGTAAATTTAATTAAAATGCTGTATTTTAATATTTTAATCATAAAATAATTATGCGATTATCCTTTTTTCTTTGTAAGGATAACCTGGTTATCTTTTTCTTCTGTTTTCAAGTCGAAAGCTAAACATATAACCGATACTATTGAATCAACATCCTGATTTTTAAATGTAGAAGTAAATCGTAAATTCAATACAGACTGGTCATTACAGGTAATGTTAGAGTTGTAAACTTTATTCAGCACATTTATAACATTATTCAGGTTTTCTTCTTTAAAAACAAGATGTTTAGTTTTCCAGGCAAGTACATTTTCATCTGTATTTTTATGCTTTTCTATACTTTTTCTCGATACAACACCCAAATCCCCGGGTGAAATCAGAATACTTTCTTCACCGCCATTTATCTTGGTTAGCTGTACCAACCCTGTTTCAACAAATACCTCGATTTGATGATCTGGTAAATTTGTGTTCACATTAAACGATGTACCTAAAACTTTTATTTCGGCATTTTTTACTTCAATGATAAATGGTTTTTCAGGATTTTTTTCAACATCAAAGTATGCTTCGCCTGCTAGTTGTACTTTTCGTTCAGTTGTATTAAACTGTTTCGGGTATGTTAATTTACTTTCTTTATTTAAAAATACTCTGGTGCCATCAGAAAGAATTACTTTGTTTCCTGAATTGTTTGAAGCCATATATTCAATCCTATTTGAATGACTTACCCTATTGTAAACTTTTGCAGTTATAAACCCGATTCCAATTAACATTAAAAACAGTGCTGCATATTTCATATACCCTGATAATTGAAAAGCTCGTCCCTTTTCTTTTGTTGTAATAATGTCTTTATCTTTTTCAATACGGTTTTTAAGTCTTTCCCACGCATTATCAACATTAATCTCTTTCATAGTATTTGTTAAATTTAAAATCTCCCAATCGTTTTTTATTTCAGAAAACTCAATTTCGTTTTCTATATCCTCATTAATCCAGTTATTCAGTTTTGTATTTTCAGATTCGGTACATTCATTTGCAAGATATTTTGCAATGATATTCCATTTATCGAAATTCTCTAATGCATTCATAATCTGCTCCTTTCTTTATTTTAAAAAGCTTCTGCATATTCTTTCAGATGCAATCTGAAATGTTTTAATGCTTTACCCATATTTGCTTCAACGGTTTTTACCGATATGGATAATTTTTCAGCAATTTCATGGTATTTTAGCCCGTCATACCGGCTCATTTCAAATACCTGTCTGCATTTTACCGGAAGAGTATTTAATGCTTTTGAAATAGTTTCACTCAATTCCTTTGCTCTCAATTCTTCTGCCGGGTCTCTACTCTCGTTTGAGTAATGCATTTTACAGTAGTTCTCGTATTTTAAATCAAGCTTATGTACTCGTATTTGTTGTAAACAGTTATTTTTTACAGATGTAAATAAATAAGATTTTAACGATGATTTTATTGTTAATTCATTTCTCTTTTTCCAAACCTGGTAAAAAATATCTTGTACTACTTCTTCTGCTGAATCTATACTATTAAGATATCTGTTAGCAAAAACACATAGTTGCTTGTAATAGGCCCTGAAAATATCTTCAAATAGTTTCAGGTCGCCTTCCCTTATACGTTCAATAATTTCCGAGTCTGAATATTTCATTTATTATTTCTGTTGTTGTAAAAATATTCGATAATATATGAATAAATCTAAAAATTTCAAAAAAACTTTTGGCCAGGATTTGCCGAAAATGCACTGGCCAAAAGTAATCCAAAAAAACACCTTTTTAAAGAACCCTTTCTTCTTATTATGAAAAACAAATTTCTTTGTTTCCTGGTATTAGGATAAACAAGAATTAAAATACCCTATAGAAATTTTATTATTATTTTTTAGAAACTTAAAATCTGTTATAAAATTTGAATAAGAAAGTAAATAAAAGGAAGGGTTGCAATACACAATATTGTTGAAAGAAACAGGTTTTCTGTAGCATAAATATCATCGCTGCCAAATTTTTTGGCAAGAACCACGATCATTGTCATACTGGGCATTGATGCCTGCATGATTAAAACCGTTTTGGCAATATTTCCTATCTCCAGGCCAAACCATTCAGAAATAAGTTTTATAATAAGAATCATTAGAAAAGGAATAAAAATCAACTTGTTGAAACTGAAAAAATAAATTTCTGTTTTTTTAAAAGCAGAAATCATTGGGTTTTGTGCCAATACAGCACCAATATATAACATGGCAAGGTAAATTGTTGTATTTCCTAAACCGGATAATGGTTTAAAGATAAATTCAGGGACTTTAAATCCAAAAATCAGCAATAATACTCCCAATGCAAATGAGATAGTATTTGGATTTAACAAATGTTTCAGGTTACCGGATATTTTTGAATCCGCACTCCTGTTAAAAATAAAAATACCGATAGTCCATATAAACAAATCCTGTGTAAAGTGAAAAATAATTGCATATAGCAATCCTTCGCCTCCCGGAAATAATGCTGAAAACAAAGGATACCCAAGAAAAGCAACATTTCCAAACATGGTGCTTAACACGTGTATTTTGTTTTTACTCTCGCTTAACCTGAGAATTTTTGAGGTAATATTCCCCGTGAAATAAAGAAGAATTATTGCAACAACAGAAAATGAGAAAACATATATGCAGTTGTTTAGAATTTCTTTGTTTAATTCTATCCCGCTAACAGAAGTTAATATGAGAAAAGGTAATGTAATATTAAAAATTATAGTTGCCAGCCCGTTTTTAACTTCTTCTGTAATCACCTTATATTTTGCAGCAATCATACCAATAATGGTGATTAGAAAAAGAATTGCAATCTGGCCGATGATAATATTCAGAAACATAATTTTATATTGAGTTAATTGGCAAATCTAATAAAACTGTTTGACTAAAAGAATTACACATCGTTTACCTAAAAAAATAAAAAAAAACATTAATTTTGGCATCTATACGGGATGTAGCGCAGCCAGGCTAGCGCGCCACGTTCGGGACGTGGAGGCCGTGGGTTCGAATCCCGCCATCCCGACTAAAGATGAACTTTATGGGTTCATCTTTTTTAATGATGATTTATCTTGCAGAATTTTAATATCTCAAATTAGCATTTACTACTAAATTTATCTGTTTAATTCGATAATGAATGTTTTTTTTCCATTTTTCTGATATTTTGATAAACAAAGTAACTATTATGCCATCATCACGTTTACCAATTACCTAACATATCTTACAATGAAAAAATACGTATCAATTTTATTAGTTTTATTTGTATTTAATAGCTTTGCACAAATACCAACAGGTTATTACGATAGTGCGAATGGATTAACAGGGCAAGAGTTGAAGATCGCATTGTACAACATTATAAAAAATCACACAACTTACCCTTATACATCAAGCAGTACTGATGTGTGGGATATATTGAAAGAAACAGACCGTGATCCAAATAATCCCGAAAATGTAATTTTTTTATATACCGGCTGGTCGGTGAATGCAGCCCAGGAATATAATGACGGGGCAGGCTGGAGCAGAGAACACGTGTGGGCAAAATCGCATGGAGACTTTGATGAAATTCCCCCTGCCGGGACTGATACTCATCATCTCAGGCCCGAGGATATTTCAGTCAACTCAGCTCGTGGTGATAAGGATTTTGATAATGGAGGAACACAACATGCCGAAGCAACTGAATGTTACACTGATGCTGATTCCTGGGAACCAAGGCCTGCAGTTAAAGGCGATGTTGCCCGGATGATGTTTTACATGGCTACCCGGTATCAGGGTGAAAATGGAGAACCTGATCTTGAACTGGTTGATTATACCGGAACTGATGGACCAATATTTGGCAAATTATCAACCCTTTTAGCATGGAATGAAGAAGATCCCGTGGATGATTTTGAAAGAAACCGTAACGAGGTAGTTTATTCATACCAGCATAACCGAAATCCGTTTATTGATCATCCCGAATTTGTAAAAGATATTTATTACCCGGATGAAGACACAACCAGCACAACCGGAACATATATTTTAGCCGATGATAACTCAATTAAAATTTTTCCTAACCCGGTTTCAACAACGTTATACGTGGATGCTCCTGATTATTGCTCTGTTGAGATTTATTCGGTAATTGGTGAGAAATTACTGGACACAAAACAAAAGCAAATCAATATCGGGCAATTTGAAACAGGGGTATATTTTATTCTTGTTAAAAATGAAAAAGGAATTGGTATAAAAAGCGAGAAAATAAGTAAATACTAACTAATTTATTTCACCGTATAAGTCAAATTCATCGGATTGGGTAATTTTAACATTATAAAATTGCCCAATTTTCAATTTATTCATTTCAGAATGAATTAATACTTCATTATCAACTTCGGGCGAATCAAATTCTGTTCTGCCTATATAATAATCACCTTCTGTTCTGTCGATAATAATTTTAAAGATTTTCCCTATTTTTTTACTGTTTAATTCATTTGATATTTCGCGTTGAACATCCATAATTTTGTCCATTCGGGCCTGTTTAACCGATTCGGGAATGGAGTCGGTATAATTTAGAGCAGAATACGTGTTTTCTTCTTCAGAGTACGTAAAAACACCCAGTCGTTCGAATTTGGCAAACTTAATAAAATCAAGAAGTTCATTAAAATCTTCATCAGTCTCTCCCGGATGGCCAACAAGTAATGTTGTTCGCAATGCAATACCCGGAATTTCGGTACGTAATTTTTCGATTAATTCAATGGTTTGTTTTTTATTATTTCCCCTGCGCATTAATTTTAACATCTTATCGCTGATATGCTGTACGGGAATATCAAGATATTTACAAATATTTTCCTTTGATTTAATTACAGAAATAACATCCTGGGGGAACTTTGACGGGTAAGCATAATGTAGTCTCAACCATTCTACTCCTTTAGTTTCAGATAATTTTGATATGAGTTCTGCCAGTTTTGGTTTCTTATAAATATCTATTCCATAATACGATAAATCCTGGGCAATGAGAATAATTTCCTTAGCACCGTTTTTAACCAAAAATTCTGTTTCTTTTACAAGGTTTTCAATGGGAATCGATTTATGATTTCCTTTAATTAAAGGAATTGCACAAAAAGAACACGTACGATCACAACCTTCAGATATTTTAAGATATGCATAGTGTTTGGGCGTAGTTGTAATTCGTTCGTTAATAAGTTCTTTTCTAAAATCTGCACCAAGATATTCCAGCAAATTTTTATTATCATAAACTCCAAAGAACTTATCAACAACGGGTATTTCTTTAATCAATTCTTCTTTATAACGTTCAGATAAACAACCAAAAACGATGAGTTTATCAATTTTATTTTTTTTTCTTGATTTTTCGAATTGTAATATCGTTTCTATTGATTCTTGTTTTGCATCATTAATGAAACCGCAGGTATTAATAATTACAATATTGGCATCGGACGAATTTGAATCATGGGATACATCAAACCCATTTTCCTTTAATTGTCGCATTAAGTATTCCGAATCGACAAGATTTTTTGAACAACCCAATGTAATAACATTAACCTTATTCCGGTTTTTTATTTTCATGATATTTTCTTTTGGTTGTATATTATTTTGTAAAAAGCGAATCGACAAATTCACTCTTGTTAAAAATCTGAAGATCGCTAAGTCCTTCACCAACACCAATATATTTTACCGGAATTTTAAACTGGTCGGAAATACCAATAACAACACCACCTTTAGCAGTACCATCAAGCTTTGTTAATGCAAGTGCAGTAACATCGGTAACTTTTATAAATTGTTTGGCTTGTTCAAACGCATTCTGACCGGTTGATCCATCAAGAATAAGCAGAATCTCATGGGGAGCATCTGGAATAATTTTTTGCATTACCGATTTTATTTTAGATAACTCATTCATCAGATTTGTTTTATTGTGCAATCTGCCGGCAGTGTCGATAATAACAATGTCGGCATTGTTTGCTTTTGCAGATGACAATGTATCGTATGCAACAGAAGCCGGGTCAGAACCCATTTTTTGTTTAATAATTGGAACACCTACCCTTTCGGCCCATATTGTCAACTGGTCAACAGCAGCTGCACGAAAAGTATCGGCTGCACCTAAATAAACAGTTTTTCCTGATTCTTTAAACTGATAAGCCAATTTACCAATAGTAGTTGTTTTACCAACTCCATTTACACCCACAACCATTATTACATATGGTTTTTTAGTTATATCTATAGGAGTATCAATATTGTTATTTGTATTGTTTTCTTCCAATAAAGCTTCTACTTCTTCTTTTAAAATAATATTGAGCTCGTT
>MENK01000034.1 GCA_001768235.1 Bacteroidetes bacterium GWB2_32_14
TTATTTTTAGCACTATCTTCGTATTTTAATAATTTAGCATCAGCCCATAGATCTTCAAGTTTGTAAAAATCCCTGTATGCTTTTTGAAAAATATGAACAACCACATCTGCATAATCTAACAATATCCACGTGGCATTTGTTTTACCTTCTTTACGCCAAACTTTTTCACCTGCCATTTCACGAACAGTTTCTTCTACCGAATCGGCTATAGCATCAACCTGTGTGTTTGAATCACCATGGCAAATTACGAAATATTTACAAACAGCATTTTCTATTTTAGTTAGATCGAGACTTACAACTTCTTTTCCTTTTTTCTTATGAATACCTTCAATAATTGAGTTTACAAGTATATCGGTGTTTGCTTCTGTTCTGATTTTTCTTTTTGCCATTTATAATTTTTTTGCAAAGGTAATGAAATAAAAATTTATTCTAATATCTGGTATTGAATCTGGTTGTTTTATTCAAATTTTCAACGATGTCCTAAGGTAATCAAAATCTGTTCCGTTTGAATCAACATCCTGTTTCCTGCATTATTGTCATTAATTTGATTTTGTGAAAATTTTAATTTCCATTTATGTCAGTTTTTTTTGTATTTTGTCAGCATGTTAAAAGTTAACTTTGTTAATAATCTGGCTTATGAAACCATTTAAACAGGATATTTGGTTAAAATCAACATCGTCAACTAACGATTATGCATCGGAATTATTAAAAACAGAAAACCCGGAAGAAGGTACTATACTAATTACTGAAAACCAAACTACAGGAAAAGGTTTAGGAAAAAACACATGGGAAAGTGAAACGGGTAAAAACCTTACATTTAGCATAATTCTTTATCCCGATTTTTTAGAAGCTTCTCAGCAATTTTTGATTTCAAAAGTCGTGGCACTTGGAATACAAAAATACCTGTCTTTAAAAACAAGGCATGTTACCATAAAATGGCCAAACGATATTTATTTCAACGATAAAAAAATTGCAGGTATTTTAATTGAAAACTCAATAATGGGCGACAGGATTAAGCATAGTATAATTGGTATAGGAATAAATATTAATCAAACCGAATTTATAAGTAATGCACCTAACCCGGTTTCGTTAAAACAAATAACCGGTGATAATTATCTCCTGCAAGATGAGCTTGTTGAATTAAAATACCACATTGCAAAATTTTACTCTAAATTAAGGAACAAACAGTTTAAAGAAATTGACAGGGAGTATCTTTTAAACTTGTATAAATACAAGGTATGGCATGATTTTAAAAGTCGCGATACTTTATTCAGGGCAAAAATTACAGGTGTAAATGAGTTTGGCCATTTACAGGTATTAACTCCTGATGATGAAATAAGAGAATTTGATCTTAAAGAGATAGAATTTATAATTTAGCTTTTACTCTTCCCGGATTTGCTCATTAAAAAATTTTACCATATAATCCACGATAGTATCCATTCCCTTTTGCATATAATTACCAATCATCATTTTCATCATGGGGTTTAAATCAGCTTCAAGGGTTAAACGAACAGCTGTAGATAAACTATCACCATCAACTGGTTTTAACTGAATCCAGAACAAAAAGTTAAATGGTGTTTTCCCATCGCTGGTAATTTTTATTAGCTTAAAGGGTTCTTTTTCAAGTATTTTTAACCCAGCTTCGCCAATACCTGTTATTTTAAAGCGGCACGAATCTTCGTTTGATGTAAAGTCTGTTATTTTACCGTCAGGTATTAGTGATTTAAAGTTGTTGAAATTTGTAAGGAATGAATAAATTGTTTTATCTGATTTATTGATTTTTCCTGTTTTGCTTGTGTATTTGTTCATGTTATTTTTTCCAGTTTTCAGGATCTGTTCTCCACTTTTTCAATGTTTCAATATCCGATTCGTTAATGTATCCTGTTTTAAGAGCTGCTTCAATTAAAATATGATAATTACTCAGGGTATGTAATTCTGTATTTGATTTTTTAAAATTTGTTTCTGCAATATCGAAAGCATAGGTGAAGATTGCCACCATTCCCAATACCCGGATGTTTGCCTCACGCAATGCTTCAACAGCCTGCAAGCTGCTTTTCCCGGTCGAGATCAAGTCTTCAATTACAACAACATTTTTTATTGAACCAATTTCACCTTCAATCATATTTCCCAAACCATGTTCCTTTGGTTTTGGACGCACATAAATAAAAGGCAGATTGAGTGTGTCGGCAACAAGCATCCCAATTGCTATAGCCCCGGTTGCAACTCCTGCAATAGCATCGGGTTTGCCAAATTTTGAAATAATGATTTCAGCAAAACCATTCCTGATTTTATTTCGAATGTTGGGATACGAGAGCGTTTTACGGTTATCGCAGTAAATAGGTGATTTCCACCCAGATGCCCATGTAAAATAATTTGCAGGTTCTAACTTTATTGCCTTAATTTGTAGCAAAGATTCTGCTATATCTTTTTCTAAATCTTTCATTGTGCAAATGTATAAAGTTTTTTATAACGAGCGAACAGTTTTTTTTATCGATGATTTTCAAAAATACTTTGAAAACAACGAAGGACTTTTTTATAAATTCACCGACAGGGTTCAGCTTTCGTATTTGTTAGAACTATTTACAGGTGTCCGGGGATTTAGAAATTTATATATTTATCACGAAGATGTTGATTACTGTTTTACCGAATTTTGTTCATTATTTACTTTAGTTGAGGCTGCAGGAGGATTAGTTAAAGCACCGGATAACAAGATTCTTGTGATTAACCGTCGCGGATATTGGGATTTACCCAAAGGGAAACTCGAATTGCAGGAAAAACCAGAAAATGGGGCATTACGCGAAGTAGAGGAAGAGTGCGGGATCCAAAATCTTCAATTATCTCACCTGATTGAAACAACTTACCATACTTATATCCTAAAAGATAAGAATATCCTTAAAAAAACACACTGGTTCGAAATGCGCCATAATGGCAACGAAGTACCTACTCCACAAACAGATGAAGAAATTACCGAGGCAAAATGGTTAAGCATTAGTAATTTAGGTGAAGTAACTAAAAACACATACCCGTCGATTATTGAAGTTCTAAAAAAAGGGAAGGTTTTTAAATAGTGAATAGTGAGTTGCGAATGGTGAATTGATAAAAAGTATAAAAATCTTTCTTAAATGGAATTATCAGAATTATAAAGAATCTAAATAAGCTCAAATTCTTCTAATCACAGGTCACAGTTCACCAATCAACATTAAATATCTTTATTTGCACGCATAACTTGGAAAATGTAATATTCAATATTTTCTCCCGGTGAGGCTGCCGGCGATAATGCCAGTTTACCTTCTTTATTTATAAAATAATATGTTGGCAATGCTCTTATGTCGTATTCTTTAAATACATCGGCCTGATTTCCGTAAAAAAGGAAAGTGTATGGATAATTCATTTTTTCTACAAAAGTCTTCATTTGAGCCAGGCTTTCATCCATGCAGATGACTATAATTTCAAAGTTAGCTGCATGTTTTTCATGAAGTTTTCGTAACATCTCAAATTCCTGGATACATGCATAACTTATACTGGCACAAAAACCAAGATACACATATTTGCCCCTGTATTTTTCCAATGTAACCAAATTACTGTCTTTATCGAAAAGTGTAAATGGGGGAGGTTCGAAACCGACCATTAAACGGGTTACTTTTTGGCGAATGTTATTTGCTATTTGCTTATGTTCTTCATTTGTTGTTTGTAAGGCAAGAGAGTCGAGCACGGTGAGCGTAGCTGAACGAGAAATCATATCGTCGTAGAATTCATCGTGTAAGCATTTTAGTATTACTAATTCTTTTAATGTATCGTTAGTAAGAATACTATCCTGTCCAAGAGTTTTCTTTAGTAATGTAATGCTTTTATGCAACCCGATATCTGAATATATCTGTTTGCCTTTCTCGGTACGCCCGAAATAAGAAAAATATTTATCGTAAACCTGGTTAAATAAATCCATGTAGGCTTTGTTTTGATACAAAATCTTATAATTCAGGTAATACGAATTTGAAATACTTTTTGATTTTTGTTGAAAAGACAAATGCCGGAATGCAGCATAGCTGTAGTTCTTGTAATCAACAAAATAAGGGTTGTTAAAGTTCTTAAATATCGAATCTACACTGCTAATTGCTGCATCAACATTTAATTCTGATGATTTTGTGTAAATAAGATAAGCATTGGAATTAATCATATTCGAAAATTCTGTATCGAACCAGGCCAATAAATAATTAAGTTCTGTTTGTGAAGAATTTTCAATACCCAAATGATATAAAACAGTTTTAAAATAAGGATTAAGCTTATCAGAGATTGATTTTTCAGTTTTTTCGGGAAGAATCAAGGTGTAGTCGGAATCGGGTTCTGCAAAAAAATAAGCTTCGTATGTGCCCAAATAGATAAAAACATAAACCGTTTCATGTGTTTCAAAAGAACATTTGAAATTGCCGGTATTATCAACAACAGTAGAACATAATACTTTTTCTGTATAAGAGATTTGATCGGAGTAGGTGATGAATTCCAATTGTGTACCTGTCCATTCAGGTGCTGTACCTTTCAATATTACTGTTCCTGCCCGAGCAGATATTGAAAATATCAATATGATGAAGATTAAACCGGTTTTAATTCTGGACATAGCTTATAGCCTAGCTTTTATTTAATTTCATTTTTGAAGGAATAAACTTGCTGATATCTCCGCCGTGACGGTATATATCCCTTACAATAGAAGAATTTATCGGGGTATGTTCAGTTATAGTTAAGAAAAATACAGTTTCAATTTCTTTATGCATCGATTTATTTACCTGGGCTATTGCGCGTTCAAACTCAAAGTCGGCTGATGTTCTTAACCCACGGAGAATGTACCCGGCACCAACCCGTTTGCAAAACTCAACAGTTAACCCTTCGAAATGAACAATTTCGATTTTGGGGTTATCTTCAAAAACCTGACGAATAAAATTTTTTCGTTCTTCGAGTGTAAACAATGCGTCTTTCTTAGGATTTAGTCCAATAGCAATAATTATTTTATCGAATAATTTCGAAGCTCTGTTTACTATGGACTCATGTCCTACGGTAAATGGGTCAAACGATCCCGGGAATACTGCAATTTTTTCCATGATCGGTTTTTTGGTAAAATTATTTAACAAACTTAGTTTATTTATAGAATTAAAACTGAAAGATTAAGAAAAAATTATAGGCTAAAAAGGAACTGGTTCCTTTTTAGCCTATAGTATAAAGATTTACGATTTGTTAGTAGCTTTTAACCTGGATGCCTCCAAATACTGCATCGGCTTTAATATACAGGTAATTTGTGTCTTTGCTAAACGATTCTGTTTTGTATTGGGTAGAACCAAAAGATGCCGTGTTTCCGTTAGGCATTTGAGCTGATCCAAAAACGGCTTCGGCTTTTATTTTAACAGGAGTTTTTTCACTGATTTTTATGTCTGAACTTCCAAAGATTACATTTATTTCTATTTCTTTAGAACCTTGTGATAAATCAATATCTCTCAGATCAACAACATTGCTGCCAAAAATCACATTGTATTCCTTGTGTTCAGCATCAATTCCATTGATACGCCTTTCGCCAAACATGGTTGTATTTTCATCATGGCGTACTTTCCAGAAGTTGAAATTTCCAAGCAAAATCTTAATTCCTAAGAAGATAAAGAAAAATGCAATAATAAATTTTACGATAGGGAAGTCGATATTAAAAACGACACGTATTACTATACCTAAACCGATAAGGATTAATAATATTCCCCAAAACATTCCTGCGCCCATTTTCATAGTATTAAAGATTAAACAATCAGTTTTTAAAAAGATAAATTTACGTAAATAAATAGAACTGTCAAGTTGGGATAACCAAAAATAAATGGATTACTTTACTTTTGTGCGTTCAACTTTTGTAGCAAAATATTTTGTTTCGCCTCGCCAGGGGAAAGCAGCATAGCGTTTCTTAAAATGAAGATTTACCCTTTCGCCGCTTAAAGCCACTTCTTCCAGTTGTTTTATAACGTCGGTTTCTTTTTTCTCGACCGAAAAATTAAACGATTCTGCAATCGGGCTTGCACCTTTTAAAGCTCCAAAAGTCTCCAGATTGAGTTTTCCCTCGTAGGTTTTGAAAATTACACCTTTTTCGCTGATACGTAAAACTTTTCCTGCCATTACACCTCGTTCATATACTGCCCAGTATGTAAAGGCAAAATATCCAAGTACAAGTAACAGGATAACAAATAATATTCTCTTGAAAATTTTCATTGTATTTTGTTTGATTATTTTTTAACAATTAATCAAAGGTATAAAAATCTTTTTTTTAAGATAGTTAAACTTTAACTGCTTTTTTCACTTTTTCTTTTAGCAGGGCAATTTCGAGAACTTCCATAATATCTTTTACATAATGGAATTTTAATCCTTCAATATAGATGTCTTTTATTTTGCCAATATCTTTTCGGTTTTCATTTGAAATAATAATATCAGTAATCCCTGCACGTTTGGCAGCAAGAATTTTTTCTTTAATTCCACCTACGGGCAATACTTTGCCACGCAATGTAATTT
Organism: Bacteroidetes bacterium GWB2_32_14; assembly: GCA_001768235.1. Classification (GTDB taxonomy): domain Bacteria; phylum Bacteroidota; class Bacteroidia; order Bacteroidales; family UBA12077; genus UBA12077. Next base: position 6,529 of record MENK01000034.1, read on the forward strand.
CGCCTGTCATTGCCAGATTGCTTTTCACTTTTCGTTGTGTAAACAGTGAAGCAATTGAACTAGCCATGGTTATACCCGCTGATGGCCCGTCTTTAGGTATTGCTCCCTCGGGAACGTGAATATGAATGTTCCATTTTTCGAAAGCTTCGTCAGAAATTTTTAAATCAGCAGCATGTGATTTGATATATTCCAAAGCAATTACAGCTGATTCTTTCATTACATCTCCCAGGTTTCCGGTTAAAGTTAAAGTTCCTTTTCCTTTACTTAAACTGCTTTCTATAAACAATATTTCTCCACCAAAGGCTGTCCAGGCAAGTCCGGTAACAACGCCCGCATATTCGTTGCCCTGGTACCTGTCTTTCGAAAATTCGGGCGGCCCCAGTATTTCTTTAATATTCGTTATTGTAAGCGTTTTATTCAGTTTTTCTTCGAATGCAATTTTACGGGCTATGTTGCGAACAACCTTAGCTATGGTTTTATCGAGTAAACGAACACCCGACTCGCGGGTATGGTTCTCTATTAAATATTCTATTATTTCATTTTTAAAAACCACTTTTGATTTATCAACACCATGTGCTTCAAGTTGTTTTGGTACTAAATGCCTTTTTGCAATTTCAATTTTTTCTTCTACAATATACCCGCTAACATCGATCATTTCCATGCGATCGCGTAAAGCAGGGCTGATTGTTGCAACAGTATTCGCTGTTGCTATAAACATTACATTCGAAAGGTCGTATTCCAGTTCCAGGTAATTATCATGAAAAGCGTTGTTTTGTTCAGGATCGAGTACTTCAAGTAAAGCTGAAGCAGGATCGCCATGAAAGTCTTTACCTACTTTATCAATTTCGTCTAATATAAAAACCGGGTTCGATGATTTAGACTTTTTAATGTTTTGGATAATTCTCCCGGGCATAGCGCCAATATATGTTTTTCGATGGCCACGTATTTCGGCTTCATCGTGCAATCCGCCAAGCGACATACGAACATAGTTTCGCCCCAGAGCTTTTGCAATTGATTTTCCTAACGATGTTTTCCCTACTCCCGGAGGGCCAAATAAACAGAGTATAGGAGATTTTAAATCGCCTTTAAGCTTTAGAACGGCTAAGTATTCTAATATCCGGTCTTTAACATTTTCTAATCCGAAATGATCCTCATCGAGAATTTTTTGTGCACGTTTCAGGTCGAAAATATCTTCAGTGAATTCGTTCCAGGGTAAATCGAGCAATGTTTGCAGGTAGTTTAGCTGAACCGAGTATTCACCGGAAGCAGGATTAAGACGCTGGAGTTTATCAACTTCCTTATTAAAGGTTTCTCCAACTTCCTTGCTCCACTTTTTTTGTTCAGCTTGTTTACGAAGGTCTGTTATTTCCTGATCTAAAGGACTTCCTCCAAGCTCATCCTGAATAGTTTTCATCTGCTGATGCAACAAATATTCTCGTTGCTGGCGGTCCAGGTCTGTTTTTACTTTACTCTGAATATCGTTTTTTAACTCGAGCATTTGCATTTCGCGTGTCTGGTGCTCGAGCAATTTTATTGCTCTTTCTTTTAAATTACTTATTTCGAGTAAAGTTTGTTTTTCTTTTATTTCAATATCGCTGTTGGAACAGATGAAGTTGATCAGGAATTTTGAATTTTCAATATTTCTTACTGCAAATGATGCTTCGGGAGGAATATTGCTCGAAAGTTTTATTATTCGTAATGAAATATCTTTTAGAGAACCAACAATTGCTTCAAATTCGCGGGTTTTGTCAACAGGGCGTTTATCTTTCAACAAACTTACCCTGGCTTTATGGTAAGGTTCTGACTGAATAAGCTGATTTATTTTAAACCGTTGTTTGCCCTGTATGATAACAGAAGTACTACCATCGGGCATTTCCAGGACTTTTAAAATATGAGCAACAGTACCTGTTTTATAAAAATCGTTTTCTTCGGGCTCATTTATTTGCGGGTTAATTTGAGCAACTGTTCCTATAATCTTGTTTCCACGATATATCTCATTAACCAAACGAATAGACTTTTCCCTGCCAACAGTTATTGGCAATATAACCCCCGGAAACAAAACCGTGTTTCGCAATGGTAATATGGGAAGTTCCTGGGGTATATCAGATTTTTGTAAATCAATATCATCTTCGTCATCAGAAATGAGGGGTATAAAATCTCCATTATTCTCTATATCACTTCCAAGTATTATACTTCCTATTTTTCTTGTATTTCTGTTTTTATCACTCATTTTTTAATTCTTAATAAATTCTTTTCAAGCCGACAATATGTCAGCATCCTGATTTTGAAAATTGGGAATATGTAACAGGCAATCACTATGCCAAAAAAATGCTGTCAATGGTTTTTAAAAATACAAAACAAAGAGGCCGGGTTAAAGTTTCCTGTACTTTGCTGTTTTTTTGAATATGGTATTCAGGATTTCTTTCTCGATATCGGTTAAGGTTAATCCTCGTCGGTTAAATACTTTTTCGGCAACATCTAAAGCCTTTTCAATAGAATAAACAGAAAAACCATGAGCTCCACCCCATGAAAATGAGGGGATAAAGTTACGGGGAAATCCTTCTCCAAATATGTTTGCATTAACACCTACTACTGTACCTGTATTAAACATGGTGTTTATAGCGCATTTGGAATGATCGCCCATTATTAACCCGCAAAATTGCAAGCCGGTATCTATAAATCGTTCGCTTTCGTAATTCCATAAACGAACTTCTGCATAATTGTTTTTCAAGTTTGAATTGTTGGTATCGGCACCAATATTGCACCATTCGCCAATAACCGAGTTTCCTAAAAACCCGTCGTGTGCTTTGTTAGAAAACCCGAAAATAACCGAATTATTTACTTCGCCACCAACTTTTGAATGAGGCCCAATGGTTGTTGGCCCATATATTTTTGCCCCCAACTTTAATGTAGAATGTTCGCATAATGCAAATGGCCCGCGAATAATAGAGCCTTCCATGATTTCGGCATCTTTGCCAATATAAATAGGTCCTGTAGCTGCATTTAAGGTTGCAAATTCCATTTTTACACCTTCTTCGATAAAAATGTTTTCTTTACCAAGTGTATTGTTTGTGGAACTTATCTCTTGTGACTTGCGGCCAGATGTTAAAAGAGTAAAGTCGGATTCAATGTTCCGGCCATTCAAAGTGAAAATTTCCCAGGGTTGGTTTATTTTAATAATACCTGCAGGGTATTCAGAAAAAGTATATTTTGAAAATTGATCATACCTAAATTTACTTATCGCATCTTTACCAAGATTTACCGCAATTAACCGATTGTCTTTTGTAATTGCAGTATTGTTTTTTAAATTTTTTATAGATGTGGTTAGGTTTTTGTCAGGGATTACTGAACCATTAATAAGAATATTTTCGGATTCAATCTTTACCGGGTATTTCTGTTCTAAATAATCCTGGGTGATATGAGATACACTTACACCTAAATAGGTTTCCCACTTTTCTTTAATTGTCAATATTCCGGTTCGTATTTCACAAACAGGGCGTGTAAATGTTAAAGGTAGTAAGTTTGTCCAGCTTTTATCATCGAAAAGAATATAATTCATAATTTATACTAATTAAAGTGCATGACAAATTTACATAAAAAAAAGCTCCGGCAATCCGGAGCTTTAAATAATCTATCAAAGAATATTGAATTATTTACTCTTATCCATGTGTTTTTTGTACTTGGTCATGTATTTATCAACACGGCCGGCAGTATCTACAAGTTTCATTTTGCCAGTGTAAAAAGGATGAGAAGTGTTTGAAATCTCAACTTTAATTAACGGATATTCGTTTCCGTCTTCCCATTTGATTTTTTCACTAGTAGCGGTTGTTGATCTGGTCATAAAAGTTTCACCATTCGACATATCCTTAAAAACCACTAATCTATAATTTTCTGGATGTATTCCCTTTTTCATTTTTAAACTCCTTATATTATGCTACGCTTTTTATTCAAACTTAATATGGACTGCAAAATTAAATATTGTTATCAAAAATGCAAAATTAAATCACTATTTTTTGAATAATTATTTATAATGAAAACCATTTTTGCAGATCATGATTCGATTTTTCAATCATATCAACATGAGTAAATTCATTTGTATGTTTATTATATTGGTATGATTTACTCCATTTTTTATGATTTTTCGATATTTCTTCAATTGCAAATACAAAATAATCAATTTCAGAATCCAATGTTGTTGGATGAATCGACCAACGAATCCACCCGGGTTTTTGCGATAAATCGCCATGGTTAATAAGCTTAGTGATTTCATGTGAATAATCATAGCTTACATTTAGTAAATAATGGCCGTAGGTTCCGGCACATGCACAACCACCGCGAACCTGAATTCCAAAGCGGTCGCTTAAAATCTTAACAACAAGATTGTAATGTACATTTTCAATATAAAAAGATAAAGCACCGATACGATCAATTACGTTATCTGCTAAAATTCTAACCCCGGGGACTTTTCTTAAACCTTTAAATGCTCTTGGAATAAGTTCTTTTTCACGATTTTCAATATTTTTAATCCCCATCTGGTCTTTCAGTTCAAAAGCAAGAGCAGTACGAATGGCTTGTAAAAAACCAGGTGTGCCACCATCTTCTCTGAGTTCTATATTGTCGATGTACTTGTATTCTCCCCATCGGTTTGTCCAGTCAACTGTTCCTCCACCGGGATTGTCGGGTGCTTTGGAATTGTACAAACTTGAATCGAAGATTAATATTCCTGCTGTTCCCGGGCCTCCTAAAAATTTATGAGGAGAAAAGAAAATGGCATCCAGCTTTTCCATTGGATCTTCGGGATGCATATTTATTTCAGCATAAGGTGCTGAAGCTGCAAAATCTACAAAACAAACACCTCCATATTCGTGCATTATTTTTGCAAGCTTATGATAAGGAGGCTTAACTCCTGTAACATTTGATGCGGCTGAAAAAGAACCAATTTTTAATTTCCTGTTTTTATATTTTTCAAGTTCTTTTCTTAAATTTTCAGGACTAACGAGTAAATTTTCGTCGGGTTCAACAATAACTACTTCAGCTGCTGTTTCGTACCATGATGTCTGGTTCGAATGATGTTCCATGTGAGTAATGAATACAATCGGACGATCTGTTTCTCTCAGGCATTCTTTATGCTTGAGCATTCCACAACCCTTAAAACCCAAAATTCGTTGGAGTTTATTTATTACTGCCGTCATCCCGAATCCTGCCTGAATTATCACATCATTGGGTGAAGCATTCACATGTTTCTTAATCAGTTTTTGGGCATAATGATAACTGTGAGTCATTAAAGTGCCTGTTTCGCTGGTTTCGGTATGTGTATTTGCTACAAATGGGCCAAACTGCTCAACAATCTTTCTTTCTATTGGTGCATATAAACGCCCACTTGCAATCCAGTCGGCATACATTATTTTCTGAACTCCGAAGGGAGAAATGTACGTTGAATCAATACCGATAATATTTTTGCGAAACTGCTCGAAATAAGATTCTAATGAATTCATAACAATTTGAGTTTTTTCCGGTGGGTAAAAATAGAACAAAGCTTTTAATATTCCGAACGTTAATTATCTATTCTTTAACATTTGCAAATAGCTCACAATTTAATTCTTATTTGGGCTTTAATTTCTGATTTTGTATTTCCCTGAATTTCGCTTAACCCGGAAGATATTACATCTAAATCAGAGTAATATGTTTGTGAATAACGAATCCATAAGTCGATGTATTTTGTTATTGAATATTTCAGGTTAAAGTAAAAACGGGTTCCTTTTGAATAATATGCAGGAATTGAAAATGCATATAACATATCGCTTTCGTAAGCGTATATGCGGGCATTGTAAGTATCGGTATCGAAAACAGCATATCGAAGATTACATGTTAAAGGAATTTTATTGAAAGTATAGAAAATATCCTGGTATGCAAGGTATCCATATTCCGGCTTGTTATCACCTGACTTATATTTTGATGTTTCAATTCTGTTTTTTAATGAAAGCTGATCGTTTATGGAATAATTTAATTGAAACCTGATTTTAAGGTTATTCTCTGAAACCAATTCATCAATACCTGATGTAACATTTTCATTTACCTGTTTATCTTCGTACTTAAACCGCAGATTCATACTAACATTTCGAACGGGTGTGTAATCGGTTTGAATAAAACATTCTGTGCCGTTTGATGGAGCATCTGCCCCGGAACGAATCCACGGGAAATTATATGAATCAAAGTAAGTAGAAATTTTAACGTGTTTAACAGGATATATCTCTAAACCAAGATACAATCCGGATTCGTTCTGTGCTTCAGATGATTCGGCGAATGCCCCGCTGTAATTTGATTGGTAATTTTTTTCATAATACCTGTGTAATACCGACATGGAAACTTGTGGAACCAGGGATATTAATGCTCCATTTAGGAATGCCTTGCCTCCGTTTTCGCTAATTGCCTCTTCACCAAAAAAACTAAAATTCGAAAGTGCGAATTGGTAATCGATACTCAGGTTTGAGTTTTGCTTTCCCTGAAAATCGAACTGGTTTTGAGGTGTTGTTTCTTTTGCAAGATAAGCACCATATTGATAATTTATACCGGTTAATCCTATACGAAACTTCGCGTGATTATAGGAAATATTAGCTCCGGAGATTTGTTCTTTTATGGCATTCTTATCTTCAACTTCAGAAGGAATAGCATGTGTTCCGGTATTCTGGAATGATGAAACAGATTCAATTTCATTATCAATACTATCAACAATATTTGCATCGATATTTTTTTGCGAATAGAATACAGAAAGTTCAAAAAATTTTAATGATACAGTTGTTCCAATACCTCTTAAAAACTCATTTTCATTAGCCGATGAGTACTTTGTTAAACCCTGAGTTTTTTTTCTGATATTTAATACATACGACGATTTCCCGCTTGACATATCAGACCACATAACCAGCCCTTGTCCGAATTTTGCCTGAAAATCGCCTAAAGTAATGGTTTTAAAAACACTTAAATCATTTAAAACCAGGTGTGCAGAATAAAAATCGAAACCATTTGTATTGGTTCCCTCAAAAAACTCTTCGCCTGCATCTTTTTCTGCTGTAAAACCAAAACTGATTTTATTTTTATAATTGTATTTATACTTAGAATATATCTTTAAAGGGCTTCCCAAATATCTCGAATTTGGATTTTCGGCAAGTGCGGAATCACTTATCGGGCTATATCCTTCTTGTTCTTCCAGGACTTGTTGTGTACGAATAAAAAACTGATTATTCCCGTATTTGACAAGGTTCCTGAATGCAGTTTTCTGTTCAACAGGTGTTGGGCCAACGGTAATAAAAGGAAGAATCAATTCAATATTTTCCTGGTTAAAGCCAAAAACAAGCTGTAATTCATAAATACTAAGCATTTCTCCATTTGTCTTTATGTAATCTGTGAGGCTGTTTATTTGAAAATCATTTAAAACCTGCAATTTTTCTAAATCTTCTTTTGTTGCCGAATTTAAGTTCAGGGGATTATTTAAAAAATAATTTAAATCTTCATAAAACGAAGTATAATCAATTTCAATATCTGTGCTTGAAGCAATATTTTCAATAATATCTTCAAGAGTTTGTTTGTTAGGATAGTCTGTTTGTGAATAAGAAAAAAAACTGAATACAATCAGTAAAAAAATACAAATTGATTTAACAAGCCATATTTTTAAATCAGAATCCATAGCTTACCGAGAATGAAGGTGTAAAACCTAAGGCCTGATGTTTAATAAAGCCAACATAAATATTGAACCCGGAATAATGAAACCCTGCGCCAAATGAATAGTTTGTTGGATTGGTAGAAATTCCTGCCTGTAATGATACAAGTTCAATTAGCTGATAATCTATTCCTGCTTTAAAGATAGCACTTTGCTCTGGTTCTTTTTCAGTTTCAATTGCCAGGAGTGTTGTGCCTGAAAATAAATAGCTTATTCCTGCTTTATAAATTACAGGAATTTTTTCTGTTCCCATTTCGCTGTACGAAGGGTTGTAAACATGAGCGCCAATAAATAAGTTTTCAATGGGTTGTGATAAAATGCCCACTTCGAAAGTAACTGCATTTGAACTTCCATATTCGCCGGCTATTTGAGAGTGTAAGAAATTGAGCTTTATCCCGGCTGCAAAATATTCGGTGAATGTTCTCCCAAAGGCTAATCCTGCCTGCTGCTCGTTATAGTTTGTGTATCCGTAGTAGTTATATGTTGCAGCAATTGTTCCTGTTTTTGTTGGAACGGCAATACCAACTCCCTGAATATTTTGTTCTTTAATGTATCCTGAATGGTGAAATACCCCGGCAGAAAGTTGCTGAACAAATCCTAATCCGGCCTGGTTATTATAAATTGACCAAAAATCGGTTAAAACAACAGAACTGTTAGCCATTCCAACAGTTCTTCCCCCGGCATTTGACTCAATATGTTGAGAAAAAGCCGGAAAAACTATCATTAGTAAAATACCAACGAATAAGAATGAACTTTTCCTGTAGTGAAACATTTATTCAACGAGTTAATTTGTTTTAAAATCGAATTTCACTTTTGAAAGCTCTTCATTCGCTTTTACGATTTTAGTTTTTAAATCTGATTTAAATTCTATCAATGCTTTTTTTAGTTTTTCATCAGCATTTGCAAGAATTTGTACAGCCAAAATGCCAGCATTTTGAGCTCCGTCAATACCTACTGTTGCAACAGGAATACCGGGAGGCATTTGAACAATTGCCAGTAATGCATCTAAACCATTTAGCGATGCATTAATCGGAACCCCTATAACGGGAACCGTTGTCATTGCTGCAATAACACCGGGTAAATGTGCTGCCATTCCAGCCCCGGCAATAATAACTTCTATTCCGTTTTTACTTGCAGACTTGGCAAATTTCTCTACTTCGTCGGGTGTTCGGTGTGCCGATAGGGCATTCATTTCAAAAGGTATTTTAAAATCGTTAAGCACTTTGGCTGCTTTTTCCATTATTGGCAGGTCTGATGTACTGCCCATGATGATACTTACTTTTGGTTTCATTTTTAATTTCAGTTTTTTATGTTGAAACAAATATTTTTTTGATCATTAATATTTATCTTCGCAAGATACTTAAAATTGAAATATTCCTTATAAAATGAAAAAAATAAAACTTAAAGACAAGGAATTTGGGGTTAGTATTCCATCTGAAGATATTCAAAAGGTAATAGTTAACCTGGCAAAAAAAATAAATACTGATTTTAAAGATGCAGAAATACCTTTATTTATAAGTATCCTGAATGGCTCATTTATGTTCACGGCTGATTTATTAAAACATATTGATTTTAATTGCGAGATTACTTTTTTAAAACTATCATCATACCAGGGAACTTCATCCACGGGAAATGTGAAAGAGCTAATCGGGATTAATGAAAATATTAAAGGAAGAAAAATTATTGTCTTGGAAGATATTGTTGATACAGGAATTACTCTTGAGCAGATTGTAAATGAACTTGAAAAATATAATCCTGAAGAAATCAGGGTTTCCACCTTGCTTTTTAAACCGGCTGCATACCAAAAAAATATAAATATTGATTATGTAGGCATGGAAATACCGAATGATTTTATAATTGGATACGGACTCGACTATGATGGGCTTGGAAGAAATCTCGCGGATATTTATACATTAATTCAAAAATAGCTTCATTTTATTTCCATGTTGAATATTGTTTTGTTTGGCCCCCCGGGCTCAGGAAAAGGAACGCAATCACAAAAACTTATCGAAAAATACCAGTTGGTACATATTTCTACAGGAGAAATTCTGCGTAAAGAGATTGCTGAAAAAACTCCTTTTGGTATAGTAGCGCAAAAATTTATTGATGACGGGAATTATGTCCCTGATTATATGGCTATCGAGATTATCCAAGATGTTATTGAAAAAAATTCGGGTGGCAAAGGATTTATTTTTGATGGATTTCCCAGAACCGTGTATCAGGCTGAAACATTAAATAATATCTTAAATAAGTATAATTCAGGTGTTTCTGTAATGATTTCGTTTGATGTTGATGAAGAAATCCTTATCAGCCGGTTACAAAATCGTTCTGGTGTTTCATGCCGCCCTGACGACAGGAATAAAGAGATAATAAAAAAAAGGCTGGAGCTTTATCACCAAAAGACAGCAGTAGTCAAAAAATACTATTTAGAAATAAATAAATATCAATCTGTTAATGGTTTAGGTGATATTGACAAAATTTTTAGTGATATTTGCAAAGTGATTGAAAATATTTTAAAATAAATATAGAAGAATATGTCGGGTTCGAGTTTTGTTGATTATGTAAAGATTTTTTTCAGGTCGGGTAAAGGTGGTGCAGGATCTCCTCATTTGCATAGGGAGAAATTTATTGATAAGGGTGGTCCCGACGGCGGAGACGGAGGCCGTGGAGGACATATCATATTAAAAGGAAATGCTCAACTATGGACATTACTTCATTTAAAATACAGGAAACACATATTTGCTACCAGTGGAATGGCTGGTGCCGGGTGGGAAAAAACAGGAGCAAACGGAAAAGATATTTATGTTGATGTTCCATTAGGAACTGTTGCTAAAGACGGGGAAACAGAAGAAGTACTTTTCGAGATAACAGAAGATGGACAGGAAAAAATCCTGCTTCAGGGAGGCCGTGGAGGGCAGGGAAATGTTCATTTTAAATCAGCTACCCATCAAACACCACGATATGCCCAGCCGGGAGAAGATGGAAAAGAAGGCTGGTATATTCTCGAGTTAAAAGTGTTGGCCGATGTTGGGCTTGTTGGATTTCCTAATGCAGGTAAATCAACATTACTCTCGGTTGTGTCGGCTGCAAAACCTAAAATAGCAGATTATCCCTTTACTACACTAGTTCCAAACCTTGGAATTGTAGAGTACAGAGATATGCAATCATTCGTAATGGCTGATATTCCCGGGATTATTGAAGGTGCATCAGAAGGAAAAGGTCTAGGTTTACGTTTTCTGCGTCATATTGAACGGAACTCAATGTTATTATTCATGATTCCCGCTGACAGCAAACATATTCATAACGAATACAAAACACTTCTTTCAGAACTTGAAAAATACAATCCTGAATTACTCGATAAAAAAAGAATTCTGGCAATAACAAAATCAGATTTACTCGACAAAGAGTTAACAAAAGAAGTAAAACAGGATCTCCCGGAGATTCCCTGTGTATTTATTTCGTCTGTAGCACAAAACGGGATAAAGGAACTTAAAGATTTAATCTGGAAAGAATTACATTCATAACAAATTATGATCGAGTTACTTAAAGATTGGGATTCGCAACTTTTTATTTTTCTGAATGGGATTCATTCCCCTTTCTGGGATACAGTTATGTGGTGGGTTTCGGGAACAAAATCATGGATTCCTCTTTATATTATTCTGGTAGCTTATATTATTTACAACCAGCGAAAAAGGTCACTTCTTACATTACTATTTATTGCCATCCTTGTAGTTTTAGCTGATCAAATTTCTGTTCATTTTTTTAAAGATGTTTTTCAAAGACTTAGGCCTTGCCATCAACCTGAGTTAGTGGATATTGTTCATTTAGTTAAAAATAAGTGTGGTGGTAAATATGGGTTTGTATCATCACATGCCACGAATACTTTTGCTATAGCGTCATTTCTTTCGCTTTTATTTAAGAATAAATATTTTTCCGGATTTATCATTTTTTGGGCAGCTTTTGTTTCGTACAGCCGGATATATTTAGGTGTTCATTTTCCTTTTGATGTACTCTGCGGTGCAATTTTAGGCACAATTATCGGGATACTGGTGTTTATTGCATATAAGAATACTTTGCTGAAAATAGATAAACGGGTTATATAGTTTTTGTTATAACCAGTTGTTTCGGGTATAACATTAAAATAAAAAGCAACTTACTGACGGAATTTAGTCCGGTTAAAAACACTGATTATTAAATTATTCGCATGCTCATTATTGATAACAACATAACGAATCCTTACTTTAATATTGCAGCAGAAGAATATCTTTTAAAGAGTTTTACCGACGATTGTTTTATGTTGTACCAGAACACGCCATCCATAATTGTTGGTAAACACCAGAATACATTAGCCGAAATCAATTACCACTTTATAAAACAAAACAATATTGATGTGATACGCCGTTTATCCGGTGGAGGAACAGTTTTTCACGATATGGGGAATATCAATTTTATGTTTATTCAAAACATTAAAGAAGGCAATGCGCTTGTAAATTTCAGGCGGTTTACCGATCCAATTATTGAAGCACTTAATCATTTAGGGGTTGATGCAAAATTTGAAGGAAAAAATGATATTCGTGTAAATGGGTTAAAAATATCAGGAAATGCCGAACATATTTTTAAAAGAAGAGTGTTACACCATGGTACATTATTGTTTTCGTCGGAATTAAATATACTTAATGATGCAATTAAAGCTGAAATGAATAAGTATAACGATAAAGGTGTAAAATCAATCCGGAGTACAGTAACGAATATATCTGATTTTCTTGTTGAAAAAATATCAATTCCCGAGTTTAAAAACAGGGTTGTAAAAAAAATATTTGAAAAGAATAAAAATTCAACTTTTTATTCTTTTAATCCCAATGATATTAAACAGGTTGAAAAACTGGTAACAGAAAAATATTCAACCTGGGATTGGAACTTTGGGTATTCTCCAAATTATGATTTTGAAAACAAAATAGATACAACAAATGGGAGTTTATCTGTTAATGTAACCGTTGAGCAAGGAAGGATTGAGAAAATCAAAATCAGTGGAAATTTTGACAGCTCTGAAATAGAAAACTTATTAACAGGTAAAAAGCATAACGAAAACGAAATTCACGAAACGTTACATAAAAAGGTTATACAAAAAGATTCGTTTTATAATATGGATGATATAATAAAAGTTCTTTTTTAAATAATATCTTGCCTGTTCACACCAGGTTATCTTCGGTTATTTGAATGAAATTCAGCGATTTAATAAATTGGTTTTATATTGTTTGTAAATCAGGGTTGATTCTGATGATATAAATTCGTAACTTTCATTGAAGAAATCTGCCATCTCTCATTATCATTGTTGTATAAGTTTTTTTATTACAAAACCTAAAAACATTTACCCATGAAAAATTTAGTGATATTTTTTTTATCTCTTTTCTTTATTCTTTCAACGTTCAATTGTACAAACAGGGATAGAAATAAAGAAAATTTGCCGCACTCCAAAATTGAAATGTTGTTAATGAACTATGCCGATGTAAAATTAACATCAGATTTAAGTTCGTTAACTGAGAACCAGAAGAAAATGCTTCCCGGTTTATTCGAAGCAGCACAAATTATCGACGAGCTATTTTGGATGCAAACCTATGGCAATAAAGACGACCTTTTAAAATCGATAAAAGATGAAAATAGTTTAAAATACGTGATGATTAATTATGGGCCCTGGGACAGGTTAAATGGAATGGAACCGTTTATTGACGGTGTAGGCAAAAAACCAGACGGAGCAAATTTTTATCCATTCGATATGACTTACCAGGAGTTTGAAGAATTTGGAGACCTTGAAAAGTATAGCTCGTACACCTTGTTGCGACGCAATGAAATCGGAGGGTTGCAAACAATTGCATATCATAAAGCATACAACGAGAAACTTCAGAAAATAGCAGAATTAATGCAACAGGCTTCTGAGTTTGCCGATGATAATGAATTAAAAACGTATCTTGAGCTTAGAGCTAAAGCATTACTTACCGATTCGTATTTTGATAGTGATATGGCCTGGATGAAAATGAAAAATAATAACCTGGATTTTATAGTTGGCCCTACCGATGAAATTGACGATCGTTTATTCTGGACAAAATCAGCATATCAATCCATGATTTTAATAAAAGATAAAGAATGGAGCCAAAATCTTGAAAAATATGCATTATTACTCCCGTATCTCCAAAAAAACTTACCGGTAGAGGATAAATATATTACAGAACTACCTGGAAATTTATCGGATATAATGGTATATGATGTAATTTATTGCTCAGGGTTATGGAATGCCGGCAGTAAAAAAATAGCGTTTACTCTTCCCCGCGATTTTTTAATTCAGTCACAGGTTGGTAGCCGAAAATTACAATTCAGGAATGTAATGGAAGCAAAATTTGAAAAAATACTAAAGCCTATGAGCGAGATTCTAATTGCTCCCGGGCAACAAAAGCATATCAGTTTCGATGCATTTTTCGAAAACACCATGTTTTATGAAGTGGGTAGCGCTTTAGGCATTAAAAACACTTTCAATAACAAAGGTGCTGTTCGTGATGCTTTAAAGGAATATTACAATATTATCGAAGAAAGTAAAAATGATATTTTAAGCTTGTTCTTTATTACAAAACTATACGAAATGGGCGAGTTAAACACCGGTACACTTATGGATAATTATGTGACATATATGGCCGATATTTTTCGTTCGGTTCGGTTTGGTATTTCGAACGATCAGGGGGTGGCCAATATGATTCGTTTTAACTATTTTCAGGATGCAGGAGCATTCACTTATGATAAGAAAGCAGCAAGTTATACTGTTGATTTCGATAAAATGAAAAATGCCATGATATCGCTTGCCAAAGAAATACTTATTATTCAAGGCGAAGGAGATTATAATGCTGCAAAAAAACTTATCGAAGAAAAAGGATTTATTCGCGATGAGCTTCTGAATGATCTTTACCGGGTTCAGAAAGAAAAAATCCCTAAAGATGTTGCTTTTATTCAGGGACTTAATGAAATTAACTTAACGCCAGGTTCCAAATAAAAACGATTTCGGTTTTAGATACAACAAGAACTTGCCATGTATAACAAGTTCTTGTTGTATTATTACTATTGAAAATCTAATACTTTTTTATTCTTAACTAAGTAAAATTTAATACTAGGTTAACATTGTTGTATTTTTCTAAATACAGTCACATAAAAAGAAAAAAAATCTTTTTTTAATTCAAAAACATGAAAATTATAAAATTTATTTTAAAAAAACAGTTTCGACATAACGTTTAGTGTATAGTAATTGTTCATATTTAAGGTTTTAGTTTAAAAAATTATAGAGAAAATAGTTTCATTCTAATTATTTATTCCTTTAATTGCCATACTTTTTAAAACCTAACACTTTAATTTATGAAACTCAATTTACTCCGAAAGAGAACAAGCATCTTTGTTATCTTGTTTTTTCTTTTCAGCCAATTTATTTTTGGCCAGGTACCACCCAGCGATTTAAGTGGACAAGAATTAAGAACCTGGTTAAAAACGAACTACTATGATGGGCAACATCTAACACTTGGTTACGACCAGGCACGGGTTTATCTTTACAATTACATTGATAACGAAAGCGGCATTATTACATGTGTCTATTCCGGCCTTCAGGTAAGCAGCCCGTATGGGGGCACTACAACTTATCCTGCTCCGATAAATTGTGAGCATACAATCCCTCAAAGTTTTTTTGATGAAGCAAACCCAATGGTTTCTGATTTACATCATTTATATCCAACATACGAAAATTGGAATAGTACACGCTCAAATTATCCGTTTGTTGAAATATCAGACAATGCAACTGAAAAATGGATGTATTTAGCTACAAGTCAGACTACTATCCCTACTTCAAACATAGAACTTTACAGCGAATATGCAAGTTCTACTTTTGAACCACGCGAAGATCATAAAGGAAACCTGGCACGTTCTGTTTTTTATTTTTATACCATGTACCCTACACAAGCAGGAGACATGAGCCTTGTTGGTGATATTGATATGTTTTATGAATGGCACTTGGCCGATCCGGTTGACGCGAAAGAAATTGAACGAAACGGGCAAATTGAAACATATCAGGGCGACAGAAACCCATATATTGACTATCCCGACATTGTTGCAAGAGCATGGGGGCTAACTCCTGTTGCTACTGTTCCTAGTGTACCTGTGTTGGCCATGACATCAAGTTCTACAGCTATAACTCTTACATGGAATAATGTGGAAAACGAAACAGGTTATAAACTATACAAATCAACTGATGGAACAAACTTTAGTTTGCTTTCCGATTTAACAACAAACATTGTTAGTTATACCGATAATGCTGTTGTTTCAGCACAAAATTACTATTATTATATTATTGCTTATAATGATAACGGAAACAGTACAGCCAGTAATACCGTTGTTGGACAACTTTATACCAGCGGGGGAAGCGGTGTAGCTACCGACTTGCTTTTTTCTGAGTACATCGAAGGTTCATCTTATAACAAAGGACTTGAGATCGCAAATTTTACCGGAAACTCAGTCGATTTATCAAGTTACTCAATTCGTAAACAAACCAATGGTGCAGGTGATTGGGGTACAATTTTAACATTAAGCGGTACTTTAGCACATGGTGATGTTTATGTTATTGTTAACACATCCGCATCTGCAACAATGATAGCTGTTGCCGACCTGACAACCGCTGTCGATGCATTAACCTTTAATGGGAATGATCCTGTGGGATTATTTAAAAACGGAACACTGATTGATATTATTGGAGTTCTGAATAATACTGCAAACTTTGCAATTGATGTTACATTGGTTAGAAATTCAAATGTTTATTCTCCAAACACAACATACACCACCAGCGAATGGACAAGCTATCCGATTGATACATATACTTACCTGGGCACACATACAATTGACGAAGGTACGGTTGATACCCAGGCTCCTACTGCTCCAACCAACTTGGCATCAGCAAGTATAACTCAAACTACATTTACATTAA
>MENK01000035.1:0-2048 GCA_001768235.1 Bacteroidetes bacterium GWB2_32_14
GTCCTGTTTATAGCAGCTTTATGTATTTAGCTGATGGAGCAATCCAAACATCTGTAAAAGGCCGTGTATATGGCGGACATTGCTATGCCTGCGTTGGATACGACGATGCTAAAGGAGCTTTCAAAGTAATGAATTCCTGGGGAACTTCATGGGCTTCATCTGGTTACGGATGGATTTCATATAGCTTAATAACTAAAGTATGGACTGAAGCATACGTTATTTACGAATAAATAACCTTTTGAAAATAGTATGAGGCGATCTTAAAGATCGCCTTTTTAATTTTATTTTTCCCGTGCAGTTATTTATTCCCAAGTGAGATACTCTTGTCTCGAGATAAAAGAAAACCACCATTTTTATCTATTTTAAAAGGTCAATCGGATGTTTTTATAATCTTCTAATTCATTCAATAAAAACATATGGGATTTTAAATTTATTTTCTCAAGGCTTCTGCACCGCCAACAATTTCAAGAATTTCGTTAGTAATAGATGCCTGGCGAGCTTTATTGTAATTCAACTGGAGCTCTTTTATCATTTCAGATGCATTGTCAGTAGCTTTATGCATGGCGGTCATTCGGGCTCCATGTTCTGCTGCAAGTGATTCGAGCATGGTTTCGTACAGCTTTAACTTTAATGATTTGGGAATAAGTTCCTGGACAATATATTCTTTTGTTGGCTCAAAAATATAATCGAAATGCTCCATTATTTGTTCATCCGCATCTTTATCCAAGTCCAGTTCTATTGGCAAGAATTGTTCGGCAGTTAAAACCTGAACCCCCGCGTTTTTAAATTGGTTGTAAACCAACATGATTTTATCTGCCTGGTTTTTTTCATACAGGGCCATTACTTGTTCAATAAACGGCAATGCGTTCTCATAGCTTAACTTATCGAGTATTTCATTATTATAAAAAGCTACTTTATATCCTTTTGAATGAAAAAACTCGCTTCCTTTTTTACCAAAGGAAACGATTGAAACATTTCCTTCATTATTCTCTTTAATAAAATCTTCGTTAATTAAGGTTGTAACCTGTTTAATTACGTTTGCATTAAATGCTCCACATAACCCTTTGTTTGATGTTATTGCAACAATAAGAATTTTCTCTATATTCGTTTTTCTGTTATAAATACTTTCACTCTCGCCTTCAATTGTTTGGTAAATGTTTTGTAAAATCCCAACAAGTTTTTTAGCATACGGACGAAGATTAATTACGGCATCCTGGGCTTTTTTAAGCTTGGCGGCAGATACCATTTTCATCGCACTGGTAATCTGCCGGGTTGATTTTACAGAGATGATTCGTGACCGTATTTCTTTTAAATTTCCCATGTAAGCCAAAATTGCTTTTATTGAATATATTTCGATACCGTGTTTTTAGCAGCAGTTTCGATAATATGAATTATTTCATCATTAAAAACTCCCTGTTTTAACTGACTTAAAGTATCTGAAAATTCAATCTCCAGGGTATCCAGGAAATCTTTTTCAAATTCCTTTATTTTACTTAAAGGTACATTGTGTAATAATCCTTTTGTTCCACAGTAAATTATTGCAATTTGTTTTTCAACAGGCATTGGGGAATACTGTCCCTGCTTAAGTATTTCAACATTTTTTGAACCTTTATCAAGAACCGCCATTGTAGCAGCATCGAGATCAGAACCAAATTTGGAAAATGCTTCCAGTTCACGATATTGGGCCTGATCGAGTTTTAGTGTTCCTGCAACTTTTTTCATCGATTTTATTTGTGCATCTCCTCCTACACGCGACACCGAAATACCAACATTTATTCCCGGACGAATTCCTGAATTGAATAAGTCTGATTCAAGAAAAATCTGTCCGTCGGTAATAGAAATTACGTTTGTTGGAATATATGCTGAAACATCACCGGCCTGGGTTTCAATAATTGGCAAAGCTGTAAGAGAGCCTCCTCCTTTAACTTTTCCTTTTAAAACTTCGGGTAAATCGTTCATCTGAGAAGCTACTTCGTCGGATTCAATAATTCGGGCAGCACGTTCCAAAAGTCTTGAATGCAAATAAAATATATCTCCGGGATAAGCCT
>MENK01000035.1:2182-315923 GCA_001768235.1 Bacteroidetes bacterium GWB2_32_14
TACAGTATAATCCATTGCCCCGTGTTTTTCTAGAATCTGGGCAATATTTGCAACCGTTGAGCCTTTTTGGCCTATAGCCACATAAATACAATATACGGGTTCGCCTTTATCGTAAAACTCTCGTTGATTAATGATGGTATCAATCGCAATTGCTGTTTTCCCCGTTTGGCGATCGCCAATAATTAATTCCCGCTGTCCCCTGCCGATAGGAATCATGGCATCTATAGCTTTAATTCCTGTTTGAATTGGTTGATTTACCCGTTGCCTGTAAATTACTCCAGGAGCCTTACGTTCGAGAGGCATTTCGTATAAATCCCCATTAATTGTCCCTTTCCCGTCAATTGGTTCGCCAAGGGTATTAATGACTCTGCCCAATAAGCTTTCTCCAACTTTTATTGATGCTATTTTTTTTGTTCGTTTTACTTTATCGCCTTCCTTAATCTCCTGTGATGATCCCAAAAGTACCGCTCCCACATTATCTTCCTCGAGATTTAATACAATCCCTTTCATCCCGTTTTCAAATTCAATCAGTTCATTTGATTGAACATTGGTTAATCCATAAATACGGGCAATACCATCACCCACTTGTAAAACACTTCCAACTTCTTCTAATTCCGAATTGGTAGTAAATCCTTCGAGTTGGAGTTTTAATATTTTTGATACTTCGCCGGGTTTTATTCCTGCCATAGCTGTTTGTTTTTATATTATTTTTCTTTTTTTGGAATTCAAATCAAAATCAACAAGATTTAATTTGAATTTTTGCAATTGATTCCGGACACTAACATCCAATTCTTTATCTTCTATTTGTATAATCATCCCTCCAATAATTGAATCATCAACCTTATCGGTTAGCTCTACAGGGGAATTTAATTTCTTTTCTATTGCCGATTTTAGATGAGTTATTTCTTCGTCATTTAAAGTATATGCTGTTGTAATAACAACCGGTTTAATACCAAAATCTTTTTTATAAATATCGATTACATTTTGGAGTATCCTTTTTAAGTAAATTTCTCGTTTATTTTGAATTATTAATTTTAAAAATGAAATAGTAAGATTATCAATGTTGGATTTAAATAATGCTTCAAAAGCTTTAATTTTTTCGGATGGTTTTATAGCCGGATGTTCAAGCAAAAGCATAAAATCATCCGATGAATTCACTGATGAAAGAATAAATTCGGCATCATTTTTAATATTTTCCTGTATCCCTTTCTCTTTAGCTATAAGAAGAATCGCTTTGGCATATCGAATATTGATTTGGCTATGATACATGATTTACTTTAATCTGATTAATTAAGATCAATTTCTTCAATAAGTTTACTTATAAGCTTCTTTTGTGTTTCTTTATTTCCAAGCTCTTGCTTCAAAATTTTCTGGGCAATAATAACCGAAAGTTCAGATATTTGATTTTTAATTTCGTTTATTGCATCAGCCTTTTCTTTTTCAACACTTTTTCTTGCCTCTTCAATAATCTTACGGGCTTCCATTTTTGCTTCGTGGCGGGCTTCTTCAATAATTTTTGTTTTAATTTCTTTTGCTTCCTTAATCAGGTTATCCCGCTCGATTTTGGCAAGAGCAGTAATTTTCTCGTTCCCAAACTCTATTCTTGCTAATTCTTCTTTTGCTTTTTTAGCAGCTAAAAGTCGTTTTTCAATTGTATGTTCACGATCTTTTAATGCTTTTAATATCGGTTTCCACGCGTATTTTATAAGAACAAATACAACTACACTAAAAGATACCAACATCCAAATCAATAATCCGAGATCTGGTTTTATGAGTTCCATAATTTACAATTATTAAAGTTAAAAAAACTTTACAGTGCGCCAACCGCTACACTGTAAAGTAGAAATCCTTAAACAAATAAAATAAGGAAACACACTACAATTGCAAAGAATGCCACCCCTTCGATAAGAGCTGCGGCAACAATCATGTTTGTACGAATATCGCCAGCGGCTTCAGGTTGGCGGGCAATAGACTCCATGGCAGAGCTACCTATCCTGCCAATACCTATCGCTGCAGCTATTGCAGCAATACCCGCACCTATACCTGCTCCTAATTTTGCAATAGCGACGTTTGCAACTGCTTGTAAAATAATTGTTAATGTTAGCATAATACTTAAATTTATTGATTAAAACTGTTAATGATGTTCTTCAATTGCCATACTAAAATACAGAGCCGATAAAAATGTAAATACATACGCCTGAATAAAAGCAACCAATAACTCCAGAATTGACATAAAAATGGTAAACATGACACTTAAAGGAGATACTGCAAATCCTGCAAAACTATTCATGTTTCCAAAAATAAAAATCAAACTGAAAAAGCCCAATGCAATAATATGCCCGGCAGATATATTGGCAAAAAGACGAACCATTAATACAAATGGTTTGATAAATATACTTACTAATTCAATTAAAGGAATTAGTGGTAATGGAGCTTTTAACCACCAGGGAATACCTGGCGCATTAAAGATATGTTTCCAGTAGTTTTTATTCCCGGTAATTGTTGTAATAATAAATGTGAATAGAGCCAAGGCTAATGTAACAGTTATGTTTCCTGTTATATTTGCACCTCCGGGGAAAATAGGTATTAATCCCATTAAGTTATTTAATAATATAAAGAAGAAAATAGTTAATAAATACGGTGTGTATTTAAGATAGTTTTTTTCACCAATACTCGATTTTGAAATATCATCGCGAACAAAAATGATAATCGGTTCCAGTAAAGATTGTAATCCCTTTGGTGGTAAATCAACCCTTCGCTTATAGGTTTTTGCCACAGAAACAAAAACAACGACCAGGATTATACTGCTGATTAAAATTGCTGCAACATTTTTTGTAACTGATAAATCAAGTGGCCGGTCAATAAAAATTCCTTCGGAGTCAACTTCAATTATTTTTCCTTTATATTTTCCTTCTTCATCTATTTTAAATCCTTTGTAAACAGGATCGTGGCTTAGTTTTGACGATAAGAATATATTCCAGCCCTTGTTTTGGCTATATAGAATAATTGGCAAAGGAATTGCCACGTGTTTGTGTTTATAAGTAAAAATGTGCCAGCTATAGTGATCTGCAATATGATCAAAAATAAATTCTCCAACATTAAATGATTTTTTCGTGTGTTCGTTCTCTTCTAGTTGATTTTTTTCTTCCATTTTTTCATTGCCAGATACTGTAAATGAAATAATGAAGAAAAAGAGAAAAAAACTGATACTATATAAATAGCGTTTAATCATTCAAATGATTTTACATTGGTACAAATTTAACCATTAATAAGTAAAAATCTTATTTAAAACAAATAAAAAAAGGCAATGCTTTTAATAAAAAAGCAATGCCCTATCTTACGAAATTTTTTAATCGAAGTTTCTTATTATGCTGCCAAACCTGTACTAATTAAGAAAGTAGCCGCAAAAGCAATAATAGCATACAATTCGGGGAATACAGCTAAAATAAGTGTATTACCAAAAACATCGTTACCATTACCAATTTCCACGATACCATTAGCTACAATTGATGCCTGTTGTTTTGCTGAAACAAGACTAACAAAACCAAGAAAGAGTCCCATGGCTAAAATTGCTACTCCTGTGAACATTGACATGGTGGGAGTTAATAAACCATAAAGTTTATCGATAACGAAATATCCTCCAAACCCATACAATCCCTGGGTACCTGGTAATGCAGATAAAATCATAAAATTACCAAATTTCTCAGGATCTTTTTTTAATGCTCCGATTGAAGCATTACCACCCATAACTACTCCAATAGCACTACCAATACCAGATAAGCCTATCATTAAGACTATTCCTGCGTAAGCTAAAAAAACTGCATAATTAACGTCCATAAATTATTCTCCTTTTAATTATTTTTTGAAAATGGTTTATATTCTTTTCCTCCGCCATTAAACCCGGCGTTTTTATAAAATTCAACAAACGTTAGACGCATTGGATGGACAATCCCGCTCAAGCTTGAAAGAAATATATTCAATCCATGTCCAACAATTAGTAATAAAAGAAACGGAATCCAGCCAAAATACTTTATTGATAAAAACGGTATTGCAATTGAGTTAAATACAAGGCCTAAAATAGAACCTGAAATGCCTAATGCAAATAACCGAATGTATGAAAGCATATCTCCAAATATTCCCGTAAGCATATTGTATGATTCATATACACCTAATCCCAGGTTTGCAAATATATTTTTGTCAGGATTGTTAAATAAAAATATTAATCCAAAGCTTAACACATAAAGCATTGTTTTAACTATTGATAGTGCGCCTAAATTTAATCCGGCTTTTTCTCCTCCCACAAATAGTCCTAAAGTTAAGATAAGTAATATCCAACCTATTGTTGATAATCCGTATTTAAATCCTCTTTGTTTTATTTGATTGGCTGCCTTTAAGCCCATTCCAAAAATGATCTGCACCATTCCGACTGCAATGGCCAAATAAAACATCACGATGGGTTGAAGAAAGTATTTTTTATATGAACTAAATAAATCTAATTCTCCAAGACTTAATCCAAAGAATGTACCTGTAAGCATGCCCAGCAAAACTGTTGCTCCTCCCAACCATGCTGCTAATGTGAGTATTGGTTTTAAATCTGGCTTCGCTTTTCTTCTATATATTAACGTTCCGATTAGTAAAACTAAACCATAACCTGAATCGCCCACACATAAACCAAAAAACAACATGAAAAACGGAGCAAAAAAAGCCGTTAAATCTAATTCCACATAAGCCGGTAAAGCAAAAAGTTTACCTATGGGTTCGAAAAGCTTAGCTAATTTATTGTTTTTAAGCAAGATAGGCACTTTATCATCACTTGTTGGTTTTGCCGACACATAAACAACGGTTTGATTTTTAAGAAATTCTTCCAGCTCATCTTTCTTTTCTTCAGGAATCCATCCTTCGATCAACATTATTTTTTCTTCAGCTTGTTTTTCGGTTTGGTTTATTGCAAGATTATAATCTGTTTTTTCCTGAACCTGTTTTCTTGTTTGAAGTAAAACTTGCTTATAATTAATCGCTATTTCGTCTAATGTTTTGTTTATTTCTTCTAATCGATTCGTATTTGCCTGGTATTTATTTTCAAGTTTTGATAGTGTTTCCTCTGGCAATTTAATTGCTTCTGCATCAATTGTTATTTGTTCATTTCCTTGTTGAAGAATAACAAAGTATATTGAACCTCTGCTTTGACTAATTATTTCAAGATAATAATCGGTTTTCCAATCTTCTTTAAATCTCTTTTCGGTACATGAAAAAAACCGGAACTGGATATTTAATTTTTCAAATTTTTCTTTTGTTTCCCTGGAAAAATCTCCAAAAGGAGTTGTCTTTTGAATATCTTTTTTTAATTCTATTTGTTCCTGTTCAATTAAAGCTATTTCCTCTGTAAGTTTTTTAATGTTTTCAAGAACTGCAAACCCATCGACATGGTAATCAACCGGATTTTCTGTATTGTTTCTTTTTTCAAGGAATTTAATGGTTTTATTCAACTCACTAATTTCGTGAAGAGAATGTTTAATTTGTTCGTTAACTTCCTTTGTTTTTTGAATTATATGAAGCATTCCCAATTTCTGAAGCTCTTCAAGGAATTGAAGATATTCTTTATGATAAATCAGGAATGAATATTTAATCATTGGAGTAATCATTATGCTACCTCCTTCTGTTGTTGTCTTGTTTTAACAATTTTCTGGGATGATTTTGAAAGATTTTCTTCGTCTTCAAGGAAACGTTTAATCTTCGATATGGCTTCTTCATACCCTGGTATTTGAACCTTTTCGTACAAGTTCACTTTTTGAGTTGTTTTTTTACGGGCATAATCGAGCAATTGCATTTTTCGTAAAAAAAACTCGCTTTCTAAAGATATTTTTACAAGGGATTCAATAATCTGAATTCCATTAAGAAACCAGCCCGGTTTATTAAAAAGGCTGAATTCTTTTATTTCAAACAATACATTGTCAAATATTGGTATTTTAACACCTGCTATTTTTTTAATCGACATTTGAACATCTTTGACAAGAATTAAGTTTGTATCAAACTCTCCCCATAAACCCACCATTGCTTCATATTCACTCATACGAGCATTCAGCTTGCGAAGCAGTTCTTCTGATTGGTCTTTTGCCCGTTTTACTTCCATGCGCAAGGCTGCTTCTTTGCTTTGTAATGTTGGTAAAGCACGTAATCTTACTTTAAGCTGCTTATTTAGCTGTTGTAATGCTGTTTTATTATATTGAAATTTTATTGCCATAATCTTTAGTTTCAGGTTAAAAGTTTCAAGTTTCAGATTAAAGTTCAAGTCATGGTTTAAAAAAACACAAACTTGCGACTTTATACTTTAAACTTGCAACTAATTTTTTGGCCAGTATTTATCTACAAATTCTTGTTTTATACCAACTTCTGCTGGTTTAAAATATTTATTAAATAAATCCCAACAAGCTGATAACATCGAATCAACTTCAATATTTACATCAATAGCTAACAATTTATCTGAATAATCTTTTGCAAATTGCAATGTTCTTTCATCGTAATCTGTAAGGTCGAAACCATTTTCAAGTTTTGTTTTAGCATTAGCAGCATCGGCATAAAGTCGAATAGCAGCATTCATAACCTGAGGATGATCGGCACGCGTTTTCTTACCAATTACCAATTGTTTTAATCGCGACAAACTGCGGAATGGGTCAACAATAACTTTTCCGATATCTGTATCTTTACGTAAAAACAACTGGCCTTCGGTTATATAACCAGTATTATCAGGAATTGCATGAGTAATATCACCACCAGATAAAGAGGTTACAGCAATAATTGTTATTGAACCACCATCAGGAAACTGAACTGCTTTTTCATAAATTTTAGCCAAGTCGCTATACAAAGAACCCGGCATACTGTCTTTTGATGGGATTTGATCCATACGATTCGACACAATGCTTAATGCGTCGGCATATAAGGTCATGTCTGTTAATAAAACAAGAACCTTCTGGTTTTTATCAACTGCAAAATACTCTGCTGCAGTTAAAGCCATATCAGGCACAAGAAGTCGCTCAACGGGAGGATTTTCGGTTGTATTCACGAAGCTGATAATACGATCTAAAGCACCTGCATTTTCGAATACATTTTTATAGTACAAGTAATCATCATTTGTTAATCCCATGCCACCGAGAATAATTTTATCGGCATCGGCACGAAGAGCAACCATGGCCATAACCTGGTTGTAAGGTTGATCGGGATCAGCAAAAAAAGGTATTTTTTGTCCGGTAACCAAGGCGTTATTTAAGTCGATACCTGCAATACCTGTAGGAATAAATTCTGAAGGCTGTTTTCTGCGAACAGGATTAACAGAAGGGCCACCAATCTGACGTTCTTCTCCATCAATTTCCTGTCCTCCGTCAATTGGTTCACCATAGGCATTAAAGAATCGTCCGGATAATTCTTCGCTCACTTTTAATACCGGGGGACGACCCAGGAATATTACTTCGGCATTCGTTGGAATACCTTCTGTGCCAGAAAAAATCTGAAGAGTTACATTGTCACCTATGATTTTCACAACCTGTGCCAAACGGCCATGAACAATAGCCATTTCTTCATAACCTATATTCGTAGCTTTTAAGGAGCAGGTGGCTTTTGTTATCTGGCTTAATTTTGTGTAAATTTTTTGAAATGCTTTTGTTTCCATTAGGCAATTTTTCTTTCGTCAATAATTGTAAACAGCTCTTTCTCATTTTTAATGTATTTTTCAGATTTAAACTCTGAATAATTCATTTGTTTCATTTGATTGATGATTCTTTTAAAGAAAGAAGCAACTTCTTCAAATGTTTCGAAAGTGAATTTGGTATTGTAAATATTTAAAACACTGGTAAGCATGTACCGTTGACGTTCAAGAGATGTTGAACAATCGATTTTATCGAACGCATCTTGTTGAAGAATAATAAAGTCGATTACTTCGGCCTTCCAGAATCTCTCATGATAATCAATCGGAACACCATCGTCACCCAAAATATTTATTTGCTCAGCAACTTCGCGTCCGCGAATAAGAATATCTCTTGCAACCCTTATTTTTTCAGGCCATTCCGGCTCAATGTTTTTTATAAAATATTCTTCTACCTCCGGGTATTCTGCATATTTTGAATAACTGTCAAGAGGATCAATCGCAGGATAGCGTTTACTGTCGGCACGTTGTTGAGATAAAGCATAAAAACAACGGGCTGCTTTCTTTGTTGATTCCGTAACGGGTTCTTTTAAATTACCCCCGGCAGGTGATACTGTTCCGATAAATGTAATTGACCCTGACGCACCATTGTTTAAATAAACAAAACCTGCACGAGAATAGAAATTAGAAATAATTGCAGGCAAATCCATGGGAAATGCATCCTGCCCGGGAAGTTCTTCCATCCTGTTTGACATTTCACGAAGTGCCTGTGCCCAACGTGAAGTAGAGTCGGCAAGCATTAAAACTTTTAATCCCATTGCCCTGTAATATTCGGCAAGAGTCATTGCCGTATATACGGAAGCTTCGCGAGCTGCAACCGGCATATTTGATGTATTTGCTATAATCGTTGTTCTCTCCATCAATTTTCTGCCTGTACGAGGATCGTCTAATTCAGGAAATTCACTAAAAATTTCAACAACCTCATTTGCACGTTCACCGCAAGCTGCTACAATAATCATATCGGCATCTGCCTGTTTCGATAAAGAATGTTGTAAAACGGTTTTTCCTGTTCCAAACGGGCCGGGAATAAACCCTGTTCCTCCTTCGGCTATCGGATTTAACGTATCAATTACACGAACACCCGTTTCAAGTAATTTAAATGGACGTGGTTTTTCTTTATATGCTTTGATTGGAATTTTTACGGGCCATTTTTGAACCATTGTAACGTTGATTTCTTTACCCTTTGAATCGGTAATTACTGCTATGGTATCATTAATCTTATATTCGCCTTCTTTAACAATACTTTTTACAGTAAATTTTTCTTCAAGCTTAAAAGGAACCATTATTTTATGGGGCATCCAGTTTTCTTTAACTTCACCAAGCCAGCTGCCGGCTATCACTATATCTCCGGGTTTTGCTATTGGTTTAAAGGCCCAAAGTTTATCATCTTCCAGGGGATTTGTATGTTCGCCTCGTTTTAAAAAAACACCTTCCATTTTATCGAGGTCGTTCTGCAGTCCGTCGAAGTTTTTTGAAAGAATGCCCGGTCCTAATGTCACTTCCAGCATATGTCCGGTAAACTCAACGGTATCGTTTATTTTAAGGCCCCGGGTACTTTCAAACACCTGAACATACGCCTGAGTACCCATAACTTTAATAACTTCTGCCATCAACATCGTTCCCGATAAATTGATATAGCAAATTTCATTTTGATGAACAGGCCCATCAACCTCAACAAATACAAGGTTGGCAATGATACCTGCAACTTTTCCTGTTGTCATATTATTTGTTTTGTCCATTTAATGTAAATTCTTTGGAAAATTCAAAACTTGATTTAATGTCTTTAATAATCTGTTTAAAAATTACTCTTCCTTTTTCTTCGTCAAGCGATAACCATCGATAAGCAATATCTAATTTTATTGTATATGCCAATACTTTGTCAATTGTAAAATATTCAAACAGAGTAAGCTCATCGATTTTATTCCATCGGAGCATATCAATTTCTCTTTCGCTTGCAAAGAAATTCTCCTTTTCAGAAATGTTGATTAATGATGTTACAATTGGGAAATCTGAGTCTAATCCAAAATCTTTTGATTTGTTTATTATGATCGAGTTTGTAATGTTATTTTTCCCGATAAGATGTTTTTCGGGGTTAAAATTGAACTTACGACAATTTATGCCTGTTAAAACATTTTTAATATTAAGATTAAACTCGAACCATTGTTTTAAGAAATTGTTTTTTGTTGTTAATGCGTATGCATAATACATTTCTGTTAAAACATTTTCCCGGCTTTTATCCATTTTTTGAGTTTCTTCTTCATTTTTATACATATCATAAAACTGATACATGTATTCAGGAAGAATCTTTTTTCGTTCTTTGGAGAATTCTGTTTCAAAATCTGTAAACTGAAAATTCCCAAGAGGATTAAATTTATCCGGTTCATTATTTAAAAAACGAAGCAGGTTTTCGTTGTCGTAGGTTAAAAAGAGAAGTTTTACCAGTTTGTAATCCCGGGGTTTTACCTGTTCTTCCAGAAGTGTTTTAAATTGGGGCATTCCAAAATTAATTCCTGAATCATTGAAAAAGATTTCAGTAAGCCCTGCAATAAAATAATGATAGTAATTCCGAAACATAGTTATTCTCCCTGATATAACAATTCAATGGTTTTGGCACGTAAAAAACTTTTGAAGAAATTTTCAAAATCTTCTTCAGTAAAACTAATTTTATATGCGCCATCTGCAGGGCCAATCTTAAATCCCCCTTTAATTGATTCACTGAATGTTAATTCAAGATTTTTGTTTAACTCTCTTCCTGATTTTTCTTTAAAATAATCTGTAAATTCTTTTTCAAGTTTTGCAGGCAATAAAATTGAAAGATCAATGGTTTCGTGTTTTTGTGGATTCCAGTTTTTTACTGCTGTTTCTATAATTTCTTTTACAAATTTCGTGTCGTCGAATGATTTTTTTACCGGCTCGTCAATTACTTTGCTAATTATTAACTCTGTAATCTGCTGTTTTACCGTACGTAACGTTTGTTTTGCCGCAAGCTGAATTTCAGAAGCAGTAATTTTTTGGATTTCAGAAGCTCTCTGCTCTGCTTTAGTAACAATTGCTTTGGCTTCTTTTTCTGCATCCTGCATTATTTTTAATGCTTCTGATTTGGCATCAGTCAATATTTTATCTGCTTCCTGATTTGCTTTTTCAACACCTTCGTTATAAAGCTTCTGGGTTAATTCCTGTAATTTATTTTCCATATTTTAAGGTCTTTTTATTCTTTATAAAACTGAATACAAAGCTAATAAATATTAGATAATAATATATTACTTGATTCAGATTTTAATATAAATTATATAATTATGTATATTTATAATAAAGTACATATGTATTTATTCGAGGCAAATGTAAACGAGAAATATTAAAATCCAAATGATAAAAGTTAGGTTAAGAAAAAAAGAAAGTTAATTTTTTCTTTTTAAAAAGGCAATAATTAATATCACTTCAAAAACAGTATAAAGGACATACAACACGAGAAACGAAATAAGAAAAATTACTGCATGTTTGGGATTTAAAAAAGAATAACCAATAATAAATACAAGATAAATCATCATTTTAACCCCGCTGATTAAAATAAAATTACTCGAGAATTTTGACAGTTCTTTTTCACTTATGCGAATCAGGAACGTATGAAACGCTATTGTTAAGCCGGCTATGAATAGTAATAAAAACCAAAATGCCGGCAGGTAATAACTTTTTAAAACTGTTTGAAAAAGTATAAACGATACAATAAATATGAGTATAGTATAAACTATGCTCTTAATAATAAACTTACCTAAAACCTGCATGTTAACCAATTATTTTAAAAAGATTTAATGGCATAAACAGCTTGAAAAATAACCCTTGAGATTGAAAGTACACCTGTGTTGGAGAACAACCGGTTTAATTCATTGAACAAATATAATTCATCCGGCAACATCTGTCTGTCATTTGAGAAGACAGACAGAGTATCTGGCAATATCTTTAAACCGTTTTTTCTTCTTTTATCCCACCGATTGTATTTTCTATTTTTACATTTGTTGTTGATTCTTCTCCCATATTACAGTTTCCTGTAAATTTTGAACCGGGTTCGATAGCTAATTTTTTAGTAATAATATCACCATAAATTTTTGATGTGGCTTTAAGGGAAAGTAATTCATTTACTCTTATTTTCCCTTTAATTTCTCCTAATACCTCGGAATTTTTACAAACTACTTCACCATGAATTTTTCCCGTCTCTCCTATAACCAGTTTGCCGGTGGTTTTAAGGTTTCCTACTAACGAACCATCAATTCGAATATCTCCATTTGAATTGATATCGCCTTTGATATCTGTTCCTAAACCAATCAGATTTATTGCATTCGTCGTTTCTGTTTCGTTATATTTTGCCATTGTCTCGAATTTTAGTATTTATAAATTAAATTATCAGTTAGAGTTTAAACGACAAATATAAAAAAAAATTATTTGAAACTCTTTTCATATACTCATCGAATATTCTTTAAAACAACATTATGTATTTTTCTATTTATGCTCAATTTTTTGATTGATTTTAAAAATGAACTAAATCTATTTCGAAAATTGCCTGGTAAAA
The DNA here is from genome assembly GCA_001768235.1 of Bacteroidetes bacterium GWB2_32_14. Classification (GTDB taxonomy): domain Bacteria; phylum Bacteroidota; class Bacteroidia; order Bacteroidales; family UBA12077; genus UBA12077. Next base: position 14,443 of record MENK01000035.1, read on the forward strand.
AAATTCCGAAGTAAAGGGAGTATATCCAACCCGAATACCCGAGTTAAAAGGAAAAATCATTCTTAACAAATGAAAATCAGCAGTTAATTCAGCCCCAAAACTCGACATATTGTATTTTGCCCAATAAATTTGGTTTTCGCTTTCATTTAATGCCTGAAAAGAGTTAAATGCATAATCGAAAAATAAATCCCCTTTAAATCTCTTAATATATAAAAGAGGGCCAATACTCCAGTCTGGATAAGCTATTGGAAACACATAATCGAAGTATAAACTGGCTAATTTTTCGGTTCTAAATTTAGTAATCCCTCTCGGGAAAGATAAGTTACTGTTAAATAAGTACAAATCGGGTTTTTGTACCTGGTATCCTAAATTTAATTCGATACCATGGTTCGTGAAAAACCCAGGTAAATATGTTTTTAATTTAATGTTCGACATATACCCAAACAGTTCTTCTTCAAAAGGAGTATTAAACAGGTTAATATCAAGCATAGCGCCAACGCGGGGCTGCAAATCACGCGAAGCTCTTTTTTTCTGGTAGTAAATTATTAATTCGGACTGTACAAACTCATTTCCTTTTATGTAATAATCTTCCAGGTAATTGTAGTAAAATGTATTTCTAAAATCAATGTTTACCCGGGGAATAATACCTCCCTGCATAGAACCTTCAGAAAAAGTTAAAGGAACATATATGTCAAAATTATATGATATCGCATTGTAATCAAGTTCGGGGTTCCAGTAAGTATTTTCAGGAGCAAAATAACTATTAAAATCACCATAATTAATTGCAAATTTTAATACAGGATAAAACCCTTTATAGGTAAATGATGTTGAGAAATAATGATGATCGTTTTTGTAAGCATAGCTTAAAACTGATTCTGCCGTACTTAACTTATTTTGTGATAAAAGCATTATTCCGGGATGTAAGTTGTTTAGTAATTCATCTGGATTTGATAGCGCTGAATTCACCTGTGTTTCTTCATAGTCAAAATAAAAAGGAACCCAGCTATGAAAGTTAAACACGTTTGCAAATTTTGAATATGATTTTACCGAATACTGATTCTGGGGAATTGATTTTTCAGAAACAGGGTTGTTTTCTTGTTCTGCTAATTTGTCAACAAAAACAGGTTTTATAATCTTTGTAGCTGGCACCTCCGCCCAAGAACCACGTTCTACAGGAATAGCAGCAAGCCTGCTCCCTTGCGAAGTATGTTCACTTACAATTAAAATATTCCTGTTCGGATTTATGCAAAAATCGGTTATCCCGTTTCGTGATGCTGATATCCTGTGGCTTTTATTGTTGTTTATATCAAAAATATTTACTTCGTTTTGTCCGTTTTCATCAGAGAGATAAAACAAACTGTTCTTGGCGGGTGTAATTCGTTGAATATCATTATTCCCTGCATTATAGAGTACTTCCCATAAATTATCTTCAATGTTGTATTTCGAAATCTGTTTTCCTTCCGGTGTATGTTCAATAACAAAAATATCTTTCCCGTCATCAGACCATTTTGGACGCTGAATAAAGTTGTCGGAAGGAATACGCTGAATAACAGTACCATTAAATGAACTTATAATTGTAAGGAAATATTCATTTTCGGGAGAAACTTCAACAACAACAATTTTGTTTGCATCTTCAGAAATAGCGGGACTAAAATAGCGGCCTTTTCTTACAGTCACTCGTTCTTTTTTAGTTGACATATTATACATCTTGATTGATGTAAATTCCCGATTCTGCCATCGTTTGTCAGGCTTATATTCCGCCCATACAATAAAGTTTTTTGAATACGAAAAATCATCAGAAATAAGTGTTCCGGGTTCGTGTATTATTTTTTCTTCGTCCGGATTAACAAACACAAATTGAGGGATATGTGAAAGGCCTGTTTTTAAAGCCAGAATATTCTTATCGTCAACATAAACCGGGTTTATATAGTTTTCGTAACCCTTTATTGTATAATTCTGAAAAAATTTAGGCTCAACAGTTTCATACATAAGATTTTCAATTGCCCAAACACTATCAAGGTAATTTATTGCTTCACAATACAGGTTTTTCTGGTTTTTTCCGGTTTGTTTTTTTACCCCTCTTGAAAACATGAATGGTGTTGGAAATAAAGTATATGAATTTTTTGCCACATGATTTTCAACAAGACTCCAGGATTTATTTCCATATTTTGTTCTGGCATAAGCTGTTAACAAATACCCGAATTCATATTGATTTGGAATATATGCATTGTAAGAGCCGAAGAGCATTTGGTCGAAAGTATATATTTTCTCGTCGCTTAATAAATGTGTTTTTATATTTTTTAAAAATAATGGAGAACGCCCACGTCCGTAGTTTCCAAGAGCTGTTTCAGTGCAAACGGCATCACCTTCATAAAACCACATAGGCAACTGTCCGGCAACCAGGCCTGTAAATTGTTCACCAAAAACAAGAGCTAAAACCCGGGTTATTCCCTGGTTTAATTTATCGAGCTGTACAACATGCCTGAGTTCGTGCAAGCACAAATGCTCCAGCCAGGGATCGGGCAATATATCCTGAGGTGGCGTTGTGTATAGTTCCATTCGTTTGGGTGCCCAGGCAACATATCCATTGGAACGTACCGTTTGATTATGGAGAATTACCGATATTTTTTTAGGTTGATGTTCTAACGATTTCCCTGCTTTTGTATAATAATACTCAAGAATATTTGCTATTCTCCCGGCATCTTCTGCAAACTCGCTTCCAAAAATTATTTGAAAATGCTCTGTTTTTATCTGTTTCCATTTAACATTTGCCGGATCTTGCCCCGTAGAATAAAACTGAGCTTTCAGCCTGACAGAAAAAAGCAGGAAAATCAGGATTAATGTAAAGATTGTGTTTTTTTTCACTTCTTAAATTATTGAATTACTATGGTTTTACTATAGAAAAAGTTCGTTGAAGAAATTCTGACAATATATACTCCATTTGAAATATTCCCTATTGGTAATTGTGTTTCCACCTGTTTTGATGAATTATTTAAGTCCCACCTGTTTAGAATTTGCCCATCTGTAGATACTATTTCAACTTTTATTTCCAATTCTTTAAATAAGTCTATTGATAAAAAGAGATAATCATGTGCAGGATTTGTAACTTTTATTTTTTTTACATACTCGTTCATATTCCCAATAATCAAAGGGTCTGCAACGGTATAGTGATATTCATTGCTGCTTATAACAATTGAGTCTGTAGAACTATATCCTGTTATTTTATAATAAACATCTGTGCCTGAGGGAAGCAAACTAATTGAGCCGCTGTAAATATTGCCTGATGCTGTCATTGTAATGCTGTTTGGATAATTTCCCGAAGCATGTCCCCAGAGAATTTTTAACGATTCAACCATTTCGGTTTTATCGGTTAATGTAGCATATATTGTAGTTGCATTTCCCGAATTTGGCGAAGCCGGGTTCGTATAAATATTACTTATATTTAAATCAGAACCCGATGATTGATCAATTTCTAATTCGAGGTAAACGGGTAAATGATCCGACATGTTGTAAAGAGCTAGAGCAACATCTGCCGGAACACTCGTGTTGGTTGAAGTATTAAATTGACTATCGAATGAGCTCCCATCCTGCCCAATCACCTTGTATGAGCCGGGAACATATCTTGCCTTTTGTGTCCCGTTCATAATATATTCCGAAGCCAATATAAAATCAAACCGATCGTCCATTCCTCCTGTAGAATAACATTCGCCGGATGTATGTGTTGATTGGGTATGATAAAACCTGTAATCATAATTGTTGTTCCAAGCACCAATCTGGTTTGCGGGATCATAAAATTTATATAACGAATTTGTCGGGTTAATTAACTCCTGAAAGGCTCCTTCTGTTGAAGTATATAAATTTAAATCTCCCATAAAAAGAAAATTCCCTCGTTGCCCAAGTCCTGTAAAATAATCCATTACAATATCTGCTTCTGTAGTTCTTTCCTGGATATCTTCTGAAGAACTTCCTGCTTTTAAGTGAGCTACCATACATGTTATAAAAACAGTATCGTTAATTGTTGATAAATCAGGAGAATTGTAATAAAACGTGTAAACATTAAAAATTTTTTCTGATGATATAGAAAAAATCAAGGGTACCTGATTTTTTAAAGTTAATTTATTGGAATTGTAAAATAGCGTGTTTGCAAGATAAATTTCCGGAAAATCAGTTCTTTTGTAATATGTAACACCATCCACATTTAATGCATTGTTTAATAAATACGTGGCATCGTCATCAACAGGGTAAGCATCCTCTCCATCCAGTTCGTTTACTGTAAATATATCGGGTTTAGCATGTTTAATTATTGTTTTCAGGTACCCGTTCTTTGCATCTACCGGGTTTGTTGAGCTTGTGCAATCGTAAACATTTTTCCCGTAATACAATAAATTGTAATGCATCACTTTTATGGTATCCTGAGTAAAAGCATGCGTTGTCATAAAAAAGACTAGCAATGTTGCCAACGAGAATTTCATTTTTAATCTTTTTACCATTGAATTTTTTATTAAAGCTTCGTTGCTTTATATCCCTGCGAAGTAAGAATTTCAACTATCTTGTCTCTGAAATCACCCTGAATAATAATCTCGTTATCTTTTATTGATCCTCCAACGGCGCATTTTGTTTTAAGAAGTTTGGCCAGTTCTTTTAAATCTTCTTCTGATCCGACAAATCCGTTAATAAGCGTGGCTTGTTTTCCCTTTTTTCGTGCCCTTACATCCATATATACTTTGAGTTTTTGTTTCGATGGATGAAGAGTTTCTTTTTCTTTATTTTCTTCGTTTGATTCGTATTTATAATCGGGATTTGTGCTATATACAATATCTTTCCTGTCTTTCCACTTATTTGCAGCCATAATCATCTGTTTTAAATTTCGTTATCAATTATTGTAATATAAAATTTTTCAGAATTTGGCTAAATTACTTATTTTCGAAGCAAATAATCAAAATTGTATATTCTTTTTGTTCTAAAAACAATAATTTTACCGAATTTCCATTATTAAAAGAATTTAATTTAGATTTGACTTTTTAATACAAAACACAAATAACAAGAATCAATGAAAAATTTTAAGCTTATTGATCAGATTACTGGATGGATTGTTTTTCTGATAGCATCAACAGTTTATTTGTTAACAATAGAACCAACAACCAGTTTTTGGGATTGTGGAGAGTTTATAGCAACCGCTTTTAAGCTTGAAGTCGGGCATCCCCCCGGGGCTCCCCTGTTTATGATTATTGCCCGGTTTTTCTCACTATTTGCAAGCGACGTTACCCAGGTTGCTAAAATGGTAAATACCATGTCGGCTCTTGCAAGTTCTTTTACAATCTTGTTCCTTTACTGGACCATAACTCATCTTGCTAAACGCTTAGTTTCTGAGACTTCAGAGCTGACTACCGGGCAAACAATTGCTATTATTGGCAGTGGATTAGTTGGTTCATTGGCTTATACTTTTTCTGATACATTCTGGTTCTCTGCTGTAGAAGGAGAAGTTTATGCTCTTTCATCGTTTTTTACAGCATTCGTGTTTTGGGCAATTTTAAAATGGGAAAATGTTGCAAACGAGAAATATGCTAACCGCTGGTTAGTCCTCATAGCCTATTTAATGGGATTGTCTATTGGTGTACATTTGCTTAATCTGTTAGCTATTCCCGCAATTGTTTTTGTTTATTATTTTAAAAAATATCCTGTTACACGGAAGGGTGTTATTGCCGCTTTGGTTATTTCTTTGGTTATTTTAGGAACTATCATGTATGTTATTATTCCCGGAGTAATAACTTTTGCTACATGGTTTGAACTCCTGTTTGTAAATGGATTCGGGTTACCTTTTAATTCGGGAGCGTTTTTTTATGCTGCTCTTCTTATTGGCCTTATCGTTTGGGGAATTTATTTTACACATAAAAAGAAAAAAGTTGTATTAAATACAATTATTTTAGGTTTTACAGTAATCCTTATAGGATATTCAAGTTTTACAATGATTGTAATCCGCTCGTTGGCCGACACTCCTATGGATGAAAACAATCCTGAAACAGTATTTAACTTACTTCATTATTTAAACCGTGAACAATATGGCGATCGCCCGCTTGTTAAAGGCCAGTACTACAGCGCCCCGGTTATTGACAGCAAAGAACCATATACTTACAGGCAAAAAGACGGGAAATATATAAAATCATATTCCTTAAACTCGATATATACATACGATCCTCGTTTTGTTACTATTTTTCCAAGAATGTACAGTCCTAAACAAGAGCATATTGACGAATACAATAAATGGGCTGATATCAAGGGAAAAAAAGTAACCGTAACAGGATATAACGGTGAGCCAGAAGTTCTTGTTTTACCAAGTTTTGGTGAAAATCTGAAGTACTTTTTCAAATACCAAATCGGGCACATGTATCTCCGCTACTTCATGTGGAATTTTTCTGGCCGGCAAAACGATATTCAAAGCCATGGCGAGATGCTGAATGGAAACTGGATTACCGGAATAAAAGCAATTGATAATACCCTGGTTGGTCCGCAAGATAACTTACCGGAAGGGTTAAAAAACCATAAATCAAGAAATGTATATTACATGCTTCCTTTTTTGCTTGGTTTGGCAGGATTTTATTTCCAGTTACGCCGTCATTTTAACGATTTTATTGTCGTTTTTCTGCTGTTTATTTTAACCGGGCTGGCAATTGTTGTTTACTTGAATCAATATCCTTTACAGCCTCGTGAACGTGATTATGCATATGCTGCTTCGTTTTATGCTTATGCAATCTGGATTGGACTTGGATTACTATCAATTTATAATTTCCTCAAGAAAAAAGTAAATGCAGTCGTTAGTGCAAGCCTTGCAACAATCTTTTGTTTAATCTTTGTTCCTGGAATAATGGCAAAAGAAAACTGGGATGATCACGACAGATCCGACAGGTATATTGCCCGTGATTATGCTGCAAATTATCTAAACTCATGTGCTCCCAATGCCATATTGTTTACAAATGGTGATAACGATACTTTTCCTCTTTGGTATGCCCAGGAAGTTGAAGGTATAAGAACCGATGTCCGTGTTGTGAATTTATCATTACTCAATACCGATTGGTATATCGACCAAATGAAGCGAAAAGCATACAATTCAGAACCGGTACCATTTGGAATGAATCATGAACAATACATAAATGGAGTACGAGATGTTATTTATATTAATGACAGAATAAAGGATTATGTAGATTTGAAAAAAGTAATTGATTTTGTTGCTGATGACGATAAAAGGACAAAATTACAAGTAGGAGCAGATGAATGGATTGACTATCTACCTACAAACAAACTTATACTTCCTGTAAATAAAGAAAAAGTATTATCAACCGGAATTGTTAAACAGAAAGATGCCGATCTCATTGTTCCCGAGATACCCTTCGTTCTTAACAAACAACGTATTACGAAAGCTGAATTGATGATTCTTGATTTATTGGCTACCAACAATTGGGAACGACCGGTTTATTTTGTATCAACCGGAGGCGATGGTGATGTTGGACTCGACGATTATCTTCAACTCGAAGGTTTTGCTTATAAACTGGTTCCTATAAAAACACCCGGCAAAGGATACCTGGATATTGGACGTATCGATTCTGAAATCATGTATAATAAGCTTATGAACGAGTTTAAATGGGGTAACATGAACAAAACCGGTATTTGGATGGATCATACTATTGTAAGAACTGTTTCTGTTATGCGAATACGTAATAATTTTAATCGTTTAGCCCAACAATTAATCCTTGAAAATAAAAATGACTCTGCATTAGCAGTTCTTGATCGTTGTGCTGAATTAACCCCACACAGGAACATTCCTTACGATTTATTTACTCTCGATATAATAGAATCATATTACAGGCTTGGAGCTAATGAAAAAGCAGATAAACTGGTTGAAGAATTTGCTAATATTACAGAGAAAGAATTAAATTATTATTTTTCTGTTCCCGAAAAATTTGCTGCTTCGCTCGATTATGAACAACGATTATCTGTTCATATTTTACAACGCCTTATTGAATATACCAAACATTTTGGACGTAAAGACCTGAGTGTAAAAATCGAAGCATCATTAAATAATTCATTTTCATTATTTCAAAACCAATAATGATAAAAAACTCATTAAATGTCCGAAACAATTCCTTTTCGGACATTTATTTTTTGTGTTTTATTAAATTTAGGAATATAACTAAGGAATTAAAGCTTTCGTACTTTTTTCTTTTTTTATTCAAATTATAATTTATACTTTTGCACGATGTAATTTTTTGAAGCTAAAGTGGACTATTTAAACAAATATAGCATTGCATATCAGGGTTTAAGCGAAGGATTACATGAATTTAATTTTGAAATTAAAGATACGTTCTTTGAGTATTTAGAGTACTCTGAAATTAGAAAAGGGAATCTCATTGCGCAGGTTAGATTAAATAAGTTATCTCAATTATTAGAGTTAACTATAGAAATAAGTGGGACAGTAGAAACAACCTGCGATCGTTGTCTTGAAGAATTTAATCTTCCGGTTTCATACTCGGGAAGATTATTTGTTAAATTTTCAGAATCGGAAGAAGATCTCGATGATGATGTAATTTGTATATCGCCTGAAGATAATGAAATAAACCTGGCCCATTATTTATACGAAAGTATTAATATAAGCATTCCCTTAAAAAGAGTTCATCCAGATGATAAAAACGGGAAATCACAATGCAATCCCGAAATGATAAAAAAAATAAAAGAACATCAAATAAATGCCCCAGCTGAGAAGGATGTTGATCCACGGTGGGACGAGTTAAAAAAATTAATGGAAAACAATAATAATTAGTAGAAATGGCACATCCAAAGAGAAAAACATCGAAAACAAGAAGAGACAAAAGAAGAACACATATTAAAGCAGAAGTTCCAACTATTGCTACATGTTCTAACTGTGGTGCTACACACCTTTATCACAGGGTTTGTCCAGAGTGTGGATATTACAAAGGACAATTAGCTGTTGAAAAAGAAGTTAAAGCATAATTTTTTGAAATAATTCTACTCGAATGAGAATTGGAATAGATATTATGGGCGGAGATTTTGCTCCTGAAGCTGCTGTTTTAGGAGCAATTTTAGCTCATAAGGAGCTTTCTGAAAATGAACGACTGGTACTTATTGGAGATCAGGAAAAAATCAGGGAAATTCTAAGGCGGGAAAATGTAAGCAGCGATAATTTCGATATCGTTCATACTTCTGAAGTTATTGAAATGAGCGACCATCCTGCAAAAGCTTTTTCGAAAAAACAAGATTCAAGCATAACAAAAGGATTTTATTTACTTGCTTCCGGAAACATTGATGGTTTTGCCAGCGCGGGTAATACAGGGGCAATGCTTGTTGGAGCAATGCAAGCTGTAAAATCTATTCCCGGGGTTATTCGCCCGGTAATTACCGCTGCAATACCAAAAACTGATGGTAGTTTTTCTATTCTCCTTGATGTTGGGCTAAATCCAGATGCTAAGCCGGATGTTCTTTACCAATACGCCATTTTAGGTTCAATGTATGCTGAAAACGTATATAACATTAAGAATCCTAAAGTAGCTCTCATGAATATTGGTTCTGAAGAAGAAAAAGGAAATCTTGTTGCAAAATCGGCGTTCGAACTCATGAAAGAATCATCAGATTTTAACTTTATAGGAAATGTTGAAGGAAACAACCTTTTCGATGAAAATAAAGCCGATGTGATTGTATGTGATGGGTTTGTGGGAAATATTATTCTTAAAGAAGCTGAAGCTTTTTACGCTCTTATAAAGAAAAGAAAAATTATCGACGAGTTTTTTGAAAAGTTTAATTTCGAAAATTATGGAGGCACTCCTGTTTTGGGAGTTAATAAAAATATAGTTATCGGGCATGGCATTTCTCGTGAAAAAGCCATAAAAAATATGATTCTGCATACCAAAGAAGTAGCAGAAGCAAGACTTTCCGATAAAATCAAGGAGGCTTTTAAATGACAAAATTACGAGCTAAAATAACTGGTATCGGAGCTTATGTTCCGGAATATATCCTTACAAATGAAGAACTGAGCAAAATGGTTGATACTACCGATGAATGGATTATGACCCGCATTGGTATAAGAGAAAGGCATATTATTAAAGAAAAAGGTGAAGGATCTTCTTTTGTTGGAACCCGGGCGGTTAATGAATTGCTTAGAAAAACAAATACTTCCCCCGAAGAAATCGATCTTCTTATTTGTGCAACCGTTACTCCCGACCACCAGTTTCCTGCAACCGCAAATATTATCAGCGATAAGGCGGGTATTAAAAATGCATTTAGTTTCGACCTGAATGCTGGTTGTTCAGGATTTTTATTTGCCTTGGCAACAGCATCGAAATATATCGAAACAGGTACTTGTAAAAAGGCAATTGTTGTGGGGGCTGAAAAAATGTCATCCATAGTTGATTACCAGGACAGAGCTACATGCCCTATTTTTGGTGATGGTGCCGGCGCTGTTCTTCTCGAACCTACAACCGAAGAGTATGGAATTATTGACTCCAAATTACAGGTTGATGGTGTTGGAAGAGTACATTTACACCAAAAAGCAGGAGGTTCAGTTGCTCCAGCTTCACACGATACCGTCGATGCCCGTCAACACTTTATTTACCAGGAAGGACAACCCGTTTTTAAATGGGCCGTATCGAAAATGGCCGATGTTTCTGTTGAAATGATGGAACGAAATGGAATTACTCCTGAAACATTATCCTGGCTTGTACCTCATCAGGCGAACATGCGAATTATCGAAGCAACAGCCAACCGTATGGGTATTAATAAAGATCAGGTAATGATAAACATTGAGAAATACGGTAATACAACTGCAGCTACTCTTCCTTTATGTTTATGGGAATGGGAATCTCAATTAAAAAAAGGAGATAATATTATTCTTGCTACATTTGGGGCCGGATTTACCTGGGGAGCTATGTATGTGAAATGGGGTTATGATGGTAAAAACGTGAAGAAATAATTAAAACCCATATAAATGCAAAATCCGAAGTCATTAGGCTTCGGATTTTTTATTAAAAATATCGGCTTAAAATAATTCTTTTAATTTTTTTGCAATCATATCTTCATTTAAATCATTGATACATTTAAAATGTTTTTTAGGACATTGCTTAAAGCCTATTTTAGTACAGGGACGGCATTTTAATCCTTTAATTTCAAATATTTCAGAATCAGGATGAGAGTTGTAAGGATACATTCCAAATTCGGGAACCGTGTTTCCCCAAACGGAAACAATTTTCTTATTAAACGCAGCAGCAATGTGCATTAGTCCCGTGTCGGGAGTTAAAATAACCCGGCATTGTTTTACAAGCGATGCCGATTGGTTGATATTAAATTTTCCACAAGCATTATACGCTTTTTCTCCTATTTCAAATTTTATATTTTCTGCTTCTTCCTTATTTTCCTGCCCGCCAAGAAAAATAACCGGTAATTCTGTTTTTTTACAAATAGAAATTATTTTTTCTCTGGTTAATCGTTTGGTATTATGAAATGCTCCTATAACAACAGCAATATACCCGTTTCTGAAAATTTCCGGGAAATTATTTAAATCAACTTCATCATTTCCCGGAATAAAATAATCAAGCCCCTGTTTATCATTTTTAATATCAAAAGCTTTTAGTGTTTCCAAATAGCGGTCAACAATATGAATATGGGGTAATTTGTTGATTTTAAAATTTACAAGCAACCATTTTCCCCAATTGAGCTTTTCAAACGAAAAGGATAACATTTTAAGGTTGTTTTTAACCCTTGAAGTACGCAGGTTGTGGTGTAAATCAATAATATAATCGAAATGTTCAAGTTTTAATTCCCGGATAGTTTCTGTAAAAGACTCTTTCAAAACATGAACTTTATCAATATTCGGATTACTTTCAAGAATCGATTTAAACTGTGGTTTTGTTAAATAATGAATTTCGGTATTTTCGAGCTGATTTTTTAAGTTTCGAACCACGGGCGTGGTTAAAACTATATCGCCTATTGAACTGAAGCGAAGAACTAAAAATTTGACCTTTTGCATGAATTGGTTGAACTGTTATTTAATTTTACTAAAAAACATGGTTAAAGCTAACCAATACTCATTATTGTTAGGGTTACTTTTCCAAAGCGATTTTGATCCATGTTCGCCCTGCCCGTTTTCGGGTGTAAATATCGTTTTAGAAGAAGACGGAACCGAGCCTAACATATCAACAATAAATGGATTTTCTCTTTTTGATGAGGCTACAAATACCGGTTTTTTAAAATCGGATAATTTTTCTTTTAGCAAAAACTGATCTGAAAAAAATTCACCGGGGCTAAATGCAACAACTGCTTTTACATCGGGGTTATCTTTTGCAATTAAAAGGCATAATGAAGCTGAAAAAGAACTTCCAAATAAAACAACCGGTTTTTTACTCCGTTCTTTGGCCCATTTTATTGAAGCCAAGATATCTTTTTCGGAACTTAAATAATCTGTTGAATACCCTTTCTGAACAGCAAGTAATGCTGTGTGGTTTTGTATATAATTAACCTCACCCCCCGAACGTAAATCAACTGCCAGGCAGTTATATCCGAATTTAATTATTTTTTGAGTAGTTTCTTTGTATTCTCCCCTGCTAAACCCCGCCTGATGAAACAGGAGAATATAGGGTTTTTGGGCATCAATTTCGTATAAGTCAGCAGTAATCAATAAACCATCTTCTGCCTGAATGGTGATTTTCTCCTGCGATTGAGTTTTCCAAACAATCAATACAGATATTATGGCAGCAAATAGTAATCTCATGTATTTGTTTACTTAAACAATTGATTCGGCAAGGATAATAACATTATTTCCTTTAACTTCGATAATTCCTCCGTTAATATTGAAAAACAACTCTGTATTCCCTTCAACAATTTTTACCCGCCCCTTTTCGAGAGTCGAAATAATGGGGGCATGATATTCAAGCACTTCAAACAGGCCTTTACTTCCGGGTACCTGTACCACGTTTACTTTGCCTGAATATACTTTTTTATCGGGTGTTATTATTTCCAGAAACATTTTAAATTGTCTAAACCATTAATAAGTACGAAGTTACTGCTGATTTATTTAGAATAAAATCTTCGAGATTTATTCTTATTCCTTTTTAATGTTTTTTTCTTGCCTGTTCAAGTAGTTTTTCTCCTTTTTCAATTGCCTGTTCAATTGTTCCAACAAGTTGAAATGCAGCTTCAGGATAATTATCAACTTTACCATCAAGAATCATTTGAAAGCCTTTAATTGTATCTTCAATTGAAACCAGTTCACCTTTTAGTCCCGTAAAAGCTTCGGCAACATGGAATGGTTGCGATAAGAACCGCTGAACCCTTCTGGCTCGATGAACAACCAGCTTATCGTCTTCCGAAAGCTCGTCCATACCCAAAATAGCAATAATATCCTGCAACTCTTTATACCGTTGTAATATTTCTTTAACCCGCTGAGCTGTTTTGTAGTGTTCGTCGCCAACTACTTCCGGGGTTAATATTCGTGACGTTGAATCAAGGGGATCAACTGCAGGATAAATACCAAGCTCGGAAATTTTCCTGCTTAACACGGTAGTTGCATCAAGGTGTGAAAATGTTGTGGCAGGAGCCGGGTCTGTTAAATCATCGGCAGGAACATAAACTGCCTGAACAGACGTGATAGAACCATGTTTCGTTGATGTAATCCGTTCCTGCATCATACCCATTTCTGTGGCAAGTGTTGGCTGATAACCTACCGCCGAAGGCATTCGTCCAAGTAAGGCTGACACTTCTGAGCCCGCCTGAGTAAATCTGAAAATATTATCTATAAAAAATAAGATGTCGTTTCCTTTTTCTGCATTTTTATCCCCATCGCGGAATGATTCTGCCAAAGTAAGTCCCGTTAAAGCAACGGTTGCCCTGGCACCGGGGGGTTCGTTCATCTGTCCAAAAACAAGGCTTGCCTGGGATTTTTTTAATTCTTCAGGATCAATTTTTGACAAATCCCAGCTTCCGGCTTTCATACTTTCTTCAAACTCCTTTCCATACTTAATAACACCGGATTCAATCATTTCGCGAAGCAAATCGTTTCCCTCACGTGTTCTTTCTCCAACACCTGCAAAAACAGTAAGTCCTGAATAAGCCTTGGCAATATTATTAATCATCTCCATGATTAACACGGTTTTTCCCACGCCAGCACCACCAAATAAACCAATTTTTCCACCCTTTGAGTAGGGTTCAATAAGATCAATAACTTTTATTCCGGTATATAGAACTTCCTTTTCTGTAGTTAAATTAACATATTCGGGAGGTTTATTGTGAATCTGGTATCCTCCTTTTTTATCAAGGCTTCCCAATCCATCAATTGCTTCACCGATAACATTTAGTAACCGGCCACGAACTTGTTCTCCTACAGGAACTTTTATTGGTGCCCCGGTAACAAATACATCCATTCCGCGCTGCAAACCATCAGTAGAATCCATCGCTATGCAACGAACCGTGTTTTCGCCAATATGCTGCTGGCATTCAATAATCAGGATGTTCCCATCGTTACGTTTTATTTCTAACGCATCGTGAATGTTTGGTAAATCGTTACCCGATTTTTCGAAACTTACATCTATAACCGGACCAATAACCTGTATAATCTGTCCTTTATTTTCTGACATAGGTGTGATTTTTGATATGATTATGAAGGTTTTCTACAAAATTAGTATAATAAAGTGATAAATTGGCTTTTTTTGTAACAACAATACGATCTTTTTAATAATTTCGTTTCTAAATTTTAAACATAACATCATACGAAACGGTTTACTAAAAGTTAAATTTAAATTTTATAAAAAATGAAAAAAATAATTTTAAAAATTTCTCTTGTGACATTATTTACTGTCGCATTATTTACAAGCCATACAAATGCCCAGCCTATTCATATTGGTGGTGGATTGGTAATCGGAACCAGTTATCCGCATTTCGGATTAAAAGTAAACGGAACTTATGGAATGGATTTTTTATTGAAAAACCTGAGTGGTTCGGCTGCTTTTACTTTCTTTATTCCATCAACACCTGTTTCCACAACCTATAGCAGATGGGCTATAGATATTGACGGGCATTACAAGTTTTACGAAATGAATAGTTTCGACTTTTATGCCATCGCCGGGATAAATATATCGAGTTATTCTTATAAATATGATGATATATTTGGTGATGTGGTAAAAGTGGGTGGAACTAAACCCGGATTAAATGCCGGTGCCGGCGCTATTTACAAGTTTAAAGAAAATATCAAAGGATTCGGTGAGTTTAAATATATTTTAGGAACCTACGACCAGGCTGAAATTACCTTTGGTGTTTTATTTGCTCTTTAATCTTATTATTCTAAAAATAAAGGGAATATCCTTCGCCGGATGTTCCCGTTTTTATTAATCAAATTATGAAAACACGTATTTTTAAATTCCTGTTTATAAGTATAATTTTGGGGTGTTCTTTTACTTCGCTTGCCCAGCCAATGACAATAGGAGGAGGGTTAATTCTGGAAACAGGCCGTCCGCCATTTGGTATTCAGGTAAAAGGAACTTACAATACTGATTTTATTTTTAAGAAATCGAGATTGTCGGCAGGTTTTGGGTTTATGTTCCCGCAAACAGTTAATTTTCGGGATTATAACCGTGTATTTTTAAATATTGATGCCAATTATGATTTTTATTCTGTGGAGGGATTTAATTTCTATGCTTTGGCAGGAATCAATTTTACTTATTACAACAGCACCGTTTCAAAAGGATTATTGCCCGGGCTGACAGCCGGAGGCGGGGTATATTACAATTTCGGGGATAAGATGAAAGCTTACAGCGAAATGAAAAATACTTTTTTTGGATATGGCGAAGCCGCGTTAACTTTTGGAGTGTTGTTTAACTTGTAAATTTATTACATCTTTGAAGGGGTATTTTTACCCCTTTTTTAATTTCACAATTTCAATCTCGCTATGAAAAAATTTGTTCTTCTTTTATTGCTTTTTCTGTCGGTTACTTCATTATGGAATGCCAAAGCGCAGCTTACAAAAATCGGTGGAGGCATTGTATTAGCCACCGGGGGCAGATATCTGTTTAATGATTTTGAATATTTTAACAAATCCTTTGGGTTTAATATCCGTTCTGAATTTGATATCAATAAAAAACTGAAAATTGTTCCCGATTTTCAGCTTTTTTTACCCAATAAATTTGAATATCCCAATGGAGGAGAGTCGAAAACGACTTTGCTTGCACTTAATATAAATGCAAATTATATATTAAATCCCAAAAAAGATTTCAATTTTTACCTGTTGGGAGGTTTACATCTTGGCGGCTGGAATATAAAAGACAGTCATGAAGAAGCCGGAGGAGAAATTGTTGATTTTAATGAATTTAAATTTGATTACGGGGTTAATGCCGGCGGGGGATTTAAATTTAACATTAACTACAGGCTCATCTTTTTTGCCGAAGTAAAATATACAATTGCAAAAACAGGACAAATGGTATTTTCTCCCGGATTAATCTATGATATTTAGAATTTGTTATTTCTTTCTTTGAATAAGTGTTTCAGCCAAATTTATCAGTTCCGTTTTTCTTTCAGAAGCGATACTTACTTCATTTAAATACGCCATGGCTTTTTGATGAAATTCCTGAATTTTTTGTTGAGTAATCTCTTTAATAGTAAGCTTATTGTAAATTAAAGTAATGGTATTTATTTTCTCTTCTCGAGATTTTGTTTTATCATTTAGTAAAACTTCCATTTGTTTTCTGTCTAATTCGTTTGCCAGCTCTTTTGCTTTAATCAGCAAAAAAGTTTTTTTATTTGCCACAATATCTCCTCCTATTTCTTTTCCAAAAACACGTGAGTCTCCATAAACATCGAGCAAATCATCCTGTAGCTGAAAAGCAAGTCCAATGTATTTCCCAAACTCATACAATAAATTGGTATCTGTATCACTTGCTCCTCCAATTATAGCTCCAATTTTTAGAGCCGCCGCAAGAAGAACAGATGTTTTTAACTCAATCATTCTGATATATTCTGTTTCAGAAACATGATTCCGGGTTTCAAATTCCATGTCATACTGTTGGCCTTCGCATACTTCAAGTGCCGTATTGTTAAATACAGTAAGAATTTGGTGAAGTTTTGCGGATTTACAATTCAGTAAAAAATCGTATGCTTTAATAAACATCGCATCCCCGGAAAGAATCGCTGTATTCTCATTCCACTTTTTATGTACCGTCGGGTTTCCTCTCCGGACATCTGCTTTATCCATGATATCGTCGTGAAGCAAGGTAAAATTGTGAAAAATTTCCAGCCCGATAGCTGCATCAACAGCCTGGTCAATATCGTCTGAAAATAAATTGCATGACAACAATACCAAAACCGGGCGAATTCTTTTGCCTCCAACGGAAAGTGTATATGTAATCGGGGCGTAAAGAGAAAACGGTTCTCTCCCGATTTCGCTTTTTGCAATTGAATGATTGACCTTTTCCTGAAGTTCTTTAATGTGATACATGTTTTTTTTATTTCATCAAAAATAGAAATCTATCTGCATTTATCAAATAGAAAAGAATACGAATGTTTGTTTAATGATTAGCAAATATTAATTTCATACTATGATTTTTGTTTGATTTTTATAGATTTGTATCACATTTAAAATTCCAAAAAATGAAATACAGCATTATTGATTTTTTAACACTGGTAGGTGCTTTAGGGTTTTTCCTGTACGGGATGAAAGTAATGAGCGAAGCCCTGCAAAAGGTTGCCGGTGATAAAATGAGAACAATACTGGCAAAAATGACTTCTAATCCGGTAAAAGGAGTATTAACCGGGGTGTTAATTACCGGTATTATTCAATCTTCATCAGCTACCACGGTAATGGTTGTAAGCTTTGTAAATGCCGGCCTTCTTAACCTTATTGAATCAATTGGTGTTATCATGGGGGCAAATATCGGAACAACAGTAACTGCCTGGCTCATTTCATTATTAGGATTCAAGATAAATATCAGTATAATTTCTCTTCCCTTAATCGGTATAGGATTTCCATTGCTTTTTTCGAAAAAGAATAAACGCAGATTCTGGGGCGAATTTATTATTGGTTTTGCAATGCTTTTTTTAGGATTAGATTTTTTAAAAGGTTCTGTTCCCGACATAAAAAGTCACCCCGAAATATTCTCGTTTTTAGCAAATTATACTTCACATGGAGTTTGGTCATTTTTACTTTTCTTAGGTATTGGTACCGTGTTAACGATGATTATTCAATCATCAAGTGCTACTATGGCACTAACCCTTGTTATGTGTAATAATGGCTGGATTTCATTTGATATTGCTGCTGCAATGGTTTTGGGAGAAAATATTGGAACTACCATTACAGCAAACCTCGCTGCTGCTGTTGCCAATGTTTCTGCAAAGCGGGCAGCCAGAGCTCACTTAATATTTAATTTGCTTGGTGTATTTTGGGTTTCGTTTTTCTTCCCTTTTTTCTTAAAATTAATCGCTGCATTTCTTATAAAATCAGGGGGGAATTCTCCCTTTGAAGACCCTCATGCCATTCCGGTCGCCTTGTCCATTTTTCACACCGGATTTAATATTACAAACACCTTGATTTTTATCTGGTTTACTAAATTTATTGCATTAATAGTTACCAAAATAGTACCCCAGGGAGAAGATACCGAAGAATACAGGTTGCAATATATTCAATCAGGTTTACTTTCAACATCAGAATTATCTATACATCAGGCTAAAAAAGAAATCCTCGTTTATGCAAAGCGGGTAGAGAAAATGTTTGGAATGGTTGAAGAAATGTTTAACGAAACGAATGAGAAGAAATTTTATAAACTCTATGATAAGATTGAAAAATATGAAGGAATAAGTGATCGAATGGAGGTTGAAATTGCAAGTTACCTGACAAAAATTTCGGAAGGAGAATTAAGTCATTTAGGTTCGAAACGAATAAAAGCCCAGTTAACAATTGTTTCGGAGCTTGAAAGTGTTGCCGATTGTTGTTATAACCTTGCAAAAACGCTGCTTCGTAAAAAAGACGGTAAAATCTGGTTTGATCAAAACCTAAGGGAAAATATTCAGAAAATGATGAGCCTCGTTTCTGAATCAATCCTTGAGATGCAAAAAAATCTCGATCACGGTTATACAAAGATCAATATCGAACATGCAAATGTACTTGAAAGTAAGATTAACAATTATAGAGACCGTTTAAAAAAGGATCATTTACAGGGAATTGAAAAACAAGAATACAGTTATAAAACCGGGGTTATTTACAGCGATTTGTTCTCGGAATGTGAAAAATGTGCCGATTATGTAATCAATGTTTCGGAAGCTGTCGAAGAAATTAATAAAGACTAAGAATAACGGGGATTAAAATTTAATCCCCATTATCATCATATCGTCAAGCTGAGGCCTTGAACCCTGCCATGCCTCCATTGTTGATTCAAGTATTTCTTTTTGCCTGCTCATTGGTTTATCTGATATTTTTAGCAATAACTCTCTAAAAGGCTTTTGCCTGAATTTTAGTCCTTCGGTTCCTCCAAACTGATCAATATAACCATCGGTAAATAAATAAAGAATATCATTTTGTTGAAGTAAAAACGCTTTGTCGGTAAAATCTTTGTCAACCTTAACAGCATGAATACCTATAGGCATTTTATCCGGTTTTAATTCATGTATTTCGTTGTTCCTGATAATTAAAGCAGGATTATAAGCCCCGGCATACTGAAGATTTAATGTATCTCTGTCGATAATACACAATGCAATATCCATTCCGTCTTTTGATCCCAGTATTCCATATTCCTGATGAAGAGCATTAATAATATTCTCGCGCAATTGATTTAAAACCCGAGAAGCTTCAATCACTTCATTTTTATTCACTATTTCGTTTAAGAAAGCCACTCCCAGCATACTCATAAATGCCCCGGGAACCCCATGCCCGGTACAATCAGAAACAGCTACAATAAGTTTATTGTTTTTTTCTGAAATCCAGTAAAAATCCCCGCTAACAATGTTCTTGGGTTTCATAAACACAAAATGTTCGGGAATTACCTTTTGCATAAATTTTTCCTGAGGCATCAATGCCGTTTGGATTCTTTTTGCATACTCGATACTGTCGGTAATAATTGTATTTTGTTGGGCAATTTGGTCGCGTTGTTTGGTGGCTAAATCCCGTTGTGCTTCTATTTCGTCACGTTGATTTTCAATTTCGGTTTTTTGCCGGGTCAGGATTTTATTTGTTTGTTTTTTGCGCTGAAGATTTTTAAAAATAATATACGCAAGCAACATCATAAAAAGAAATCCAAAAACAAAAACCCATGTAAATATTTTCTGCTTCTGCAAACGTGCTTTTTGTTCCAAATCTTTTTGCCTCTGCTCGTATTCTTTAATTCTTTGCTCTTTATCAAAGTTGTACTGCAACTCAAGTTCATTAATTTTCTGGTTGTTTAAACTGTCTTTCAGGTTGATATATAATTTATAATAATTCAGTGCATGGGTTTTATTATTTTGTTTTTCGTAAAATCCGGAGAGCGCGAGATAACTTTCTTTAATCTCCTCTTTAGTGTTTTGATTTTGGGCAAAAACAAGGCTGTTTTTTAATTGTTTTTCCGCATCCGTCATTTTCCCTTCAAACAACGCAATCATTCCCAAATGTCTTAAAATGGACGATTTTTCGGTAACATCATTTAAAGAATCTTTAAGCTTATATGAACCAGAGAGATATTGTTTGGCTTTATCATATTCCCCCGACTGGAAATAAATTTTCCCTAATGTACTCAATGAGTTTGCATATCCCTGCCAGTTTTTTGATTCTAAATTAATCTGTAAAACCTGTTCGCTAAATTCTATTGCTTTAATATTATCGCCCTTTTCATAATAAATATCCCCTGTTTCTTTTAGGCAAAGGGTTACTCCTGTATTAACTCCTTGTTGAAATGCTATTTTCTGATAAATTTCCAGCGATTGGTTCACATATGTAAGTGCTTTGGGATAATTTTTCATCATTCTGAATAAACGGGCAATATTTAATGCCGACCAGGCTATTCCTTCATCATTTTTAACTCCTTCGAAAAGTTCAATAGCATCCAAATGAAGGTTAATTGCTTTATCGTAATTTCCGTATAGCCTGAAAATACTCCCCAAATTTGTAAGTGTTCGTGCAATTTCAATGGTATTATCGAGTTCCCGGTTTATAAGTAAGGCTTGTTCATACAAGTCAAGGGCTTCTTTATATTTACCCATTAACTGCAATGTATTTCCTATCCGGTTTAAAGATGATGCTTCGCCTTCTTTTAGATTTCCTTCCCGACTATATTCCAGCGATTTATTAAAATGCAACAATGCATTTTCATAGTCGTTTTGTGAATAATATAAAAATCCCAGGGAGAACTCTGCTTTCTGAAGAAGTTCATAATTATTGGTTTTTTGAGATAATTCGAGAGCTTCGGTACTCTGTTTTAAAGAAATTTCAGGGTTAACATTCCTGTTTTGATCCGATAAATCAAGAAGTTTGAATACTCTTTCTTTGATACCATTTTTTGATACCCCGGTTAATAAAGTATCCTGCTGATTATTTGTTGAAAATGCCTGCCCTGACAAAAAAAGAAACAGGAGTAAAAGAAAAAATCTGTTCATGGATTTATTTTTTTATAAAAGTAAAATACTTTTAGTTACATATCAATTTAAGGTTGAATATTTATTGGCTGTAATTTTCCAATAATTTATTTTACGAAAGAATTATGGTTTTATTTCCTCTTTATGATAAACATCAAGGGCAACCAACATGGCAATAAAACCCCACACGGGGACAGAGGCCTTATCGGTATCGAGAAAATTATTCAGGAAGCCGTGTATAAAATAAGTTGATAAACCAAGCATAATATATAATGCCAGGTGTTTAATATCTTTCGAATTTGTTTGATGATAAACACGATATCCGGTATAAAATATCATAAATACAATAAACAATACCGATAGGAGTCCATTAACCCCCGATTCTGCCAATGGCCCAAGATATTCACTGTGTGCATTTCCCAAATCTCCAAAATCGGTACTAATAATTGTCTTATCGTACGAAAACTGGAATGGTGCATATTGAAACATGTATGTTCCCGGGCCCCATCCCCAAAAAGGTTTTTCATGAAACATCCGCAAGGCACATTTCCACCTGTTTAATCGTTCAAGGTTCGATGCGTCGGATGTAATATTTGTAATAGATTCAATATGTTCCGAAAACTTACCTGATGATTCTGACTCGTTCTTTTCGAGACTCCGAAGCAGAGATGTATAAGTCACAAACAATACACCAACAATTGCAATACCTGATAAAATGATGGTTCTAAAGCGAAGTTTAAGTTTAATAATAACCCATAATCCTATACCGGCAAACAAACTTAACCACGCTGCCCGTGTATATGAAAATACTATTGCAAGAATAAATACCAAAAACACGATTCCGGTAACGATGCTCTTTAGTAAATCGTTATTCTTTTTAACCAAAAAATAATATAAGGGGAATAAAAACATTACCAACATAGCTCCGTACGAAGTATGATCGCTAAAAAACGGCCACACTACCCAGTTTGAAGCTCTCTGGTTGTTGAATCCATAGCCCGACAATCGATAATTGGTGTATGCTATAACCAGGATTAACCCGACAGCATAAAGCCAGATAAACCGTTCAATATTTTTTTTGTCTTTAAACAGTTGCGTTGCCAAAAAATACATTCCTGCAACAAACCAAAGCCGGGAAAGAAAGAACTTGAACGAAACAACCGGCATGGTACTGGTCAGGCTTGTCAAAAAAATCCAGAAAAGATTTATATAAATTGCTATACTAACAGGATGCAAAAGAATTTTCCTGTCGAATTTTCCATCAAGAAGAAGTTTGAAAATAAACAGAATTAAAATTCCAAAAAGCAGAGGTTCGGTGGGTAAAGAAAGGTTAACAGGAATTCCGGGGATAAAATCCCTGAGTTGTATTGAAAGCGGGGTAAAAAATACTACCGCGAGTAAAATCTTATCAAGAGCAATAAATGATGCAAAAATAAACAGCAGAATTACCGGCAAAAAAGCAATATAATAAATATCATGAACAATAAAACCAATGTTTATTGCTATAAAGAGCAGGGAAATTAAATAAAAACAGACTTTGTTTTTAGTCGTAAGCAAAGCCGGATAATTTAAGATTTAAAAAGATCTTTGTACCGTTCAAAAAACAGCATAAGCAATACTGCAAAAACAAATGCCGATAGTGTTGATACAGCGCAAATAACCCAACGAACAGGATACGATTTCTTCTCGGCGGCATAAGCATTTGCAACAATAAATTTTCTTGGTAAATCCTGGGTTGCATTCACTTCGGCCTCAACCAGTTTCGATTTCATCTCGCTTAATCGTTTATTCTCATTCACGAGTTGTTCTGTTAATGAGATGTATCGGGGATCTGTTTTGGAGATGTTTTTAACAGATTCTTCAATTTGATTTATTTCGGATTTCAGTTTATTGTACTGGTTTTCAACCATCGTATAAATCTCGGCAGCAACATTTTGTTGCATTTTATTTAAACTCGAGTCAAGCAGCGAAGCTATTTCATTCGCAATGTTTGCAGCCATTTGCGCATCGGTATCCATAACTTCAATCTGAATAGCCATGTATTCTGTTCGCCTGAAACGAATATTTTTCGAAAATTCATCGTGCAATTTTGTCATTGGATAACTTCCTTTTGAATCAATTTTATAATGATTTAAAAGGTCAAACTTATCAATGATTTTAAATCGAATTTCTTCGGAATATAGGGTTTGAATTAATTGCTCTGTTGCTTCCTCATCACCAAAATTCATGATATGATCATCCGGATCAATCAACTCGCTTGTACTTAATGCGTGAGATGCGGAAACCTGGGTTTTTGGAAACAGAATAACCGACGATTTGAATTTGGGAGTAATCATATACGAAACTACTACCGAAGCAATAGCAGCAATCAATGTAACTGCTATAATTGGCCATTTGTGTTTAAAAATAAACCGGATGATATCCATAGAATTAAAATTATAATTTTGCTGCATGATACCTTTTTTTTCTTAATGCCATAGAAAATTTTAAACTTTAAAGGCATTCTGAGAATACCCTGTTTTAAATCTCTTCTATTTCAATATATTTTTTTCTGCCAAAAGTCAAATAATACAAATAAACCAAACTCAGGGGCAAAACAACATACAATACTTCAACCAGTTCGATTTTGAAAACAACCCTGGCTATAAAATAAATAATAACAACAATGTACAAGACTGGCATTAACCAGCGGTTTGCTTTAAATCCACGAATTTCAATGGTTTTTGATTTCTCTTCTTTTAACTCTGTTTCCAGCACGGGACTACTACACCAGTCAACCTTTAATACTATTTCGTGTTTCCCCGGTTCAAGTTCAAGTTCTTTTATCTCTCCGTTTGAAATGGTATCTTTTTTTTCGCCATCAATAAAAATATTGAATTTACGGGCTCGATTAGCCCATTCTTTTTTGCGTGAAAGAATAATTTTTGCCATTGTTTATTTTGCTTTTATTAAATAATAGTTCTTTTTTCCTTTTTGTACAAGAATATATTTGTTGTTTAGTAAACGGTCATTACCAACGGTTATTTCTTCGCTTTCGATTTTTTCCTTATTCATACTTACCCCGCCACCCTGTATCGTTCTGCGAAGTTCTCCTTTCGAAGGAAAAACCTGTGTTTCAAGAGCCAGTAAATCCAACACATTAATTCCGGATTCGATTTTTGATTTATCTATTTCGAACATCGGGACACCTTCGAATACCGACAAAAATGTTTTTTCATCGAGATTTTGTAATTCTTCTGTTGTTGATTTGCCAAAAAGAATATTCGAAGCTACAACAGCAGTATTGTAATCAGCTTCGGAGTGAACCATAATCGTTAGTTCCTTAGCCAGGCGTTGTTGCAACGATCTCAGGTGTGGTGCTTCACGATGTTTTTCAATCAAACCTGCAATTTCTTCTTTAGAAAGCATGGTAAAGATCCTGATGTATTTTTCTGCATCCTCATCGGACACATTTAGCCAAAATTGGAAAAACTTATACGGAGATGTTAATTCCGGATCGAGCCATACATTTCCTTCTTCTGTTTTTCCAAACTTATTCCCATCAGCTTTGGTAATAAGAGGACAAGTAAGCGCGAAAGCTTCACCCCCGGTTTTTCTGCGAATTAATTCTGTTCCGGTGGTAATATTTCCCCACTGATCGGATCCTCCCATTTGCAATTTGCAGTTCTTTGTTTTGTACAAATGATAAAAATCGGTACCCTGAACCAGCTGATACGAAAATTCGGTAAACGACATTCCTGTACCAGATTCGTCACCAATTCGTTTTTTAACAGAATCTTTAGCCATCATGTAATTTACAGTAATATGCTTTCCAATATCACGAATAAACTCAAGAAAAGAATAGTCTTTCATCCAGTCGTAATTATTTACCATTTCGGCACCGTTTGGTAAATTCGAGTTAAAGTCCAGAAGTTTCTCGAGTTGTTTTTTCAAGCAATCCTGATTATAACGTAAAGTGGTTTCGTCAAGCAGGTTTCGTTCCTGGGATTTTCCCGAAGGATCGCCAATCATACCCGTTGCACCACCGACTAAAACCAATGGTTTATGACCCGCAGCCTGGAAATGCTTTAACATCATTACACTTACTAAATGTCCAATATGTAATGAATTGGCTGTCGGGTCAATTCCAACATATGCCGCGGTCATTTCTTTTTTTAACTGTTCTTCTGTTCCGGGCATGATATCGTGCAACATGCCTCTCCACTTTAACTCTTCAACAAAATTCATATTATCAATTAATTTTTATCTGCTTAAATTAACAATTGCCTAAATTTTAAAGTGTCTAAAGTGCCTAAAAATAATTTCAAATTTAGGCACTTAAAACTTTAGTTCACTTTAAGTATTTCTATAATTATATTTTTGCTAACGCATGATCTAAGTCGGCAATAATATCTTCAACGTTTTCGATACCTACCGCATAACGAATTAATCCGTCTGTAATATCAGCCTGTAATCTTGCTTCTTTTGGCAAACCTGCATGTGTCATAGAAGCGGGATGCTGAATTAATGATTCAACACCACCTAACGAAACTGCCAGTAAAGCTAAATGAACATTATTCATTAAAGTTACACCGGCGTCGTAACCTCCTTTAAGTTCAAAGCTTATCATTGCTCCCGGGCCTTTCATTTGTTCTTTTGCTAACTGATATTGTTGGAATGATTTTAATCCCGGGTATTTTACCCAGGCTACTTTTGGATGTTTTTCGAGATATTCGGCAACTTTCATTGAATTTTCCTGGGCACGGTCAATTCGTAAACTCAATGTTTTAACACCCCGTATTACCATATATGCCTGATGTGGATCCATGTTTCCACCCATGTAAACCATGGTCTTGCGAAGTTTCTGATAAATTGCAGTATCTTTAGCAACCAACGCTCCACCAACAATATCGGCATGTCCGTTAATAAATTTGGTTAATGAATGTAAAGCTACATCAGCACCTAAATCTAAAGGTTTTTGTAAATAAGGGCTACAAAACGTATTGTCAACAACAACAATAATTCCATGTTTATGTGCAATTTCAGAAGCTTTCTTAATATCTGTTAATGCAATTGTAGGATTTGCCGGAGTTTCAAGGTATAACAATTTTGTATTCGGGCGAATAGCATCTTCAATCTCTTTTAAATTGGATGAATCAACAAAGGTTGACTGAACACCAAATTTTGCAAAATGACTTTCTAATACACCACGACTTGGCCCGTAAACCGCACTTGTACATACAATGTGTTCGCCCTGTCCTAAAAAAGCCATGTAAACGGTGGTTACAGCTGCCATACCTGATGATAAGGCAATTCCTCCGCAGCCGTTTTCAAGCTCGGCCAATTTATTTTCTAAAGCTTCTATTGTCGGATTTCCTATACGGGTATAAATAAATCCTTTTTCTTTACCTGCAAATAAATCTGCCCCATGTTGAGCATTGCGAAAAGCAAATGTTGATGTTTGGTATATTGGTGTTACAGCACTCCCAAATTCGTCGTGAAAATCGCCTGCATGAATTAATTTTGAATTGAATCCTAAGTTTTTTGTGTCCATGTTGTTAATTTATTATTGATTATTTACTTGTTTTTCTTTCTTTTGTTTCAAGTCTATTTTTTCCCGAATCTTTTCAAATTTTAAATAAGGAAAAATTACCGGGGCAAACCCAGACAATGGTTTATATAAAAATGATTCTTGTTTTGTTTCTTCAGACATGAAATTATATTTATTGTTCATTTTATTAAACAATACCAATACAATGCTTATAATAAAAGCCATTTTAACAATCGAGAATAAAACACCCAAAATACGATTTATCGTACCTAAAGTGCCTTCTTCGATTAGTTTGTTAAAATAGCGGGCTGTAAGCTGAATTACAATAACAATAATCACAAATGTAATAGCAAAAGCTATAACAGGCAGGTATTGATTTGAATAATCGAATTTTTCGGTAATAAAATCAGCGGTAAAATCAGAAAAATATATAGCCCCTAAAATTCCTAAGAGTAAAGCTGCCAATGTTGCCAATTGAATAATAAAGCCTTTCGTAAATCCCCTGTATATACTCCACAAAAACAAAATACCAAAAATAATATCCAGCGTATTCATAATTAACAAATTCCTTTTTAAGAATTTGTAAAAGTAATAAAAAAGATTCTGTTTATTATTACTCCTGTAAAATACATAACCGGATTCAAAATGGTACCTGTTTCATGCATTCTGTGTTATTTTGAATGTTAAGGCAATTCCATTAACCGTTTCAAAATATGCCCGTTGAATCTTGGAAGCTTTTAAGGCCTAACCGGTTCTAAACCCTGCCAGGTTTTGCAGAAAACCAGATGCAAAATTCTTACACAAATAATGAGAATCTAATTTTTGTATTTTGCAGATAAAATTAAAATCTCTACTTTTGTGGCGAAACATCAGCCTCATACCAGCCTGCCGGATTACCCGGCAAAAGCATTCAGGCAGGGTTCTGTGAGCAAAAGCAGGTGATTTCTGGTGGAATTGATTATTTAAATTAATAGCTGTTCTTTGTATATGGCCCCATAGTTCAATGGATAGAACGGAAGTTTCCTAAACTTTAAATCCAGGTTCGATTCCTGGTGGGGCTACTAAATTTTTTAATAATTCTTCATCTGAATTTTAATCCATCACTTTAAAATCTCACCGTACCTAACCTCTTACCCGCAAAAAACACTCGTTTATAACTTAGAAATTAAATATTTAACCAACAATTCTTACTGATTTTGGTTATATTTGAAAATTAAGTATCGTTTGTTAATGAATCTCACTACAGAAAACATATTATTAATTGGTTCAATCCTCTTGTTTATTTCTCTGTTTGCAGGGAAAACATCATATAAATTCGGCGTTCCTGTTTTAATTCTGTTCATTTCTATCGGGATGCTGGCTGGTTCTGACGGTATTGGAGGTATTATTTTTGACAATCCTAAAACAACTCAATTTATTGGAATTGTTGCATTAAATTTTATTCTTTTTTCCGGCGGACTGGATACCGACTGGAATTCAATAAAACCAATTGTCTGGCAGGGAATTACTCTTTCAACTTTAGGTGTAATGTTAACTGCTTTTTCTGTTGGTTTTTTTGTATGGGCAATTACCGATTTTACACTTTTTGAAGGTTTATTGCTGGGGTCTATTGTTTCTTCAACCGACTCCGCGGCAGTATTTTCAATTCTTCGTTCAAAAAAACTTGCCCTGAAAGGAAACCTCCGCCCAACACTTGAACTGGAAAGCGGAAGCAACGACCCGATGGCATATATTTTAACAATTGTATTTACCGGTTTGGTAATTAACCAGGACTCTGGCCTGACTACTATTATTCCAATGTTTCTCAGACAATTATTATTAGGGACACTACTGGGTTTTGTATTTGGAAAAATAGGAGCATTTGTAATTAATAAAATTAAACTCGATTATGAAGGTTTGTATATTGTATTGGTCATTGCACTCATGTTTTTCAGCTTCTCGGCAACAGATTTTATCGGGGGTAACGGTTTCCTTGCTGTTTACCTGTGTGCTATATATTTGGGTAACCAGGAGCTGATTCACAAAAAGAAAATATTAAAATCGTTCGACAGTTTTGCCTGGTTAATGCAAATTATATTATTTCTCACCCTGGGACTTCTTGTTTTTCCAGGCCAGATTATTCCGGTTATGGGCATAGGTTTAATCATATCGTTATTTCTTATTGTAATTGCCAGGCCATTAAGTGTTTTTATTTCATTAATTCCGTTTAAAGTAAAAATCCGTGGCAAATTATTTATATCGTGGGTTGGATTACGGGGGGCTGTGCCAATTGTTTTTGCAACCTATCCCCTGCTTGCCGGGGCGGGAAAAGCAAATATGATTTTTAATCTTGTTTTTTTTATATCGATTACTTCCGTCTTAATACAGGGAACAACCCTGCCAACAATTGCAAAATGGTTACATCTTACATTACCTCTCAAACTAAAACAACGAACACTTGCCGACCTGGAACTTTCGGATAGTTTAAAATCCCTGCTTACAGAAATAGTAATTCCCGAAACCAGCCCGCTAATTGGCCGGCAGATTGTGCAACTGGGATTACCAAAAACCACGTTAATCTCGTTTATTTTACGTAACAATAAATACATAACCCCAACAGGCTCAACCACCCTGACCGGCAACGACAAGCTCTTTGTGTTATCTGAAAATAAAGATTCGTTAAGCAAAGTGTTTGAATGCCTCGAGATAAAAAATACTCTGTTTCCTGTTGATGATCCTGCCTGAATTGGGAAATACTCGCCACAAACAAATAAAAATAGTTTTGACACAAATTTTTAAATAATAACTTTGTAATAAATCAAAGTATAACTTCCCTTGAAAAAAATACTAATTAGTGCCATACTTATTCTTTTTTCCACATGTTTATTCTCACAGAACAATAAGCAGAGAATTTTTTCCACAAATGAAATTTATTTTTATGGTTACGATTTCAGCCATTTTAAATTAGCAGAAGCAAAAAGACTAAATGATGGTTACCAAGTGAAAAGTTTTTTTGTTCCTTGGGTAGGATATATGGATGCGAATTTCCCTCACTCGGAGATTTCTGATAAAATGGGTATAAGTTTAATACCTCGGTATGATGTAACTATCAAATTAAACGAATTAGTAAATGCATCAAATGTTGTAACAATTTTTGAACACTTAATTAATCAAGATATTATTTTTGATGCAATTAAGAATTACGAACTTCAGGAACAATCAGGGATTGGTTTTGTTGCTATTATCGAATGCTTTTACAAAGCAACTGAAACTGCATCTGTATATTATGTTTTCTTTGATATTTCAACAAGAGAAATACTGGATAGTTATCGATTTACATCCACTAAAACAGGAGGCCTCGGATTAACATCATTTTGGGGTAAAAATCTGGAAGCAAATTTTAAAAAGTATATTAATAAGTACTACTTATCAAAGAAACGTGCCAACAAATAAAAATTAGAACAAATATAGTTATAACTCATCTAATATGAATTTGCCATTCTAAACCTGAATTACTTTTTATTCAGTACAATCCGAATGCTTGTTCCTTTATTCATTTCGGAGTGATTTACAAAAATTTTCCCGTTGTGATACGATTCAATAATTCGTTCCGACAAGCTTAAACCCAATCCCCACCCGCGTTCTTTTGTAGTATAGCCGGGCTGAAAAATGGTTCTGTATTTCGATTTGGGTATTCCTTTGCCTTCATCGTTAAAATCGATAAACAAAAACTGAACCCTGTCGTCAAGATTTATTGTAATTTTGCCTGCTCCCCCCATGGAATCGATGGCATTTTTACAAATATTTTCGATTACCCACTCGAATAAGTGGGTATTCAGCGGAACCAGAACCTGGTCGTTTTCAGAAAAATTAAATTCAAATTTTATTTTCCCCGAAGACCGTGTTTTAACATATTGAACTGAATCGAGTAATACTTTTACAATATCTGTTTTTTTGAGTTTCGGGGCAGACCCGATTTTTGAAAATCGATCGGTAATTTTCTCAAGCCTTTTAGCATCTTTTTCAAGCTCGTTAACAATCGATTCGTCAACATTTTTTAATCTCAAAAGCTCAACACTGGCCATTAACGATGACGTGGGAGTACCCAGCTGATGGGCTGTTTCTTTCGACATGCCAACCCAAACCTGGTTTTGCTCTGCTTTTCGGGAACTACTAAAGGCTAAATAAGAAACAAAAAGAAACAAGGCAATTACTCCAATCTGAATAAGCGGGAAATAAAACAACCGGGTAAGGATTATCGATTCTTTGTAGTAAATATAGTTTTTATCTCCATCGAGCAAGTTTATTTCAATAGGCCGATTGGTAGCTTTCATTATTTTAAGCTGTCTCTGAAGATAATTGGTATCTTTTTCTCTTGCCGGGTCAAGGTTTCTGCTCGAAGTTATTTCCCCGTTTTTATCGGTTAAAATAACAGGAACTGTTTCGTTGTTTTTAATTACTTCAATAATAAACGAATAATCCCGTTCGTCGGTGTCAATTCCAGAAAGCTGGCTTGTACCCATAGCCCACAATTCTACTTTCTTGCGTTCTTCTATTGCCAGCTTCTTTACAAGGTTGTTCGTTATTATAAACGACCCAACTCCTATTACCAGGGCAATAGCCAACAGAATGACTTTCCACTTTTGTTTTCTTGAATAAATATTCAATTTGATTTTATTTTTAGTATATACTATTCACAAAAATAACAATTGTAGCCGATGATTTACAGATTATTCTTCTTTGTTTGAATTGTCCGTGGAATCCTCGTCCCATTCAATATCAAATTTATCTTTAGAATCTGTCTTTATTTCCTTTTTCCCGGATTCTGTGTCATTCTTCTTTTCTTCCCATTCAATTTCAAAGTTCTTTTCTTTTGGTGTATTTGTTTTTATTGTTGAATCGGAGTTATACCATCCAAACTCGCTGTTTAAAATCTTTTTTAATTCTTTTTTCTCTGTATCATATTCTTCTTTTCGGTTTTCGCGGGCTTGTTTCCGGTCATAAGTAATTTTATAATCATCGGGGGTCCCTTTAATTTTTAGAAACAATTGTGTTTTCCCGAACCCGTCATCTTCAACATTGTCAAACTCTCCCTGTTCACGGGCTTTTTTCTTTGCTTTTTTTGCAAGAACATCGGAAAGCAAAACTTTAAAATGATATTCAAAGGTGTTATTGAAATGATGTGTGCCAGATACTGAAAGGTTTAATGCCGAAGACTGGATATCTATTCGGGGAATATAAACCTGTTCGTCTTTTATTGAAATCTGGTTGTGAAGTGTGGAAAACTTAATGTTTTCCAATTCATTTACATCGATATATTTCGAAAGGCTTTTCATGGGCTCAAATCCTATTAACGCTCCGTTTGATATGGTAATATCGCTTTCTGCAATCACCGATTTTTTATTTATGATGAGTTTCTCTGAAAAATCGGACGAGAAAAACACATCTCCGCTTATACTTCCATCAATGTTTTTCTCGGGCAAAAAATCCTGCCCAAAGTTATTAAACGAGTAAAAAAGCTTGTTTATGTTTATTCCCGTAAGCTTGCTCTGGCTTTTTACCAAAAAATCGGATTTGTAGTTTTGAACTATTACCCCCCCGATTTTTGCATTCCCGTCCATGGAATGAAACGAGATTTCATTTAAAGAAAACATCCGTGGTTTGTAATTCAGCCTTCCCTGAACATTTGTAGCTTCGAACTTGCCTACAGAGAACTGATTAACTTTTAACTTTAAAACCAGGCTTAATTTATCTGGAAATTGATACGAGGGATTTGTTGTATTCGATTTTTCGGCAGAAAAAAATGAGCTTAACTGGTTCAGGTTGATTAAATCTGAATTAATCTCTGCTTTTACATTTACCGGTTCTCCCAAATTAAAGTAATTATACACATTCAATGCTTCGCCACGAATAAAAAAGTCACTGTCAGAGATTTTAAATGACAGGCTGTCGGCATACACATCCTTGTTTATCAGGATATTCCCATTAACTTCTTCTAATACCAACGGGTGCCCTTTCATCTTGAATTTTCCATCTTTAATGTTCAGTTTCAAATTGTATTCCCGGGTAAATAAATCTTTAAATTTAATTTGTTTCAGTTCTTTCAGTGTCCCCTTATACTCAGCAAGAAGGTTCCCCTTTCCTTCAATCATTTCTAAAGTATCGACCGTAAAAATTTTGTTCATCTCATTAAAATCAATCTCCGAACTGATATTTAACATGAGTAAGGGTTCTGCAAAATCGCGTATTTCAAATTTGCCTTCAATTCTTGATTCTTGTAATGATGCATTGAATTGCTTAATCTCGATAATCGACAACTCCGGTTTTGTAACATCGTTGCTTAAATACCTTCCCCGAAGATCTGAAATATGAATTAATATCTCTTTATCGGGATAATTGATTTGTGCATTTTTAATTTCAAAACCGGCTGTTATTTTTGGCCCTTTAATTTTTGACAGGCTCCCTTTTATTTGAGCATTAAATGAAATTGCCCCTTCAGGTATTTCAATAAACGAAATATCCTTTCGAAATACATGTGGAATAACATTAAACACAGATTTTACAGATTGATTATTGGCCGTTATGAATAAATCAAGAACAGGAGATTCTTCTTTTTGAATTTTTCCATTTACATCTAATTTCAAGGTTTCAATAGCAATATTCCCTTTTTGGAATTCAATCTTTTTTTCAGTAACATCCAATAAAACACTGATATATATATTTTTATTCTGTATTAAATAGTTTTCATTTAATTTAAAATTTTTAATCCTTTGATTCGCCTGTAAATCTAAGCTATAGTTTTTTTCGGAAAAATTGCCTTTCAATATGGCTTTGTCAATACGGGTGTTTATGAAAATTTGTTCTTGTTGGTTATAATAAACCAGGTGAGTATTTGTGAGTTTTACTTTTTTTAGTTCCAGGTTAAATTTACCTGCCGTGTCATTTTGTTCGTTTTCCCAAAAAATATAGTTTTCTATGCCCTGCTCGTCAACAAATACGTTTATTCTGGCTTCGTCGAAATGTATGTTTTTTATAGTAAAGTTTTGGGATAACAAATCAATTATATTAAACTCTATAAACACTCTTTTCCCATAAAAAAGCGTATCGGTATTTGTTTTAAATATTTCAGAAGTAAACCCTTCGGGAGTAAAAGCTACCAGGTTTTTAAATTCAACAGAAGCATTCGGAAATTTCCTTAATACTGAAAAGTCTGTTTTTTCAACTTCAATTTTTACTGAAATTGATTGGTTTAAATCTTCAATAAAATAACGAGTTACCTCATCTTCGTAAAAAAATGCTACAGAAACTCCTATGGTTATTATAAAAATAATACCAACAAACAACCCAAGCAATACCGATTTTAAAGCTCCCATTCTTGATGATTTCTATTTATAATTTAAAACGCAAAAATATAAAATGTATGACAGGAGCTGTGAAATATTTGTAAAATAATCTGTTGAAAAACAAATTTTCAGGTAAGATAGTTTGTTCCGGAGATATGACGAAATTTTCTAAAGTTTCCGGTCTATTTCTTCAAGATAGTATTTGCGTAAAGCCCTCATCCGATCAACATTTTTTTCAAGATCATAAATTCGCACAATATCTATTATTCCCTTTCTGCGATAAAAAACACCTTGTGCAGCATCAAAATTATTGTTATCAATGTTGTTTTTTATACTTATTGTAAATTCTTTAAATTTTTCCCCGCTTAATTTTACAGGCAATTCCAGATAACATTTTGATTCGTCTTCCAAATCCTTGTAAAGTCCTTCTTCTCGTTCACAAACATAAAATTGTTTGTTTATAACAATTAAACCTGAAGAATGTATTCCTCTTTTCTTCTGAAATTTAATGCCTTCGTCTTTTAAAAGATTTTGAAGCTCGGGAATAAAAGTGAAACTTTGAAGATATTTTATCCTGATACAGGGCAGGATTTCTGATTTTAAATATATGTTTCCAGGAGAGGCATTAAAATCGTGCTTAATCTTAATCCTTATTTTTCTTGCTGTTCGGGCTGTTTCTTCAAAGGAGTATTCTTTCGAAGTAATTAAAAACAAAGACCTGGGTTGCGATTTATCGGGAATATTACCATGATAACCCGGAAATTCCTGCTGGCTCTCTAATACAAATGTATTTGGAATAATATTGTTTTCAACAGTTATCAGATTTTCTTCTTTCTTTATATATCCGAAAGTTTCTATTAATGTATTCTCGTTATCCTGAAACATAATTTTTAATTTTAAGTTTGCGATCAAGGTATTAAATTACAAGGCGAAAGTCAAGTTTTACCTGTTTTTGTTTTTCTCTTTATGATTAATAAACAAATCTTTACATAAAAGGTTTTACATACAATATTTTGAATTAAAACCATAACTTTACAGCCTTATTTAATCAACCCGGTTTATGATAAAAAGAGATGATTTTGAAATAATGGCGCCAGTAGGATCGTACGAATCGCTTATGGCTGCTATTCAGGGAGGCGCAAATTCAGTTTACTTTGGAATTGAAAAAATGAATATGCGGGCTCACTCATCCAATAATTTTACATTTAACGACCTCGAAAATATTGTCAATATCTGCAATGAAAATAAAATAAAATCTTATTTAACTGTAAATACAGTTATTTATGATTCTGAGCTTCCGTTAATGCGTGAAATTATTGATGCGGCCAAAAAAAACAAAGTTACTGCAATTATTGCATCCGATTGGGCTGTAATCAATTATGCACATAAAGTTGGAGTTGAAGTGCACATATCTACCCAGCTTAATGTGAGCAATATAGAGAGTTTGCGTTTTTTTGCTCAATATGCCGATGTAATTGTTCTGGCCAGGGAACTTACGCTCGGGCAGATTGCCGGAATATCTTCTTCAATTAAAAAAGAAAATATTAAAGGGCCTTCAGGAAATCACATAAAAATTGAACTGTTTGTACACGGGGCATTATGTATGGCTATTTCCGGGAAATGTTATTTAAGCCTTCACGAAAAAAACTACTCCGCAAATCGGGGTTCTTGTTTACAAACATGCAGGAAAGCTTACACCGTAACAGAAAAAGAATCGGGTTACCAGCTCGAAATCGACAACGAATACATTATGTCGCCCAAAGATTTAATGACCATAAATTTCCTGAATAAAGTATTGGATGCCGGAGTTACCGTTCTTAAAATTGAAGGCCGGGCACGGCCACCCGAATATGTTAAAACGGTTTCAGAATGTTATAACGAAGCTATTCATGCATATATTCAAAATGATTTTACCGAAGAAAGTATTATTCGTTGGCAGGAAAAACTGGCTACCGTATTTAACCGGGGGTTTTGGGGAGGATATTATCTCGGTCAAAAAATGGGTGAATGGAGCCACAAGTACGGATCGAGAGCAACAAAACGAAAGATTTATATTGGAAAAGGAACAAATTACTTTGCAAAATTGAATGTAGCCGAATTTTTAATCGAAACCAACAGCTTGTCTGTCGGGGATGAAATATTAATTACCGGCCCCACAACAGGTGTCATTGAAACTACCGTTTCTGAAATCCGTGTTGATTTAAAAACCGTGGAAACAACCCAAAAAGGTGAAAGATGCTCAATTCCGGTACCTGAGATTGTTCGCCGATCGGACAAACTCTATAAAATTGTTGATGCCGACAAAGTTAAACAACAGTAAAAAACCCGGAATTTGTTAAAACTTCAGGACAAATCCTAAATCAACTCCTATCTTGACACCATCGCCTGTAATTGTTGGCCCGAATGCCACATTCAATCCGGCATGTTTGCCAAAAATAAAATCACCTCCTGTAAGTAAGCTAAATCCAAAAACTGGATCGGAAGTATAAGACTCTCCAAAGTAAATATCATAATTATAAATTTCTTCATGCGATACAATTCCCACCTGTGCATTTATATATAACCATCGGTAATAAAAAAACTTTGCGCCTACTCCGAAACAAACTCCTCCGGCATCAGAAGGATTGTAGCCTACCCCGGCATGTAAGCCAAAACCTTGTTTTTTGCCAAATCTGCCCTGGGCACGAATACCTATTCCTCCGTAACTTCTGCCTAAGCCCGCCGCTAAAGCAAAGTAATTATCTTTTTCGCTTTTTTCAACAGGCTTTGCAGTTATTTCTGTTGCATACTCCCGGGTATATCCGTTTGAGAAAACAATTTTTAATACTGTATTTGCAGCAATAGTATATTCAGCATCATCCATATCGTTGTATTTTACATATTTAATAAATTCCAACGTTGCTTGTTTAACCTCTGCCTGAATTGTTGTATTGTCTTTAAGATAAATTAAGTCCTGGGTGAAAGCCGAAAGACTAAAAATAATAAAGCTTAAAACTATTACCGTTTTTTTTATCATAATCGTAATTTTTAAAATGTCTGGATAATCTTTATAAAGCTGAATGAAAATTACAATTTTTAACCAGAATTGTCAATAATTCTGTAAATATATAAATTCTGAAATAAAAAAAAGCCTCAAAGCTGAGACTTTTAAAAACATTATCAAAACCCGTCTTACTTTGTAATTGCCGACAATACAGTATATGACATAAGATTCCCTTTCGAATAACTTTCTGTTTTTACAGAACCCACCCCTTCGCAAAACCATTCTGCCACTTCAAACCTCACACTAATCATCATTTTTGTTGTAATCGTATAGGTAATTTTTACACAATCAAAAGTGCCGGCTTCGGTTGTAATTTGTTCCCGGGTTTCAACTTTTCTATTGCTTAAAGTAGTACTCATATCTAAAACCTGAACTCCTTCACTGCTAACCATAACACGTAATTTCCCATCGGGAAGAACATCGCCAACCTTAATGCTTGATGGAATTTGCAAATTATCGCTTGTAACATTTACGTTCATGTCTTTATATGCTTCCATGGTTGCTGCATCCAAAAAACTTTTCATGTCAACAGAATATACTCCGTTTTCGCATTTTACAGTATATTCGTTTTTCCCCAGATCTTTGTCTTTTTTATCAAACGATTGGGTTTCTATAAGTGCTTCAATAACCCCTCCGTTTTCAGAAATATCTTTTACAAGCTGGGTGCTTCTTCCTGTAATTTTATCTTTCTTATCAAAACTTTTATATTCAAGTTTTGCTCCTTTTGTTTTTGGATAATAAAATACACAATCCTGTGCAAATAAAGACATGGAATATGTCAGGATAATACTGAAAATTAAAATTGTTTTTTTCATTGTATATATTTTTTAATTAATTGATATTTTATTATTTATCTGTTTTTATTAATAATTAACTTTAATATTTGTTATTGTAACATAAAAATAACAATCGTTTTTCTAAATCACACCTACTTCAAAATAGTTATTTTTTTCGGAACCCGATTATCAGTCCCAATAATCCTCCAACCCCTCCCGAAATCAGAATGTTTTGTTTCATTTTTTCAATACCCGATATTTTTCGTCCCAATGACTCAATCGCGTTTGAAGAATTACTAAAAATTGTTTTTAAACTTACATACTCATCGCCTATTTTTCCAAAAAGAAAATATCCGGCAACCAATCCCAGTATTCCAAATAATAGAATTAAAATTAATGTCTTTTTCATTTTACTCTTTTTTATGTTATTAGCATAAATAGTGATTTTTTAATAAAAATGCAAATTCATAACGTATAATGAACAGAAAATAAATAATTACCTTTGGTATTAATTAAACCCGTACGCTATGAAAAAAATCTTCTTTGTCATTCTGTTTCTTTTTCCATTGCTTGGTTTTACCCAGTATTCCGAAACACATCCCGATGCTTATAAAAGCAACCTGGCAACCAGGTATAAAAGTGACATTATTAAATACTATAATCCCCTGCTCGATAATTATGATATCCGCTTTGTAACCCTTGACTTAAATGTTAGCGATCAATCCATATCTGTTTCTGGCAATACAATTTTAAAGGCAGCCGTTGTTGTTGACGATTTTGATACATTGGTTCTTGATTTTAAAGACAATATGATTATTGATTCAGCAATAATTAACGGGAATAAAGAATCGGTAACACACGATAATGACGAGATAACATATATTTTTAATCCTGTATTGCAACAGGGAGATGAAATAACCGTTCAGGTATTTTATCACGGAACTCCTACAGGAGGCGGAGTAACAAACGATTATTCATCAACCTGGGGTAAATATGTTACCTGGACACTTTCCGAATCTTTCCATGCCTACGAATGGTGGCCTTGTAAGCAGGTTTTGTCCGACAAAATTGATTCCGTTTATTTGAATTTCACTTGTGATGATGACTGTATGGTTGGATCAAACGGATTATTAACTTCTGTTGTAAGTTTGTCGGAAAATAAAAAGAAATTTGAGTGGAAATCATATTATCCTATGAATTATTATATGATTTCTTTTGCTGTTGCCGAATATCAGGACTATTCAATATATGCCAATCCTTCCGGGAGTTCTCCTGTATTAATTCAAAACTTTATATACAATAGGGACGGATGTTTAGACAGCTACAAATCTCAAATTGACGAAACAGCTAATTTTATTGAGTTATATAGCGAAAAGTTTTGTTTATATCCATTTTCAAACGAAAAATACGGGCATTGTTTAACCGA
Organism: Bacteroidetes bacterium GWB2_32_14; assembly: GCA_001768235.1. Classification (GTDB taxonomy): domain Bacteria; phylum Bacteroidota; class Bacteroidia; order Bacteroidales; family UBA12077; genus UBA12077. The sequence continues at coordinate 54,119 of MENK01000035.1, forward strand.
GCTTGGTGGAGGAATGGAGCATCAAACGATGACAACCTTAGGAAGTTTTGGTTATACCCTGGTTGCCCACGAGCTTGCCCACCAGTGGTTCGGTGATTATGTTACCTGCGCTTCCTGGCAGGATATCTGGATTAACGAAGGTTTTGCTTCATATTCAGAATATATTGCTATAGAAAACTTGCAATCTTTACCTGCTGCTAAAACATGGATGACAAACGCTCACAATTATGCTTTTAACGAACCTTCTGGTAGTGTTTATATTGCTTTTGAAGACGCTGCAGATGAAACCCGGATTTTTAATTATTATTTATCATATAAAAAAGGAGCCTCAATTATTCATACGATTCGCCACGAAATAAATAATGATGATTTATTTTATGCAACATTAAAAGAGTTTTTAAATCGTTATAAAGACAGCGTGGCAACCGGCGAAGATTTTAAAAACACCCTTGAAGATATTGCCAGTATTGATTTTGATTTGTTTTTTGAACAATGGTATTATGGAAAAGGTTTCCCCACATTTAACCTGGGATATTCGCAAACAAACGACACACTAACATTTACAGTAACACAAAATACATCATCTGCATCAACCCCTTTATTTAATTTGTTTGTTGATTATAAAATTTCTTATTCAACCAGTGACACTATCGTACGTTTGTATCAGGATGAAAAAGTTCAAACCTTCAAAATTCCTATCCGGGGTGTTGTTACAAGCATTACCGTTGATCCGGATAATTGGATTTTAAATATGCCGGGAACTGTTGTTAGCATTGAAAATCAAATTGAAAATGAACCGGCACTTACTTTATTTCCAAATCCTGTTAAAGAAATTTTAACGATTTCTCTTCGCTCAAAAAATGAAACTGGTGAAAAACAAGTTCAGATTTATGATAATCAGGGGCATTTAATCTATTCTCTTATAACTCACGAAAATGAAATCCCTGTAAATCTCTCCGGCTTAAAAACCGGCATTTATTTTTTAAAAATTATTTCAAATGGGAATTCGTTGTCACAAAAATTTTTAAAACTGTAGTTTAAACTCTGAACAAACCAAACTCTATGTAGCGTTTTTCGTATAATATATTAAAACACGGCCTTTAATCTGTTTGACCATATTTTTAATAAACCTGAAAAACCATCAAAATAAAGGAGGTGTTCGTCATGAAAAACAATTTCATTTGTCCTCGTTGTAAGGGTTACTTAAACGTAGGCGATTATATAATTTTAGCGGCAGATACCGAACATAAAGATGCCGGCTTAATTCTTCTAAGTCCTGAACTCGGTAATTACTCTGTTAAAACAAATTCCGAATTTGAAATACGAGCGGGTGAAAAATATGATTTCTTCTGTCCTGTTTGCCAGGAAAAACTTGCTACAGATGTTCACGATAATCTTTCCAGAATTCTCATGATTGATAATAATAATAATCAATACGAGATTTTATTTAGCAAAATTGCAGGGGAAAAAAGCACCTACAAAATTATTGGTGAATCCCTTGAAATATACGGAGATAATAAATCAAATTACATGGATTTTATTAATCTGAGTAACTTCAAATAAAAAAGGGGCAACTTAAAAAGCCCCTTTATTATTCTTCTTTCAACGGTTTAAATCCATTTCCAATCACCTCGTGGGCATCTATAACAGTCATAAATGCATTCGGGTCGGCTTCGCGAATAAAATCCTGCAGGATAGCTTGTTCTCTGCGATTAACATTTGTAAATATTATTTTTTTATCAGAACCCTGATACATCCCCGTACCGTTAATCAATGTTCCTCCCCTGTTTAAATCATTAATTATTTTATCACGAATTTCATCATACCGATCTGAAATAATAAATAACGCTTTATCGTAACTTATTCCTTCGAGAGTAGCATCAATTACTTTACCCGTAATATAAATTACAATCCATGAATACAATGGAATTTTCCAATCCTTAAAAACAATTAATCCTAATAAAACTATAGTGGAATCGACAACAATAAGGAGAATACCCAGGGACATTCTTGTATATTTGGCAGCAATCATCGCAATAATATCAGAACCGCCAGATGTAGCTTTTGATTTAAAAATCAGGCCCAGTCCAAATCCAATTAAAACACCTCCAAACACGCAGGATAAAAGAACGTCGTCAACAAGAGCTCCATCAAAATTTGCATCTAAATAATCAATAAAAAGAGATGTTAGTATAAACCCTATGATTGTTTTTATTCCAAATTTGGGTCCTAAAATTTTTATCCCTAAAATGGTTAACGGAATATTTAAAATTAACCCGACAAACCCTATTCCCAATCCATCTTTAAAAAGGGGTTCTTTAAAAAAAGGTACATAAATTCCGCCTCCCATCATATCGGCAGTAATATTTTTAACTACAATACCGATACCATATACTCCTCCGGGAACAATCTTGTGAGGATCAATAAAATAAACAAACCCGGCAGCCAAAATAAATGAACCAATAATGATTACACTATAATTAAAAAACCACTCTTTCGAAAAGAGTTTTTCTTTTGTAATAAATGACATTTCCTTAGATTTTAATGTGTTATGTACATAAATTGAAGGGGCAAAATTAAATTTTTTCTATTAATAACCGAAATAAAATAAAAAAACAAGGATCAATAATCCTTGTTTTTCATATCCGTTCAAAAAATATCATCCTCCGGTTGCACTAAAGCCTCCGTATCGGCTTAAATCTGTTCTTGGATTAACAACCATTACAGGTATTCTGGCCGGGTTAGCAATAATGTATTGTTCCTGGGCTCCAAGAACATAATCTGTAAGCCCGATATCTTTGGTTGTCATAATAAGAACCATGTCTGCATCAATCTTTTTAGCATATGTGATTGCTTCTTCGGCAACATGGCTTCCTTCCAGCTTATGAATCTCGTAATTTACTTCGTATTTATCGAGAATTTTTTCTGCAAAATGTATATTCCCTAATAATTTTTTAGATAATGATTCATCTTTTATTGTCGGAACAACAATATTTACCTTAACACCAAAATATTTTACAAGAAACAATGCCCATTGAAGCTTTTGTTTTGCCTCTATTCTATAATCAAGAGGAAGAATAACGTCTTTAAATATTTCAGGTTTTGTGGGAGCCTCCTGAACGACAATAAACGGAATTTTTGAACCTACGATTACTTTTAATGCATAACTACCTGTAAACTTTTGCATTCCCTTAATACCATGAGTTCCCATAATAACGATACTAACGTTATTTTCTGCTGCATAATCTGAAATAACATCAAATAAGCTTCCTTCTATTATCGCGGAGTCAATTTCAACTTTATGCTCATCAGAATACTTCTTAGCATCCTTATTCAGTTGAACCTGAGCTTCGTCTCCCTTTTTAATAGATTTTACAACATGCAACAAGGTAATCTTGTTATTTAACTTTTTTGATATTTTAATTGCATGTAAAAGTGCATATTCTGCTACTTCGGTAAAGTCCCACGGAACGAGTAATGTATCTTTTTCCATAATAAAAAGTTTGAGCTAAATTATTGGTTTTTTATAATTTTTTTGATTTGAAAAGTTAAACAAATCTATACGTATTTGCAAAATCTTTTAAAAAATATTTGTTTTTTATGATAATTATCTCGATTAATTTTTTTATTTTACTTTGTTTTTTAAATTATATAACACAACATAACATGTTAAATATTTGTTCATTAAACAAAATAAAAGTTTTTATATCTCTTTTTTTATTGAAATTCAATAAATTTCTTTTCTTTTGTTTTTAAAATTTCATTATTAAATACCTCGTATTATGAATACTCAGAAAGTAAAAAACAAAAAAATAATAGGCCTTATTTATGGCTTGTTATACGGATTGCTTATTTTAGGAGCATTATTTCTCGTACTATCTGTCGGGCTTTTCTTATTGAATTATTTTAATCCCGAATTAGATCCCTTTTTCCCTATTGTTGATATTCCGTTAAATATTAATTTGCCGGGTATCCTGGAACTTAAAGATGGGACAATTTACAATATAATCATTGATGATGCTTTTGTTTCTTTTAATATAAACGAGGAATATGGTTTGCCGGGAATAATTAATTTCATCCATTTCTTTTCAATCCTGGCTATAGCATACTATGTTATTTATTTATTGTGGAAAATTTTTAAATCGATAAAATCATCTCTTAAAGACGAAAATCCTTTTCAACCTAAAAATATCTGGAGAATTCGACTTATAGCCATTGCCGTATTTGTTTCAGCATTACTTGAAATCAGTTATCCTTTAATATTAAAGTATTTCTGGTTTAAAAATTTAACGATTAGCGGACAGGTATTTGATTTCAGGCTTAGTTTCGATGCGGTTATAGATTTTTTATGGGTTTTAATCATTTTAGTTGTTGCTGAAATTTATCGCATAGGATCAGAAATAAAAAAAGAACAGGAATTAACTATTTAAACATAAAGCAATGCCAATTATAACCAACCTTGACACAATCCTCGCTAAAAGAAAAATGACACTTACAGAGCTTTCAGAAAGGGTTGATATTACTATTGCAAACTTATCCATCTTAAAAAGTGGAAAAGCCAAAGCTATTCGTTTTTCTACCCTTGAATCTATTTGTAAAGAGTTAGATTGTAAACCAGGCGAAATCCTCGATTATATTCCGGATAATTCAGGGAGCGAAACAATTAAATAATCAATTAAATTAATACTCAATTTATGTCTTTAAAAAAATTACTTGTTACAGCAACTCTTATAGTTGTTACATTATTAACCTTTGCGCAGGCTGATAAAATCGATTTTACTGAATATGATATGGATAATGGCCTTCATGTAATTTTACATCAGGATAACAGTTTTCCGCTCGTTGTAGTTACCATTACCTATCACGTGGGATCAAAGAATGAAAGTCCGGAGAGAACCGGTTTTGCACACTTTTTTGAACACCTGATGTTCGAAGGTTCTGAAAATATTGAAAGAGGCAATTTTTCAAAAATCGTTGACAATGCCGGGGGCGAACTAAATGCAAATACTACCTGGGACAGAACTTACTTTTACGAAGTTTTATCATCGAACCAGCTTGAATTGGGCTTGTGGCTCGAATCTGAAAGAATGTTACACCTTAAAGTTGATTCCATTGGAGTCGCTACCCAGAAAAAAGTTGTTACAGAAGAAATCAAACAACGCGAAGAAAATCAGCCCTATATGAGTTTCCAGAGAGAAATATCAAAAAGAGCCTTTTTAGAACATCCTTATAAATGGACTGTATTAGGAAGCGCTGAACAAATTATGGCTGCTACTGAGTCTGATTATAAAGAATTTTATAAAAACTTCTATGTTCCCAACAATGCCGTTATAACCATCGCGGGAGATATTAATTTTATTGAAACCAAGGCTTTAATAAACAAGTACTTTGGTGATATTCCAAAAAGTAAAAAAGAAGTTTTCAGGCCATCACAAATTGAACCAATTAAAAATAAAGAAATAAGAGATACCATTTACGACAACATCCAATTGCCTGCTGTTTTCCAGGCATATCATACTCCCAAAAACGGGACAAAAGATTTTTATGCCGTGGATATGTTGGCAAAGCTTCTCTCTGGAGGAAAAAGCTCCCGTTTCAATAAAGTTTTGGTTGATGAAAAACAACTCGCCCTGCAAGCTTTTTCATTTCCTTTTCCTTATGAAGATGCCGGGTTAACTTATGCCTTTGCTCTCCCGAATATGGGTGTTGACTTAAAAGATTTAGAAAACGCAATGGATGCTGAAATAGAAAAAGTTCAGAACGAATTAATTTCAGATGATGAATTTCAGAAACTAAAAAATCAATATGAAGCAGATCATGTAAATGGGAATGCAACATTAGAAAGCAGGGCTTATAATTTAGCTATCAATTACACTTTTCATAAAAATGCGGATTTAATTAATACACAAATTAATAATTATCTTTCTGTTACAAAAGAAGACCTGATGAGAGTCGCAAAAGAATATTTCAGAAAAGACAACCGGGTTGTGTTATATTATCTTCCCAAAAACCAACAAAACTAATTTATCCCTAACAATTCTAATTATGAAATAGCCATGAAAAATAAATTTTGCACAAAACGAAAAAGATTATTTCATGGCGTATTCCACCTGACTGCCGTCAGGCAAGTTGTGACCTTAATAAAGAAATTAAAAAAATAAACACATGAAAAATATAAAATCAATATTTTTATTACTTATTGCAGTATTTATTGTTAATACTGTATTATTTGCTCAAATCGACAGAAGCATTCAACCCCAGGCAGGCCCTGCTCCAGAGTTTAAAATTGATGAATATAAAACATTTACTTTAGAAAACGGATTGAAAGTAATTGTAGTAGAGAATCATAAAATTCCAAGAATTTCTTATCAATTGTCAATAGATGTTGATCCTGTAATGGAAAAAGAAAATGCAGGATTTGTAAATATGACAGGAGAATTATTAAGTTCAGGAACTTCGTCCAAAACAAAAAATCAAATTGATGAAACAATAGACTTTCTTGGTGCAAGTTTTTTTACATACACCAATGGAATGTACGGGTTAACTCTTACAAAAAATAAAACCCAGTTTCTTGAAATCATGTCCGATGTTTTACTAAACCCATTATTCCCGGCTGAAGAAATTGAAAAAAGCAAAAAACAAACGATATCCGGGTTGGCTTCATCAAAAACAAATCCACAGTTTATAGCAACACGTGTAGGACAAAAATTAAGAAACGGAAACCATCCTTATTCAGAAATCACAACAGAAGAAACAGTACAGAATATTACCCGCGAACATCTTGTAAATTACTACAATGCATATTATAAACCCAATGTTTCCTATTTGGTAATTGTTGGCGATATTTCATTGAAAGATGCAAAACAGGATGCTGAAAAATATTTTGGATCTTGGAAAAAAGGGGATGTAAAAAGAAATGAATACCAGTTTCCAAATAAAAATATTGGAACCCGTGTTGCCCTTGTAAATAAAGAAGATGCCGTTCAATCGTATATTAATATAACTTACCCTGTAAACCTAAAAGTAGGCGACAAGGATGCCCTTTCAGCAATAATCGCAAACGAGATTCTTGGAAGTGGCACTTTTTCTGCCCGGTTATTAACAAATCTTCGTGAAGATAAAGGATACACTTATGGTGCTTATTCAAGGTTAAGCCTGGATCCTCTTGTTGGTTATTTTCAGGCTTCAGCGCAGGTTGGCACAGAAGTAACCGATGATGCTGTTAACCAGTTTATTATTGAAATGAACAGGATGAAAAATGAAATTGTTGATGATAAAACCCTGCAATTATTTAAAAATATCTATACAGGAACTTTTGCCCGTTCACTTGAAGATCCTCAAACAATTGCAGGCTTTGCCTTCAATTCCTTGAAATACAATTTGCCACAGGATTACTATCAAACCTATCTTGAGAAAGTTGCTGCAATTACAAACGATCAGGTAATTGACGCTTCAAAAAAATTTATTGATCCAAGCCAGGCAATTGTTGTAGTTGTTGGTGATAAAAATAAAATTTTAGAACCCCTGAAAAAATACAGTTCAACCGGAATTGTTGAAGTTTATGATATTTACGGAAACCCCGTGAAAGAAGAATCAACCGTATTGCCTGAAGGGATTAATGCCGAACAGGTAATTCAAAAATATATTGATGCTATTGGCGGAAAAGAAAATATTGAAAAAATTACAGATATTACGTTAAAGGCAAGCACTTCAATGAACGGGATGACGATTAACATGATAACCTATAAAAAAACTCCAAATAAGTTTGCCATGGAAATGTTAATGAACGGTAATTTACTTAACAAGCAATCTTTTGATGGTGAAAAAGGTAAAATGAAAGGGTTCCAGGGTGAGAAAGAAATTACAGGAAGCGAGTTGGATGAATTAAAAGCAGAAGCTGTAATGAATCAGGAAATGAATTATGCCAACCTGGGAATTCAGTCTAATCTTGCTGGAATTGAAAAAATAGACGGAAAAGATGCCTACAAAGTAGAACTGATTTCGTCAACAGGTAAAAAATCATACGATTATTTTGATGTTGAAACTGGTTTAAAAATAATGACCAAACAAACTATTGTTGCACCCCAGGGAGAATTTGAGCAAAACCAGCAATATACAGATTATCGGGAAATAAGTGGAGTAAAGTATCCCTTTTTGATTAAAATTACCGGTATCCAAAACATGGAACTAACTATCGACTCGGTTGAAATTAATGCCGGAATTAAAGATGAAATTTTTCAATAGCCTTCGGCAATACAATTGAAAAGGTTGGTTTTTATCAACCTTTTCAACTTTTTAATGTTTTGTAATTAAATATATTACATTCTATTATTTAACAATTAATTTTAAATAAAAATCTTCAAAATTAGTTCACAATAATCTTTTTAGTTATTTTTTTCCCGTTTATACTGATATTAAGGAAATAGACTCCTTTCGGTTTATCTGAAAAATAAACAATATAATCTTCAGAATAATTTCGTATTGTTTCATTAACTATTTCGTTCCCTAAAATATTAAAAAGAGAAATTGTTATTTCGGGACAATTTACCGGAAGTTTTATAGTTAATTTATCTTTAACAGGATTGGGGAAAATTTGCAAATTGTTTAAATCCGGGTTCATATTTGAAGAACTTGATGTACTCACAATATATGTTCCATCCAGATATGTGTCTTCGGCATTATCGTTATCCGTGGCAGTAATCATGAAATAAATTGTTTTACCTGCTTCCTGGGCCGGAATATATGCTTTATATAAAGACTCGGATAAAGCCATTGATTTCTCATATATAGTAACTTCTGAGCCCCTTTTCCATTTCAATAAAACAGATGCTATTGTTCCGTCAGTATCGGTTACAGTAGCCGAAACCAAAACAGAATCCAAATTGGTCGGACTTGTTGGTGAATATTGAACATCTGAAATACCCGGGGGCTCATTTGCCGGATTTGCTACAATATAATCCTGTTCTGATGATGTTGCAGAACCTCCTGAATTATCGTTTGCCTCAACTACAAAATAGACATGTGTTGCATCTGCCTGTGCAGGAATTGCTCCTGTATATACATTTACAGATACTGACATGGAAACCGTATTTTCATAAACACCCGATGTTGTTCCCCATTTAATATTTGCAGATGAAATAGTCCCGTCAGAATCTGTTATTGTAACTGAAACATTAACATTCTCAGAACTTGTCGGTGTTGAAGGATTATATTCTAATCCTGAAATAACCGGGTTTTCATTCTCCGGAATATTTACTGAATAAGAATACTCCGCCGTTTGTGTATTTGCAGCTTCATTGTCGGTCGCTTTTATTTCAAAATATACCGTTGTACCATTTGCCTGAGCAGGAATACCTGTGTTTGTTATAAATGTTGTTCCTGAAGAAACAGACATTGTAATTGTATTGCTTAATATACCCGAAGTTAAGCCCCAATGCAATTCTGCACTTGAAATGCTTCCGTCAGAATCTGTTATTGTAGCTGAAATATTTACTGCATCACCTGATGTAGGACTTGATGGTGTTTTTACAATATTTGTAATTGATGGTAACATATTCCCGCTCCCGCCCCAAATCTGGGCAACATATTCGGGGTGATCGATAAATGGGTTCCGGTTATTTTGAATTGCATATATCGCATTATTTCTATCTATTTCTTTTTGACTTACAGGGTCAGTATTGCTCCATTGTATTAACATTTCTAAAGCCCAATCGGTAAAACATTTGTCATTGCTTCCGTCAAGCATGGCCGAACCAGGCCAAGATGATATTACATTTTCATAGCGAGTTACCATATAAAAATAAGTACGTGCAAAATCACCTTTATATTCGTCAATAGGTTCAAAAACCGTTCCTGTATAACCTGAATATGATGATGGACCAACTTTACTACCATTTATTGAAGTAAAAGTAGGCGAATTGGTTTCACCATAAGGTAAGCTAGCCCTTGCACTATTAACTACCTTACTTGTAGGATAAATATGGAAAATATCTGTATTCATAGGAGCAACTGCACCCCCGAACCATTCTCTGGGAAAAGAGTGTTCCCTATTGTAAAATGTACATTCATCTGTTGGTTCAGTTCCATTATCTTGATCTGTTCCAAAAATAAAATCACAATTGGAATAAGTATCCCAAACATATCCATCACTTCTATCATCTGTTGTATAAAATGCATCCCAAAGTCCAGGTGTATATGAAACGGATGTATGTCCATCGATAATATTATAAAGCTGAGTTTTTAATGTATAACCCGTTCCTGTCGCACTATCATAATACCCTGAAGGAATCTGCCCAAATCCGAGTTGCAATAACAAAATCGCAAAACCTGTTAAAAAAAATTTTTTCATTTTACTTCTGTTACTTATTATCATTCTCTTTATTCCCCAATTTTTTACCTCTAACGGGGGAATAATTGTACTAATAATTCATGAAATTGTTTCACTTTTTTCAATCTAATTTCATACTTTCGTCAATTCATCGCCATATAACAAACAAAATATTAAAAATGAAAGCTGTAATTCAACGAGTTAGTGAGGCATCGGTTACAATTGACAACAAAATCAAATCTGAAATTAAACTCGGTTTATTGCTTCTAATAGGAATTGAAGAAGCAGATAATACAGATGATATTCAATGGTTAAGCAACAAAATTTGCCAGCTTCGCATTTTCAACGATGAAACCGGGGTGATGAACCTTTCTGTTAAAGATATTGACGGTGAAATTCTTGCAATAAGCCAGTTTACATTACATGCAAAAATTAAAAAAGGAAATCGGCCATCGTATATACAGGCTGCTAAACCCGAGATTGCTATCCTGTTATACAATCAATTTGTAGAACAAATCAGCTTTGATTTAGGTAAAAATATCAAGACCGGAGAATTTGGAGCGCACATGGCTGTTGAATTAATTAACGATGGCCCTGTAACCATCTTGGTTGATACAAAAAATAAAGAATAAAATGGATGAACCCTCAACAAAATCAATACAAAGAGCAACCCTGATTGTTGCATCAACGGCATCATTTATAACTCCTTTTATTGGAGCATCAATTAATATTGCTCTTCCTTCAATCGGGAAAGAATTTTCAGCAAATGCCTTATTATTAAGCTGGGTTGCCACTTCGTTTTTATTGTCGTCAGCTATTTTTCTGGTTCCATTCGGAAGAATCGCCGATATTTACGGGCGAAAAAAGATTTTTAATTTAGGAATTATTATTTACACTATTTTCACTTTCTTTAGCGCTTATGCTCCTGATATTAAAATACTTATTCTATTACGCATTTTCCAGGGAATGGGTGGAGCAATGATATTTGGTACCGGAATGGCAATTATTACTTCTGTTTTCCCTCGTGAAAGCAGGGGGAAAGCACTGGGGATAGTTGTTTCTGCTGTTTATGCAGGGTTAACCTTAGGCCCGTTTATTGGCGGGGTTTTAACAAAAAATTATGGCTGGCACAGCATTTTTATTTTTACAATTCCTTTCGGGTTGCTTGCCCTGATTTTAAGTTTTATCTTCTTAAAAGATGATTGGGCAGAAGCCAAAGGAGAAAAATTCGACTGGAAAGGTTCCTTATTATATGCTGTTTCAATAACATCACTCATTTATGGTTTCAGCCAATTGCCCGGGTTAATCGGGGGAATTCTTACAATTCTTGGCGTTCTTGGTCTCTGGTTATTTATATCGTTTGAAAAACATCTTGATTTCCCTGTTTTAAATATCCGGTTATTTCAAAACAACCAGGTTTTTGCATTTTCTAACTATGCTGCATTAATCAATTACAGTGCAACTTTTGCTATTGGTTTTTTATTAAGCCTTTATCTACAATATATAAAAGGATTAAATCCCCAGGAGGCTGGACAAATACTAGTTATTCAACCATTACTTATGGCTGTTTTTTCTCCAATTACAGGAAAATTATCTGACAAAATAAACGCGGGAAAAGTAGCATCAATAGGAATGGCCATGATTTCTGCAGGATTAGTAATTATAAGCTTTATTAATTCTCAAACATCTTTACGTATGATTGTTCCAGTATTAATTCTTTTCGGGATTGGCCTAGCCTTGTTTTCTTCACCCAATACAAATGCAATTATGGGTTCTGTAGAAAAGAAATATTATGGAATTGCATCGGGAACAATTGGAACAATGCGACTTGTCGGACAGATGGCAAGCATGGGTATTGCTATGCTTCTATTTTCATTATTTATAGGAAAAGTTGAAATTAATCCTTCAAATTTTAATGCTTTTATACTAAGTATTCGAACTGCATTTATCATATTTGCAGTATTATGTTTTGTGGGTGTATTTTTTTCTTTAGCACGAAATAATTCAAAGAAATGACAATACAGGAAGCACAGGAAAAAGTTGATCTCTGGATTAAAACCTTTGGTGTTCGTTATTTTAATGAATTAACCAATATGGTTTTACTTACAGAAGAAGTTGGTGAATTGGCCAGAATTATAGCACGAAAATATGGAGAACAATCATTCAAAGAGAGTGATAAAGGGAAAAATATGGATGAAGAAATGGCTGATATTCTTTTTGTGCTGATTTGTTTGGCCAATCAAACAGGAATTGATTTAACTGAAGCATTACAAAAAAACCTTGAAAAGAAAACAAGCAGGGATTCTGAACGGCATAAACAAAACAACAAATTAATCTGATCACTTAATTTTAAAATATATCACGATGAAAGATTTATTTACTAAATACGACAGTCTGTTTTTAAAAGACGATATTAAACAAAAAGTTACTGCATTAGCAAACAACAGCCATCAATATTTGACTACCGATAATTTAAAATTATTATTTAGTTTAATAGATTTAACCAGCTTAAATACAGAAGATAATGAAACAAAAATTAAATCAATGACTTTAAAGGTTAATGATTTAAAAAACCATTATCCCGATATGCCCAATGTTGCAGCTATGTGTGTTTATCCCAGTATGGTTGAACACGTAAAAACAAATCTTTCGGTTAAAGGATTGGGCTTAGCTTCGGTTGGGGCAGGTTTTCCTTCTTCACAAACATACAAATCAATTAAAATTGATGAGTGTAAACAAGCTGTTTCTGCAGGTGCAACCGAAATAGATATTGTACTTTCTGTGGGTAAATTTTTCGAGGGAGAGTATAACTTTTGTTATAACGAAATAAAAGACATTAAATCAGCTATTGGCAAAACTCATCTTAAAGTAATTCTTGAATCCGGAGCATTAAAATCATATCAGCAGATTTGGGAAGCAAGTATTCTTTCCATGGAAGCGGGCGCAGATTTTATTAAAACATCAACAGGAAAACAAAATCCGGCTGCAACACTCGATGCTGTTTATGTTATGACCAAAGCTATTAAATCATTTTATGAAATTACAGGCAAAAAAATCGGGATAAAACCTGCCGGAGGTATTGTAACTACAGAAGATGCTTTAGGATATTATTCTATAGTTAAAGAAAACCTTGGATATGACTGGTTAAACAATGAATTATTCAGAATTGGAGCAAGTCGCCTGGCGAATAATTTACTAACCAATATTTATAAAAAAGAAATTCAGTATTTCTAAGCCATTTGCAATTTCATGCTCCGCCTGAATTCAGGACGGAGTATTTTTATTTCTTGCGGGTAACAACGTAATCGACCAGCCCAATCATTGATTTTTTTGAATCATTATCAGGAAAATCTTTTATTATTTCTAATGCTTTTAATTTATATTCGTTCATAACCCCGGAAGCATAATCGAGTCCCCCATTTTTTATAACAAAATCAATGACTTCCTGTACTTTCTTTTTATTTTTATGGTGTTTAATAATTCGTTTTATAATTTCTTTTTTATCCGTGCCATTGTTTTTTCCCAATACATGAATAATGGGGAGAGTAAGTTTTTTTTCTTTAATATCGTTGCCCGAAGGTTTGCCAATTAATCCGTTATTCTGATAATCCAGTAAATCATCTTTAATCTGGAAAGCCATTCCCACATACTCACCAAAAAGTCGCATTTTTTCAACTGTTTCGTCATCTGCACCCGATGATTTTGCTCCACAGGCAGTGCATGCCGCGATTAGGGCTGCTGTTTTTTTCCGAATGATCTCGTAATAAATATCCTCTGTAATATTTAATCTTCTTGATTTTTGTATTTGAAGAAGCTCTCCTTCACTCATTTCTCTAACAGCAACAGAAACTATTTTTAGTAATTCGTACTCATTATTTTCTACCGCGACTAAAAGTCCTTTTGATAGTAAATAATCACCAACAAGAACACTAATTTTTGATTTCCAGAGAGCATTAACAGAGAAAAAACCTCTTCGTTCATACGCCTCGTCAACAACATCATCGTGAATTAATGTCGCGGTATGTAAAAGCTCTATTAATGATGCCGCGGTATATGTTGAATTACCCACTTCATTATTTATCATTTTTGCTGTAAGGAATACAAACATGGGCCGCATTTGCTTTCCTTTTCTTCGTAAAATATAATTCATTATTATATTCAACAAGGGAACTTTTGTTTGCATCGACGACCTGAAATACGGTTCAAACTGCTGTATCTCATTTTTTATCGGGGCTGCTATTTTATCTATTTCAGACATTCTCGGAATTATAAATACGTAAAAAAGAATGACAGAAATTTAATCAAATTCTTTAAATCCATATACACCCCAAACAAAATCATTTCAAGAAAGTTCGTTTTTTTTATTCGCAAATCATAAAGAATTCATTATCACCTCTAAATTTTTATTAGCTGATATTCGTCATGAATTTTTAAATGATATATTTATATATTTGCATTTGTTAATTAACTAAAAACCTGTTTAGAAAATGAAGATTAAAGACCTGACAATAGAACAACTTGAAGACGCGGCAAATATGTTAAAAGCAATTGCACATCCCATGAGAATTGCTATTTTGAGTTTTTTGGAAGATGGAAAAAAATTAACAGTAACAGAAATTCATGAGAAACTTGGAATTGAACAATCTACCACATCGCATCATTTGGGAATACTGAAAGATAAAGGCGTTCTATGTTCAAAGAGGGAAGGGAAAAACACGTACTACTCATTAAAACACAGCAATTTAAGCAACATCGTAAATTGTGTAAGCAACTGTACGTCTGCCGATTAAGCCTGTTTTAAATTTAAAATTATATAAAAATCATTCAAATATCCTGCTTTGAATGGTTTTTTGTTTTTTTTATCCTGAATCAACAAATGTATTATATCTTTGTTTTTTATAAAATAATTCTTTCTTAGAATGACAAAGATTCGCGTTACAAAAGAATTTAATTTTGAAATTGCACATGCATTGTGGAATTACAATGGCCCCTGTTCAAATATTCATGGGCATTCATACAGGCTCTTTGTAACTGTTACCGGCGAACCCGTTATTGATATTAAAAACCCTAAGCTGGGTATGGTTATTGATTTTGGTGATTTAAAAAAAATTGTTCATGAAGAAATCATTAAACCTCTTGACCATGCAATCATTCTTTCACAATCCGCTTTTGAAAGCTTAAAAGATGCCGGCAATCAAATGTTTTCAAAACAATATATTGTTGATTATCAACCCACATGTGAAAATATGGCAATTGATATTGTACAAAAAATAAAGAAAAAACTACCTGGGCAATTAACCTTACACAGTATAAAACTTCACGAAACGGCTACTTCGTTTGCTGAATGGTTTGCTTCAGATAATCCATAAATTTTAATCCTTGCAAAAAATCAAACACATTAAGCTATTTTTTGTGATTTGGTATTTGTATTTTGGTACTTTGTTTTAATTTATCCTGGTTATAAAAACAAACTGTTTTAAAACAAGAACTTTTAGTTCAACCTAATTTTCATTTTATGTCGAAAAAACTCTATTTACTAGATGCTTATGCATTAATATATCGTTCGTATTATGCATTCATTAAAAATCCCCGATTTACATCAAAAGGATTAAATACATCTGCTATTTATGGATTTACCAACACCCTGATTGATTTAATTGCCAAAGAAAACCCGACACACATTGCAGTGGTTTTTGATCCCCCCTATCCTACTTTCCGGCACGAAATGTATAAGGAGTATAAAGCCAACAGGGAAGCAACCCCGGAAGATATTAAAAAATCTATTCCAATTATTAAGGAAATTATTGAAGGATTTAAAATCCCGGTAATTCAGGTTGACCGATACGAAGCTGATGATGTAATTGGAACTTTGGCCAAACAAGCCGAAAAGGAAGGTTTCACAACATACATGATGACCCCGGATAAAGATTACGGGCAATTGGTTTCAGATCATATTCTAATGCTTAAACCGGGTCGTGGAGGAAACGAAATGGAGCTCGTTGATAAACAAAAAATATGTGAAAAATACTCGATTAAAGATCCCGTACAGGTTATTGATATCCTTGGTTTAATGGGAGATAGTTCTGACAATATACCCGGTGCACCGGGTATTGGTGAAAAAACAGCCATGAAACTGATTAAGGATTTCGAAAGTATTGAAAACATATACAAACGAATAGATGAAATACCGGGTAAACAAAAAGAGAAACTGGTTGAAAATAAAGAGTTGGTTTTTTTGTCGAAAGAATTAGCAACAATCAAACTGGATGTTCCAATTACAATTGACCCGGAACAATTAATTTTAGAAAATCCCGATGAAGAAAAACTTACCAGACTTTTTAATGAACTTGAATTTAGAACTGTTTTGCAAAGAGTATTCCGCAAAGAGCTTCCTTCCAAACCTTCATCAAATCCTGTACAAGGCTCATTATTTGGAGAAAATGAAGTAGAAAAAGTACCATCAACTTTAAAAAACATATCAAACACAGATCATGATTATATCTTAGTTGACACTACAGAAGATAGAAAAAATCTTATTTCGCTTTTAAGTCAACAAAAGGAAATTTGTTTTGATACAGAAACTACCGGCCTTGATCCATATTCATCCGAAATAGTAGGTTTATCCTTTTCGTTCGAAATACACAAAGCGTATTATATTCCATTTCCTGATGATCGGGAAATAACCAAATCTATGCTGAATGAATTTAAAGACATCTTCGAAAATCAGGCTATTCGCAAAATCGGGCAAAATATAAAATTTGACATTTTAATTCTTCAACAATACCAAATCCGGGTAAAAGGAGAATTATTCGACACCATGATCGCACATTATCTCTTACAGCCTGATTTGCGCCATAATTTGAATTATTTATCAGAGCATTACCTCTCATATAAACCTGTAGAAATTGAAGAGTTAATTGGTAAAAAAGGCCCCCGCCAGGGTTCTATGAGAAATGTCCCTGTTGAACAAATAAAAGAATATGCAGCAGAAGACGCGGATATTGCCTTGCAGCTTAAATCTGTTTTTGAAAAAGATTTAAAAAACACGGGATTATCCGATCTTTCCGAAAATTTAGAAATGCCTCTAATTCCCGTGCTGGCAAACATGGAGTCAACAGGAATAAAAATTGACATCCAGGCTTTAATTGAATATTCCAAACTACTTAATAATGAACTCATTGAATCAGAGAAAAAAATATTCACCCACGCAGGTATGGAATTTAACATTTCGTCGCCTAAGCAACTGGGAGAAATATTATTTACCCGATTAAAGCTTGATTCAAATGCTAAAAAAACTAAAACACAACAATATTCAACAAGCGAAGAAACATTAGCTATTCTTTTCGACAAACACCCAATAATTAATGACGTTCTGGAATACAGGTCATTAAAAAAGCTTCTATCTACTTACGTAGAAGCATTACCTAAATTAATAAACCCCCTAACAGGGAAAATTCACACATCATATAACCAGGCCATTGCATCAACCGGGCGATTAAGTTCAAATAACCCGAACCTGCAAAACATCCCTATTCGTGAAGAACGAGGAAGAGAAATCCGAAAAGCATTTATCCCTTCTGATGACAACCACGTTTTATTAGCAGCAGACTATTCTCAAATAGAATTAAGAATAATGGCCCATTTAAGCCAGGATACAAATATGATTGCTGCATTTAAAAATAATGAGGATATACATACGGCTACAGCGGCAAAAATTTTCCACGTGGAAACAACCAACGTATCAAAAGATCAAAGGCGAAAAGCAAAAACGGCTAATTTTGGAATTATATATGGTATTTCTGCCTTTGGCTTGTCACAAAGACTTAAAGTTCCGCGTTCGGAAGCAAAACAACTCATTGATGAGTATTTTATTGGTTTTCCAAGAGTAAAAGAATACATGGATAAAAGTATTGCCAAAGCCCGTGAAAAAGGATACGTGGAAACGATGATGGGACGTAAAAGTATTTTAAATGATATCAACTCCAGAAATAGCATTGTAAGAGGAAATGCAGAACGGTATGCCATAAATGCCCCTATCCAGGGTTCGGCCGCAGATATTATAAAACTCGCCATGATTGACATTTTTAACGAACTAAATAAAAAGAACTATAAAAGCAAGATGATCCTGCAGGTACACGATGAGTTAATTTTTGATGTGTACAAACCCGAAGTTGATGAAATAAAAGCTTTGGTAAAGAATAGAATGGAAAATGCGATTAAACTAAGTATCCCTCTTACTGTAGATATTGGTATTGGCGAAAATTGGCTGGAGGCACATTAATAAAAACAAAATGGCCAGACAGGTTTGCCTGGCCATTTTAAACCCAATTTAAAATCATTAATAGCTGTCAAACGAATTAAAATAATCGTCATTATTTTTTTCTTTAGCCTTTTCTTCCTTATTTATAATATTCATACTCAAATCCTTAACATCAGAAGACTGATCTATATATTCTCCTTTTAATATTGAAGAATAAACATCTTTATTTTTAAGAATTTCAACTGCTTTAAAAATCTGTTTATCATCTTTTATACTTGCTTTAAGCTGTCCTTCCTCATAGTAATACCGGCCAATTATCTCATCGCGTAAAAACTCTTTGATTTCTGTTTTAAAGCTTTGTAAATCTTTTTCTTTATTGTTCGCTAATTTGTTTTTTAATTGTTCCAGTTCATCTTTTGCCCTATCAAAGTATTTCTCTCTTTTTACTATTTTTTCAAGTTCTTCAAGCTCTTT
This sequence comes from Bacteroidetes bacterium GWB2_32_14, assembly GCA_001768235.1. GTDB lineage: Bacteria > Bacteroidota > Bacteroidia > Bacteroidales > UBA12077 > UBA12077. Next base: position 73,180 of record MENK01000035.1, read on the forward strand.
TTCGCTTTGTGTTTGATATGAAAAATTCTGTTCCAGGGCAAAATCAACAAAGTCGTTATATAAATCGTCTGTTATTTCAAAATCATCGACGGAAGGAATGTTTTGGTTTTTATAAACAAATTTAGTGGCAAAATCGAATAAAACACTCTCGGTAATTAAACTAATTGTTATCGGGCTGACTTCTTCAGGATCCATTTTAATATCGGGAATTATTCCGCCTCCATCATATACTTTTCTGCCATTTTTAGTTGAAAACTCGCTAATCAATGAGTCGGGAATATATCCAACACTTCCGTCTTCGTTTCGGTGAGCATAATCTCTTGCCTGAATACACCGGCCGCTTGGAATATAATATTTCGCCGTAGTAACTTTTAGCTGACTGTTATAACTTAGAGGAACTGTCGTTTGTACAAGTCCTTTACCGTATGTACGTTGACCAAGAATAACCGCCCTGTCAAGATCCTGCATTGCTCCTGCTACAATTTCGGCTGCTGATGCTGATGCCCTGTTAACCAATATTACCAAAGGTATCTCTGTATCAAACGGCAATTCTGTTGTTTGGTAAACCTGATCCCATTTTTCAATTTTCCCTTTCGTGCTAACAATTTCCTGACCTTTTTCGACAAAAATATTGCAAATTTTGGGCGCTTCAATAAGTAATCCCCCGGGATTTCCCCGCATATCAATAATTAAGGATGTAATCTGATGTTCTGTTTTTAGCTCTCTTAATGCATCTTTTAATTCTTTGGAAACATCGGGGGTGAATTTTGTAACACAAATATACCCTACACCCGGTTCAACAACCCCATAATAAGGAATACTTGTAATTTTAATCTCTTCACGAACAATCTCTTTGTCAAATTTTTCATTCGTCCAGGGGCGTTCAACCACTAATTTTACTTTTGTTTTAGGTACTCCTTTTAATTTTTCACTTATTTTATCAATCTGAATATCATTTGTAGAAACACCATCTATTTCGAGTATTATATCTCCTGCTTTTAATCCTGCTTTATCTGCAGGAAATCCTTTATATGGCTGGGCAATTATTGGTTTTTTGTCTTTGTTTCTAATAAGAGCCCCGATACCCCCGTATTGACCTGTTGTCATAAAAGCAAATTCGTCGAGTTCGGATTCCGGGATATAAACAGTATATGGATCAAGAGATTCGAGCATTGCATTAATACTGGTTTCAACCATTTTTTCAGGATCTGTTTCATCGACATAATATACGTTCACATCACGAAACAAAGAAAAATAAATATCAAGGCTTTTGGCTATTTTAAAATCATCGCCATTTTTAAATCCCCAAAATGAAATTATAGCAATTAAAACAAACCCGGCTATAATTATTGTTTTCTGTATTTTATTTGTTTTTTTCATTGTATCTAAATTTTTTTTACAATTTCAATCCGCTTGCCAAACTATGCAAATTTAAAGAAAAAACAGTGCTTGCTTTTATTATTAACATTATTTAACTTAATACCAGGACATTCCTGATTTTATAAATTTGTTTTTTGATTAACACTCCTGACTGTTTAAATGTTCGATAAATTTGGATATTAATAGTTTAATATCATTTTCAATTTTTAGGGAATCCGGTTTCTCAGAAGCAACATAAACTATTAGAAAATAGGCATTTCTATTCCTACAATTAATATTTTTGTACAATCCGTCTTTATTTTTTCGATAAGCCTCTCGTATCTTCCTTTTTATTTCATTCCTGTCAACCGCGCGACTAAATTTTTTCTTTGAAACACTAATGGCAACTTTCGCAGGATACTTAAAATCAGCCGATTCGGGTAAAATTTTATAAATTAATCTAAATGGGTAATGTGTAATTGATTTGCTTTCGAAAAATAATGATTCGATTAATTTGCGGCTTTTAAGTCTTTCTTCTTTATTAAATCCCAAAGTTTTCATCAGGAGTAAAGGTATATTTTTTTGAAAAAAAAAGGAAAGTATTGATACTTTCCTTATAAACATTAAAAAGGAAGAATTATTTATTTGTTTTATTGTATTCGTGAATATACTGTTCAATAGCCATAGTCATAGAAGGAGCTTCTTTTGAAGGGGCTTTGATATCCGCCTTTAACCCGGCATCTTTTACCGCCTTGGCTGTTTTAGGGCCAAACGCTGCAATTTTTGTGTTGTTTTGTTTAAAATCAGGGAAATTCTCGAATAATGATTTTATTCCTGAAGGGCTGTAAAAAACAAGCATATCATAATTTACATTTGCTAAATCAGATAAATTAGCACTTACCGTTTTATACATAACCGCTTTCGTGAACTTTATCTTACTTTGTTCCAGCTTTTTCGGTATTTCTTCTTTATGAGCATCAGATACCGGAACAAGGAATTTTTCATCTTTATGCTTTTTTAAGAGTTCCATAATATCTACAAATTTCCCGTCGCCATAAAAAATCTTTCTTTTTCTGAAAACGGTATATTTTTGAAGATAAAAAGCCGTGGCCTCCGAGATACAAAAATATTTCATTGTATCCGGAACTGCGAGCCTGAGCTCTTCACATATTCTAAAATAATGATCTATTGAAGTGCGGCTTGTAAAAATTACAGCAGAGTGAGTTAAAATATCAATTTTTGATTTTCTAAAATCTTTTGCTGACAATCCTTCCACTTGAATAAATTGTCTAAAATCTACCTTAAGGTGGTGTTTTTCAGCTAATTCCAAATAAGGAGATTTATCGTTTTGCGGTTTGGGTTGAGATACTAAAATCGTCTTAATTTTCATGTACAATTTTATTGAATTAATTTTTCAAATCACCTATTCTTCCCGCTAATTAAGAGATAGTAATAGTTTGTAAATGATCAATAATGGTGCAAATTCGAAAGCACAAAGATACAAAATCATATAAAAAACAGAAACATTCTTTCGAATTATTACCTGAAATGATCTGTGTATTTGTAAAAGATACAATAAACCAATACCTGCCATTCCAATATAAATTATAACTGGAAGATATTCTAGTGAAAGAAATTGTACTGTTACAATTACCGGGAAGATTAACAACCCTGTGTTTTTTGTAAAAATATTCACATTATGAAAATATTCCTGAAAAACTTTTTGCTTTAAAAAAACACTTCCTACAAACCATGTAGTAAATGCCCTGTATATATAAAACACAAGCAAAATGGCAAAAATTATAGCATACAGGTAATAATGTTTAAGATTTCCGAATTGTACATTGTAAAATTGTGCTACCTGAATTACAAATATTGAAATATTGCTTAAAAACAAGATGTTAACCAAAAACGAGGCTTTTTCCATTAATGAATTTTTCTCGCGAAACATCGTGCTGGCTTCCTGGTAACTGATTGCAGACCGAATAAGCGATACTAAATATTTGTTAAAAAACAACCGTACAAACCCCAAAATAATAAACGATAACAGCAATACGCCTAAAATCCAGTCGAAGTGAAGCTTATTTCCTTTCACCCGGGGTTCTATTTCTATTCTTTTTTCGGCAATTATTTTCTGTTTTTCCCCCGATTTTTGATTTAACGCCGGGTTTTCAATAATTACAATTTGATTCTTTATATTTTCTGTTTCTTTATTTACGGGAAGGTTATATAAAAAATTCTGATAGAACATATCCTGATTGAACCTTTCCGATAATGGGGTTTTATAAATCTGGAGATTTTCAAAAAGGAGCTTTGACGTGTCCGTTTTTTGAATTTTATTTTTATACCTTAACTGATTCTCCTTTTGAATTTGAATTTCACGTTCTTCATTAATCCTGAAAATTGAATCTGCAGAACTTAAATCAAGAGTTTTTATTTTGCCCTGTATTAAAGTATCTGTATTAATCTGAGATGAAATTTGAACCGGGCCTGTTTCTGTAATACTTGTATCTGCGACAAAGCCTAAATTGCTTTTATTCATGAATGTGTTGTTAGAATTTTGTAAAACAGGCATTTTATTATTCTTTGCAAATTTGCTGCAAAGATAATGGTTTTAATAATACTTCATATTTCTGTTTTATAAAAATCGTTTGATGAATTAAAATATTCCCCGGGTAAGTTTATACTATCCTGCCAAAGAAATATTCCTGTACGAAAGTAAATAAAAGAGTAAATCCGAAAATCTACGGGTGATTAAACCTCGTTTTTATAGTTTTTATTAACTCATTTTCTGCTACTTACAACCAGTTATTTAATATTATTATTCACATCCTGAATAATTACAAATTTTTAATAACCTGTTCCTGTTTATATTTTATTAAAATATTCAAGCATTAATTTTGATTTTACACTTCCAATTTCACTTGATAATTCGTCCGGAGAAAGTGTCCTGATTTTTTTTATTGTTTTGTATTTGGTGAGCAATTGCTCAATGGTTTTTTCTCCAATACCGGGAATATTTTCAAGTTCACTTTTTATAAAATTGCCCGATCGTTTATTTCGGTGAAACTTTATTCCAAAACGATGAGCTTCGTTGCGAATATGCTGAATAATTTTTAATGATTCGGAATTCTTATCCAGATATATGGGAACAGGATCGTTCGGGAAAAAAATTTCTTCTAATCGTTTTGCTATTCCTATAATTGAAACATTTGTTTTTATCTGAAGTTTTTCAAGACTTTTTAAAGCAGCGTTTAATTGTCCTTTTCCTCCATCAATTACAATCAACTGAGGTAAACCCATGTTTTCATCAAGCAATCTTTTATATCTCCTGAAAACAACTTCTTCCATCGAAGCAAAATCATTCGGGCCTTCAACGGTTTTGATATTATAATGCCTGTAATCTTTTGTACTTGGTTTGCCGTTTTTAAAAACAACACATGCAGCCACGGGGTTTGTTCCCTGTATATTTGAATTATCAAAACATTCTATATGCTCTGGCAAAACATTTAGATTTAATTCTTTTTTTAAAAGTTCAAGTACCCGCTTTCCTGAATGTTTTTCTTTCTTTTTTTCTGATTTCTTTTGTTTTTCAAGCCTGTAATATTTTAGGTTACGCCCGGATAAATCCAGAAGAGCTTTTTTATCTCCCTTTTGAGGAACAGTAAATTTTACTTGCTCTATTTTAAAATCAATTTCAAATGGAACAATAATTTCTTTCGCATTGCTTGAAAACCTGTTTCTAATTTCAATAATTGCCATTATAAGCATATCATTTATACTCTCGTCAAGTTTTTTCTTTATTTCAAGTGTATGAGCCTGAATTATTATTCCATCGTTTACTTTTAGAAAATTTACATAAGCAGCGTTTTTATCATCGAGAATAGAAAAAACATCAATATTTGTAAGACCCGGGTTTACGATGGTTGACTTGCTTTTATATTTTTCAAGTATCTCTATTTTGTTTTTAATTACCTGGGCATCTTCAAATTTAAATTCAGACGAATATTTGAGCATTATATTATTCAGGTAATGAATTAATTGGTGTATATTTCCTTTAAGTATTTGTTTAATATATTCTATTGAATTATTATAATCTTCAGAAGATTGTAGCGCGATACACGGGGCTTTACAATTTCCAATATGATATTCAAGACAGGGTTTGAATTTTTTTTGCCTGATGTTTTGTTCTGTTAAATTTAAATTACAATTCCGCAATGGATAGAGTTGTTTTACCAAGTCGAGTAAAACTTTTACCATATAAACAGAAGTATATGGGCCGAAATATCGCGATCCATCATTAACTATTGACCTGGTATAAAATACACGGGGAAAAGGTTCGTTTTTAACACATATCCAGGGAAATGTTTTATCATCCTTGAGTAATATATTGTAGCGGGGTTGATGTTTCTTAATCAGATTATTCTCCAGAAGTAACGCATCCGACTCAGATTCAACAACAATATATTCTATCCTGTTAATTTTACTTACTAAAACTTTTAGTTTATTGTTGTCGAACCTGTCTTTTGTAAAATATGATGAAACTCTTTTTTTTAAATTCTTTGCCTTACCAACGTAAATTATTTCATTTAATTGATTAAAAAATTGATATACTCCTGCACTATCAGGCAGAACAGAAATAACAGAAGCAAATTTTTCTTTTTGTTTTTCTGGCATTATTCAGTAAAAAGTGAAGTAAACTGAAATTTCGAAACATCAAAAAGGCCTTTATCTCCGATTTTCAATTCAGGAATAACCAATAAGGCCATAAAAGCCATTGTCATAAACGGTGCTGTTAATGTTGATCCCATCATTTTTGCCTGTGTGTTTACCTTTTCATATTTAGCGGCAACTTCTTCCGCCTGTTCGGTTGACATTAACCCGGCAACATTTAATTTTAAATCAACAATTTGTTTGCTGTCACAAGCAACAATACCTCCCTTGTTTTCAATTACCGTATTAATGGCTTTAACAATATCGTTATCGGTGGTTCCTATGGCTATAATATTATGACTATCGTGTGCAATACTTCCAGCTATAGCTCCTGATTTTAAATTAAAATTTTTTATTAATCCCACTACCGGGATTTCGTTTTTATACCTGTTTACAATTACTATTTTTAATATGTCCCTTTCGACATCAGCAACAACATTCCCATTATGCATTTTGGGCTCTGTTACTATTTTTTTTGTCAACAAATCACCATCTTTTGCAACAATAACATTTACTTTCCCTTTTGATTCCGGAATAAAAATGTCTTTTTCGGAAATTTTGCTACAATTAAAATTATTTACAGGAGCTTCATTTACCTGATTAATAAATACCTCCCCGTTATCAAAAACCAAACAGCCGTTTATGTATGTTTTAATTACATCAAAATCAACCAGGTCTTTTACAATAATAAAATCTGCAGCATCTCCGCTTCTTAATAAACCAACATTTAAATTGTAATGTTCTACAGGATTTTTAATGGCCACAGTTAATACATCATAAATATTTGCTCCTTTACGAATTGCCCTGCCAGCTATTTTATTAATGTGTCCGTTAATTAAATCATTCGGGTGACAATCATCGGTACACAACATTGTTTTTTCCGGATAAGAATTTATTAAAGGAAATAAATTTTCAAAATCTTTTGCAGCGCTTCCTTCACGAATTTGCACTTTAATTCCACAATTTATTTTTTCAACAGCTTCATCCAGGGTAGAACATTCATGATCTGTAGTAATCCCCGCCGAAGCATATTTCTTTAAATCAGGGCCGCTTAATCCCGGGGCATGGCCGTCGATTGGCTTGTTTACCTTATAAGCAGCATTCATTTTTGAATGAACTTCCTTATCGTTGAAAATTACTCCCGGAAAATTCATCATTTCCGCTAAATAATAAATGTCGGGATTATTTAATAATTTTTCGATATCAGATGAATTAATAACTGCGCCAGAGGTTTCGAAGGATGTGGCAGGAACACAAGATGGCGCACCAAAAAAGAATTTAAAAGGAACTTTTTTACTGTTTTGGATCATATATTCAACACCAGCAATTCCTAACACATTCGCAATTTCATGAGGGTCAGACACGGTTGCAACAGTTCCATGTTTAACTGCAGCCCGGGCAAAAGATGACGGAACCATCATTGAACTTTCAATATGCACATGAGAATCTACAAATCCGGGAATAATATAGTTAGATTGTTCCTGCCCGATTTCTGTTATTTTTTCTATTTTCCCGTTAACAACACTTACCTGAGCATTAAACGTTTTCCTATTAAAAACATCTACCAATTTACCAGCAACTACAAAAGAATCATTCATCTTATATAAAATTTTTAGTTTTTTGTTCCACGTGGAACAAGAAGAATTGATTTTGTTCCACGAGAAATATTATCGACCCATATACACCAAAAGAACACTAATATCTGACGGAGAAACCCCGCTTATTCTGGCTGCCTGACCTATACTTTTCGGTTTTATTCTTTTTAACTTTTGTCTTCCTTCGGTTGAAAGAGATGCTATTTTATCATAACCAAATTCGTCGGGTATTTTTATATGTTCTAAACGAGTTAGCTTGTCGGCTATTTGTTGTTCCCGCTCAATGTATCCTGAATATTTAATTAAAACTTCCGCGGCTTCAATAATCTCTTCTTTTTTATCTCCTGTTTTTTCTATTTCATTTTTTAGCTCGGCAACATATTCTGAAAGTTGTAAGATTGTAATTTGAGGCCTTAATACTATTTCAAAGAGTTTTCTTTTTTGTTTTATTTCAGAAGTATCTATTTTGTTTAAATATTTGTTAATGCTACCTGGTTCTACACTAAAAGTTTTAATAAAACGAACAAGATGATCTCTGAGTTTAATTTTGTTTAACAAGTTACTGAATCTTTCTTCGCTTGCGAATCCGATTTTATAAGACAATTCTGTCAGGCGTATATCCGCATTATCCTGTCTGAGCAAAATTCTGTATTCTGCTCTTGATGTAAACATTCGATAAGGTTCATCAACACCCTTTGTTACCAAATCATCGATTAATACTCCAATATATGCCTGGTCGCGATTGAGTACAAACTCCGGTTTATTATATGATTTTAAATGTGCATTAATACCCGCCATTAAACCCTGGGCTGCAGCCTCCTCGTATCCGGTAGTTCCATTTATTTGTCCGGCAAAATACAGGTTTTTTATTTTTTTTGTTTCAAGGGTATGAAAAAGTTGTGTTGGCGGGTAATAATCATATTCAATAGCATAACCTGGCCGAAAAATTTTAACATTCTCAAGTCCTTCGATTTTTTTTAATGCTTTAAATTGAATATCCCATGGCAGGGAAGATGAAAACCCATTAATATAATATTCTACCGTGTTATGGCCTTCGGGTTCAAGAAAAAGCTGATGTTTTTCTTTATCGGCAAAAGTAACTATTTTATCTTCAATACTGGGACAATATCTTGGTCCAATACCTTCTATTGTTCCATTGTAAAGAGGAGAATCATCGAAACCTGTTTCAAGGATTTCGTGAACTTGCTGATTTGTATAAGTTATCCAGCAACTTTTATTGTTGTTCGGTTTTTGTTCATGTTTCAAAAACGAAAATTGTCCTCCGTTTTCATCTCCTTTTTGTTCTGTCAGTTTTGAAAAGTCTATTGTGCGGCCATCAATCCTTGCAGGTGTTCCTGTTTTCATTCTTCCTGCTTCAAATCCATGTTTTAATAATTGTTCTGTTATACCAAAAGATGAGGCCTCCCCAGACCTGCCTCCTTCAACCTTAGATCTTCCAACATGCATTAGTCCGTTTAAAAAAGTTCCGTTTGTTAAAACCACGGTTTTTGAAAAAAAAGTAATTCCAAGTCTTGTTTTAACTCCCCTTACAATACCATCATCAATTAACAACTCATTAACCATGTCCTGCCAAAGATCGAGGTTCTTGGTTTTCTCAAGAAGGTTTCTCCACTCTATAGAAAAGAGCGTTCTGTCGCATTGAGCTCTTGGACTCCACATGGCAGGACCTTTTGATCGGTTCAGCATCCTGAACTGAATCATGCTTTTATCGGTAACAATGGCAGAATATCCTCCCATTGCATCAATTTCACGAACAATCTGGCCTTTGGCTATACCCCCCATTGCAGGATTACATGACATTTGAGCGAACTTGGTCATGTCCATGGTAATTAACAATGTTTTTGAACCCATATTAGCTGCTGCGGCCGCTGCTTCACAACCAGCGTGTCCTCCACCCACTACAATTACATCGTACTCTGGTAACATCTTTATTATATATTTAGAACCCGGAAAATTATAAAAGATTTTTATATCTATCCAGATAATTATTTTCTTTTTCTCTCATTTGAATTTTTTCACCATTTGTAGAGTCATTATATCCTATTAAATGAAGAATTCCATGAATAATAACTCTTCTGATTTCATCTTCAAATGAAACAATAAATCTTTTAGAATTGTTTAAAACCGTTTCAATACTAATATAAATATCGCCATTAATTGTGTTTTTTTCACAATAATTAAATGTAATTATATCGGTGAGGTAGTTGTGTGAAAGGTATTTTTTATTTATGTCAAGAAGGTAATTATCAGACGTAAAAATGATATTAATTAACCCTGTTTTTTTAAGCTCATTTTCGATGGAGAGTTTTATCCAATTTCTGATTTTGTTTTTTGATGCCAGGTTAAAATCAATGTCTTCTGAAAAGAAATTGATGCTCATTTTTATTCTATGTTGAAATTTAATTCAACTTTATTTCCTCGGCCATGAAATATTACATCATCGGCAAGATGTTTCATTAAATAAACTCCTCGTCCATGAATATTTTCTATGTTTTCCGGAATTGTCGGGTCGGGAACGTTTGTATAATTAAATCCGGGACCTTCGTCTTCAATGAAAATTTTTATTTCGTTTTTTTCAATAAAGAAAGTTATTGTTACTTTTTTTGTTTCATCTTCTTTATTCCCGTGTACAATTGAATTATTTACTCCTTCAACAGTAGCTATGAGCATTTTGCCATATACCTCGGAATTAATTTTAGCTTCTTCTGAAACCTCATCAATTAATTTTTCGACTAAACTGATGTTTTCTATTTTAGATTCAATTAAAATGCTTCTTTTCATTTTTTAAAGCTGTTGTTAGCACTTCTGTTGTTTCTTTTTAAACAATTATAATTTTATACCTTTTTTATTAAAAATTGTTTCGTTTTTTATATTTATATTTTTCAAAGATAGCTATTTTATTCAAGCAGCTACTTTTTTAGTAACCAAATTTTGGGATTTAAAACTTTTGTTTCTTCATAAATACGAAAATGCAGAACAGAGCTTTTGTCATCGTTTTTTAAATAATAAATATCACCCAAATGTTGCCCTTTTTTTACTTTATCACCTGATTTTACCCTTACATTAACTAAGTTTGAATAAAACGAAAGGAAGTGTCCGTGACGAATAATTATGGCCATATTAGACCCCGGAACAGCAATAACTCTCTTAACTTCGCCATCAAAAATTGATTTTACTTTTTCGTCCTTTGCTAAATTAATATCTATTCCCTCGTTATTTAGCATTATTCCTTTTAAAACAGGATGTTGTTGTTCTCCAAAATCTCTTATAATTACTCCTTTTTCTACAGGCCAATCGAGTTTTCCCCGTGAACTTTTAAAATTCTCTGATAATGCTTCATCGGTATAAATCGTTCTTTTTTTACTTTCTTCTGCTTCTTTTGCTATTAAATCATTAATTTCTTTTGCAAGACGTTTCATTACTTTTTCGTTGTCTTCGATCTTTTTTCGCAACTCTTTTTCTTTTTTCTGTAGTTTTACAAGCTCTGTATTTTCTTTTTCGCGTTCAAGTTTTAATTGATATTTTTCGTTTTCTTTTTGAGATAAAAGATTTATTTTTTGATTTTTTTGTTCTTTAAGTTCGCTTATTTCTGATAATAATTCGTTTTGTTTTTGAATTATTAATAACGCCTGCTTTTTTCTATATTGAGAATACTGTTGGAAATATTTTAATCTTCGGTATGCCTGATTAAAGTTGTCTGATGCAAGAATGAACATAAGTTTATCGTAAGTGCTCCTGTTTTTATATGCAAAATAAATCATTTTCGCATATTCTTCTTTTAATCTAAGTATTTCATTTTCCAGATTGTTTATATTACTTGTTTTTTGTTCAATACTGGCATCAATTAAAGATATTTCATTAGAGATATCATTTACTAATTGTTCTCTTAAAGAGATTCTTTTTTTAATAATTAATATTTTATTAATCCCTGCTGTTCTGTTTTGTTCTGTTTCATCAAGCAATTTCGTTGTTAATTTAATTTCTTCTTCGGTTTTTATTTTTCGTTGTTCTAACTCTTTTCTTGTTTGGCCAAAACATTCTGTTTGCAAAAATATACTTGCAAATAAAAACAGACTTATACTTATTTTTAATTTAATCATTTAATGAACCCCGGTTATAGTTCTTTGGAATATCCAGCTTAATTTGTGTATTTGCCTGAAAATTTACTGTTCCATTTTTAAGCGTTAAGGTTAAATTTGTTTTTTTACTTCTAAAATCCAAATCGATAATTTCAGGAAAATATATTGATTTATAATTAATATAGCTTATATACTCTATTTTAAAATCCTGATTATTTTCTTTATTTCTCAAAACAGCCTGAATGATATTTTCATTTTTACTATCGATGAATAATATAATATTGTTAATCTCATTTTCATTTGAACTAAAATTTATCTCGTAATTATTGAACTTAGATTTAATGGTATCTGATGTATTCATATAATTATATGTATTAAAAATATATGAATAATCGGAAAATAAAATGCTTTGTAACAAATAATAATTTACCGAGAAATTGTATTTTTTGTAAATATCGTTGTATGTCCCTGTTTTATATGTTTTATTAATCCTGTCAACAAGTATAATGTTTTCGGGTTGAAATAAAATTCTGCTGATTTCAATTCCTAACATATTTGATAATGAAACCAATATTGCAGAATCTTTAGAAATTAAAATATTCGCTTTTAAATTGATTAATGCAGAATTATCATCAATAGAAATTTTTATTCCTTTGATTGACACCCTTTTTATTGATTCAGATTTTTTCAGAATATCTGATTTTAATTCAGAAAAAGAACGTACCTCTTCTGTAGTTTTTGATAATTGTTTTTGTTGTTTACATCCGAATAAGGTAAAGGATATTATTACTAAAAATGTGACAGAATAAATTGTTTTTTGTTTTATCATTATTCCCTCGAGTTATTTTTTATTTTTAAATCAAGTTCATTGCTTGAATTACCAAGTTTTTTAGACAAATTCCACATTTCAATTGCTTTTTCAATATTTTTTGATTTATATAATATATCTCCATAATGCTCAACAATAACGCCACTTTCTATACCCCCGTGCTCTATGGCTTTTTGGATATAATAAAGTGCATCCTGATATTTCTCCAATTTATATAAAATCCACGCATACGTGTCGAGGTAAGTAGAATTTTCGGGAAATGCAATTATTGTTTTTTTACTTATAGATTCAGCATAATCAAGGTTCGTTTCACGTAAGGAAAGGTAATAACTGTAGTTATTTATTACAGAATAATTTTCGGGTTGAATTTTTAGAACTTCCTGAAAATAATAATCGGAACTTTTATAATTACCTGTTTCATGATATGCTTCGCCCAAGTATATATAAAAATCTATTTGTAATTGATTATTATTTTCAATCAAACCCAATCCTGTTTTTAAAACAGAAAGAGATTCATCTGCCTTATTTAACTGCAGGGCAGAAATACCTTTAAATAAATAAAATGTCGGATAATTCGGGAAGCTATCAATTGCAGCACAGGATTTTTCATACATTAACTTTATGTTATTCCGGAAACTATAAATTGAAATGAGTTGTTCCCAAATTATTTCAGTTGTTTTAAAATTCTTAATAATAAATTCCAGTTCAATTGTAGCTAGGTCGTAATTGGTTGTTTTTATTAAATAATCTGTATATAAAGTATAACTTTCAAGCTTGTCGGGATAATTTTCTTTAATTATTTTTAAATTTTGTTCAACCTGGTTTTTAAATAAACTGGTTTCTTGTTGTGAATTCAATACTGTTGCCAGGGTAATTATTTTTGATTGAAAATCAATGTTTTCATTTATAACTACTTTGTTAATTGCAACAAACATTTTTTCATAATCTACTTTTTTCCTGTAAAAATCTACAATTGAAAGTTGCCCCAATGGGTTTAAACTATCCAGTTCAAATAGCTTATTATAAGATTCTTCTGCTTTTAATAATAAATTATCGCGGGTAAACATTTCTGCCAATAAACCATAATATCTTGGTTCGTTTGGAAAATGAAGAATTAATTTATTAATTTCATCATACGCTTTTGTTTTATTTCCCTGGTTTAGAAATATTTGTTGTTTTGTAACCGACGTTGTTTCATTTACTCCTACTTTTTCTTCTATTTCATTTAATAAGGCAATTGCCTCATTAAGTTGATTTACTTGTTTGTATATTGATGCAAGATAAAATGTTATTTCATGATTATTGGGTTCTATTTTGTGTAAATATTTATAAACTTCAATGGCATTTTTAAAATCATTATTCGAAACATATAATTGAGCTAATTGATATTGGTACCATTTGTTATCAGGCTCATTTTTTGTAGCCATAATGGCGTATTTTAATGCTGTTTGTATGTTGTTTAGCTGATAATTTATTTGAGAAATTTCTGAAGCAGCAATAGCACTATTTGGATTAATTTCGAGGCATTGATAATAAAGTGCTAAAGCAGAGTTATAATCACCCAGTAACTTTTTCCTGTTTGCTTCAAGGAATACATAATAATATTCTTGTTCATTGTTTTTGGACAACTCTTTTTTTACAGTTATTTTATCGTTTTTAACTAATTCTTTTGTTTTACAAGAAACCGTTAAAAACAAACTGATAAAAAAAACATACAATACAAGTCTTCTATTTTTAAAAATATTCATTATTATTTTGCTGATTTATAAAAAGTTTGTTATCCATTAATTTTTACTTTATTCCAGTACTTCCAAAACCACCGGCACCACGATTTGTTTCGTTTAACTCCTGAACATTAGTAAGAGTAACATGTTCATATTTTGCAATAATCATTTGGCAGATTCTTTCTCCTGTCTCAATTATTACATCCTGATTTGATAAATTGATTAATATAACACCTATTTCCCCCCTGTAATCAGCATCAATTGTACCAGGAGTATTTAAAACACTTATCCCCTTTTTTAAAGCCAATCCGCTTCGTGGCCTTATCTGTGCTTCAAAACCAACCGGTAATTCTATATATAATCCTGTTGGAATTAAAGCCCGTTCTAACGGTTTTAATATAACCGGGTTTTCAAGAAAAGCTCTTAAATCCATTCCTGCAGAATACTCTGTACTATAGGCTGGTAATGGATTGTTCGATTTGTTTATAATTTTTACTATCATGCTATTTTAATATTGTTCAAACTTATTAAATATGATTCTTTATTAAAAATATGATTTACACATTATTTGTTAAAAATATTTAAAAATCTTTTTTTCTTTTTTAATTACAATAAGTACATAAACCAACAAGAAGGCTGTATTAATAATTAATTGAAATACAACATTTTTTATGTTTAAAAAATTGTTTATAAAATATATTCCCAGGGATAAAATAAAATAAAAAGTTATTGTTTTAATATCGTAATTCATTTTATAATACGCTTGTCCAACAAAGTAGGAAATAATAATCATTGAAAAATAGCATAAAAAAGTTGCCCAGGCTGCACCTTTATAACCCATTGATGGTACTAATGCAATATTTAATCCTATTGTAATAACGGCACCAATAATAGCCACAAAAGCTCCTTTTTTAGTTAAATTTGTTAATTTATACCATATAGATTGATTATAAAGTATTCCTAAAAATAAATTAGCTAATAAAACAATCGGTACAATAGACAATCCCGAATGAAATTCTACTCCAATAAAATATTTAATAATATCAATAAAAAGAACTACTCCCAGAAAAATAAATAATCCAATAATTATAAAATATTTCATTATGAGGGCATATTGTTCTTTTGCATTCTTATCATTCATACGTGAAAAAAAATAGGGTTCAACAGCATATCTGAACATTTGGATAAAAAGAGTCATTAATACGGCTATTTTATAATTTGCACCATAAATTCCTACTTGTTCAAGCGCAGTTGAGGGATCTCTTACCAAATGTTTCATTAATATCTTATCTAATACTTCATTTACTGTTCCCGCAATACCAACAACTAAAAGAGGTAAAGAATAATTAAGCATTCTTTTTAATAAATCTAATTCAAATTTTAGTTTAATATTAATGATTTCAGGTATAAGAAAAATTAAGGTAGATACTGTTGCAATGAGATTCGCAATAAAAACGTAACCTACTCCCATTTCCGGATTATAAATATATTTTACCAAATCAGGATTTGAACTATATATTCTGGGAAAAACTAAAAAGAATATGGCATTAAATCCAATATTAATGACAACGTTCACGATTTTTAAAACACCAAATTTTCTTGCTTTACCAAGGTATCTCAATTTTGCAAAAGGAATAGATGTAAATGCATCTATACTCACAATTAAGCAAAACCAACGTATATATTCAGCATTATGACTATAATCAAGAGCGGTGGCAATGTTATTAGAAAAAATATATGATAGAATTATAAATAAAAATGAAGTAGTAAAAAGAGAAATTATACTCGTGCTATATACCTTATCGAAATCTTTTTCGCTTTTTGCAAATCTGAAAAACCCGGTTTCCATTCCATAAGTAAGAATCACCAGTAAAAAAACAATGTATGCATACAATTCAGTAAAGACACCGTATTCTGTTTTATCAAATATTCTCGTATAAAGTGGTGTTAGCAATAAAAAGTTTAATAACCGTGGTGCTACAGTTCCAAAACCATAAATTATAGTTTGTCCGGCTAATCGTTTAAATTGGCTCAATTTTTTTCTTTATAAAATTATTCGTTTCCTTTTTTATTGAATAAGATGTATCCAAAATTAAACACAAAGTAATACTTCTTATCTAATTTATCATAATAATTAATGCTTAAACTCGCCGGTCCTAATATTGTTTGATAAATAATTGCTCCGCTTGCTAGAAATGTCGGATTAGATAAATCCATATTATAATACGCCTTATTATTATCATCCGACATTATTTTTTGATAGGGCAGCATTCCATATATTTCTGCTCTTAAATGAATATCATCGGTTATTAATATTACCGGTTTTATTCCTACGGCCAGGTATGAATGTGCTTTATAGGTATTAATAAACAATGTTTTACTATGTGGTGTTGGTTGAAAATCATTCGCATTTAACATGGTAGATGTATAATTGCTAAAAAAATCCATATTTGAATAAGATGCCTCAAAATAGTACCCTAACGATATGCTTTTATTAAATTTAAGATATTTGTCGTGTGTAAAACGAATATTATACCAGGCATGTATCTCATTAATCGTTTCGTCTGTTAAAGATGTAGAGCCCGGAATAAATTCTTCTTTACCAAATAAATAATTAATACTTACATTCTGATATACTCCTTGTGTTGGGTATTGTTTATAGTTTAGTGTATTTCTTTCGAATGCCAATTGAAAATTATAATAATTAAAATTCGTGATATCGGTAGTGTCGGTTTTTAAAAAATGCATAACCTGATAATATTCATCTTTAATATCTCCGTATGCAGCCGAAAATCTCATTACTCCTGTAGTTTTAACAGGAGTAAAAATATTTATTTTAATATTACTTTCATTTTTAATAAGATATGGAGGGCGCGTATCTTCAAAAAAAGGATCGGAGCTACTACTATAATAATTCCATCGGTTAATCGTATAAGATGCTGATATGCCTATGGGTATTTTTGTCGGAAAATCGGCCCTTGCTTTAAGTTGTAATGAATTATACAGTCTGCCAAAATTAATATTTGCGTTTAGTATTCTGGAATACAAACCTAACTGATTATATTCAAGGCTGGCATATCCCTGATTAATTGCACCAGATGAAATATTTGCCCCAATACCAGCATTAAACCTGCTTTTCTCCTTAATATTTAAATACAAATCATAATAAGAAGTTTGTTTGTTATATCTTGCTTCCGGAATAATTGATGATATGGTTCCATCAGCCAACAGCTTAAAATACTCTTTTTTAAAATCCAGAATATTAAACAAAGTATCTTTTTTATAAATGCTGTTTATTACAAATATTTTCTCTTTACTATTCAGCCCTTTTATATAAATGTCTTTAAAAGTGATTGTTTTTGTTTTATTTTTAAAATCTGCTCTCTTTTTTGATATTAACGAACTATCTGATTTAAATTGTATCATCAAGTCAATACTATCAATTAATCTCAACGTATTATCATAACCTGTTTGAATAATAAATTCCGTTTTATCGAAATCGAGCAAGCTTATATCTTCGAATTTTGATTCTATAAGAATTCCATTTTCAGGTAAATCAAATTCTATTTTATTCATCAACATGTTTTCTAACTGAACAACAATATCGTCGGGGTCTGGTTTTTTTGAATTGCTGGTCGTTTTACTTCCAATAATATAATCTGGTTGAAAAGATTGAATTAAAACATCTTGCGGAAAATTATTTTTCATTCCACCATCAAATAACAGTACACTATCAATTTCTATGGGTTTAAAATAAAAAGGAAATGTCATAGACGCCCTAATGGCTTTTCCCAGGTCACCCTTTGAAAAAATCACAGCCTCGTTTTTATAAATGTCTGTTGCAACACAGCGAAACGGAATAAATAAACTATCAAAATTATAATCAGCCGTAGCACTTGCTCCGGCAAATAGTTGCATTGCTGCAAAATCGAGTTGGTATGTTGGAATTAAATTTGAAGGAAGTTGGGCTTTTGCTTCTTTACCGGTAACCTGAATATTAAAATTTATCATTTCGGCATTAGCTGGTTCTTTTTTAAAATAATAAATATATTGTTGTTCAATAATACCGGTAGCCCATCTTTTAGAATCTTCAGAAAGTATTAACTCTTGAATCTCATCAGGACTATATCCACTCGCATATAATCCTCCGATTATAGCACCCATTGATGTTCCTGTAATATAATCAACAGGAATATTATTTTCTTCAAGAGCTTTTAGAACGCCAATATGTGCAAACCCTTTTGCTCCCCCTCCACTCAGAACCAGGCCAACCTTTTTCTGAGCTAAAGAATATTGACTGGTGGCAAAACTTAAAAGAATAAAAAGAATAAATTTGTATTTCATAAACATTAAATTTCCACTAATTACATATTTTTTTTATTACTAATAATTTGTTTCTATTTTTGTTCTTTAATATTTATCCAAAGTTACTATGAAAAAATTATTATTTGTTTCGCTAATAGCATTTTTACTTTTGTTTTCCTGTACTGAAAAAAAACAAAAGCACGAAGATCGGTTATATAAAATTGAAACAATTTATGGCGATATCATATTTAAGTTATACGATGAAACGCCAATACATAAAGAAAATTTTATAAAACTCATCGAATCCGATTATTTTAATGATTTATTATTTCATAGAGTTATAAATGGATTTATGATACAGGGTGGTGATCCGGATTCACGAAATGCACCTGCGGGGAAATTATTGGGAGAAGGTGGCCCTGATTATACTTTACCCGCTGAATTTGTTGATAGTATTTTCCATAAGAAAGGTGTTATTGCTGCCGCACGCGAAGGTGACGATGTAAATCCTGAAATGCGTTCGTCTGCCTCACAATTTTATATTGTGCAGGGAAAAGTATTTTCTGATGAAGATATTGAAAAAGTTGAAGACCGGATTAATGCTTCACGTTTAAATAAATTAATAACAACTTATTTAGAAGAAGAAAAATTAAAAGCGTACGATACCGGTTCAATTATAGATTATGAAACATTACTTCCAAAAGTTCGTGAAAAAGCAGAAGAAGAATTTAAAAAGCAGGGGTATTATAAAATCCCCGATTTTAAACGTAAGGTTTATCAAACTATAGGAGGAACCCCACACCTTGATATGGCCTACACAATTTTTGGTGAAGTAGTTGAAGGCCTTGAAATAATTGATAAAATTGCAGCAGTAGAAACAGACACAAACGACCGTCCTGTAAAAGATATAAAAATGAGAATTAAAAAATTATAATTAGTTGAAAATACAATGATTGATAAATTACAGAATTATATAAAAGAAACAGAAGCTTTTATCGCAAGTACAGCCGAAGAACTGGAGAATTTCCGTATAAAATACCTAGGTAAAAAAGGAATATTAAATGATTTATTTGAAGATTTTAAAAATGTTCCACGTGAAAACAAAAAAGATGTAGGGCAAAAAATCAACGAACTTAAAAATCTCGTTCAGGAAAAAATCAATAGTTTTAAATCGTCTTTTGAAGAATCTACAACATCTAAATCAGGAATAGATTTAACAGCCCCGGCCGATCCAAATAAAATGGGAACCCGTCATCCTATTTCACTTGTTCGTAATGAAATCATAGATATATTTAATCGTATTGGATTTACAATATCCGAAGGGCCAGAAATTGAAGATGATTGGCATGTTTTTTCAGCTCTAAATTTCCCTGAAGAACATCCTGCACGAGATATGCAAGATACTTTTTTTATCGATGATGCTTCAAAAATACTTTTACGTACTCATACCAGTTCTGTTCAGGTTCGGGTAATGGAAAATTCAAAACCACCTATTCGTACAATTTCACCTGGTCGTGTTTTTCGTAATGAAGCTATTAGCGCCCGTGCACATTGTATTTTTCACCAGGTTGAAGGATTGTATATCGACGAAAATGTTTCTTTTGCCGATTTAAAACAAACCCTGATGTTTTTTGCAAAAGAAATGTTTGGTGAAAAAACACAGATTCGTTTGCGCCCATCCTATTTTCCATTTACAGAACCATCAGCAGAAATGGATGTAGCGTGTAATATTTGCGGAGGAAAAGGATGTAATGTATGTAAATACACGGGATGGCTTGAAATTCTGGGTTGTGGTATGGTTGATCCAAACGTATTAAAGAATTGCAAAATTGATAGTGAAAAATACACTGGATTTGCTTTTGGAATGGGAATTGAACGAATAGCGATGCTTAAATATGGTATAAATGATCTTCGCTTATATTTCGAAAATGATGTTCGTTTTTTAAACCAGTTTAAATCGTCACTTTAATCGATTTAACAAAGAATATAGTAAACTGCAAGATTTTTTCTTGCAGTTTTTTTATGGATTAACTTGTATTTCGTGTGTAAGCTCCAGTGCTTTTTTATATACAGCACTGACACCACAGTATTGTTCATCAGATAACTTTACTGCTTTTTCCAATTTATCTAAAGGTAAATCCTTACCCCAGAATTTATAGATTACATGCATTTTATAAAAATGTTTTGGATGTTCTTCGGTTAAGTCGGCAATAATTTCGACATTAAATTTTTCAATTTCAACTCTCATTTTTTTAAGAATAGAAACAACATCCATTCCTGTACATCCTGCAAGAGCAAGTAACATCAATGGTTTAGGCCTTGGACCTGTATTATTTCCACCCACTGCAGGATCGGCATCGATAACTAGTTTATGGCCATTTATTTCTGATTCAAAAGCCATGTTATCAATCCAATTTAAATTTAACGATGTTTTCATACATTTATATATTTATATAGTACTATTTTATACAAATATACTTTAATTTGTATATTCTAAAATTGAATAAATAAGATCAAATAATATAATTTTGTACTTATCTAAAAATATAAATAGTTTAATTGGATGTAAATTTTTTACAGATGAAAAACCGTGAACATATTCCGTTATGTGCAAGTTGTATAAATGATTTTGAAAGTATATTCAAACATCTTACACCAGAAGAACATCAAAAAGTTGACTATGAAAAAGTTTGCAACTCATATAAAAGAGGAAATGTAATATATCATGAAGGAAGTCGGACAAATGGTTTTTATTGTATCCATTCGGGTATTGTAAAAATATTTAAAACAGGCATAGATGGCCGTGAACAAATTATTACTTTTGCTAAAAAGGGTGATTTAATTGGGTTTCGTTCAATTCTAAGCGGCGAATTGGCTTGTTCTTCGGCAAAAGTAATTGATGATTCTGTTTTATGTTTTATTCCGGGCGAAACATTAATCAGTCTTGTAAAAACAAATGGTAATTTTTCATTGGCATTAATGCAACTTACCTGTAAAGAACTTGGTGTTGCAAATGCATATATTACTGATATTGCACAAAAAACTGTTCGCGAAAGGCTTGCAGAAGTATTATTAAAACTAATGGACACTTTTCAATTAGATAGCGATAATGTTTTACAGGTATCACTTACCCGTGAAGAACTTGCAAATATTGTAGGTACAGCTACAGAGTCTGTAATTCGATTGTTATCAGAATTTAAGCAAGATAAGCTTATTGATATAAATGGCAGAAAAATTAAAATCCTTGATATTAAAAAACTCGAAAAAATATCAAATGCTTTTAATTAGAACAGTTGTGCCTGATCGTTTGTATTTTTTACCCTGTTTAAATGTTTATAAGCTATTTCTGTAGCTTCTCTCCCGCGTGGAGTTCTTTTTAGATACCCTTCCTTAATTAAAAAAGGTTCATATACTTCTTCAATAGTTCCTGCATCTTCGCCTATTGCAGTTGCAATTGTAGTTAAGCCCACGGGTCCGCCTTTAAACTTATCCATAATAGTCAGAAGTATTCTATTGTCCATTTCATCCAGACCATGTTTATCGATATTTAAAGCTTTAAGTGCAATTCGGGATATTTCGATATCAATATTCCCATCTCCCTTAACCTGGGCAAAATCACGGACCCTTCTCAGTAATGCATTTGCAATACGAGGAGTTCCTCTTGAACGTGATGCTATTTCAACAGCAGCATTATCATTAATTTTTACATTTAATATTAAAGCCGAACGTTTTACAATTGAAGTCAGAATATCGAAATCATAATATTCGAGATGAGAACTTATTCCAAATCGTGCACGTAATGGGCTAGTAAGAAGGCCTGAGCGGGTTGTTGCCCCAATTAAAGTAAATGGATTGAGAGTTATTTGAACAGAACGAGCGCTGGGGCCTTTATCTATCATGATATCTATTTTGTAATCCTCCATAGCAGAATACAAATATTCTTCTACTACCGGGCTTAACCTGTGTATTTCATCAATAAATAAAACATCGCCCGGTTCTAAATTGGTAAGCAAACCAGCTAAATCACCCGGTTTATCGAGTACAGGACCGGAAGTAAGTTTCAAATTTACATTTAATTCGTTCGCAAGAATATTTGCAAGAGTCGTTTTTCCTAACCCGGGAGGGCCATGTAAAAGAACGTGGTCTAAGGCTTCGCCTCTCATTTTTGCCGCTTGTACAAAGATTTTTAAATTATCCACAACTTTATACTGACCTTTAAAATCATGAAAATTTAATGGCCGAAGCTTATTTTCAACTTCAATATCTTTTTTATCGAATTCGTTTTCCCGAATATCAAAACTATCCATTATTTTAATTTATTGGGTAAAGTTATAAAATATCTTCGGATTGTTTATTTCTGATTTTTATACCGTTTACTTTATATTCTGTATTATTTTTATATTGTATTACAAGCAGTGGTTCTCCATTTATTTTGTATTTAACCCATGATTTTATTTTTTTCCCATCGCTATAATAGCGTTCTTCTAAAATTTTTCCATCAGGATAATAATATTCATGTTTACCATCTTCATTTCCCTGTACAAATCTTCCTTTAAAATACAGATTCCCTGAATTATAAAATTGTTTCCATAAACCATCTTTTTGATCCATCACATAATTTCCTTTTGAAATCATGTCTCCAATAATATAAAACCATTCTCCTTCTTTATTTCCTTGAATGTACAATCCTTTTGAAATAGTATCTCCATGTTCATTATATTCTATTGATTCTCCATCTTCTAAACCTAAAATAAAAGTTTCCTCCATTAAAAGAGAACCATTCTCATGAAACCACTTCCACAAACCGGTTAGTTTTCCATTTATATAACTTCCTGTTTGTTGTATTTTACCATTTTTGTGGTAATAAGTCCATCGGCCATTCTTTTTGTCATTTAAAAAATTTCCCTCGGCTTTTATATTTCCTTCTTCGAAATATTCAGTCCATTTACCATGTTTTGAACCGTCGTTATTTATAATACCTTCAGATAGTAAATTACCGTTTGTATTATAAACTTTCGATTTTATTACATTTCCATTTGAATTGTAATACCTGTGAATACCAATTGGCATATCGAAAAAAAATCCTCCCTGAAAAATCAGATTACCCAATTCATCATACTCTTCTTTTATTTCAACATCCTTTTCGGCCTGATTTTTATTTTCAACCGGTTCATCATTTTCATATCTAAACGTACTAATTAAAAAGCCACTTGAGTTGTAGTTTTTAACATATCCATTTAATTTCCCGTTTTTATATGTTTTTTCTTCAACCAGGTTTCCCTCTTCATTAAAGGTTTTCCAAACACCTTCTTTTAATCCGTCAGAGTTATACCGATTAATCTTTTCATAAAATAAAATATCATTATTCCTATAACGATATATAGAAATAATGAGGCCTTTTTCGTCATATTCAAATGCCATTCCGTTTTTCTTATCGTCAGTATATGGAATAATCTCTTTAATTTTTCCACTTGCATAATAAAAACAGGACGTTCCATTACGTAAACCATTTAAATATAATTCTTTTGACTTAATTTTATTTATATTTTTTTCGCCTGTAAAATATTTATAATCATACCCGTTTTTTTTTCCCAGATAATAACTTATTTTTTCTGTAGTATCGCCCAGTTCGTTAAAAAATATCCAAATACTATCTAAGCTGTTATTCAACCATTTCCCTTCAGATTTTTTTATTCCGCTAACATAAAATGATTTCCATAATCCGTTTGGTTTATCATTTTTTAAAAAACCTTCGCTGGCAATAATTCCATTTTTATAAAAATAGGTTTTAAAAATTTGTTGATCCTGAATAAGTGTATCTTGCCCGAAAATGCAAACCGGGAATAAATAAAAGACGAAAAAATAAAAAATTTTTCTGTACATAAACAATGCTATAGTGTAGCTATAAATATATACATAAAAGACGGAAGTATTTATGTTTTTACAGATTCAATTTTCTGGATATTTCCAGCATATTATCAATAGATTTTTTTGCCTTAACTAATATTTCATTATCTAAAATGACTTCGGGTTGTTCAAATTTTAGTGTATTATAAATCTTTTTTATTGTAATTTTTTTCATAAAATTACAATCGTTACAACCGCAAGTAGAATCTTTTGGAGGAGCTACAATAAATAATTTTTCAGGATTATTTTTTTTCATCTGATGTAAAATACCCGACTCAGTTGCAACAATATATTCTTTTGAATTATCGGTACTTGTATATTTTAACAATGCAGCAGTTGAACCAATATAATCAGAAATAAGTTGAACCGGTTTTTGGCATTCGGGATGAGATATTACTTTAGCACCCGGGTATTCTTTTTTTAGATTTAGTATTCCTTCTACAGAAAATTCTTCATGAACATGACAGGCACCATTCCATACAACCATATTTCTTCCTGTTATCCTGTTAATATAATTTCCCAAATTTCTATCTGGTGCAAATATTATTTTTTGTTCTTGCGGAAGGGAATTAACTATTTGAAGTGCATTTGTTGATGTACAACATATATCTGTTAATGTTTTAATTTTTGCTGTTGTATTTACATACGAAATAACGATATGATCGGGATGTTGCTTTACAAATTTTTCAAATTCATCAAAAGGGCAGGAGTCAGCTAACGAACAACCAGCATTTAAATCAGGTATTAATACTTTACTTTTAGGAGTAAGTATCTTTGCCGTTTCTGCCATAAAATGTACACCTGCAAAAACAATTATTTTTGCTTTTGTTTTAGCTGCTTCTTGTGATAATGCCAAACTATCACCAACAAAATCTGCTATATCCTGAATATCTCCTGTTTGATAATAATGAGCAAGTATAATAGCATTTTTTTCTTTTTTAAGATGTTCTATTTCTTTTAAAACATCAATATTCTTATCAATATCTGAATCAACATATCCTTTTTTGATATTTATGTTTTTAACATTCATAATATATATTATATATATTTTAAATTTAATTAATAATTATAATAATAATGATATGCTGTTAATACTGTTATTAATTATTTTGATTTTCTCTTGCATATTTAAAAATTAAAAAGATTTTAATAGTATTTCAACAACTTATATAGAGTAATCATTATGATTTTTAATAAGATATAATTTTTATTAACATCTGTTAATAGTAAATGAACTTAATATTTTTAAACTAAAAAGAACAAAAATTTTGTTAAAAATTATGCTTAAAAAATAAGGGGTAAAACTAAAAAATAATTTTTGATTTGTCTTATTTTTTTATATATACACAGCTGTTTTAATAATACAAACAAATTTTTTATTTTTTTGTTGACGTTAATTAACATTCTTTTAACAGAATTAAGTTAAGCTATTAACAATTTAAATAGTAATTTAAAATTATTCATAATGTGTAGTATATGAATAGTTTAATATAGTTGTATTCATTTTAAATTTTATGAAAACAAGAGTAATTTATTTTTATTCAATGCTTTTAATTAGAAATTTAGTATATGCCATTATTGGTTTTAAATATTAGAAAAGAAAAGAAAAAATCAATAAGACAGAATCGTGTTATAAATAAAATAATGGTTATTTTTGGAGTACAATAATAATAAAAATGGGAAATAAATTATTAGCAATAGCAAGTGATCATGCGGGTTTTGAATTTAAAGAAAAATTAAAAGAATATTTATTAGCAAAAGATTATTTAATTAAAGATTTCGGTACTTATTCTTCAGAAAGTTCAGATTACCCGGATTATGCACATCCACTTGCAGAAGCAGTGGAAAAAGGAGAATGTGAATTTGGAATAACATTGTGTGGAAGTGGTAATGGAATTAATATGACAGCAAACAAACACCAGGGAATAAGAGCTGCTTTATGTTGGAATTCAGAAATTTCTGAATTAGCCAGGCTACATAATAATGCAAACGTGTGTTCTATACCAGCCCGATTTGTTAATTTCAAGCTTGTAAAGCAAATTGTTGATATATTTTTAAATACACAGTTTGAAGGTGGACGGCATTTACGGAGAATAGAAAAGATACCTGTAAAATAATTATAATAATTAAAACCGATGTTATCAAATACATGTAAATATGCCATAAGAGCGATTATTTACCTTGCACTTTATGATGGTGAAAATAGGAAAATAGGAATTAAAGAAATATCAAAAGAACTGAATATACCAACACCGTTTTTAGGTAAGATATTACAACTTCTCGCTAAAAATAAATTATTAACTTCAACAAAAGGACCAAATGGCGGTTTTGGATTAGCTAAGCCACCAAAAGAAATTACTCTTCTTTCAATTATTCAAATTATTGATGGTTTAGATTTATTTACAGAGTGTTTAATAGGTTTAAGCTCATGTAAACCAACAGAACATAATGATGTTCAGTGTCCAATTCATAAAAGATACGAACCGATTAGTAAGCAAATTTATGAGATGTTTGATACAGAGAATATTGAAAATTTAAAGAATGAAATTTTAGCATCAGAAGGAAAAATAGGATTATAACCACTTAACTATTTTAATTTTAGTTAAAATAGGATAAAAAATTAAACCCACAATTGCCCCGATACAGTTTGCAATTATATCACAGAACTCGGCCGATCGATCGGAAGTTATTGCAAATTGGCTAAATTCCATAAGTCCGCCAAAGCAAACAACCAGGAATAGTGAAAACAGTTTTTTATAATTAGAAAGTACAGAATACTGTTTAACTATAGAATTTAACAATGAAATAATTAATGTAAAATACATTAAAAAATGAATAAGCTTATCCATGTTATGAATATCTAAAAAGGGAATTTTATTTAGTTCATTTCCAGAACTAATACTACCCCAAAAAATAACCAGGGTAATTGCTATTGTTTTCCAAAATTTTATAAAAATCATAATATATGTAAAAAGTAAACCGGGTACAAAGCTGTGTAAATATTTTAAAACTTCAAAAAGAAAAATTTAAAGTTGTTCATATTTAGTTTATAAAGGTAAAATAATAATAAATCTCCAAAACCAGTGTTTATAACCCCGCAAAGAATTGTTAATAACCCTGCAATGTTTCACGTGGAACAGTATTCATCAACGTTCCTCAGTATCAGTGATGTACAAAACGTGAAATAAATTTGAATTTTATTAGAAATTTGATGTGTTTTTTGTGTATTTTAACTGAATATAAAATTCAAATTTATTTTTGAAAATCTAAGGGTTTTAAATGGCCGGATTATATATTCATATTCCATTTTGTAAAAAAAAATGCGCGTATTGTGACTTTTTTTCTGTTGCTAACTTAAATTATACCGATGAATTTTTAAAAGCAATAGTTAGTGAACTGGTTTTACAAAAATCATATTTGGAAAATGAAAGTATAAATACCATTTATTTTGGAGGGGGAACACCATCGGTTTTAAAACCAAATGAACTGCATTCAATTTTAAATACCATTTATTCTGTGTTTAAAATTGATCTAAAAACAGAAATTACTCTTGAAGCCAACCCGGATGATTTAAGCAAAAGTTATTTAAACGAGTTACAAAATATTGGAATTAACAGGCTGAGTATCGGAGTCCAGTCATTTAACGATTCTGATTTGCAATTGATGAAACGAAGGCATACATCTGAACAAGCCAGACAGGTTATTCATAATGCCCGGGAAGCCGGATTTAAAAATATTAGTGTTGATTTAATCTATGGCTTACCAAACATGCTGCTTTCTGACTGGGAGAAAAATATTGATATTTTATTAAACATGGATATTCAACATATTTCAGCATATCATCTGACAATAGAACCCAATACCGTTTTTAAAAAGTTATACGACAACAATAAGATACCATTACCAACCGATGATGAAAGCATAGAACAGTTTAAATTGCTAATTGAAAAAACAAAACAATATCAATTTATTCATTATGAAATATCGAATTTTGCAAAAGATGGATATTTATCACTGCACAATTCAAACTATTGGAAAAAAGTAAAATATCTCGGGGCAGGTCCATCAGCGCATTCTTATAATTTAACCTCCCGACAATGGAATATTTCGAGCCTTAAAAAATATTTATCCGAAATAAGTAAAGGAAATATACCATTCGAAATAGAAAAACTTTCAACTACAGACAAATACAATGATTATATTGTTACTTCATTACGAACTATGTGGGGTATAAATCTGAAAACTATTGAAAAAGAGTTTGGAAAACTGTATTTTGATTTTATACTAAGAGAAAAGAATTTATTCGTAAAAAATAATCTCCTGGTAAAAAATAATGATACCCTGATTTTAAGTGAGGAAGGAAAATTCTTGTCTGATCAAATTATTCGTGCTTTACTTTATATTTAATTTTTTGAATTCATAATAATAAAGTTCATGAAAACAAAAAACGAAAAACTTCAATCAATGAATGGCAAATTGCATTCTGAAAACAAACAAAGCCCGGATTTGGTTTCAACGTTACACGAAAGCGAAGAAATGTTCAGGTTGCTTTTTATAAACTCAAAAGACCCGATTATACTCATTGATAAATACGCGCTTTTAGACTGTAATGAAGCCACATTACAATTATTAAAATGTAAGGATTTAAAGAAGATACTAAATACCAATATTTTTAACCTTTCGCCAGAATATCAACCCGACGGAAAAAAATCAAATAAAAAAGCAAAAGAAATGATAAACTTTGCTTTTAAAAATGGTTATAACCGGTTCGAATGGTTAAATAAAGACTTTGATAATAATGAATTTTATATTGATGTGGCTCTGACATCAATACCATACAAAGGAAAAACAATATTATTTTCCGTTTGGCATGATATTTCAAAACAGAAAGAGGATGAGAATGCATTTTTACAAAGCGAGCAAAAGTATAAAGAGCTGTTTAATCAGGCTGCTGATGGAATTTTGGTAATAGTGGGAATGGGTGAAATAGTTAATGTTAATGATAGTCTTTTAAAATTATTGGGATATATTAAAGAAGAACTCATTGGAAGTAATATTGCTGTTTTATTTGAAAAAGAAGAGTTATCAAATCAGCCTCTCAGGTATGATTTAGTTAAAAAAGGGGATATGGTTATTCGTGAAAGGAACATAATACGTAAAGACGGAGTGAAAATCCCTGTCGAGATGAATACAAAAATTATTTCAGATGGAAGAATCCAGGCTCTTATACGCGATATTTCAAAGAGAAAAGAAACTGAAAATGAATTGAAAAAAAGCAGGGAGTTACTTGAAAAAGCGGAAACCATTGCCGGTTTAGGACGATTTATATATAATATTTCATCAGATATCTGGGAAAGTTCTTCTGTGCTGAATATGATTTTGGGAATTAATGATTCATATAAAAAAGACTTTAGTTCCTGGATGAATATTATACACCCTGATTTTCAAAATGAAATGGAAAACTATTTTTTAAATAATATACTCAGGGATAAAGAACTTTTTGACAGGATATATAAAATTGTCAGGATTAATGATAAACAAGAAAGATGGGTTCATGGTTTAGGAGAAATTGAATATGATTCAAAAAACAACCCTGTCCGGGTTTTGGGGACAATACAAGATATAACACAAATAAAGGAAACGGAATTAGCTTTAAAAGAAAGTGGAGAAAAGTATAAAAGTATTTTTTATAACTCACCTTTAGGAATAATGCATTATGACAAATATGGAGTTATAACAGATTGTAATCAACATTTTATTGATATTATTGGCTCATCAAAAGAAAAACTTGTTGGGCTAAATATGATTAAGAATTTAAATAATAGTAAAATTATTAAATGTGTAAAACAATCATTAAAAACAGGTGCGAGTTATTATGAAGATTGGTATTTTTCGGTAACAGCTGAAAAAAAGACTTATGTAAGAATAATATTTAAAAGAATAAAGAATACTAAAAATGAAACTATTTCAGGTATATGTTTGGTCGAAGATATAACCGAAAAAAACAAGGCAAAACAAGCACTTACTGAAAGCGAAGAGAAATTTCGCCTATTGTTCGAAAGTGCAAATGACTCCATATTTCTGATCAAAAATTACACGTTTATTGACTGTAATAATAAAACCCTTGAAATATTCGGATGCAAGCGAAAGGACATTATAGGAAAACAACCGTATTTTTTTAGTCCCGAATTTCAACCCAATGGAAAACCATCAAAAGAAGAAGCAATTAAACGAATTAATTCAGCCATAAAAGGTAAAACAAGCACTTATGAATGGGTTCATACCCGGCTCGACGGAACACCATTTTATACCGAAGTAAGTTTGAATACACTTAAAATTGGAAACGAAACAATTATCCAGGCAATTGTAAGGGATGTTACATTAAGGAAAAATGCAATGGAAAAATTGCGATTATCAGAAGATAAATTTTCGAAAATATTTGATTCAACACCCGATGGTATAATTTTAACAGATTTTCATACGGGAAAAATTCATGATTTAAATAAAGGATATACTCAGATTAGCGGATATACAAGAGAAGAATCTTTGGGTAAATCGACTACAGAACTCAACTTTTGGGTAAATATTCAGGACCGGGATAATTACATGAACCGGGTTATTAATGGTAAAGTACGTAATTTTGAATTTAATGCAAGAAAAAAATCGGGAGAAATAATTACAGTATTAATATCTGCAGATATTATCAGGATTGAAAAAGATCCATACATTCTTGCAATATTTCGAAATATTACAGAAAGAAAAATTGCAGAACAAAAACTTATCGCCAGCGAAGAGAAATTTCGAAATATTTTTAACAGTACAAGCAATTTAATTGTTATTTCAAATACAGACGGAATAATAATTAACGTGAATGAAGCAATATTAGAAATATCCGGATTAAAATCAAATCAAATAACAGGTCAAAATATATTAACCTTGGTTTCCGAAGATTACCGCGAGGAGATTTCCAGAAGAATAAACAGGTTAATAAAAGGAGAAGAACTTTCAATGTTTGAAATTGAAGCGTATGATAAAAATAAAGAATTATTTCAACTGGAAGTTCATAGTAAACTTATTGATTACGAAAATGAAAAAGCAATATTAATTGTTGCACGAAATATTAACGACAGAAAGGTTCTTGAACGGAAATTAATAAACACGGTAATTGAAACTGAGGAAAAAGAACGACAGCGCCTGGCAAGCGATTTACACGATGAGGTAGGCCCGTTGCTTTCCAGTTTAAAGATGTATATCAATATACTATCTACAAATAAAGAAGAAGAAAAAGGTAAATACATTATAGAACAGTTAAAAATACTTGTTGAAGAGTCAATTCATAATATCAGGGAAGTTTCAAGCGCCCTGAACCCATATTTACTGAATAAATTCGGCTTAAAAACAGCCATAGAATCTTTTTTTGATAAGTCGAAGAGTATTATATCGGTTCAATTTACAACAAATATTGAAAACAAGCGCTTTATATCGAATGTTGAAGCGGTGTATTACAGGATTATTAAAGAAATGTTTAACAATACCATAAAGCATGCTAATGCAGATAAGGTAGAGATAAATTTAATTTATCAAAACCAGAACTTATTTCTTGAATACTCTGATAACGGCGTTGGGTTTATTCTCGAAGAACATTTTTCAAATAAAAAAAGGGGGATGGGAATTCAAAACATTTTAAATCGAATAAAAACAATTGATGGTAAATATTCATTTCAAAACAAAAAAAAGAAAGGGTTTAATTTTGAATTGGTTACAAAATGCACTATAATTGATACAAACATCTAAAAAGTAAAAAAACATGAAAATGAATGTACTTTTAGTTGATGATAACAAACACTTCATTGAAGCTTTGAAATTTATGATACTTGAGCATTTTTCCGATCGAATATCAGAATTATTTGTTGCATATAACGGGGTAGAATGCCTTGATATTCTTAAAAAACAATCTGTAGATATTGTTTTTATGGATAAAGAAATGCCTGTTTTAAATGGTACTGAAACAACAAAAAAAGTGATAGATATGTATCGAGATATTAAGATTATCGCGGTATCATTTCATTCCGAACTACAGGATATTACACAAATGCTTGAAGCCGGGGCCCGCAATTATATTGTTAAAGAAGAAATTACCCCGGAAACAATCGAGAAATGTTTGAATAAATTTTAATGAAAACCAGTTAATTTGGGAATAAGCCAGGTTATTTAAGATTTTGGGGGCATTATATCCTTTGTTTTATTATTATAATCAGCAAATCCTTTTGTTAGCTTACTGATTTCTTTTTCCTTTTCAGAAATAGTTTTTTTAAGTTTTCGATATGATGGATAGGAGAATAAAATCCCGATACATACACCTATAATCAAAACGATTAATAAAACGAGAGAGAGATGTCCTTTTACAGGGTTTCCAAGAATAAAATTTATGGATATGATTTCATTATTTTTAACTGCAAATAAAACCAAAACAAGAGCCACGGCTAAGCCAATAATTAAGGAGCGTTTCATTTATATATAATATTTAATTAAAACAGAAATTTGAACAAATAAAATTCAAGACGATGAATCCAAATTTAAGTAAAAAGAAATTTTTTGTAACAACAAATCTTTATTAATAGGTTTTGACACATAATCATCACAACCATAATCGAGACATTTTTTACGGTCATCCTGCATGGCATAAGCTGTTTGAGCAATAACAGGAAGCTTTGGATTAATTTCTTTTATTTTTTGAGTAGTTTCATATCCATCCATTTCGGGCAATAAAATATCCATCAATACCAACCGGATGGAGGTATCATTCAAAATCATCTCAATAGCTTTTTCGCCTGATGTGGCAGAAACCACGTCGGCACCATTAATTTCAAGAAGCCGTTTTAGAAATTCCAGGTTATCTTCATCATCTTCAACAACTAACAACCTTGAGTTTGATAGCATATTTATTGTTTTAGTATTTTAAATTCGGGTTCAATGTTAAAAAGCCGATTTTATTTTCCGGAATTATTTATAACAAAAACAGCCATTCTTTAAAGAGAGATACAGATGAATTCTATGTTTTAATGAAAGATAAAGTTAAGATATAATACATTTAAAGTCAAAAAAAACCGGTTTTAAACCGGTTTTTTATCAGCTTTTTATTCAGCTATCGTATTGTTTTTGTGTAGTCCCAATATACTCATAATTTTCTTTTTTGTTATTATTGTAATCCGGTAAATAACCGGAACGATAATAAGAGTAAGAAATGTAGAGAACGTAAGGCCAAAAATTACCGTCCACGACATGTTACCCCAGTATGAGGCCATGTCGCCGCCAAAATAGATATTTGGATCATAATTCCGGAATAATCCTGCGAAATCAATATTTAATCCTACAGCCATGGGTAAAAGACCTAGTATTGTGGTTATTGCAGTTAATAGCACTGGTCTCAACCTGGTTTTTCCTGCCTGAACAACACAATCTGTTGCATCATCCACGGGTAAATAGGTGCTGTCATCAATGCCAAGCTCCTTACTTTTACGCGCTTTAAGTAATTCAATATAATCGATTAAAACAATTGCGTTGTTTACAACAATCCCGGCCAATGAAATTATCCCTATACCTGTCATGATGATAACAAAATCCATGTTGAAAGTCCACAAGCCGCCAAAAACACCTATTGTACTGAAAATGATACTTGAAAATATAATAAGCGACAGAATAATTGAGTTGAACTGAGTAACCAGAATCAGCATAATTAAAGCCAGGGCGATTAACATGGCATTTGCTAAAAATGCAGATGATTCGTTTTGTTCTTGTTGTTCACCCGTGAACTCGATACGATAACCCGCAGGTATTTCAAAATTACCTAAAAGAGCTTCGAGCTGTGTATTTATGGTATTTGCATTGTATCCTTCGATAACGTTTGAATATAATGTTATTACACGATCCAAATCTTTACGGCGGACAGAGCTAAAAGATGTGGTATATGTAAAATCAGCAACCGCAGAAAGAGGAATATAAGCCGGTGGCCCATCACCAAAAACAGGTATTTTCATATTCATCATTACTGGCAAATTATACCTGTACTCGTCTTTTAAACGAACCTGGATGGGATACTCATCTTCGCCAACTTTAAAGTCGGAAACTTCTTCTCCAAATAAGGATTGGCGAATAGTGTAAGCTATCATTTGAGTTGATAAACCATAACGCTGTGCTTTATCACGGTCGATAAAAATCTGCAATTCAGGGTTTTGAGTACTTATATCCATTTTCAATCCTTCAATTCCTTCAATTCCGGCTAATTCGATAAAATTCTTTAATGTGTCAGCTAAATACACGAGTTTATCAAATTCCTGCCCAATAATTTCAATATTTACCGGCTTACCTGTAGGAGGCCCTCCTTCATCTTTAGAAATTTCAATTTCAACACCCGGGTATTGGCCCATGATGTGTTTACTTAAATTGGCCATTATTTTGGAGGTGCTGTTTTCATCTCCCCGAAGTTCATAATCGATAAATGTAATGGTTATAATACCCTGATTTGGTTTAGAACCTGCAGAAAAATCCATGGGGTCACCCTTGCCTACAGTACTTAATACAGATTCAAGAACAGGTAATCCCTCATTGTTTTTATAAGGTTCTAAAAATGAAATAATATCATCTTCAAGCGTATTCACAAATTCATTTGTTCCGGTAATGTCGGTTCCAATAGGTAATGCAATAACAATGTTTACGTAGTTTGGATCTGCGTCGGGGAACAGGGTAATGTCGGGCATTCGTGAGAAAAAGAGCATTATGGTTATAATAAGTAAAGCGAATGTACCAGCCAGAAACTTAAACGGGTTACGCCCACGTAAAGCAAATCGTAATGTTCTGCTATAAAGGCGTTCGAGTTTACCGAGGAATACATCCTGAAACCAGGCCTCAACTTTTCTGAGGAATAATACATGCATTAAACCGATAATTCCAAACAAAATCAGAATATTTGGAAATACTCTTTTCCCGGTTAACAATAAAAGTCCACCTGCTACAATCATTCCAAGGGCAACATAAAAAGCTCTTTTTCTTCTGCGGTTTGTTTTTCCGTCACCATTGGGTGTTTTTTCTTTCATAAACGTTGCAGCAACAACGGGAATAATTACCAATGCAACAAACAGGGAGGATGTTAAAACTATTATAAGAGTGATGGGCAGGTATTTCATAAACTCACCCATAATTCCTTCCCATAAAGCAAGAGGGAAGAATGCTGCAAGTGTTGTAGCCGTTGATGCAATAATGGGTACTGCGATTTCACCCACGGCTTGTTTTGCTGCCTCCCAGGGTGTAAAGCCGTTGTCTAAAAACCGATGGATATTTTCGACAACTACAATGGCATTGTCAACCAACATTCCCAGGGCAAGAATTAACGAAAACAGAACAATCATGTTGATTCGGAAATCGATAGCACCAATTACCACGAACGAAATGAACATGGACATTGGAATAGCCAGTCCAACGAAAAGAGCATCACGGGTACCAAGGAAGAAGAATAATACAGCAATCACAAAGATCATACCCATAATCATACTGTTTTCAAGATTGCTCAACTGCATTTTAACAGATTCGCTCTGATCGTTTGTAATGGAAATGTCAACAGCCTTAGGTAAAACGTTATTTTTCTTGGCTTCATCAAGCTTTGCGTAAATTTTATCTGTAGTTGCCAATAAGTTTTCGCCGCCTTTTTTCACAATCTGAATGGAAACCACCGATTTTTTGTTTAAGCGTGCAAAGCTTGTTGGTTCTGCATACCCATCAATAACTTCAGCAACATCTTTTAAATAAACAATATTACCGTCTTTATTTTTTATGATGATATTTTCGAGTTCCTGTATGTTTTTAAATTCGCCAATGGTTCTTATGCTTCTGCGGGTTTGCCCAAGCAAAATCTCACCCCCGGCCATTGAAATATTTTCTGCACGGATAGCACTGGTTATTTCGAAGAATGATATTTCAAGAGCTTCGAGCTTGAGCAAATCAACATTTATTTTTATCTCGCGGTCGTTTACCCCTTCAATTAATGCTTTTGAAACCTCGGGAATACTTTCAAACTCGTCCTGCAATTTTTCGGCATAGTATTTTAATTCTTCCACGCTATAATCGCCCGAAAGGTTGATGTTTAATATTGCGAATTCCGAAAAGTCAAGGTCGAAAACACTCGGTCCGGGAAAATCGTTACCTACAGGAGGCAAATCTCTTTTTGCATTATCAACCACATCTTTTACACGCCGCAATGCATCTTCCAAATCGACATCTGTATTGAACTCAACAAAAATCATGGATGCATCCTGTGCTGAAATGGATGTTATTTCTTTTAATCCACGCACGTTTTCAATTTCCTTTTCGAGAGGCCTTGTAACCAGGTTTTCGATATCTTCCGGGGAGTTTCCGGGATAAACCGTTTGAACCATAATTTGTGGCCACACGATCTCGGGAAAAAGCTCCTTGGGAAGATGACGATATGAATAAACCCCAAAAAACAAGAGTATAGCGGTAAGCAGGTAAACCGTATTTTTATTTTTTAAAGCCCAGGTTGTTAGTTTAAACTCCCTGACGATTTGTTCTGATAATTTTTTCTCTTTCATGTGAACTAAATTTCAAATTATTTAACAAGATTTACAGCTACACCTGCACTTACAAGGTGAAATCCCTGAACTACAACTTTGTCTCCGCGAATTAAACCAGCGGTAACCTGAGTTTTATCATCATAGGATAAACCTGTAGTAATATATTTTTTTGCAACTATATGCTTATTGTCCTGTGTATTAACTATATATACAAAATTTCCGGTTATATCTTTACGAATTGCCAGCGAAGGAACTACAAATGCTTCATTCGATGTAAAATCGTTAATCAGAATTGTTGAAACCATGTTCGGCTTAATCCTGTCGCCGGGGTTATCAATTTCCATTTCAATCTGAAATGTTCTGCTTTTTGTATTGATTACTTTTGAAACCTGAATAATTGTTGTTTTTACTGTATAATCAGGTAATGAAGAAAAACTAAGTTCTACTTGTTCTCCTTTTGAAATTTTATCTATATACGATTCAGAAACATGTGCCTTAATTACAATTTTTTTAAGATTTACAAATTCTATAACAGGGAAACCCGGACCTGCAATTTCGCCTTCTTTAGAATATATTTTATTAACAATACCATCGAAAGGAGCTCTTATTTGAGCCATTCGTTTTTGAGCCTGCAATGATTCCATTTGAGCTTCCAGGTTTTTCTTGTTGTTTTTTGCCGACAAATAATCTATTTCGGAACCAATATTCTGATTCCAAAGGGTATCAAGCTTATTAAATGTTTTTGTTGCAAAATCAAGGCTGCTCTTTAATCCTTCAATTTGTTTGTCTATTGCATCGGTATTTAACGAAACCAATAAAAGTCCTTTGGTAACAAAATCGCCTTCTTTAACCAATATTTTTTCGATACGTCCGCCCATTTCCGGACTAATCATGGCATAATTTTTAGCTTCAACATCGCCATGAGCAATAATATAATGGCTGAAAGTTTCGTTTTGGATTTCTTTCACTGCCACGGGTATTAATAATTTTTGATCGCGGGCAGTCATTTGATTTTCCAGAGCCGTAATTTTTTGTTCGATACTCACAATGCGGTTTTTCTGATTGGTAATTTGTTTTATCAATTTTATATCATTGGGATTGATTGTAGAATCAATTTCTGCAATCCGGCTTTCAATGGTGTTTAACTGAACTTTAATTTCTGATTGAGCTTTTTGTAATGAATCTCTCTTTGCTGTCAGTTCAGCTAACGTTTCGTTTTTATGTTTTGGGTTGCAAGCCGCTAAGGCTATGATTATTGCAAATACTATAAGTTTTTTCATTTTTTATAAATTGTTTAATATTTTTTCTAATTCAATTTTTGCATTTAAAAGGGTAACAACCGACTGAGTATATTCTGATACCGTTGTTAAATAATCTGAATTTGCCTGTGTTAACTCCAGGCTTGATGCAAGGCCTTTTTGATGCTTTATACTTATATTGTTGAGTACTTTTTTAGAAATTTGCATATTACCCAGGGCATTTTCGAGAGTTTCCTGACCGGTAATAAACTCGTTTCTTTTTTGTAATAACAATGAATAAAGATTTGATTCTAAAACAGATTTTGTATTAGACACTTTTTTCAACTCAAGCTGTGCTTGTTGTAATTTTGATCTTTTTAATCCACTATTAAAAACAGGAATGTTTATCTGGAAACCCAACATAGAAGACTCAAACCATTTTTCTTCACTATCCAGCGGATTAAAATCATTTCTCATCGCGTTTTCCTGAAAATTATAAAAAGCAGATAAAGAAGGAAGATATTCTGATTTATATCTTTTTACATCAAGAGCCATCAAATCTTCCTGTGTTTTAACAATTTGATAATCTGCCTGTTCTTCTACAATAAATTCTTTTTCAAGTAATTCATTGATGTTAATTTTTAAAAGAATGTCGTTTAAATTATCAGTAAGAACGATGGATTGTTCTTTATTTATACCAAGCTGGATTTTAAACATCATGTATAAAAAGTCAATCTGACGCTGAAGTGATTTGATCGAATTTTCAAGCGATCCAACAGTAATTTTTAATTTATCAGCTTCAATATCTTCAATAAATCCGGTTTCTGCCATTGCATTTGATTGTCGGGATATCTCCTGAATGTTTTTAAAATTTTCCTGAAGTATTTGCAGGTTTTCCTGTGCCAACAAAATAGTATAATACGTTGAGGCTACCGTTGCCTTTGTTTCAATTTCTGTTTTATTCAGGTTTTTTTCAGAAAAACTACGGTAAATTTTTGCAGCCTGTAATCCTACCAAATACGAACCATTAAATATTAATTGAGAAACTGTAAGAGTTCCGTTAAAATTGTGTTTGGTTCCGAACTGGATCTCCGCAAATGTTCCGGGTTCACCGCCAAAAAATTCAGCAGGAATTAATTGTGTTGCCAGGCTCAGGTTGTTGTAGTATGATCCTGTTACGTCTATTTGAGGTAATCCTATAGCTGTTGTTTCCCATACTTTCTTATCAGCAATGATTACATCAATTTTAGCATTTTGTATGTTCGAATTATTTTGAATTGCATATTCCAAAGCCTGATTAACACTAAGGTTTATTGAGCTATCTTGTTGCGATATTCCAAAATACGGAATAAATAAGAATAAAAGGGTTTTAATTAAAAATTTGTGTTTCATTCGGTTTTATTTTATGGTTGATTATAGATAATTATTGAAATTTATTTTTTGTAATGTTTTTTCCAGTATTTCAAGTCCTTTAGCATTTGCAATTCCATGAATATGATAAATAAAAAGCTCATGTATAAATTCTGATCGCTGAATATCGTTTTGGGAAAAAATTTCGTCTTCATGCATATTCATAAAACGGCTCACCTGTAAGCGGGCAATTATTTCTTCTTTCAGCTCTGCTCTGTACAATCCTTCTTCTTTGCCTTTTTTGATATTTTCGAGAATGGATTGATGCATTCTCTCTTTTCGTAGAGTATGTATTTTTGCATACAGTTCGGGATAGTATTTTTTTAAATCATATTCTGTTGCCGGGTTATAATCTTTCATTGTTTTAATGATATGCATATTTACTTCGAGCAACTTTTCGATAGCATTCATTTCCTTTTTGTCAATATTATTAAAGTCGCATTCTTTCTGATTTGTGACATAATCAACAACCTTTTCGACAAGGTCGTTTTTATTTTCAACGTACAGGTAGAGCGTTTTTTTTGATATTCCCAGTTCCCGGGCAATATCATCCATGGTAATACTCTTTATGCCATATTTCATGTAAAGAGCAGTAACCTTTTCTAATATATTTTGTAATTCTGAATTCATGGTGCAAATATAAAGCAAAAACTATTTCGGAAACAAAAAAAGTATTTAAAGTTTCCAGAGTTTTTTCTAAACAAATTTCAAAATAGTTTTGTTCGATTGAATTTTTAATTCATTAAGTTTTTGTTAATTTTTTTGAAACAAAGAATCGCCCATCACAAAATCTGTGCAAAACAGTTCTTGTGAACATGTAAAATTTAGGGATGAATGAGAGGAAAGGTGCAGGAGTCAGGATACAGGATTCAGTTGGCAGGGAGAGTCCACAGTTTAAAAAGCGTTTCTATGGATTTTTTTTATCACTATGAAATTAAGATAAAAGTAAAAAGGGGCAGTTGGCAGTAAGCAAAAGGCAAGTTACGAGATACAGGGTACAGTTAGCAGTTTGCGGGAAAAAGACCACGGACAATAGAACATAGACCACCGTCCATAACTAAAAGAATTCAACTATGGCCTGAGGGCTATCAACTATTGACTAATAACTAAAACCCGATATTCGCTCCCAGGGAAATGGTATTTCGTGTTCCGTAGTAGTATGCCGGAGTGTATTTGATATTATCGCCTGTAATTTCGCTGTGTTGATACTTAACAAAAATATAACCATCGTTAATAACCTGGTAAGAAGCTCTAAGCGAGACCGTTTTATTTTCCCATTCCACGTTATCCATAAACGGATTCCCAAGCCGTGAACCTCCCAGGTCATCATAATCTTTGCCTTTTTGAGCAAACAAGTAATCGGCTTTAAGAATTAATGTTCTGAATGGTTTCACGATAACTGAAAAGTAGAATTCATGTGAATTATCCATGAGATAATGACCCAGGTTATAGCCATTACTTTCGAATGTAGTGGTTGGAATATTGTGTTTGTAAGTGAGGGGCATCGACCGGGTGTATTCGGCTGTAATAAAGGTGTTTGTAATAAAATCGGAGATTCGTGTGCCGGCTTTAAAACTCCAGAAATTCCACATCGTATCGTTAAAAAACCTGTCTGTTGACAGCTCGTCAATAAATAAAGTGACCGAAAGATGTACTTTCTTTATATTTCGAGAGCTGATATCAATAAACATCTGAGAGTTCTGGCCTACATTTCTCCCGGACTGATCGGTAGCATTGTAGGTATGGTCAACTGATTTGTAGAACATTACGGGAATAAGATACTGCAATTGCGGGCCATCGGAGCTGTAAATAATTGAATTCCCCAGAGAAACATAAAAATTGTTCCAGGGTTTAAATGTGAATAGGTTGGCTGCCAGGTATTTATCGAACATTACATCGCGGGTATCGGTACCGTAAGCATTGGTGAAAGTCATTGATGATGCACTATCGACAACTTCGGAAACAAGCCATCCGTGAACCCAGTTAAACTCGAACCATTTCGCGGGTTTGAGCTGTAGTTTAATGTGAGCAAACGAAGGTGTGTGGCCACTGAAAATGTTAGCCCCGTTGTAGTTGTTGCCCCACTCGAAATGATCTTTAACAATACCGAGACTACCCCAGTTCCACGAATAGGTTAAGCCACCACGCATCTCGCTATAATCGCCACCATCGTCGGTATATTTGTAATTGGCCCCTGTTCGCTGAGTCAGGAAATCTTCTTTTTCAAGTATTGTACTTTCGTGGTTATCGCGCAGGCTTGCATAAAACCCCCAGTGATTTCCTACATAGGCAAATGCCTCGGCTCCATTCCACCGATGATAAAAACTCCCGCTATCATTCATAAAATATTCAATTCCCAGTATGGGATTTACAGAAAACGTAAACAGCGAATCCTTGTAAGTGTATAAATCCAAGCGTTTATCAAAGTTTTTATCTTTTCGAAGTTCTTTATTAAAATCTTTGAAATAAAAATCGAGCTCTGCCTGCTGACGCGAGTTTAAAGAATAACTGCTTTCTTTAACCTCCGTGAGTTTTTCTGCTATAAACATTCTGGAAAAAGGCTTAACTGTAGTATGTATATCAATAACTTTTAAATTGGCAAACTCATCCAGAAAGTCGTAAACATCTTTGTTTGAAGTATGATAATAAACATTTTGTGCATACAATGAAATTGAAAAGAAAAGTATTGTAATTAGAAAGAATAGTTTTTTCATTTTTAAATGTGAAAAGTTTATAGTCGATAGTCCATAGTTTTAGTTCGTTGCAAATGAATTCTATTTAATCGAATTTCTCAAAGATTGTATCATTTTTATAATTTCTTCTGCTTTAGAATAATTATCCTGAAAAATATCCTGATTAATAAAACATGTTTTTTTAGCAATATGAAGACAAGCTACAACCTCAATTGCAGATCTCAGAGCATAAGAAAGAAATTTTTTAAACTCTGGATTTGTTTGACCAGTTGAACCTTCTGCAATATTAAGAACAATAGAATCTGCCGCTCTTTTCATCTGAGATGTTAGAACATAAATTTCGTCTTTGGGAAATGATTTTACTAATTTGTTAATATCATCATCAAAGGCGAGAGCTTTTTGCCATACAATTAAATTTTCAAACTTGAATGCCATATAAATTTACTATTGTCTATCGATTGTGGACTATTGCCTAGCTACTGCGTGCACTTTTAAACAGTATATTCCACAGGGCTTTCCAGAAATATTTCCAGTCGGTAAGGAGAGGGTGTTTTTCGTAGGCGTTTAGGTATTTCATTTCTGAAGCTTCAATTTCTTCAAGTGTTTTAGGCATATCTACATAAAAAGGAGGAATTAACCCGGGTTTGGTTTTTATTCGTTTTTCCTGTAACTCTTTTGAGTATAAACTGAAATAATGTTCACTTAACGGACGGACGCCAAAAAGCTTCATCTCGCCTTTAAAAAAATTTATAAACATGGGTAGTTCGTCGAACCAGAATTTTCGAAATATCTTACCTAAAGTAGTTACCCGAAAATCATCTTTGAATTTACCCCCTTCCTGTAAGTCAGATT
Source organism: Bacteroidetes bacterium GWB2_32_14 (assembly GCA_001768235.1). GTDB lineage: Bacteria > Bacteroidota > Bacteroidia > Bacteroidales > UBA12077 > UBA12077. The sequence continues at coordinate 116,489 of MENK01000035.1, forward strand.
TCTCATAAACATATTCCTGTAAATATTCGGCAAAAGGGTGCATGGTGCGGAACTTATACACGTGAATTATTTTACCATTTTTACCTATTCTGCGAAGTTTTATTAATGGCCCATAGGTAGGATGCTGGTCGTAAAAAGGTTTTCTTGTTTTGCGGGCAATATAATACAGTAACCCCCGGATATTTTTTTCAGAAACAACTTCAAAGCCACACGAATATAACCTGCCCAGAACTTCTGCTTTTGATAATACCCGGTTATTGCCCCGTGTAAGAAAAAAATATACCCCCTTCGTAAGGTTGAATTTTGGAAATACCCTCTTGATAATAAAATCGAAGAAATAGTAAATACTGTTCAGCACGGGGGGATATTTACTGAAAATTCTCTTTTTACGCTGGTTTTTTGATTCAAAACAACCTATAAATATTCCCTGTTCGGGGAGTTTACGATTTACCGACTCGAAAAATTTGTTAATGTACCGCATATCGTTGATGCGGCGGAGATTCACGATTTTATGATAAACCTTCTCGGGGAGCTTATCAACATTAAAACGGGTTGTGGTAGAAAGTAACGAATAATCGGGTATGTTAAGGTCTATATGTTCTGATATAAAGGTAAATACATCAATGTTAGATTCTTCAATAATTGCATCACGAATATTTTCGGGGGCTTTTTCAAAATTTACATCCGCAGGAAGAGGCTCTGCAACAGGTACTTCGGTATATCTCCCGACAGTACGTTGATACACTTCGAAAACCTTTGATGTATCAGGCCCGGGTTTCGCACTGCATATAAAATAATCACAAAAAGAAAAAAAGAGTTCAAAAACGGTACCCAGGGATATAGTCCCTAAAACAACGATACGTGAATAAAACAGGGAGCGAAACGAAAACATGATAATTGCTATAAGGCCTGTTATAATAAAGTTTGTAAGAATAATGTGCCATGCAGCACGGGATATGCTGTATCTTTCCGGGGCAGAGTATTTACGTGAAATTAAAGATATAAGTATCCATATTGCCAGAAAAAACAGGAAGGGATAAATATAGGCAGGCAAATAAACCCGTTTTGTTGCCGGTTTTATCCAGATCATGATTAAAAACGCCATGGTTAAGGCAGCAATATCAACAATAGTATTTATAAATACCGAGCGGCGGTTCATTCTTATGTATTTAAATATTAAAGGTAGTAATTTATTTTGATAGTGTTTGTAAGAAAGCGATGAGCTGCGAGCCTGTCCTCCTTAGGCGGATTAATCGGCAGACAGCCTAAATCCCGTGAATATATTTATTCGTTCACAGTAAAGCTAAGAGCCTAGAGCATTTAATGTGTTAATTTTAAAATTTGCTAATATACTAATTGGTAAAATTGTTAAAATGTTATAATACGAATCACTGTAGTCCGATAAAAAATATAGATATATAATGATATCTTGAAACAATAAGACATCCATGTTTCTTTCGCCCTTACAGGGCTTTCCTTTTTGGTTGGTATTGTTTTACCATACTTTTGTTCCTTTGGAACTCAATAAAAGCCCCATCGGGGTAAAAGTACGGTAATAATCAGCAACTTACAAAAATTAAAAGTGCTGTAAGCACGACAGTAAATACTTGTTAAAAGTCTTACCGGACAATAGCGATTACTAATTATTCATTGTTTCCAGCTACCTTTTTTTAATCTTTTATCTTTTGCCTTTTCTCTTGTATCTTTTTACTACAACTAAGGGTGCGAAGTTTCACTACAACTTATAACCTAAAATAGCTTGCAAACAACGTTCTGCGGTTTTACCATCCCATAATTCCGGACGTTCTGGGTTTCTGTTTTTATTTAATGTTTCGTTAAATTCTTTACGGATGCGATCGATATTGTTTCCAACTAAAACACTGGCACCACCATGTTCTCTCAGGGTTATTGGGCGCTCTGTGTTCCAGCGCATGGTTAAACAAGGCGTTCCTAAAACAGTACATTCTTCCTGCAAACCACCACTATCGGTAAGCATAATCCGGGCATGCATGTTTAATTTTAACATGGAATGATAATCCAAAGGGTGCACTAAGTAGATGCCGGGTGTTGACAGAACTTTATCCCACAGGTTAAATGTTTTTAATTGTTTCTCGGTTCGAGGATGAACAGCCCAGATAATATTTAGTTTTCCTGCTATTTCGTTGGACAAGAAATGAACCAGGGGCTCCAGAACATCTTTATGGTCAACATTTGATGGACGATGGAGAGTCATCAGTGCAAAGTGCTGATTTTCATTGATAGGAGAAAATGGTTTTAAAACAATAAGATTTTTTTTAATGATATGCTGAATAGAAAGTTGCTCTGCTTTTTCACGGTTTGCTTCGAGTGTATCGATCATGATGTTTCCCACGAACCGGATTCGACTATCAGAAACACCTTCCAGTTTCAGGTTTTCAATGGATAACCTGTCGGGAGTTAATAACAGGTCAGATAATCTGTCGGTAACTAAACGGTTTATTTCTTCAGGCATTTTTAGGTCACCACTGCGCAAACCTGCTTCGACATGACAAACCCTGATGTGTAATTTTTTAGCTGTAACTGATGCGGCAAGTGTCGCGTTTACATCGCCATAAACAACGACCCAGTCGGGTTTTTCTGTTTCGAAAACTTTCTCAAGAGCAATCATCGATTGGCCAACCTGTTCGGCATGTGAGCCAGAACCAATACCCAGGTTGATATCTGCATCGGGAATATTTAATGCTTCGAAAAATGCTTTCGACATTCGATCATCATAATGCTGGCCTGTGTGTACTAAAATATGTGTTACCCGCTCCGGGTTACTTGTTACCTGTTGCTCGTTAAATGTATGTATAGTGTGTATAAAAGGTGCGACTTTCATAAAGTTGGGCCGTGCACCTACTACAGAGATGATTTTCATTTATTTAAAATTATATTGATAATCAGGGTTTTCTTTCATGATCCTTACGCTTTCAGGGTAATTTTCGACGAACCAAATCATAAATCCTGTTAGATCAATTTTATCCTGAAGCATTTCTTTTTGTCTGGTTTTATAAATTAATTTCAAATCTTTTATAGAAAGGAGTTCATCAAGCTTCTTTAATAAATCGGTTTCTTCTAAATTATTTATTCCATAAGTGAGATTATACTTCTTCTCAAGTTCCTCTAATACAGATATTTTCCCAACAAAACTATTAAATCGTATAGACGCAGTACCTAATACAGATGATTCAACACACATACTTTGACTATCACCAATAAATAAATGAGCATAAGCAAGTATATGATGAATATGTAATGGATTAATTTCTAGTCTATATTTTTCAAATATATTTATTAATGGTTTTTCAGATGTAATATAAATATGCCCATAAGGATTTAATTTATCAATTAACTTTTGAAGTAAATTTGTAGTTATTCCTCCATGTTGTCTTTCAATATCGTGTCCTGCAGTAAAACTTACTAAACGTATTATAAAATAAGGCCTGTCAATATTGATATATTTCTCAACTATTTTAATATCTGGCCTAAATCTGTTTGGATGCAAGTAGGCAAGTTTCTGATATCCATTATAACCTATTTTCTTATTTTCATATTTTCCCACATCACAAACCAAAGGACTAAATATAAAATTGGAAAAAGGATAAGCTGCTTTACAAAAAAGTTTATTTATATTAAAATCATCTTCATTAAATATAACAGAAGGTATCTTTTTTATTTTTCCTATGTGGGCAATTGATATATCTGTACCCATAAGGATATTTGGTTTCCAACGATTAACCAGTTGATACATTTTTATATCTTGCAAGATCAATTCTAATCCTCTATTTGCAACAATTGATATTAATCCTTTATTACTTTTCTTTGTGCTAAGTTGAATAAAATTTTTATTATCTCTTTCAAGCAAAATTTTAAGGATATCCTTATCATTAATAACAAATAGTACAGAGTATCCATTCTTAGAAATCTCTAACTCAAAATTTTTAAATAAATAATACTGTGAGGGGTGATTGAGAGCTATTAAAATTCTCATTTATAAAGTATTTTTAATTCATCTCGAGTAGGGTAATTAATTAATACAGCTCTTCTTGGCCCATGATATACAAAAAGACTTCCGGCTCCAACAGCAGATGCCCATCCTTCTTTTACTGCTAATTTTAAATCGGTTAAACATCCGGCACCTCCTACTGCAACAACAGGAATTGATACTGATTCCGAAATTCTTTTAATCAGGTTTAAATCATATCCCGCCATCATACCATCGTGTTCAATTGAATTTATAATTATTTCTCCGGCACCCATCTCTTCGGCTAATTCTGCAAATTGAACCGGAGAATATATTGTAGCTTTTGTGCCAGAAAAGATATAGGTTTTTTCTTTATTAAACAGGTTTTTTTTAACATCAATGGAAACAACAATAGTTGAACTTCCGAACTCGGATGCAGCATCTTTTATAAAATCAGGTTTTAAGACAGCCTGAGTATTGATAACAACTTTTTCGGCTCCTGCATTCAAAATTTGCCTGATTTGCAAAATGGTTTTTATACCACCCCCAACAGCAAAGGGCATATTTGCTTCATCACCCACTTTTTTTACAAAATCAAGCGAAATAAGAGAATTGTTTTTACTTGCATTAATATCAAGAAATACCAACTCATCTGCTTTTAAATCATTAAAAAGTTTTACAGCGTTTATTGGATCACCAATGTAACGGTGGTTTTTAAACTTTACTGATTTAACCAGACCCTGATTTTTTAATAATAATACAGGAATTACTCTTGGCCTAAACATGATTTGTTTCTATAAAATTTTTCAATAATTGTTCGCCCCATTCGTGGCTTTTTTCAGGATGAAACTGAACCCCGAATATATTTTCTTTTTCCAGGGCAGAAACAAATTCAATTTTATATTCTGTTGTGGCTAAAATATCTGCCTGATTATTACATTGAATATAATAACTGTGCACAAAGTAATATAAATAATCAGCATCGAAATGGTTAAATAAAACGCTTTCTTTTTTAGGTTTAATACTATTCCAGCCCATATGCGGGATTTTATATCGGTTATCCTGAAGTTTAAATCTTACTGTTTCTGCATCGATCCATCCCAGTCCTTTAGCATTTCCCTCTTCGGATGATTTACAAAACAACTGCATTCCCAAACAAATTCCTAAAATAGGTGTTTTGTTTACTAAAACTTTTTCATTTAAAACAGGAATTAAATTTAATTCTGCTAGTTTTAGCATACCGTTTGCAAAATGCCCTACCCCCGGTAAAATTAATTTATCAGCATTTAAAATATCTTCTTTTTTATTACTGATTAATGCCTGATAACCTATACGCTTGCATTTGTTGTAAACTGAACGCAGATTACCCATTCCATAATCGAGAATAACAATGTTTAGTTTTTCAGGATGCATATTTTAAATAAAAAATATGTGGTAAAATTTTAAATTTTGTGGCCATTTTTATAGGCCATTTTAGCAAGCGAATTAATGGGAGTAATGTTTTATAGTCATCATGTGATTTTAAAGGAGCTTGCATTATAGCTGAAAACTCGGCCTTAGATATTCCCAGCTTATTTAAAGTATATTCTACAACCTTTTCGTCGTATTTATAAGGGTGTTCATTAATTTCGGACAAGGCTTCTTCCCTTTTAATTTGTCCGGAACGCACAAGAGCAGATAATTCGGTCTTACGTTTATCTATATTAAATTTTTTAGGAAGATAATATGATTGAAAAAACTTTGTATATACATTTTCGTGATGGTGTCCTCCATAATATTTCCAATCGAGTTCTTCAGCAAGCACTTTATCTACTTCATTTTTTTTATAGTCAATAAATTCCATTAGCCTAATTTCGCGAATACGTTTAATCCAAATATAATACTGTAACTTAAGAATGGTCATGTGAGGAAAACTTCTAAAGTTGCGAATTTTACCAAATTTTTTATGAACAGATTTAACATATAGCGGGTCCATATAAGTCCAGCTAATGGGAGAGGTACCTTCTGTTCTGAAAGAATGTCCGTTTAAGATGTATTTAATGCCTTCTTTATTTGCTACATGATAAAGTACAGAATAAATAGCATAGTCTGTAGGTACATCAGCATCGGGGGTAGATGCTTTTAAAAAAGAAATCTGTAAATCTTTGAATTCTTCCCAGTCGGCAACAATAGTATGTAATTCCACATTTAATTTGTCACATGCTTTTTTTATGTTTTGAACAGAAATGTCGGAGTTCCAACCATTATCAAAATGTACGGCTAAAGGACGCAACCCAAGCTTAACAGCTGTTAGCAAAGTATATGAACTATCTCTGCCGCCACTTACACCTACTATGCAATCGTATTTTTTATGTTTTCCCTGTTTTTTTATTTTAAATAAAAGACCTTCTAGTTCCTTATCCAGCTGAAAGCCTAAGGGGTGTCTTCTTTCCATTTCATTATGGATTTTGCAGTATTTGCATTCTCCATTTTCATCGAACCAAATGTCATTGACAGTTGTATCTAAGATACATCTGCAACAGATAGTGTTTAAAGTCATTTTTAATTATTGTTTTAAAAAACACAGAGTATTTTATTATCTTTTTTTAATTTTTTTTGCAGAAACACCCCCATATATAGAATAAGGTTCAGTGTTTCTTGGGGAGTTTACAAAGCCGATGTAAGGTAATTTTGAAGCTAAACTATAATAAAAGAATACGAAAAAATATTTAAGAAAAAGGTTTATTTGTAGATTCTTTTTTTAAAATAGAAAGAGCTAATAACATCCAGGCTTGTGACCATCGCATATAAGATATTTTATTTATAAAGAATTTGTATTTTCTATAATAAAAATACCCCTTTTTACTTTGCATATTTGAAATTGTCCAAAAAGCAATCTTTTGGGCAAAATGTAAATAGTCTTTATTATATTCTCCGAGTTTCGAAAATGTTATAATTCCCTGACTTTGATTATGTATATCAACAGGATGTGTTTTAGGTAATCTCCAAAAAGATTTCCCGTTTTTATCAAATTGGTTATTATAATAAAAAGTTAATCCTTTTTTAATTGAGTTTTCCCAATCCTGATTATGCAAATTAATTATTGATTTTATTTCGTATATGCTTTCTAAAATAAATCCCTGATGAAAATCAATTTGTTTTCTTTCTTTTATAAGTTTATTGTCAATGCTGTAATACCATGAGCCATCTTCTTTTTGTTGAGAAATAACAAAATTAACAACATCAATTATTTGTTTATATAAATCAGCGCTTTTAGTAAAATAATATCCTACAGCCAAACAATATGCTGCATGCAAACTTGCATTATAACAGATTACTTTTTTACTTAAAGGATTGTAACTATAACTTATACCCGATTCAAAAATATTAACAGGAATCTTATTTGTTATAAATGAGATATTCTTTATTAAGAAGGTTTTAATATTTTCATCATTAAATATTTTATAGTATTCGAACAATCCTTGATAAATGTACGAATGATGAACAACTGTCGGGAACCCTTTTTTAACAGATTCTTCAGGATTTATATAATCATAATCATAACCCCATGAAGTACAATCCTCATAATTTGTTGTATTATTTAATAACCAATCCTTAATATATTCTATAGATTTAAGATATTCAGAATTCTTTGAATAATCATATAATTTTACGTATGCAGTTAAAAGTAATCCCATTCCTTTTGTGCTGTGAATTTTTTTAATTCCTAATAAAGGTCTCAGGTTAATGGGGTTTCTTTTATGAAGTTGTGTGGCAATTACAGGAATCCATTTGCCCATTTTTTGTATTGGAAATTTTGAATTCAATATATCATAAGGATCATAACCTGCAAATTTTTCTTTTTCGATGTACTCTAACAAATTTTGAATTGAATTTTCTAATAATTCCATTTCAATTAGTCTTATTTAACTTTAACTTAAGATAAAAGTTATTTAGAATTTTAGCACGATTTAACCATGAAATTTCATGCTCTGCAATGTAACGGGCTTTTTCGGCCATGTTTTCTAAATGATATTTCCCTTCAATTATTTCTTGAATTTTCTCTTCAATATCAGTTTTATTCCAGGTTGTAATAATAAAACACTCTTTATTTTTATTTACAAATTCTGTAACATCCCCATAAGGGTTTAATAAAACAGGTCTTCCGCAAGCTAAATAATCTCCAAGTTTGTTCGGCCAACCGGCCAAATTTATATCAGACTCCTTTTTTATTAATACAAATATATCTACGATGCTTAATAATTCAGAATTTTTTGAATAATCAACCCATCCCATTTCTTTAATTATACCACCTAAATTATAAGCCTGAATATTTGTTTCTCCAACAAACCCTCCAAATGTAACAAAAGTAATTTCGTTTTTAAACTTTTCAAGAGCTTTAATAAATGGTTCTAAATCAGACAATTCGCTTTCTGACATTCCAATATAACCCAAAAGGATTTTTTTATCTGTATCTATATAATTGCTTTTATTTTTTACTAATTTCATTCTAGGAATATTTATAATATCTGCCCCCCCATGTATTATTTCAATATCTTTTCTTATTCCTAATTTTTGTGCTCTTTCTTTCATAAAACTTGATAATACAACAATACCATCGGCCTTTTTCTTGTCGTTAATTTCAGACCATTTTTCAAATCCTCCCAAGAGAATTTTAAAATATTTTGGTTTATTTTCTAATTGGCCTCCTTTTCCAAAAAAATCCCACCATTCAGAAACATATATCCCTTTATATATTAAACGATTTAATAAACAAGGCCATCCGGCAGAAGGACGATGGCCTGAATCAGAATGCAGAATTTCAAACCGATTAAAAATCACATATAGCAATCGTAATAAAAGACTTAAAACACCAAACCCTTTTGATGTTAATAGGGATGGTACTATATCGGGGAAAATATATACGATTACACCATTAATTTTTTTCTTTTGAATTACTAAGGAAAACCCGGGGTTTGTAGTTAAAACGGTAACATTATTGCCAAGAACAACGAGAGATTCGGCTAATGAAAATGTACGCCCCCATCCTCCTTTTTTAAATATTCCAAAATGCGATACTAAAATGTTCATTCTTTTTAATTCAACCGGATATTTTAATAAGAACTTTTTGCATCTTTCTCATTTTTTAGTGAAGATGCTCTTTTTTGAAAATCTTGTGATAGGCATTAACATATTGTTCTGCAGCATTTTCCCAACTTTTATTTGACACAACCCATTCTCTGGCATTTTTGCAAACTTTAATAAGTTCTTTATTGCTTCTAATTTCTTTTATTGCATCATTAAAACTTGTAATGCCTTTTTCCAAATTAAAAATGTATCCTGTTTCTGAGTGTTTAACACAAGAACTTAACCCATTTACGTTACTTACTAAAACAGGAATCTCGCAACTCATTATTTCTAAAATTTTTAATGGTGTAATTGTTTCTGTCATATTATTTCTTATACGAGGCATAATAAACAAATCAAGTATTGAATAATAATCAGCCATTTCTTTGAATTTAATTTTTGGTAAAAATTTAAAATATTCTGGATCGTATTCAAGATTTGAATTTTTATCACCAAAAACTACAAAAAACACATCTGGAAATACTGCAATTATTTGATCAATATTTTTAAGTATAAACTGAAAATTTTCTATTGATTTAGAATTATCAATACCTATTACAAATTTTCCATTACCTGCAAAATCTTCTTTATTCAACTTAGTATTCTTACTAAACAAGTCACTATCAATTCCATTAGGTGTTGAAAAAATTTTATCTTCAGAAATACCGTATTTATTTATTATATATTTTTTAAGCTCAGGGTCAATTGTTATTAAAACTTCTGCTTTGCGTATAAGAAACGATTCCATTCGCTTTGCTATCTTATATTTTAATGTCCCTTTTTTGATGTTATCAATTGATAATGCATGAAGGTCATATATAAATTTCTTTTTGAATTTTTTTGCAATTAAATATGCACTAATTCCATTATTATAACCAGAATGTCCATGAATAATATCGTATTCGTTTATGTTAAAAGTTTTTTTAATTTTTAAATAATTAATAAAAATCAAGAAAAGTTGTAGGGGTTGGTTTAAAATAGGAGATTTATAAAAAACTTTTAAATACCAGATTATTTTTTTTGAGATAATCTGTGTGTAATTTACATCATCTTCTATAAAACGCAGATTACGAGATAATCTCTTTTCATCAATCTCAAAAATGCTAACAGCAACATCAAGATTTTTTATTTTATTCTTGAGATATTTGAATATATTGTGATTTCTAATAGAATGGCCTCCCTCCAAAGGCAAGGCGGTACTTACTATGTGCAATACTTTCATTATTGATCTGTTGATTTAGTCAGACAATCTTTTAAAAAAGCGCAGCTTCCCGCTTTCTTCTCTTGGAAGTTCTGAAACATATATAAAGTCAACAATAATTTCAGTACCAATATCCTTTTTCATAGATTTTAAGATATACGTTTCAATTTCCGGGTTAAAGTTCTTTCCCTGAACGATATAAAAATCAAACTTTTTACCTTTTTGTATAACTTTATATTTATTAATTCCTTCTTTATAACCATCATCGTCAATATTTTTCATTAAATAATAGAAAAAATATTGACTTAGACTTTCGCCATTAGGTTTAATAATGACATCTCCGGCACGGCCTTCAATAGATTTAATAGTTTTTAAAGTTCTTCCACAAGTACATTTTTCATTATTAAAAAACACGCGATCACCGATTTTATAATTTACGAGAGGCATTCTGTCATTAAAAAACTCTGTTGTTATCACTTCGTTGTTATTATTTGTTGACATATAAACGGACTCTTCAAAAACATGCATGCCTCCATGAGGACATTCAAAAGCATAAAGACCTCCATCGGCAGCTCCATATTCATTTACAACTTTACATCCAATTATTTTCTCAATATATTCCCGATCATTTTCAATTAAAACTTCAGAAGTTACAATCGCGATCTTTATATTTAATAATTTCCCGTTTAAATTTTTTGATTCAAGTAGTTCTGCGAATTGTTTTAAAGCGGAAGTATATCCATAAAGATATTTGGGTTTGTATTTAAGAATTAAATCATAATAATATTTTATTGTATCATTATTTAATTTAAAGATACTTATTTTAAAATTTCTTTTAATTAGTTTTTCGTAAACAGATCGTGCAAAACCTACTTTTCTATTTTGATAATCTTTTTTTTCACCCCAAATTAATATTCCTCTATCAGAAGGACTAATGCCCCACCAACTATAAAATCTATAACGCCCGGCTATTCGATAAGCCATTGCGATATCGTTTAAATATACGGTTAATGGGTCTCCGGTACTTCCGCTCGTTGTTGCTTTAAAAATTAATGAGTTTGACGATGGAATTTCTAAATTGTTTTTTTGGATGTCTTTTTTTAATATATATGGCAATTTATTAAACTCTTCAAAGGTTTCTATTTTTCTAATGTCAATATTTGAATATAGTTTTTTATAGAAATCGTTAGATTGTTTTGCAATAGATACAATGTTTTTTAATTGCCCAATTTGAGCTTCTTCAATTTGATTTCTCGTCCAATACTGGCTTTCATTTAAATTTTGTAGTAATTTCAGGGGAGAAATACTATAATTTTTATATTGAAACTTAAACCAGATATTATTAAAAAAAACTTTTGTGAAGAAAGGGGGCATTTTTTTGATTATTTACGTTTACAACTGTATTTTCTTTACTAAATTTTGCATAGAAAATTCTCCTTGAAGCAAGATACATAGCTAAATATATATACCAGGAATAAGAAACATAGTTTGACATCGGATTGAACCAGTTCATATACTGCAATAAATCATATATAAAATATAAAATAAACAATAGTAACAGGATAGTTTCAATAGAACTATATCTTTTTAAATTTCTTTTTATAAATATTAAATCTTTATATAAGAAGATAATAATTGCTATATATATAGGAAGAAAAACAATAATTCCAAGGATACCTGTCATTGCAAGAGCTCCTAAAAATGGGTAATCAGATGCCTCGTAACCTAGCCGATCACCTTCTCCTGTCCGCCAATTATTATCAAAACCTGTTCCCAAAACAGGATACTTGTGGAATAAATCCAAGATAAAATATCTATTAAACTGCAATCGTTCATCTATTTGACCGGTTGATGTTTCTCCATATCTAACAATATGAATAGTATCCTCTATTACTTTATAGCTGGCTTCAATGTACTTTGGAAAAGTTAAATAGACTATACCTAATATTAAAAATGAAATAAAAGAAATTCTTAATATACCAGAAGTAGCGATAAGAGATTTCCTGTTGAAATAGTTTTGTAACAACAATGCTATTATAAAGAAAATAATTGTTCCTGCAATATGTCTTCTGGTTATTGAAACAATCCATGTTAGAAACATTAAAAAAAAAGCAATTAGAACAAGATTTTTAATATTTCTTTTTTCTTTATATTTAAAAACGATAAATACAACACCCAATGGGATTAAAATGGGTAAAAAACCATAAGATAATAATAATTTTCTGTCTATATCTATAAAACCCCTCGCGTATGTTTCATATGGAATTATTTCAATATTCGTAAAAAGGGCCTGAAGAAACAATATTAAAATTACGATACTGGATACCAGCAACGCTTTTATAAAAAACATATTATTCGTTTTATAAAAGGGATATACATATATAAAAAGAAAAACACTATATAGTGCATGCCTCAATTTTATTATTGTGAAGAAGGCATTATAATTTACAACGTTATTTATATTGGGGGTTAAATATCCAAATACAAAAATGAAATAGAATAAAAAGAAAAATAAATATCTTCGAAGATATTTATAAGGTTTATCATATATATCATAATGCTTATTTTTGATTAAGTAAAGCACACTTAAAATGATGAATAAAAAATCATTTAAATTTACTTTAGAAGTAAACTCAAAAATTCCCAGAGCATTTTGGATACCTCCCGGATTAGAAAAAAAAATCAATATAAGCCAAAATAAATAATCTATATGTTTACCCTTAATCATAATAACTCTTAGTTTTTAATCTTTTTAATCAAATTAGATAAATATTGAATGGTAAACTCTTTTTCTGAGGGTTTAATAAATAGAAAAGAAAACGATAATAACAATAACCCAATAAGTAAATTATAATAATATGCTAAATTAAATATAAATTCTTGCCCGTATAAAAGAATTGCAGCAAATGCTACAAAGCACATTAACAAAAAATTATCCCGTTCAATTCGTAACTTAATTCTGGGTTTAAGATATTGAAAGTAAACAATAAAAAAGATCAAAGGACTTACTATAAATTTAAACATCCATCCATAAAGCCCAAAATGAGGTACTAAAAAATAAACAATTAATATATCAATGCTACTTATTATTATTAAAAATAAACCATATATTTTTATTCTTCCTGTAGGAGTAAATACTTGACTTAGTGACATCATCCAAATATAAAATAGCACCCCGATAAAATGTCCCGGTAAAAAATCTCCGGCACTTGTAAAATTTATACTATAAAAAATAGGAATTATTTGATAACGAAGAGGTATAGCAATCATTAAGATTGGAAGCATGATAAAAGAAACTAATCGAAAAGTATCATTTATTAATCCAACGATTACAACATTAGATTTACTTTCGCTAAATCGCGGATAAAGATAAATAAAAATAGAAGGAAGAATAAAACCAGTAAACAATGCAGCCCATGATTCTACGGGGCTGTATATACCGATTCCTTCTACTCCCAGGTTTTTTACTACTATTGCTCTTGTAATAACTTCTGAAATTATTATTGCAAATCCACTCGTGATACCAATTCCTGCAAACTGCAGTAATTCTTTAACGGAATTAAAACTTACCTTACTCTCTTTTAAATCACTTATTTTTAGATTGATATCTTTAAAAATTTTTGTGCGTGCAAAATAATTATTAACGATTAAAATTGATAAAAAAGAAAATGCGATATGAATTACTCCTCCTAAAATTCCAAAATAATAAACAAGAGGAATAAATATAATAAAATTAACTCCAATAATTATAATTTCACTTCTGGCAATGTATTTGACTAATTTAAAGCCTTTTAATAAAGCAAACGAGATACTGTTTAAAACCAAGATAGGGTAAGAAAATAAACCAAACAAGAAATAGTTATAATACTCAAGATCACCAAAAATATAAATAGTAATATTCTTTGAAAAAATAAGCAATAATGAAAAACTGGGAATAAATATTATAAAAGCAACGACTATATATGATTTTAAAAGTACCGCTAATTTATTTTTAAATAATATTTCCGAACGAGACTCAGCAATTTGCTTTACCAAACCATCATTCATTCCCAACAAGGTAAATTGAGACATCCTGTTCGTTATCATTGTTAGCTGAGAAATAATTCCAGCACCAACTACTCCTAAAAATATGGCTATTAATTTTGCTCGTAATACCCCTACCAAAAATTTAATAATTCTAGAGAATACAAGATAAGATGTGTTTTTAATCAACAATTTTAATTCCATGAAAAAAAATATAAACTCATAAGTAGAAAATATATAATTATTTAAAATTTGTTATAAAACGATTTTTTCTAATAAATAAAAACAGCTTTATTTATATTAAATGCAGGAGAGTCAATTAAACTGTTAAAAAATTAATCCTTAAAATTCTTGTTAATAAAAACCATATCGCATTCGAATATTCTTTCTTTATAGTTGTTTTTGAGAAGGTTTGATATATAAAAACCATTACTGTATAAAAATTCAATTATATTATAAAAAGGTTTGCTTCCCATATAAAATTGTTGAAATTGACATTCGCAGATTATACTTTTAATGTATGGCAAGCTATTTATTGATCCGGCTAATACTTCAAAATCAAAACCTTGCGTATCTGTTTTGAAAATATCAATTATTTTCCCCGGGATATTTTTTTGATAAAAATTATCGAATGTAGTAACGTCAACAATAATTTTCTGGGAAGAATTAATAAATGTATCAGATAACATTTTCCCTGATGGTAATTTATAATCATAGTTTTTGTAAGTAGAAATATTGGGTTCTAGAATAGAGTTTGTTGGTGAATATGAAGAAATATTGAAATCCATAATTGCATTTTTATCACCTAGTGCCAAATTAAATATTTTTATGTTTTCAAACAACTGATATTTATATAACAACAGCTTATATAAATCAGGAGTGGGCTCAAAAGCATATATTGGGGCATCTTTATATATTTTTGAGAAAATATCAATTGTTTGACCACGATTAGATCCAATATCGATTATTAATGGTTCATTATTATTTACCAGGTCAGTTATTATATCTACTATATTTTTCCCTTTTAGTTGTTTTATTTTTTTTTCAAAAAATGGAATTTTTTTAATTAAATCATAGTAGTTCATTATCATGTTTTTAAGTTGTTATATTAAATCAAAATAAAGAAGAACTAGTTATTTAGGAAGAAGAAAAAATAATGTAGTTAGGTTATATTATCAAGAATAATTTTTGAAATGCTTTGCCAGGAATAATTATTCTTTACTTTTTGGTACAAATGCTCTGTTATCTGAATCCGCTCATTTTCGTTATATAAAAAATAGTTTGTTTTTTCCCGAAGTTCTTTTGGACCTTTAAAAGTTACCATTTCATCTTTAGAAAAAAAATCAAGTAAATCATCTCTATAATCAATAATCTGAAACCCTTTGGCTGCAGCTATTTCAAACACTCTTGGCTGAAACCCGGTAATAATTTGCGGACTAGGCAAATTCATATTGATTTTTGATAATTTGTATAGTTTTAAAAGGTTTTCAAATGATAGAAATTCACCTTTTATACAACCAGTTAATTCCGGGAAATATTTAATTCTTTTATTCCAGTTTCCATTCCCCCATATGCGTAAATCATAAGTTGAAAGCTGGGCAAGTATTCCTGCTCTATAGGCCCCTTCGGCATTGTTATTATAATTTGAACCTGTAAATGAAATATCACAACTATATTTTTTAAAATCGTTTAGTGTAATAGTGTTGTCTTGAATAGGATAAAATTTTTCAGGATTATACCCAACGCTGATAGGTTTAATTATTGAGTAAGGAGAAACATTTGAAATATTTTGTATCCAGGACTTTTCACAAACAAAAATGTGTGTAAAAAATCTAAGCGACATACCGACAAGAGGATCTCTTGAAGAGTCAAAGGGGTTATCCGCAATATAACAAACCGTTTTGCATTTTAATACTTCTTTAAAATACTTAACTGTTTCCGGAAATAACCGTCCCCCACCTGTTACAAAGAGAATGTTGGGTTCAAACTCCTGAGCTTTTTTAATAACGAATTTATTGTATTTTTCTAATTCAATTAAATTAGAAACAGATTGAAAACGAGAAAATTCGTTTAAGAACTTAGATGCAAACGATCCCTTTGCATGGAAAAATACATATTTTACATCAAGATTATTTTGTTCAAAACCTTTTCCAAGATAATTTAGCATTCCTCCACGCCATGCATAACCAGATATTAATAACTTCATTTTAAATTCTGATATTCAAATTTTGTTATTGACATAATAATATAATCCCAATATTTACCTTTTCTATAAAAAAAGTCGGGAAGCTTTCCCGTTTCTTTAAATCCAACTTTTTCATACAGCTTTTTTGCTTTTGGATTAAAATCAGCTACTTTTAAATATAACATATTCATATTATAATGATCAAAAAGAAACTCTAATAACATTTTATAAGATTTATAACCGTATCCTTTTCCTCTAAATTCAGATATTATATCCAGCCCAACTTCACAATTATGGTGCTGCCAGTTAATGTTTTGTATTCTTAATCTCCCAATTATTTTGTTTGGCGTATCTTTTTGGCATATAACATATCTTTTATCATTTTTTTTTCTATACAAATTTTCCCACCAGTTTTCTTGATCTTTCTCGTCAATAAATTCAATATTTAACAAGTTTCCCCATATAGAAAGATCGTTGTGTAAAAGTCTAAGAGCATTTAAATCATCCCTTTCAATAACCCTGAAAGCTATATCATCATATGTATACATAACCTTAAAATTTATTTAAATATTTTTTTAACAGCCATAATAATGTTGTTTATTTCTTTTTTATTTAATGAAGGATAAATAGGTAATCGTAATAATCTGCTAAAAAACTGTATAGAACCCGGGAACATTTCATCTGTTCCTAAATGATTATAATAACGATTGCGGTGAAGAGGTGTATAATGAACATTTGCCATTATTCCCTCGGCGCGCAGAGCATCCATTATCCAGTATTTTTCATCTTTAGGCACCAAAACTCCAAATAAATGCCAATTGTGTTCAGCACCTTTGGTGATCCGCAGCATATCAAGCCCGTTTATGCCAGAAAGTTCTTTTATGTAATACTCGGCAATTTTACGTCTTTCTGTATTCATCCAATCAAGTTTTTTGAGTTGAGAAACTCCCAGTGCTCCATTGATGTTAGATTGAACATATGAGTTTCCGATATCAACGTATTCATAATAGCCACGGGTTTTGTTGTCGGTGAGAAACGAATACTTATCAGTACCTTTCTCCCTGAGTATTTTTACTCTTTCGGCGATAGTATCATCGTTGGTTACCAATGCCCCGCCTTCACCCGTAGTCAGATTCTT
This sequence comes from Bacteroidetes bacterium GWB2_32_14, assembly GCA_001768235.1. Taxonomy (GTDB): domain Bacteria; phylum Bacteroidota; class Bacteroidia; order Bacteroidales; family UBA12077; genus UBA12077. Next base: position 134,127 of record MENK01000035.1, read on the forward strand.
TGTTCCATGAAAACTGAAAGTAGAAACATGCCCCTGGGTTCCGGTTTTTTTTCCTTTATACACCGAACCAATGGATTGAGCAGTATCGTGTACAACATATAAATTATGCTTTGCTGCAATAGCCATAATATTATCCATTTCGGCAGGTATCCCGGCGTAGTCAACGGCAGCAATAGCCACGGTGTTTGGTGAGATGTAAGATTCTAATTTGTTTACATCCAAACTCCCGTTATCGGGATAAACATCGGCAAGTACAATTTTCAGGTTATTGTATAAAGCGGCTATGGCTGTTGATGTATAGGTAAAGTCAGGAACAATAACTTCACTATTTGCAGGAAAATTTTTAACCCGAAAAGCCAATTCTAATGCCGATGTGGCAGAATTAACAAAGAGTACATGTTTAACACCTAAATATTCTGCCAGCATTTTTTCAAATTCACGACATTCGGGGCCATCACCTGAAATAAAAGTCGATCGCATGGCACGATCCACTGCAGCAAAATCTTCTTCATCAAGATAAGGTTTGTGTATTAATATTGGTTCTTTGCTAACAGGTGTGCCCCCATTTATTGCCAAAGTTTTATTTTTAATATTCATGGGTTATTATTTATCTCTGTTTTGTAATATTGGGTTAATGCACGGCCATTTAATTTTAAATTTTTCATCATCCCAACGGAATGTTATTTGTTCTCCAGCATCAATATATTCACCATCATAGGCCAGTTTATAATGAAATAATGCTTTGTCAGATTTTACATAATAGCCATTAATAAAATTTGGAGGGATTAATATTTGACGAAATTCGTCTGCAGTTAATTCAAAGGCATCCCATTTCATGTAAGAGGGTGAATCCGGCCTTAAATCGACAACAACCTCATATATTTCACCAAAAGCACATGAAACAAGTTTCCAGGTCTTATTGTCCCCGTGCAACCCTCTTAAAACATTCTTTTTAGATAATGCAAATTTGTCGTGTTTAAAATCAAGGGTTTTGGGTAAAAAGGTATTATAAAAATCAGCATTATAACTTGAAAAAATATTTCCTCTATCATCCCAACTTATAGATGGTTTTATTATTAAAATATCGGGGATTACTTTTGATCGTGTTATTTCAAAATCTTTATACGACATATTCTTTAATTAAAGTCTTCAATTTGTGGAGGCATTATAAATCCCCCTTTTTTTAAATAATCTTCTTTGCGGGTTAATAAAATATCTTTTTGCATCATTTCTTTTACAATATATTGCAAATCGTATTTAGGATACCAGTTAAGTTTTTTTTGTGCTTTTGTTGAATCACCTTGTAATATATCTACTTCTGTAGGGCGAAAAAAGAAAGGATCAACTTTTACGAGAACCTGTCCGATTTTTAAATGAATAGGTTTTATTCCAACAACTTCTTCAAAAACAGAATGGTTTATGTTATCAATTTTTCCTGTTTCGGAGATTCCTTTTCCTTGATAAGTAAGAGTTATTCCGACGTGTTCAAAGGCCATTCTTGTAAATTCTCGAACGCTTGTGGTTATCCCTGTGGCTATAACGTAGTCTTCTGGAATGTCTTGTTGTAACATCAACCACATGGCTTTGACATAATCTTTGGCGTGTCCCCAGTCGCGTTTTGCATCAAGGTTCCCTAAATTTAATGCATGTTGAAACCCCAGGGCAATATTAGCAACAGCACGGGTTATTTTTCTGGTAACAAATGTCTCTCCCCTAAGAGGAGATTCATGATTGAATAAAATACCGTTGCAAGCGAACATATCATATGCTTCTCTATAATTAACAGTAATCCAATAAGCATACATTTTGGCGATACCATAAGGGCTCCTGGGATAAAAGGGAGTGTTTTCGGTTTGTGGCGTTTCTAATACTTTGCCATATAATTCAGAAGTAGAAGCTTGGTAAAACTTTGTTTTTTTCTCTAGTCCCAATATTCGAATTGCTTCCAGAAGCCTAAGAGCACCAATACCATCTGCGTTGGCAGTATATTCCGGGGTGTCGAAACTAACTTTAACATGCGACATAGCTGCCAGATTATATATTTCATCAGGCTGTATTTGTTGAACCATTCTTATTAAGTTTGTAGAATCGGTCATATCGCAGTAAGCATAACTAAAATTTGAATTTTCTTCGCGATCTTTTGCAAACAAATGGTCTATTCTGGCAGTATTGAAAAGAGAACTTCTTCTTTTTAGCCCGTGTACTTTGTATCCTTTTTTTAAGAGTAATTCTGCCAGATAGGCTCCGTCTTGTCCGGTAATTCCTGTTATTAATGCCTTTTTCATTTTATAGCAAGTATTTTTCTTTTAATAAAATTACATTTACAATTTACTTTTCTCCTTATTCACAAACTGTTGCTCATGGTTTATTTTCCTCTATATTCATATCCATACCCGTACCCGTATCCATACCCGTAATTGTATCCATATCCATAGTATTTCGGAATCTTGATATCGTTCACTAAAATATTCATATTTTCCATTTTTTGGGTGTCGTGTATAGAGTTAATCAATTCAAACACATGTTTGCTTGAATATTTCTGACGGAGAATAAAAATATTGGCATGGGCAAACTGGCTTACCAGTAAAGCGTCTGTAACGATAGCCACGGGAGGAGTATCCACTATAATGTAATCGAAGTCATTTTTTACCAGTTCAAAAAAGTCTTTCATTTTATCCGTTTCAATCAATTCTGCCGGGTTTGGAGGCACCGGGCCTGAAGGCGCCAGCCACAGATTTTCAATCATCGTGGGTTTTAAAATGGCTGCATATTCCGATTGCCCGATGAGATAGGTGCTGATGCCTGTTTCGTTGGGTGTATCGAAAACACGGTGCAGGCCGGGTTTACGTAAATCCAACCCCACGAGCAATACCTTTTTACCTGTCATGCAGATAATGGATGCCAGGTTAATGGCGGCAAATGTTTTTCCTTCACCGCTCACGGTTGAAGTAATCATAATTACTTTTTGATTTTTTTCACGCAGAATATACTGTAAATTGGTACGCAGGCTGCGGAACGATTCGGCAAGGCTTGATTTGGGGTCTGTATAAACGGCAATGTCGCTCTGGGTTTCATTATGGCCTATTGTTCCTATGATTGGTATTTTTGTATTCTGTTCAATGTCTTTCTTCTCTTCAATTTTGGTATTGAAAAATTCGGTAAGAATAATAATAAACCCGGGAATTCCCAGCCCTAAAATAAGGGCAATCAGGTAGTTCATGGAGCGTTTGGGTTTAATCTGGTTTGCATTTTCGGGGCGGGCAATATCGAGTATTTTATTGTCGGCCACGTTCGATGCCTTGGTAATTCCCGCTTCGGCCCGTTTTTCAAGTAAAAAAGTGTATAAATCGTTGTTCAGTTTAAATACCCGTTCAATATTCACCAACTGGCGTTCGTTTACCGGGAGCGATTGAATATCCTGCTCAATTTCCTGTATCTGCTCATTGTATTGTTGCAGGGCAATCTGGCTTGTATGAATGGTTGAAGAAATTTCCTTTTTTAACGCATCTTTAAGTTCTTTAATTTGTTGTTCAAGAATAATGCGGTTTGGAGCTGTTCTTTCTGCGGTATAGGCTACCCTGTTTTGCTCTGATATCAGGCTATTTAATGTGTTAATTATATTTTGCAAAGTTAAATTTTCAACCGCCATTACCGATGGGGCAATAACAGGTTCGTAATTTTCAGAATTTTCAAGGTATTTTTCAATATAAACATAATACCTTTTTTGTAGTTCCAGCTTGTTTTTTTCTGTTTGTAACAGATTTAATTTATCAAAAATCAGTTTTCCTTTCTGGCTCAGGTCGAATACCTGGTTTTGCACCCTGAAATTTTGTAAGTTTAATTCAGCGGCATTTAACGAATCCACGATGCTTTTCATTTGTTCATCTATAAATTGAAGCGTGTTGGATGTACGCAGGTTTTTTTCGTCTAAATCGCTTTGTATATACACATTTGATAAAGTGTTCAAATAATCGGCAATTTGCTCGGGAACAAAACCTGTGATGCTGAGATTGAGTATGGTTCCTTTTTTGTCGTTTACTTCAATATTTAACCTGTTGCGGTAGTTTTTTGCCAGCGAGTTGATTTCGTTTAAAAAGAAATAGTATTTATTGGACTGGTTTTTATCGTAAACAAAGCTTTCGGGTTTGCGCAAGTCAATTTTAAATTTAAAAATATCGGAATCAAAAGATTCTCCAAACCGCAATGTTTGTTTAATATTGTATTTGTCATTGATTTCGAGCAGGTATTCTTTACCCGATAAAATTTTAATATTCACCGGGTAGTTGTACAACTGGTTATGCGTTGTATCAATGTGCACGATAAAGGGGCTTCGGGTATATGCTTTTGTTTCGGCAATTTCCCTGCGGCCAACAGCTACATAAGTAATATCGAAATCGAGTTTTTCAATGGCCATGCGAGCCATCTTGTACGATTTTAAAATGGTAATTTCGTTTTCAACCACCGCTTTTCGGTTACGGCGGCTCATTCCCAGCTCTTCGATTATCGCCTCCACGCTGGCCATGTCGCTTTGTTTATCGGTAACAATAATGGAAGACGAAATGGTATAGGTAGGTTCGGAGTACCGGTTCACCATATAGGCAACGCTTAATGCAAGAGCGAGTGCAAGAGCAAACCAGTACCAGTTTAGTAAAAACTTAAAGAGATACTTCTTAATGTCGATACTTTCTTCCTGGTAGTTGTATTGAGGATAAGGGGGTTGTTGGATTGGGTCCATATGTTAAAGATTTTAAAGTACTAATTGTAAAAAGCTTTTAGCTATGAGCTGCCAGCGGTGAGCCTGCCTGTCCTCCTTCGGTGGATTAATCGGCAGACAGGCTTTATTTCGTGAATATATTTTTAAGTCGATGGTCAATAGTCCATAGAAAAGCTTTTTAACTTGTTGTCTGTTGTCTGTTGTCTGTGTTCTATTTAATATAATTCAGAATCAGTATCAGCGTGGTAATGGTTGTTAGAGCCAGGGACATGTTTGGAATATTTGCCCTGAATGCTTTTGCATGTACCGGCTCAACAATAACCACGTCGTTGGGTAGAAGGAAAAAAGCCTCGGAGTTGAGAACGTCTTTCTTGCTTAAATCGATACGGAATGTTTCTGTTCCTTCGGGCGAAGGCCTTACCACGAGTACATTTTTTCTGTCGCCCGATTCTGTAATATCGCCGGCCATACCAATAGCCTCCAGAACAGTAAGCTGGTTGTTAAAATTTTTATAGGTGTCGGGTTTTTTAACTTCGCCTAAAACAGTAAACTTAAAACTAATGAGCTTAACATCTATTGAAGCTTCTTTCAAATATACCTTAGAACGTTCGCGGATCAAGGTTTTTATTTCATCGAGTGTAAACCCGGCAACAGGGATTTGCCCGAGTAAAGGCATTTCCACTTTTCCCGAGTCGTCAACCACATAACCGTTGATGTATAAGCTGGTTTCATTCTGGAACATTTGTTTTCCTTCCATGGGTTGCGATTGAAAAAGAGCATTTAACTCACTGTTTATGCTTTTTATGTTAATGTAAAGGATATCCTGTTTCTGAACCCTGTATTTGGGAGCTTTCATGTCAAATGCTTCCCGGGTTTGGCTCAGATCGCGCATATATGTCATTTGTTTTTTGCTTGTACACGATGCTAAAATGAGTACGATCAGGCTTAGGAGAAAAAAATATTTTAATTTCATAAATTGGTGTTTATGGTGAATAGTCGGTAGTTGTTGGTTTATGGATGATGATGAATAACTTTAAACTTCCGGGGAATTTTTTTCATTTTTAGGAATTTCGCGTAGAATGGCCAGTGTTTGTTGGGAAAAGCGTTGGGCTGCGAACTGTTAGGGCGTTATATTCCTAAATTGTTAATTGATTATTGTAAATAGTTTATTGCCAGTTATTTATTGACGGTTGAACTTTTCACAGCTCCGCTTCCTCAGTCCCATATACGAATCCGAGCAAACGGTATTATTAATTATCAAATTTAATCAAATATATCTAAACCTTCTTTATGTGTGAAGGATTAATTCGTACAAGAATGTTCTGGTTTATTGCATCTATCCGGATAAGTACCATGTATTTATTCAAATGATACACCAGTTCTCCCTCAATTCCTTTAAGCAGGCCATCTTCAATCCTTACTTTCTCCCCGGGTTCAAACACTTCTTTACATACTTCAAAATTTTCATTGCTGGCAAGAATCGATTGAATGATTTTTATTTGTGCTTCCTGAACAGGAGCGGGCTTCCCGTCAAATTTAACAACTTTAACCACCCCGGGGGTATTTAACGCTTTTTGTATTTCTTTTTCCCTGATATTCACGAATATATACGACCTGATAAATGGCGATTCTACCCATTTTTTTCGATCGCTCCATTGTTTCAGTTTTTTTTCCAAAGGCAGATAGGTTGATATTCCTTTTTCCAACAGTTCTTCGTTTACTCTCTTTTCAGCCCTGGATTTAGTGTATAAGGCAAACCATTTCGTATTCATGTACTTGTTCTGTCGATTTTAAACCCGTAAATTAAACGTTATAAATTTACAAATACTAAATGAAACGATTTTCGATAATCCGTAATATTTTCAAAGAACCGACCGGTTAAAGCGATATCAAAATAACAATGAATAATCCCCGAATGTTCAATACAGAATACAGCCATGAGCTGCGAGCACTATTTTGCTAAATTGCTATATTGTTTATTGCTAATTGTAAAGAGCAAACAAATAGCATAGAGCGATATTTCGTGTAATTGTTCATCTGCCTGAGGCAGACAAGTTGTTCATTGTATCCTGCTACTGCCACTTTTATCTTAACAATGGACTGGGGCCTATCGTCTATTGACTGTGGTCTATCAACTATGGACTTATATCTTTTTCACAAAAAAACCACGATCCGCAAAAGAATCATGGCTAATTTATAATTTCAATTTTAGTAACAGCAAAAAGAGTCTTGATAACTGCCTCAGGCAGTCAGGCTTTGTACTAAATTTTAAAGGCAGCTTTTATTTTGTCAACATAGTCAATTTTTTCCCAGGCAAAGAAATCTACTTCTTTTTCAATTGCTTTTTCACCGTTTCCATTACCTTCGATAAGAGTAACTTTTGCACGTTTAAAATCGCGCCCCATGTGTCCGTAAGCAGCTGTTTCTTCGAATATCGGGTTTTTTAAACCAAATCGTTTTACAATAGCAGCAGGGCGCATGTCGAATAACTCTTTCACTTTAGCCGCGATGTCGCCATCTTTCATGTTTATTTTGGCTGTTCCGTACGTGTTTACATATAAACCAACAGGTTCTGCAACACCAATAGCATAAGCCACCTGAACAAGTACCTCGTTGGCTAATCCTGCAGCAACCATGTTTTTGGCAATATGGCGGGCAGCATAAGCAGCAGAACGGTCAACTTTCGACGAGTCTTTACCAGAGAAAGCACCACCACCGTGAGCTCCTTTACCACCATAGGTGTCAACAATGATTTTACGTCCGGTTAACCCGGTGTCCCCGTGTGGGCCGCCAATAACAAATTTACCTGTCGGGTTCACGTGAAGTATAAAATCATCTTTGAAAAGTTTCTGAACTCTTTCCGGAAATCGGGCTTTTGCACGGGGAATTAAAATTTTGCGAACATCGGTTTTAATAATGTCGAGCATTTTCTTCTCTTCGGCAAAATCGTCGTGTTGTGTAGAAATAACAATGGTATGTATCCTTGAAGGAGTGTTGTTGTCGTCGTACTCAAGTGTAACCTGCGATTTGGCATCGGGCCTCAGGTAGAGCATTTCAATTCCTTCGCGGCGGATTTTTGCCAGTTCCTGTAAAAGAACATGCGAAAGAACCAATGATAATGGCATGTAATCGTCGGTTTCTCTGTTTGCGTATCCAAACATCATACCCTGATCGCCGGCTCCCTGGTCTTCTTCTTTCTCCCTGACAACACCCTGGTTTATATCGGGCGATTGTTCGTGAATAGTAGAAATAACACCACATGAGTCTGAATCAAATCGATACTCTTGCTTGGTATAACCAATTCGTTTAATAACTCGTCGGGCAACTTCCTGAACATCTACATATGCTTTAGTTCGAACTTCACCGCTTAAAACTACCAATCCTGTTGTTACCAGAGTTTCGCAGGCAACTTTTGAATTGGGATCACGACGTAAAAATTCGTCTAATAAAGCATCAGATATTTGATCGGCAACTTTATCAGGATGTCCTTCAGAGACAGATTCAGATGTAAATAAATATCCCATAATAAATTATTTATAATGATTAAAAATAAAAACGTCCAAAAATAGTTAATTCAAATTACAAATACCAATTTACAAAGAAAAAAGCTATGAGCTGCGAGCGATTAGCTGACAGCTTAAAGCTCATGGCTCGAAGCTTATTTTGTAAGCTCCTGAAAAACTTCTTCTAAGCTTTTTTCTTTCTTTTGCATCGAAAGTACCGATAGTCCTGATTTTACTGCAAAATTGAAAATATGCTGACGAATCTCGTCCGAAGAGCTTTGTATTAACCAGTTTTTATCATCTATACGGGCTACTTTGTCAACCAACAGTATCTTTTCAATATTTTTCTGCTCTGTAATTTTATCAAACTCAACAATAACGGTAATTTGCTGGTCTTTTGAATGCGAATAAATTGCTTCAATGGAATCATCAGCAACAATTTTACCTTTGTTAATGATAAGAATCCTGTCGCAGATTGCTTCAACCTCCTGCATGATATGAGTGGATAACAAAACTGTTTTTTCTTTTCCCACTTCCGATATCAGGTTGCGGATTTCGATGATCTGGTTTGGATCTAATCCCGACGTGGGTTCATCGAGAATCAATATTGCGGGATTATGAATCAATGCTTGTGCTAGTCCAACCCGCTGCCGGTACCCTTTCGATAAAGCCCCGATTTTTTTCTTCTGCTCAACAGCCAGTCCGGTTTGTTCAATGATTTCTGCAATTCGTGATTTTGTGTTTTTCCCCAGCTTATAAATGCCCGCAACAAATTCAAGGTATTCTTTTACATACATTTCATGATACAGGGGATTGTTTTCGGGCAGGTATCCAATGTGTTTACGTATTTCAAGAGAGTTTTCAATCAATTCAAGCCCGTTTATCCAGGCTTCACCCGATGAGGGAGGGATAAATCCGGTAAGTATTTTCATGGTTGTTGATTTTCCGGCTCCATTGGGGCCTACAAATCCAACAATCTCGCCTGTTTGTATTTCGAAACTGATGCCGTCAACGGCTCTCTGCTGACCGTATATTTTAGTTAGATCGTTTACTTTTATCGACATATTATCTTGCATTTGATGATTACGAAAATAAGGAAAATTTTATAAAAAGCTTAAGCTTTTAAACGCCCCCTTTTTTAAAGGGTATTGGGGGGATTTAAACAGTGTGTACTAAATTACTTTGTCGAATTTTTAATCAATCCCCCTGCACCCCCTTCTCCAAGGGGGAAACTCTTTTGCTTCCAGATGAATAATCTTAGTAAAACCTTATGCCCAAATACTATTGGAAATAGTGTCTTGATGGAGAATTTTTAAGTAAATTCAATATTTTTTGCCACCTTTGCATAAATCATTTAGCGATTAAACGAATGAAATTCGAAAATCATATTAATCTCTTTAAATATACCCGTTTAAAAACACGATCGGTTAAAGTTGGAAATATTGAAATTGGGGGCGAAAGCACAATTTGCATTCAATCTATGACCAATACGAATACAATGAATACTCCCGGCACTATTTTGCAGTCGCTTAGGATTATCGGTCAGGGTGGGGAGTTAGTACGAATTACGGCCCAGGGTATCCGGGAAGCCGAAAATCTTGAAAATATAAAAAAGGGAATTCGTGATGCGGGATTTTTTACACCTCTTGCAGCCGATATCCATTTTAATCCAAAGGCAGCTTTTACGGCAGCCGCAATAGTTGAAAAAGTAAGGATAAATCCGGGAAATTTTGTAGATAAACGTGCCGATTTCACCAGGCTGGAATTTACAGAAGAGGAATATCAGGCTGAAATAAAAAAGATTGAAGTTCAACTGATTCCGCTGCTCACTATTTGTAAGGAAAATAAAACAACTCTGCGTATAGGAGTAAATCATGGCTCCCTGTCCGATCGTATTATGAGCCGCTATGGCGATACTCCCGGGGGAATGGTTGAATCAGCAATGGAATTTCTCCGGATTAGTGTTCGTGAAAAATTCATGAATATTGTTGTTTCTTTAAAATCAAGCAATACCCGTGTAATGGTGCAGGCTAACCGCCTTATGATTGCACGAATGCATGATGAAGGAATGTATTTCCCTTTGCACCTGGGTGTTACCGAGGCAGGAGAAGGAGAAGACGGGCGAATTAAATCTGCTGTTGGTATTGGTACATTGCTTGCCGACGGTATAGGCGATACTATTCGTGTTTCGCTTACCGAACCTCCCGAAAACGAAATACCGGTTGCTAAAAAACTGGCAAGCTATTTTACAGAAAGAATGAATCACGGCCTGATAAATGAAATTAAACCTGTTCCTGTTCAATTCTTTGAGTACAAAAAAAGAAATACGAATGCTGTATCAAATATTGGAGGCAGCAATTTTCCAATTGTAATTTCCGGCGGAACTGTTCATGGCGAACTAGTTCCTGAATATTCATTTATTGCAGATGCTCAAAATGTAGATGAAGGGATCAATTATATTGTTGAAGCCAAAGAATGGCAAAATAAGGGATTTGAAAATACTAAAATATTCCCCTTGTTTCATTCCGTGGCTGATTTTCGTTCATCAACAAAAAAATCGACGGCATTGAATTTTGTTTTAACAAGTAATTCTGAATTAACAGAGAAACTTATTCGGGATATTCAATCAGAAAAAAACCTTGTTTTAGTTCTTGAAACCCACAATAAAAATGGTTTTGCCGATCAGCGGGCAGCATTTTTTAAATTAATGAATGCAGATTGTTATTTACCTGTTATTATAAAAAGAAATTACACGGAAAATAATATTGAAGATTTTCAATTGAAAGCTGCAAGTGACATGGGTGGTTTGTTTATTGATGGTTTGGGTGACGGGATATGGATCGAGAACCTTTCTGCCGACAGGCAGGACAAAGGAGCAATTAAAAATCAAGATATTGTAAATACCTCATTTGGCATTTTGCAGGCCAGCCGGGTGCGAATGTCAAAAACAGAATATATCTCTTGCCCCGGTTGTGGGCGTACTTTATTCGATTTGCAGAAAGCAACGGCAGAAATACGTGAACGTACATCTCGGTTAAAAAACCTGAAAATAGGCATCATGGGTTGTATTGTAAACGGTCCCGGCGAAATGGCCGATGCCGATTACGGATACGTGGGAGCGGGACCAGGGAAAATAACCCTGTATAAAAACAGAGAAGTAATTAAAAAAAATATCCCCGAAGAAAATGCTGTTGAAGAACTCATTCAACTCATTAAAGATTGTGGGGACTGGAAATATCAAAAAAGGGAATAATTATAATATTTTCTTTATTTAACGTTTCCATGTGACTTTCGTCACGATGGAAAGTTAAACAGGTTAATAAGAAATATCGAGAAATTTTAAAACTGTATCGTATAACTAATGTTGGGTAATAAAGCGAGCTGATATGCCTTTTCAATTTTTTTTCTCATATCATCATAATACTCATAAACCATCGCTTGATTATTGGTTACATTCTGGATATCAATTTTAAATTCGTGCGTTATTTTCTTTCTGTTTCTTCGATAAGTAATACCCAGGTTCATTGAAAAAACATCGTCAGCTTTTCTGGCATAAAATTGATTCTCAAACTCAACTTCCGATCCCTTGATAATCGATGCATCTAAATCAATAGGGGTATAACGTTGTCCGCCAATTAAGGTAATTTTTGTATTTAATCCTATTGTTCTGTTTTTTGATGGATTACCTATTCTGAATTCTTTTCCTATTAAAATATTACCAGCGTAATTCCCATTAAATCGTGAATTTCTGCTAATACCGTCTAATGCTGTTAGCTTTGATTCATATAGCGATGATGTAATTAGAAAATAATAATTGTTTGAGTAGAATCTTTCGAGAGTTAATTCAATTCCATAATTATATCCTTTTCCTTTGTTTACAAGGTCTTTATTTGTATATCCCGAACGGATATTATTTAATACAAAAGTGCTATTCATATCATTTTCAACAGCAAGGTTAAAAAGTTGCTGATAATAGGCTTCTACTTTCAAATTTACGTTTTTACTAATCTGGTTACTGTATCCTAAAACATAATGAGCCGATTTAGATAGTTCAAGGTCTTTATTTGGGGTAGAATAAGTGCCGTCGCCATTATCAACTGTAGCAAAATAAGTAGCGATGCTTTCAACTTTACTATGAATACCAAAACCAAGACTTATTGATTGTTTAGGAGCAAAATTCCAATCAACACCTAATCTTGGTTCAATAGAATAGCTGTTATTTAGCAAAAACTGAATATAATGTAATCCAGAAACTAAAGTTAATTCATCTGCGATTCGGTATTTCCAATTAAGATATCCTTGAAGTAATCCTGCCCGTCCATCAGTATCAACTTCTGTTGTGTAAGTTCCCGTATTTAATACATCTTGTTTTGCAAACATGTTATATCCTAAATCGGAATAAGTTATTCCCATTTTAAGGCGATGTTTGGCATTTATTTTAGTATTCATGCTTGTTGAAATACGAATAGATGTATTATTGAATTGATCGTAATATGCAGTATACCATTCGCCCAAGTCGTCAATTTTTTTGTAATCGGTGCTGTTTTCAGTACTCGATGCCGAAACATAACTTGTAATAAACGTTCTATCGTTAATCGGATAAATATGTTTGATTGCAGCAAATGCAACATGGGCACCAAAATCTGCTGTTCGGGTTAAAGAATCTTCGTTTTCTTCAGCAAAATCTTCCTGATAAATATTGCTTAACCCCCCAAATCCGATTAGCTGAAATGTTCCCAGTTTTTTGGTGGGCAAATTAAACTTAAATGAAGCATCTTGGTACTTAGGTACTCCGTAATAGTGAACAAGATTTAATTTATCAAGAATGTCGAGTGATGAATATCGATAGTTGATAAGATATGAACCCGAGTAATTCTTGCTAAATGGACCTTCTAATGTAACATCAGTACCTAAAATTCCTATAGAAGCAGAATACTCACGTTTTTCGTTATTTCCATTACGAAGTTTCATATCAAAAACGCCCGAATACGCATTTCCATATTCAGGAGCAAAAGCTCCCGAGAAAAAATCTGAGTTATTTAACATTGCACTGTTTAAAGCGTTTATTGGACCCCCAGTTGCACCTTCGTCGGAAAAATGATTGGGATTCGGAATATCCATGCCATCGAGCTTCCACAAAACACCCTTCGAAGAGTTTCCTCTAACAACAATATCATTATTCCCCTGTGCATCGCCCGTAACACCGGCATACCCAGAAACCATTCGTGCAGGATCACTTAACGAACCGGCATAACGTTGGGTTTCCTCGACAGTAAATGCTTTTGCACTAACTACAGCCATCTCGTTTAATGCTTCTGATTTATGACCATTTGCAGTTACAACAACATCTTCCAGTTGAATTAACGATTCCGATAATTCAATTTCTAAAACAATCTCTTTTCCTGATCCAACTAATATATTGGGTACCGTATTGTCTTCATAACCCATACAGGTTACTTTGAGATTTATACGACCTACATGTATGTTTTCTAATCTGAAGTACCCATTGGCATCGGTACTTGTTCCAATTATAGGATCAGTATTTAAGATAATTACATTTGCACCAATTAATGGTGTTTTAGAATCCTGATCGACTATTTGCCCACGAATTGTTTGAGTTTGAAAGTTTGAGCTATAAGCCGAAATACTTGTAATTGTTAAGAGTACAAACAAATATTTTTTTATACTATTATTTAAACCGTTCATCATTATTTATTTAATTGATTATTGATTAAAATCGGATACCTACTGTAAATCCGGGATACATTGTAACATGGTTCCCATTTCCATAGGTTTTATCAAACAGGGTGTAAGGCGATACAGATGACTCAAATGGGTTTCCGTCGCGATCTTCTGTTTCAGATACATTTACATTCCAGCTTAAACCACCAAAGATGTCCATGTTTTTAGTTACTTTTCTGGATGCAGTTAATTGTAGTTTGTTATAAAGATTTAAAGCTTCAGTATGCCATTCGTCTTCGTTAATCTGATATGATAGCAGTTCAATTCCCAGGTTCCAATTTTCTTTTATTGGCAGCATAGTTCCAATACCGTATCCTAAACCCCAAAGTATTTTGTTGTCTTTGTAGCTTCCACCCACAGAAATGATGTTGTAAAATTGTTTAGTCCCTGTTTTAAAACTTACATTTCCGTACATGGTTTCGTTTCCGCTGATTTCAATTGCACGATAACCGTTTTTAACAATTGTAAAAAATCCGATTGGAATACCTTTTTCTAATGAGTCAACATAATTGAACACTCCAATTTGTACTCCATTAAGTTTTTGGGTGATATTTGCAAATCCTGAAATTTGAGCTCCCTTTAATGATCCGGTATTGATATTTGCAAATCCTGAAATTTGGACTCCTGATAAATCTCCTTTGTTAATACTTGCAAATCCGCTAGCTTGGCCAATTGTAATTCCATTCGAATAATTTGCAAAACTTGCAATTTGTGCACCATCTAACTTTTTAGTTGTCACATTTCCAAACCCTGATATTTGCCAGGCTTTTGCATCATTCGTAATAATATTCGAAAATCCCGACACTTGTACTCCCGAAAAATATCCTTTAGTATAGTTGAAGTAACCTGATACCTGGGCTCCTTTTCCTGTTCCCATGGTCATATTTCCAAATCCTGATATTTGTGCCCCTTTCATGTTATTTTTTAGCATACTTCCAAATCCTGATAGTTCAACACCATCTAATCCTCCGTTATAACCGGCATATAGATTAATTGAGAATTTATTGGTTATGTTCCATGCTTCTAATCCGTTTGTTCCAAGTGGGGTTACAAATGTTATTTGAAACGGACGTACTTCTAATTTTTTCTTTTCTTCCTGTGCTTTTACACCTAAACTTATTGCGAACAAAAGAATTCCTGTAATTAAAACCTTAACTGTTTTCATGTTTTTTTGATTTTTTAATTGATTATTATTATTCATTTTTAATTTTCTTTTTTGATTCATTCAAAAGGATGACAAGCCGATTTAGAATTACCTCTATTCGGATATGAAAAAAAAATGAAATTATTTTTCAGAAATTAGTTAAGTGTCAAAAAATCAGGTAATAAAAAGGAGTTAAAAAAGATTGATTTATAAAATAGGGAATAAGAGATTGTATAAAATAGAAGAATTTAATTACAATGTAAACGAAAGTCCAATAATTCCACCAATCCACATTTTAACCTGGGTATCTGATGCAGTTTCGTTGTAAAACGAATAGGGAGCAATATCTTCAAAGGTATTTGTACTGGAATCTATTGAAATATTGGATACATTATAAGAAGGTCCTATAAATATGGAGAAATGTTTAGTCCAATTGTATTCAATTGTAGTTGCCAGTTTACTTAAATTGCCTATATAAGCGAATGAATTTGATTCTAACAGAACGTCTGAAGATAAATCAAGATTCAGATTGAATTTATTGCTTAACCTAAATTGTGTTCCAATACCATAGCCAGCTGAAACATTACTCGAGAAATCATATCCCAAACGAACGGCATTATACAACTTTTTAACTCCGAATTTATAAGCCATATTTACATAAAACACATCGTTCGCTGAAAACTCAAACCGATGAAATCCTTTTTTTACAAAGGAAAACATACCAATAGGTAATCCGCTTTCAATAGTATCAGAAACATTGACAAGAGCTATTTGATATCCATTTACTTTTTTGGAATAGTTTAGGACACTCGATAGTTGTATTCCCTTGTTTTCATCTTTTGCAATATTTGAAAATCCTGAAATCTGAAATTTACCGTTTGTAACACCATAATTTACAAATCCGGCTAATTGCCCACCGGTAACTTCGTTTGCAGAAACATTGACAAATCCGGTAATCTGAAATCCTTTAACAGTATTTCCATAATTGGCATATCCACTTATTTGCCCCCAGTTAACATCTCCTCTGGCAACATTCACATAACCGGCTAATTGTCCTCCATCTACATTGTTGCAATAATTTACGAATCCCCCAATTTGCATAAGTTTTACATCTTGCAGTGCTATATTGACACCCCCGGTAAGCTGAATTCCATCAACATTCTTTGTAGTTACATTGTTAAATCCTGAAATCTGTATACCATCCATGTACCCATGAAGAGTATTGTTAAAACCTGCTAACTGAACACCTTTTAACGTGTCGAGAACAACATTGCTAAATCCGGCAATTTGTGTTCCTTTAACCGATCCAGTATTCTTATTAAATAATCCGGCTAATTGAAAATATCGGGTATCACCACCAACAATGTTTGCAAAACTGCTTATTTGAGATCCATTTACATTTCTTCTTACGATATTTATTCCTCCTAATTCAAAACCATTAACTCCTCCTGAGTATCCGGCAAGAAAATTAAACGAGAAGGTATTATCAACCGATCCGCTCATTTTTCCATTGGTTCCAATGTATGGAATTAATGATATCTGAAATTTTCTGTTATCGTGAATTATCAGGTTGTCTGAAATAATTTTAATTTCTTCAGGCACTAAAATGGTAACCACCTGACGGTTATGAAAATCAGCTAACTTTAAATTAACAGATTTAGCCTCCAGTTTTTCGAGATAAGAGTTATCCGGACTAAGATAAATGTTTAAATTCCTTTTATTCATAGCTTCAACCATGATAATAGTATCCATAAAACCTTGCTTGCTATAACTTAAACCTTGAATGTTGATATCTGAAGGAATATTTAGTGAGTAAAATCCAGTAGAATCAGATAAAGAAACTATTCGTCCATTAATTTCATAAATGGTTGCTTCTTTTATTTTTTCTCCAGTCTTTGAATTTAGTATATATCCGGTTAAAATATATTCGTTTAAATTTTCGGAAGAAGGACTATTCTGCACATTTTTTTTAGTTAGTACAACATGACTTCCTACTACTTTATAACGTACAGAATTATCAAAAAGCAGATCAAGAGATTTTGCAACAGTTTTATTACTTATGTTTAGTGTAACCAATTCCTGCTCATTAAAATTCTTTGAGTTGTAAGAAAAAGTGAAATTTCCTGCATCGGATATTTTAGTTAAAGCTTTCTCTAAAGGAATATTTGTAAAGGAAACGGAAATTCGTTTATACAGGTAATTCGACTGAGATAAAGCCACTTTACCAGAAAACAAAATCGAAAAAAGTATAATTACTAATTTAAGTTGTTGTATTTTTCTCTGAACACCCATTTCCGGTTATTGTATAAGTATTATTCCTTTTAGTATATTCAAACTCAAATGTGGCTGTAATTACTTCCATAATTTCTTCAATAGAGTTGTTTGTAAATATTGTTGTTAAACGGCAATCATATATTCGTTGGTCGCTTACTTCAATTTCGATATGATAATAGTTTTTCAAAAGGCCGAAAACTTTTCTCAAATCAGTATCATTAAAGATTAAGGTATAATTCATCCAAAATATGGCATCAGGTATTTGCTCAGCAACATATACCGGTTTCTTATCTTTTGCTGTAATCTTTCCTTTTTCTCCTTTTTTCAGAAGTATAGCCGATGTATCGCTGGTTTCGGGATCGATAACATAAATTTTAACCAACCCATCTGTAACAATTACTTCAAGCTCGCTATTTTCGTAAGCTTTTACATTAAACGATGTTCCTAAAACCTGAATAAATGCATCTCCTGCTTCAATAATAAAAGGTTTTTCCTTATTAGGTTTAACATTAAAATATGCTTCCCCATTGAGTTTTACGCGCCTTTCGTTTTTTGCAAATTGTTTAGGATATGTGATTTTGGAATTTGTATTAAGCACAATTTGCGATCCATCAGGTAAGGTGTCTTGTAAAACCTCTTGTACGCTTGCTAGAATTTGTTTTTGTGTATCGAATGATGGTTTTATAATCAGTTGATACATTCCAAATAATATGATCAATGAAGCCGCGATACCCGAAATCCAAATAAATCTTGATTTTAATGAAATTGTTTTGGGAGATATTTTATCTTTTTCATATTGATCAACTCTTGCAGACATTTTAGCCCATGCTGATTTAATGTCAACAGCTACAGGATTTGGTGTAAGCTTACCTGTTTCTGCCCAAACAGCTTCGTATTGATCTAAAAGCTTTTGATTCACCTCCGATAATTGAAGCCATTCTTCTACCATTCGTTTTTCATTTGGATTTGTTTCGCCAAGTAAAAAACGCAGAAGTAATTTGGGGTCAATATGTTCAGATTCTTTATTCATCAATTTACATTAGTATGACAATTCAGTTTAAGTATTCCTCTACCCATTTTTAAAAAAATTTCCAAAAAAGAGAATAATCCATGGGAGATAATCGGCCAATTCTTCACGAAGATATTTGAGCGCTTTTACCATTTGGTTTTCAACAGTACTTACCGACAAGTTAAGCTTTTGAGCTATTTCAGAGTACTTGAGTCCCTCATAACGACTCATAATAAAAATCTTTTTTCGTTCTAATGGAAGTTGATCAATTGCAACGCGGATCTTTTGTTCCAGCTCTGTTACAATCATTTCATCTTCTGACGAAATAGAATCTTGCATCTCGTATTCATGCTGAGCTTTATAATCTTCACGAATATGAATATGCTTTAATACATTCAGGCAGGCATTTCGTACCGAACGAAAAAGATAACTTTGAATAGAAGTTGTTATTGCAATGGAATCTCTATTTGTCCAAAGTTTAAACAATATTTCCTGAACCACCTCCTCGGCAGCATCAACATCTTTTAAGAAATTATTAGCGTAAGCACATAAATTGCTGTAATGAGCATTAAACAGGATTTCAAAATCCTGTTTTGTTTCAATTTTAAAGATGGTATGTGCTTCTGAAGTTGTCAAAAACTTTATATTAGTTGTTCATGCTTCGACAGCCTCAGCATGACAACTTTTTGTTATGCTGAGTCACTCTATCCCGATAACCATCGGGATGTCGAAGTGTAAACCAGTTTTTTTATTTTATTCCGGATCCATTGCTCGTTTTTTCTCCCGGGATCACAAAATTCAGTTTCCCGCCAGCATCTTCGGCCATCAGAATCATTCCTTTCGATTCAATACCTTTAATGGTTCTTGGTTCTAGATTTACAAGGATACTTACTTGTTTACCAACAATATTTTCAGGTTTGTGATCTATAGCAATACCTGAAACAACTGTACGCACATCGATTCCGGTATCAATTTTTAATTTGAGCAGCTTATCAGTCTTTGGTACTCGTTCTGCTTCCAGAATGGTTCCCACGCGGATATCCATTTTTGAAAAATCGTCGTAAGTAATATTTCCCTTTGCGGGATCAACTTTTACATTCGCTATTTCGTTTGCTTTTTTAGAATCCATGAGTTTTTGAATTTGTTTTTCGATTTCTTCGTCTTCAATCTTGTCGAAAAGTAATTCGGCCTGAGCAATCTGATGGCCAGTTTTCAATAAATCCGCATTTCCCGCAAGTGCCCAGTTTAGCTTTTCGATATTCAGGAAACGTCTTAGTTTTTCTGCTGTAAAAGGAATAAAAGGCTCCATGATAATCGAAAGATTTGCTGTAATCTGAAGCGAAATATTCAATATAGTCTTTACTCTTTCTTCGTCGGTTTTAATTACTTTCCAGGGTTCTGTGTCGGCAAGATATTTATTTCCCAGGCGTGCTAAATCCATCGCTGTTTTTATGGCCTCACGGAACCTGAAATTTTCAATGCTTTTTTCAAGATTTTCTTTTATAACGTCTATTTCAGCAAGCGTTTGTTTGTCGAAATCTGTTAATGCCTCACAAGCGGGTACTTTACCACCAAAATATTTATGTGTGAGAACAATGGTACGATTTACGAAATTTCCAAATATTGCAACTAACTCACTATTGTTGCGGGTTTGGAAATCTTTCCAGGTAAAATCGTTGTCTTTTTGTTCGGGCAATGTAGTGCAAATGGCATATCGCAAAACATCCTGTTTCCCGGGAAAATCGTTCAGGTATTCATGAATCCATACAGCCCAGTTACGTGAAGTGGAAAGTTTGTCGCCTTCCAGATTCAAAAACTCGTTTGCCGGAACATTGTCAGGTAAAATATAATCACCATGGGCTTTTAACATGGCAGGAAATATCAAACAATGGAAAACGATGTTGTCTTTTCCAATAAAATGAATTAAACGTGAATCATCACTTTGCCAGTAATCTTTCCAGTTTTTTCCATGTTCTTTTGCCCATGCTTTAGTAGCCGAAATGTAACCAATAGGAGCATCGAACCAAACATATAAAACTTTTCCTTGTGAGTCTGGAACAGGTACGGGTACACCCCAGTCTAAATCGCGGGTTACAGCACGAGGTTGCAAACCGGAGTTTAACCACGATTTACACTGTCCGTAAACATTGGCTTTCCAATCCGATTTATGGCTATCGATCCATTTCTCAAGCCATTCGTGCTGATATTTTTCCAAATCCAGATACCAGTGTTTTGTTGTTTTTAAAACAGGAGGATTTCCGCTGATGGTTGATTTGGGATTAATTAGTTCTTTAGGGCTTAAACTTGTCCCGCATTTTTCGCACTGGTCTCCATATGCATTTTCAAATCCACATTTGGGACAGGTTCCAATAATATATCGGTCGGCAAGGAACTGTTGTTCCTGCTCGTCGAAAAATTGTTCTTCTTCTTTCTCAATAAATTCACCTTTTTCATACATTTTCTTGAAAAAATCAGAAGCCGTTTCATGATGTAAAGGGTCTGATGTGCGGTGATAAATATCGAAAGCAATACCAAGTTCGGAAAAAGACTTTTTAATCATTTCATGATACTTATCTACAATATCCTGTGGCGAAACACCTTCTTTGCGGGCACGTAAAGTAATTGGTACACCATGTTCATCGGAACCACAAATAAAAACAACATCTTCGCCTTTGAGTTTTAAATAGCGAACATATATATCGGCAGGTAAATAAGCTCCGGCAATATGCCCCAAGTGTAATGGCCCATTTGCATAAGGTAATGCTGATGTAATTAAGTATCGCTTTGGTTTTTTCATTTTATATAAATGACTTTTATTGATTTTTACGAATATCTGGCAAATATACGAAGGAATATTTTTTTTCAAACACATAAACAGAAAAAGCTATTAGCTATCAGCTATTAGCTTTTAGTTTGTTTTAATCATCAATCAAAAAATTTAAATTGATTATCTTTGTTAACAGTTCTAAAAACGAAACAATGATTACTCCTCCAAAATTAAAACCTGGCGATAAAATAGGAATTGTTGCACCAGCCAGAAAGATTGAATTAAATGAGATTTCTTTTGCAATTGAAGTTTTCGAAGGCTGGGGATTGAAGGTTGAATTGGGAAAAAACATTTTTAAAACTAACCATCAATTTGCCGGTACAGAAGAGCAACGGGCAGAAGATTTTCAGGAAATGTTAGATAACCCTGAAATAAAAGCGATTTTGTGTGCAAGGGGAGGGTATGGAACAATAAAAATAATTAAGCATTTATCATTTGAAAAACTCCTGAAAAATCCAAAATGGATCGTGGGTTATAGCGATATAACCGTAATGCATGCATACCTGAATCACAATTTAGGAATGAAATCTATACATGGTATTATGCCTTTTAATATTCAAAAGGAAAACAAAGAGTGTGATTCGGTGATTTCGCTAAAAGATACTCTTTTTGGCAACTCGAAGAATATCTGCATTCAATCACATGAATACAATAAACAGGGAACCAAAAATGGAATTCTGGTTGGAGGAAACCTTTCTGTATTATACAGTATTTCAGGAACAAAATATGATTTGGATTATTCTGATAAAATCCTGGTAATAGAAGATCTCGATGAATATTTATATCATATTGACCGGATGATGATGAATTTAAAATACGGGGGAAAACTGGAGAAATTAAAAGGACTTATTGTAGGCGGAATGACTGATATGCATGATAATAAAGTTGAATTTGGAAAAACTGCATACGAGATTATTCGAGACGCTGTTCAGGAATACAATTATCCTGTTTGCTTTGATTTTCCCGTGGGGCATCAGGATAAAAATTTAGCATTAATTCTTGGCTCAGAATTTAATTTGTTGGTAAGCAAGTCGGAATCAGTGTTTGCTTTTAAAGGTTAACTTTTTCGTAATTATCAGGAATTTTAAAGATATTATCGTTAAGTGATTTGGGAGTCATTTTCTCGACGGATAATTTTGATTTTTCTGCCCTGAGTAAAGTCCGCTCTTCAACCAGAACAGGAAAAAATCCTTGCGAATCGGGTATCTTCTCGTAAAACTCGTAGAAGTTTTCTACATTATTTATTAAATGTACGAACTTATCAAATGAATAAAAATCCGTGTTTTTTACCCAGTAGCTAATTTCTGTATTTCGCTCAATATTTTTTACTCTCCACTGATAACAAACAGAATGGTTAATTGTACGGGAGTTTTCCGTTTTTATTATTTCAAAGTTTTTATTCGAATTGTTATCCCGGATTTTTTTATCAATCTGAGTGTACATTTTTCTGGCCGGGCTTAATACAAATATTTCCTCGCTCGTGAGATTTATAAGTGTGGCCTGGGTGAGTGCATGATGTGTATCCAATTTATCAACACGAATAAAATCTTTTTTAACATGATAGGTAAAAAATGTAGTATCGTACTGCGAAATATAAATTAATTCTATAGTTCCCTCGAATGTATTTGTTGGATTAACCGCTCCCGAAAAAAACAACAATAATCCTGCTATGTAGCTCAACATATCAACAAAAAAGAGTTATCTTTATATAATTGGTAATAAAATGATTCTGAAAAATTAACTGTGCAAAAATAAATAAAAGTTTCATTTATTCTAAAAAAATGTCAGATCATATTCTTACAGGCAAAAAAGGAGAAGAAGAGGCTGTTCGTTATCTGGTTAAAAAAGGATATAAGATTAAACAGAGAAACTGGCGGTTTAAAGTAAACGAGGTGGATATAATTGCTGAAAAGGATAACTTTTTAGTGGTTGTGGAAGTTAAAACACGCACAAATCCTGATTTTGAAAACCCCAAAGAAGCTGTAACCAAGAAAAAACAGCGATTTATTATTAAAGCAACGGATGCATATATCCAAAAATATGATATTGTTATGGAAGTAAGATTCGATATTGTTGCCGTTACTATTCAAAATAACAATGTGGAAATTGAACATATTGAAGATGCTTTTCAGGCATATTTATTATAAAAAGGATTTTTATGAATATTGAAGAATTCAGAGAATATTGTATTTCAAAACCCGGTGTTACCGAGGAGTTTCCTTTTGACGAAACAACCCTGGTTTTTAAAGTTGAAGGCAAAATGTTTGCTCTAACCGATCTGGAAGATGAGTTCACAATCAATATTAAATGTGATCCCGAGAAAGCCATTGAGTTGCGCGAACAATATCCCGAAAGCGTTTTACCAGGGTATCACATGAGCAAAAAACACTGGAATACAATTCTAATTGACGGGCGAATACCTGATAGTTATTTGTACCATTGGGTTAACGATTCGTACAACCTTGTTGTTAGTAAGTTGCCAAAAGCGGTAAAAGAGAAGTATTATAAAAAATCCCTGAAATGATTTAGGATGTTTACTGTACTAATTTTGTTTGTTAATTATTCCCATTTAAATTCTATTGTTGTTGAATCTTGTCCGGCCGATAAATAGCTTGTAATACGGTAGCTTCTGCTTTTACATTTGCATAAATCGAGAGCTTTTGCAATCCATCCGGCAATCCGGTATTCAAGGGCTTTTGAAATCCCGTCAAATTTTTTAATTTTAACAATAGCCATTTTATCTCCTTTTTCAATAACTTCAATTTCCGATGGCATATAAAAGGCTTCCATTGTTCGGGTTCCCCGTTTCATCAGGTACTGTGGCGATGCTACCAGTAAAAATACTTTGTAAATGCCGTTAAGTCCAATTTCTGCACTATACATACCCATTTCTTCACCCCCTTTTTGTGCATTTTTATTGTAGAAAAGATCAACTATTTTGTCCATTGGTTCGGTATAACCGATTTTTAAATCATACCAATCAGAAACATTTAATGTTTCAGTATAAATTTTTTGCGAATCTTTTGAAAGAGTTTTTAGCCATTCTTCGTAGCGATTCGGGAATTTTGCTTTTACAAAATCTCGTGTTGTTTTAATACTGGTTCCTTTTACTTGCATATTAGAAAAGATTAAATAAAAACGCAAAATAGGAAAAATCATCCAAATTTCAACCTGAATTTGTATAATACTTCTTTTAATATGGTAAACAAACCTGATGCTGAAATAAATAGAAGCATTAAGCTTTAAATCAGCATTTAGAGGTTTAAATACAAAAATAAGTGTTCAAAAGCGAACATATAATTGCCCATTTATGAACAATCAAAATGCCTAGCAGAGTAATCGTGTTGTGTAAAATGCAGAAAAAGAGATATTTGTATTTTTTGGCATGTCTTTAGCCACGGTAAATAACTTGTTGTGCAAAATATACGAAAACTAAAAAAATGAAATTATGATAAGGAATTATATAATTATAGCTATCAGGAACTCTTTTAAAAGTAGTACAACATCGTTAATTAACTTTCTTGGATTAACTGTTGGTCTTGTATGTAGTTTCTTAATTTTTATTAATGTAACCCAAGAACTTAGTTACGATCGTTTTCATAGCAAGAAAGACCGTATATTCAGGATTCTTTCAATTGACAATGCCCTGGGGGTTAGTAATAATGTTGTGGGAATAACGATTCCTGCCCTGGCACAAGGAATGAAAAATGAAATTCCTGATGTTGAGAATGTAGTTAGAATTGCCGGGGTTGGAAGAAGTTTAGTAAAGTACGATGAGATTACAATATATTCGGAAGATTTAATTTATTCCGAACCCAGTATTTTTCAGGTATTTGATTTTAAATTGAAGATGGGTGATACTTCAACGTGCCTGTTAAATCCAAACACGGCAATTCTTACAGAAACTATGGCAAAGAAAATATTTGGAAACGAAAACCCCATGGGTAAAACCTTTTCGGCCGATGGAACAGATAATCTTCTTGTAACAGGTATTCTAAACGATGAGAAAAGACCAAGCCATTTTAAATTTGATATTATCATCTCAATAAACCCATCACCATCCGATTCAAATACGATTAACTTTTTAACGTCGTGGAATTCAATAGCCATGGTTGAATATGCATTACTTAAAGATCCCATGAAAAAAGATCTGGTAATTGTTGAAATGGATTCGTTGATGAGACGTCACAACGTCTTGGATGCCTGGAAAGCAACACTTCAGCCTTTGGATGAAGTTCATTTATATTCGGGCGATATTCTTTTTGATGATTTCAACCGGGATAAAGGAAATATTAAATATGTTCAATCCCTTTCGCTGGTAGCTATAATCATATTACTTATTGCCAGTTTTAACTATATGAATCTCTCTACAGCCCGATCGGCTAAAAGAGCTAAAGAAGTAGGAGTAAGGAAAACTGTTGGAGCATACCGGCATCAAATTATTTTACAATACATTTCCGAAGCAATAATACAGGTTCTGCTTTCAGGGATTCTTGCTTTTGGTATAGTTGATTTAATTAATAGTTTCTATCCTTTTATTGACACAAGCGTGTTCAAAATATTTTTTTCAACCCCGGTTAATATTGCATATTTTTTAGGATTAATTGTAGTATTGGGATTATTTTCAGGCATTTATCCATCATTGATACTCAGTTCGTTTAGCCCGTTGGTTGTATTAAAAGGAAAATTTGAATCAGGGAAAAAAGGATTGTTCCTTCGAAGATTTCTGGTTGCTACTCAGTTTATTGCAACGTTTGTTATGATACTCGGAACAATAGTTGTTATAAATCAATTAAAGTACAGTTTAAAAAAAGACAAAGGATTCAATACATCTCAGATAATTAATATACAGTTGGATAACCAGGTTGTTTTTGAAAAATTTGAAGCCTTGAAAGAAGAGCTTCAAAAAATACCAGGGGTTACTAATGTTTCAACATCAGCATCTATGCCCGGGCTGGGATTTGGGCGCAGGGGAATAACACCCGAAGGAGCACAAACAAAGGATACCTGGATTATTAGTGCTTTTTCGGTTGATGAAAATTATCTTCCTTTGATGGAAATGGAACTTGTTGAAGGTGAAAATTTCCGCAAAGATATGAGTCAGCAACCTGTCCCGATAATTGTTAACGAATCCCTTGTTAAGGCTACTGGTTGGGAAAAAGGACTCGGCAAAACACTAAAATTGGGAAATGGTACAACAGCCTTGGTTGTAGGTGTTGTTAAAGATTTCCATTTTACTTCGATGAGGCACAAGATAGAACCCGTTATGATGAATTACAGGTCTGGTGCAAATGGTGTTCTATCCATTAAGGTAGATGGGAAAAATATGAACAATACTATAAAAGAAATAGAAACAACATGGAAAAGCATAAATGTTAGTATCCCGTTCGAATATAAATTTTTCGACGAATCATTCGGTCAGCTCTTTGAAAAAGAAAAAGAATTCTCAAAATTGTTTTTCCGCTTTACTCTGCTTTCAATATTTGTAGCAATACTTGGACTATTTGGATTAGCTGCTTTTTCTGCAGAACAACGTACAAAAGAGATTGGTATTCGAAAAACCTTTGGTGGTTCAACTCTGCAGATGGTAATTCTTCAGTTACATGAATTTATTCGATTAATATTTATTGCTATAATTTTTGGTGTTCCTTTAGCAATAGTTGTTATGAAAGGCTGGTTGCAGGGTTTTGAGTATCGTATCGGCCTGGGTGTACTTCCATTTATCTATTCAGCATTAATTATTATCATAGTTACATTGCTTACAGTAAGTATTCAATCGTATAAAGCAGCACAAAAAAATCCTGCAGATTCGTTGAAATACGAATAGAATGCATAAAAACCAGATACATGAAAAAACAATTGATGTACTTGATAATTTCCCCGCATATTGGGGAACTTGAAAGCCATTTATTCGGGCATGTAATTGAGTTTGTAGTGCAATAATCAAACAAAAATTAATATTTTACAGGGTATTTTTTAACAGGATAATCTTACCTTAAATAAATAGTACGGCAAATTATGAAAAAACTAAAATTTATTACCCTGGTATTATTAATTTCAATTGCCAGGTTGAACGTTTTTGCTCAATACCATACGGTTAAAAGTCACGAACTCGATATTTATTACCGTATTTTTGGACAAGGAAACCCAATACTAATAATCGGAGGTGGCCCTGGTGATGTATCCGATCGGTATTTAAGTTTATGTGAACTACTTTCAAAGGATTATCAGTGTATTTTGGTCGATCAGAGAGGAACAGGCAAATCTGCTCCGGCGGTTTTCGATTCAACCACCATAAATATCGATCTTACTCTAAATGATTTTGAAGCCATTCGAAAACAACTGGGATTGAAAGAATGGACTGTTCTGGGATTTTCCTATGGCGGGTTTTTATCATCTGTTTATACAGAAAAATATCCTTCTTCAGTTTCTTCTTTAATTACATTAGGTTCCATGGGTTTTGATTTTAGCATATTCAGGTATTTTAACGATAATATCATGTCAAAACTTTGGCAATCCGATTTAGATGCATTAAAGTATTGGTCTGATTCTGCCAGGTATGTGGCAGATCCACATCATGCAATTGTAGAAACCATTCGTGCAAAAATGCCGGGATACTTTTTTGATCGGAGAAAGGCACTGTTAGCAAATCAAAGCATGAAAGATTCTGATTTTGATTTTACTATGGGCAACTGGATTTGGATTGATATCGAAAAGAAATACATGAATCTTGGAAAAACAGAGTCAAATTTCGATAAACCGGTACTTATTCTTCAAGGCCGTCAGGATCCTTTAGGTGAATCAGCCGCGATAAATTTATCGAAATATTATAAAAACTCAACACTTGTTTTTATCGAAAAGAGTGGACATTATTCGTGGGTTGAGCAACCCGAAAAGGTATATAATGCTATTGCCAGGTTTTTGGATGCAAAATAATAAAAAAAGAAATAGAGTATATTGTAATCGATTCTGAAGCAATTAATCATTTGCAATAAAATCTTCTTTACTATAATTCAGAGATGTCATTACGGAGTCTTTATAAGTTTTCCCTATTGGTATCTCTATAACTGTTGAAGCAGTGAATCCAGATATCTGCGATAGTGAAACAATAAAAGATTTATGAGTTCTTATAAATTGATTATTATATTAAAAAACACTATTGTCCGGTAAAATTGAAACCAATAAAGATGTCGCAACTATGTTGCTTCATAAATTTTATAATGTATTTATCTACAAATATATAGCAACTACATTCTAATATAAATACTGCTAGCAGTAAAATCTTTGTAGAATTAAACAGTAAATAAAAATGAAGCCACTTAGTGGCAAAATCTAAGAAAAGGCTTAATATTATTCATATTACAAGGTTTAGTAAAATTTTAATCGGACACCAATGATTAAAAAACTTGAATAAGAATATTCATTAAAGTAATAATGGTTGATTCTGAGCTGGTTTTGAAAGGAAAAAATCAAGTCATCCTTTCTCTTATTGCTGCAATGTAGCGACGACTTATAGATATTGGTTTGTCGATTGTTTTTAAATATACTCGAAAGGAGTAATTAAACCATTTATCCATTTTCTCAATAAAATCAATATTTATAATGGTTGAACGATGAATCCTTACAAATGTATTTTGTGGTAAACGCGATTCCCATTCTTTCATCGATTTATGGGCCAAAAGCTTTTGCCCTTTTGATGTGATAATTTCAGTATATGCTGCAGCTGCATTAATTAAAATGATAGAATTTACTTTAACAAAGAAAAAATTATTTCCATGTTCAATAAAAATGGAATCCGTATAATTAAAACCAGATTGCTTTTTTTCTGATAAATCGGTGTTTTCAAGTCGTTCAATAGATAGGGCAAGTCGTTCAGGATCGACAGGTTTGATTAAATAATCAAGAGCATTTATCTCAAAAGCGCGAATAGCATACTTATCGAAAGCTGTAACAAATATTATTTTTGCTTTTATATTTATTTTCTCTAATAAGTCGAATCCGGTTTCGCGCGGAAATTGGATATCTAAAAATACTACATCGGGATTTAATTTCTCAATAGCTTCAATAGCAGTTTTAACATCGTTTGCTTCACCAACAATTTCAATGGATGGTATATTCGAAAGTAATGCATGTAGATCGCTTCTGGCTAATTCTTCATCATCAACGATTAATGCTTTAATTTTTTTTATCATAGCTTAATTTGTATTCGTAAGGATTATTATTCTAATACACACCGAATCTTCGTTCTTAACAATTTCTATCATGTGATCTTTTGGGTAAGCCAGTATCAGCCTTTTTTGTGTGTTTTGTAATCCTGTTCGTGTGGTATCATCAACTGGATCGCGTTCTATCCATTTTCCCGAATTTGTTATCTCAATCCAAAGACTTTTATTCTTCAATTTTGTAGCTAGCGATATTTTAAGTGGCGAAGGACTTGTTTTCATCCCGTGCTTTACGGCATTTTCTATTAATGGATGAATTAGAAAAACAGGTATTAGAAAGTTTTCTGTTTTGGGATCAATATGATATTCAATTATGAGTTGATTACCAAAACGAACTTTTTCAATATCAAAATAATGATTAATCGTTTTAATTTCTCTTGAAAGGGGTACTTTGCTGTCTTCTCCTTCGAGTAATGAATATTTTAAAAACTCAGATATTTTGGTCACCATTTCTTCGGCAATATCGTTATCTTTTCGCCTTATTAATGCTCTTAAAGAGCTAAGCGTGTTGAACAGAAAGTGTGGGTTTAACTGATATCGAAGCATTTCCAACTGTGCGCTTTGAGCAAGCGATGCTGATCTTTCTGCACTTTCTTTTTGAATGCTATATTCTTCATAAATTTTGAAACCCAAATAGAACGAACTCCATACAATAAAAGGATAAACTGCACTAAAAAAATTTGGCCAAAAAATTTTAATATAAAATTTTATATGAGAAACTAACTCTCCATCAAATAAACCCAATAGAACATAAAAAGAAACCTTCCAGATTATTCCAATAGCTATTGAAGATCCTACTAATATTACGATAATTGATAATGGAAACAAATTATGAATTTGAAATTTTTTAAAGAAATACCAAAGCAGTATACTTAATAGAAAAGCAATAGTAAAATTAAATAACTCATATAGTAATAAAGTAACATCAATTTTATTTGGGATAACCAGAATATCTAAAATAAAATTAGAAATCCAAAAGGCAAACTGAAGAAACCAAAACAACTTCTTCCTTTTTTTACTCTCGGATTCCAAATATAACCTCATAAATATCTTTTTATTATAACTTTAATTACAAAGCTAACTTTTATTTTCTCTGTTAGTTACATTTTTTTATGAACGGTCAAATTTTTAAATGAATGACCAAAATGCATAGTTTATAATCTGTTCCTTTGAATTTTATCTAGGGTCATTGCTTTCAATTTGCAGAGGTTTCTTGTGTTTAAAACTACTGTAGTTTTTATTTATAATATCATAATATAGTTTAGCCAATTGTGTCCGGTTTTTAACCTCTGTCTTTTTGAAAATATTATTGTTGTGGTCTTTTACGGTGTCAACCGAAATAAATAAAAAATCAGCTATCTCTTTATTTGTTTTTCCTTCGCAAATTAGTAGAATTATGTCCAATTCGCGGTTCGATATGTTATATTTTGTAATAAAATTCGCCCTTCCTGATTCATCTTTTATATCGTGAAAAGAAAAAGGACTCTTAAGGTTTTTTGTATAAATAACCAACCAGAGTATTGTAAATCCATTGATTAAGAAAACAAAGACATGCAGTAACATGCGTTCAAGTACAGGGTTATTATTCAGACTGTTCCCGATAAGCCATTTTAAAATAGCCAGAAAAATAGGAACTATAAAAACAAGACTCAAAGCCTTTATTATTGTTTGCGAAAGCTTATCGGGAATTGAATTAGCCTGATAAAACAAATAGATACTTCCGGCAATAATGAATATAAATATGAGTATATCGGTATAGATCATCAGGTTTTTTACTACTCCTTTTGTTCCTAAAAGTGGTAATTCGAACCATCCTAAAATCCAAATGCTACTTATGACCAGAGCCGTAATTTTTAGCGACGGTAGCAACGGTTTTAAAAATTTCCTGTTGAGAATTTGTTCCAACAATTGAAAGAACGCCAACAAGAATGCGAATCTTGAAATAAAAAGAGCTGTGGATAAGGTTATTTCAAGTCCATTAGCAACCCATGGATTCCTATTCAAAATTGAAAATGATTTTGATAATTGAAGCGATAAACCAAAATACCAAATAATGTTAAGATAGAAAACAACAAAAAAGAGATACCTTAAAATGGCTTGTTTGCTTCTTTTATAAAAATAAAGGATGCCAACCACCGATGAAATGGTGAAAACAAATGGAATAAACCAACCAATAAAATTTAAAGCATTCATAACACAAACTTATTATTTTTTTAGCAATTGAAAGGCTTTTAATAATCTAATCATCACGAAAATATATCACACTTAAGTTGGGAATATTTAAAACCCAACCTTTAGGGGTGAAAAGTAACAGCCATATTTTCTAACCTTGCGTTTTAAAACCAATTCTTGTTGATTATGCAAACAAAAATTTATTTAGGTATCATCAGAAATAAATGTGTTTATCCTTTAATACTCACCATTCTTTTATTTTCATTTATAGGCAACACACAAAATTTAGAACGAAGAATTCTACCTCCCATTTTTGGAGATAAAGCATTTTCTCATATCAGAAATCTTGAAGCGTTTGGGCTACGACAGGCAGGTACTGCTAATGAAATGGAAGCTGCGAACTATATTCAACAAGAATTTTTGGATATGGGACTAACATCTGAAATTGAGATGTTTGAATATGAATCGTTTGAGTTTCAATCACTCGATTTGGAGATTAATAACTGCCATTATACTCCAGTGGGTCTTGGATTCACTCCTTATAAAAACAAAAGAATGTATCAGGGAAAGGCAGTTTTTGTAGATTCCAGAGAGCCTGAAAACTATTATATAAAAGATAGTATTGTTGGGAAAACGATAATTTCAAATGATATAGCTAGTCATTTTCAATTACTTCAATACCAGCCCGAATTAATCATTTATGTTGATCCCTTGGATTTTACAAAACTTAAAAATAATTCAGAAACAACTTATTATTTGAAAATAGAAGGAAGCTATCATAAGTTAAAATCACCGAATGTTCTTGCTCAAATTGGGAATGGTTCTGTAAATAAAAAGGAGATAATAATAGGAGCACATCTGGATTCTTACCGAAATAGTCCGGGAGCCAGTGACAATGGTTCAGGTATTGGTGTGATGCTTGAATTAGCTCGTTACCTTAAAAAACATGAAAGCCAATTGAATGGGGTGGTTAAGTTTATTGCATTTGGTGCTGAGGAATTAGGCGTGTTGGGGTCGCGAAAATATGTTGCGATGCATAGGGAATCGTTAAAAAAGTGCGTTTTGTTTTTTAATATCGATGACGTGGGTGGAAATGGAATTGGTTCTATTGAAACAAAAGGAGGAATAACAAGCTTGCCTGAACCATTATTGGATGAACTCTCAAAGAAACTGGTTCAAGAACCTTGGGAAGGTGCTATAAGTTATTGGCGGGTGCTGCCAGAAGCCTGTTTAATGAACTTTATAACTACTGTGAATCATCCAACATGGTTGGTTGATGTAGTAGAGTCATCGGTAAAAGAATCGGGTTTAGAAATTAATTATGCAACAAATATGGGTGCCGATCAAATGTCGTTCAGTGCTGTAGGGGTTGCTTCCTCAGCCATAGGGATTGCTGGTGCTCATCCCCATACACCGTTTGATTCCATTGAAAAAGTAAATAAGCAAAGCCTTACTAAGGCTGGCGAATTGACTGTTCGCATCGTATTAAAGACAGATAGTTTATTGAAGAAATAATTGCGCTTATTCATAGATTTTTAATAATTTGGTAACAATGAAAAAGACCACATTATATCCAAATATCTACTTGGTTCTATTTTTTGTTTTTATGGTTTCATGCAATCCACCTAGGCAGAGTTTTCATGAAATTGAGCGAGTAAAGCAAGAGTCGATGGCTCATATCCGGTTTCTTGCTTCTGATGAACTAAAAGGCAAAAAACCAGGAACTCCCGAAATGAAAATTGCAGCCAGGTATATAGTTGAACAGTTTCGAGCATATGGGTTACAAAGTTTTAGCAATATAACCAACTATCTTCAAGGGGTTCCCATAGAATTTATTACTCCACAATTAATAAAAAATGTTTCATGTAACAATATTGTTGGTTTTATTGAGGGCTCCGACGCCATATTAAAAAATGAATATGTAGTACTGATAGCTCATTACGACCATTTAGGAGTAATACCTGATTCAGTAAATGCAAACTCCGATTCAATATATAATGGTGCCCGTGATAATGGTATGGGAATTACTGCTTTACTCTATACTGCAAAAGAGCTTTCTAAAAAACCTCCAAGGCGTTCAGTTATTTTTCTTGCAACCACGGGTGAAGAAGAAGGCATGCAGGGAAGCACCTATTTTTTAAAAAATAGTCCGGTGCCTTTAAAGACCATTGTTTTTGTATTGAACAACGATGGCGGAGGATATAATGATACTACATTGATTAGAATTGGTGGAAAAAATGAGATCAATTTTTCAATCGCACTTTGGAATAAGAACAGAAGTTTCGGAATCCATTGTTTGCCTTATCCCGAAGAATGGCTATACTTATACAAAGAAGGTGATGCTTTTTGTTTTGCAGAAAAGGGGATTCCTTCAATTACGGTCAGTCCCGGATTTGATAAAATTGACGATGCTATTTTAAAATACATCCACAAACCAACTGATGAAGCAGGAGATGATTTTAATTATTACTATCTCGCTAAATTTTGCCAGGCATATTATGAAATTAGCATTTTTGTTGCCAATTCTGAAAAAGTGCCATTTTGAAATAAAAACAGTGTGTATCATTCCAAAGGAACCTTATTATACTATTGATTTTTATTCAATGCTAATTTTTCCCTCTTAAGCTTGTTTTTATCCACTTATGCAATTAGTATTGATAAAAATAAACTTTATAAGAATCTTGCTCATTTAAAATAAAATATAAGAAATATGAAAAATCTAAAAACATTCATTATTGCTGCATTAATTTTAGTTTCATTTGGAATATCATATTCATGTGATAAGGATGAACCTGAAGCAGAAATTGATTCTCCAATCACAGGAATACCAGACACTCCAATTACCGATTATGAAGGTTATACATATAATACAGTTAAAATTGGTAATCAAGTATGGATGGCTGAGAATTTGAAAGCAAAATTCACATCGGATGGAACAGAAGTAGAGGAAGCTTATGTCTACTATGATAATGAAAGTTATCTTGATGAATATGGACGCTTATATACCTGGGAAGCTGCCAAAAAGCCTTTTATTGAAGGTTGGCATTTGCCTAGCGAAGCAGAATGGAATATTCTTGAAAATTATCTTGGTAATGATGTTGCTACAAAATTGAAAGTTGGTGGGAGTAGTGGCTTTGAAGCAAAATTTGGAGGTTACAGAGCATACACAGGGGAGTTTGTTGGCATAAATTATCAAGGAGCATTTTGGACGTCAAGCGTTTATACCTATGATCATTCATTTGTTCGAAATCTTTTCTCATCCAATAATACTTTGGAACATTCTGGCTGTGGAAATATAGCAGGTAATTCTGTTCGATTAATTAAAAATCAATAGGAACAAAGATGAAATATAGAAAATTAACTTTTATCGTAGCCGTTTTGCTATCAATAACAGGATTTGTTTCATGCGAGAAAGATACAGCTCCAGATAATGAGGTGCTTAGCGTTTTAGGTTATAGTAATCTTCGATGGGATGGGGGTGATAACCACTATTGGTCGGTTTATACTATAAACTCTGATGGCAGTAATGATATAAAAATTATTGAATCCAATATTGGATTAAAGGGACAAGAGTGGTCACCTGATGGAACTAAAATTTTGGTATGTGGGATGGAAACACCTACTTCTCCAAGTTTTATTTATATCATGAATGCTGATGGAAGCAATCTCCAAAAACTATCCCAACTGACTGATTGTGTTTTAACCCGTTGGTCGCCAGATGGGAATATGATAACATTTACTAAATTTTTTCCTGAGCAAGATTATCGTTCAGAAATTTGGACAATGAATGCCGATGGAACCGATCAAAAATCAATTACAGATGGCCAGGGTTCAAGTTTTTTTGCCAATGGAACAAAGCTAATTTATACTTCAGATAAAACAGATAATTCCGAGATATACTCTTGTAATATTGATGGCACTGATCAGCTGAAAATTACCAATACAGTAGAAAGCGAATCTTATGTGGATGTCTCACCTGATGGAACAATGTTAATTTGTACTCTTCAAACAAATATTGCAGATGTTAATACTTGGGAAATCTGTCTTATGAATTTGGATGGAACAAATGTTACAAGACTTACAAACAATAATTATTTAGATGAACAAGCCAGATGGTCTCCTGATGGAACACATATAGCGTTTATCTCATCTCGAGGAAGTATAACTCAAGGTCCTGAAGTATATATTATGAATGCCGATGGAACAAATGTGAGAAAAGTAACAAATACTAATGAAAGATCTAATTCAGCAAATTTACCAACATGGAAACCAAAAGTATAGAAATGAGATTAAAATTAAATTGTATTATCGGTAATATAAATCAACAAAAATAATAATGAAAAAGAAAATCTTATCAATTCTGTTTTTTACCGTTATAATATCAATAACAGGATTTGTTTCATGTAAAGAAGATCCAACCGTAGAACCAGTGCCTGAGCCAACTGAAAGTGTAATTGTTTTCAATCCTAATTTAAGCTATGGAACTATGACTGACCAAGACGGGAATGTTTATAGAACCATTACAATTGGTACACAAACTTGGATGGCCGAAAACTTAAAAACTACAAAATACCGTAATGGAGAAACAATACAAAATGTCACTGGTAATACTCAATGGCTTAGTCTGAATACTGGGGCTTATTGTTGGTTTAATAACGATCCTGTGGATAAAGAAACTTATGGAGCTTTATATAATTGGTATGCCGCAACCGATAACAGAAACATTGCACCAACAGGGTGGCATATTCCTTCAAATGACGAGTGGCTAACATTAATTAATTATTTGGGAGAAGAAAATATTGCGGGAGGTAAAATGAAAGAAACAGGTTCAATTCATTGGGCCGGCCCAAACGAAGCTGCCACAAATCAAAGTGGTTTCACAGCTTTAGGTGTAGGTGAGCGCGATGGTATAAATCTTGATTTCCAATATCGTTTTACTTGCTGCCGTTTTTGGAGCCTGACCGAGTACGATAATATAAATGCTTGGTTTAATGCTGTGTTTAATTACGCTACTTATTGTAATCACAGTAACTACATCGAAAAACAGTTTGGTCTTTCTGTTCGTTGCATAAAAGATGATCCTGAAACTGATCCCCAAATCATTGGAATACCAGATACTCCAATTACCGATTTTGAAGGGAATATTTATAACACAGTTAAAATTGGTGATCAGATATGGATGGCCGAGAATCTAAAAGCAAAATTCACATCAGATGGTACAAGCGTTTCCGAAGCTTATGTTTATAATGATAATGAGAGTTATCTTGATGAGTATGGACGATTATATACCTGGGATGCAGCCAAAAAACCTTTTATTGAAGGTTGGCATTTACCAAGTGAAGCAGAGTGGAATATTCTTGAAAACACACTTGGATCTGATGTAGGTGCAAAGCTAAAGGTTGGTGGAAGCAGCGGGTTCGAAGCAAAAATAGCCGGATATAGGTATCCCTTGGGAGATTATGCGGATCTTAATGTCTGGACTGTTTTTTGGACTTCAACAGCTTATACTTCGGATCATTCATTCGTCCTTAATCTTTTTTCAGATAATAATAATTTTGAACACTCGGGTTGTGAGAATTTAAACGGAAACTCTGTTCGATTAATTAAAGATTAATAACAATAATTAAGAAAAAATAAAGACATTGTTAGTTTAATATTAAATAAATAAACGATATGAATGGAATGAACTTTTTTAAAACTTTTATTCAGAATATCAAGTTAGTTTTAACAGTGGTAATTATTCTCAGTGGTCTTACCAATTGCGACAAAGAGAATGAATCAACAATAAATAGTTATGAATATATGCCTCCACTTTCGTATGATGATGGAATTGAAACATCTTCTTTAGCAAGCGAGGGAATAGAAATAGATCCAATTGTGGATATGATGAATTATTTAAATTCCAATAATTCGCATACGATACATAATATTCTAATTACAAAAAATAATAAGTTAGTATTTGAAGAGTATTTTGAAGGCTACAAACTGGATTATAATGCAGAAGATTTGAATGGTGTATTAATGGATTATACCAGAACTACAGATCATCCAATGCAATCGGTTTCAAAAAGTGTTACTTCTGTTATTTTTGGTATTGCAGTTAAAGAAGGCTATTTTCCTGATTTAAATAAAAAAATAATTGATTATTTTCCTGAGTATTCCGATATACTTACAGGTGAAAAAGCGAATGTTACCATTCATCATCTTTTAACTATGACTAGTGGAATTGCCTGGGATGAAACTATTTTACCAATCGGCAGTACCCAAAGTGATTTTACTCAATTGTTTGCCAGTGATGATCCAATAAAATTTATTCTTTCAAAGCCAATATTAACAACTCCTGGAACTACATTCTCTTATAGTAGTGGATCAACAAATGTTATTGGAGCAATTATTGAAAAAGCAACTGGGGTTGGGTTTTTAGATTATGCAAATCAAAAATTGTTTGATCCCTTACGATCTGAAGGTGGAGCGTGGAGTGCTTACAGTAATGGGCAAATACATGCTTCAGGAGGTCTGTATTTTAAAGCAAGGGAATTGACTAAAATTGGATTGCTCTTTCTAAATGATGGTATGTGGGAAGGTAATCAAATTATCACATCGGATTGGATCAATGCTTCACAGTATGAACATGTTACATCAACTGAAAATTTTATCCCAAATACATCTTATGGATATTATTGGTGGCTAACCAATTTCATAGTAAATGGAACTTCTTATAAATGTTTTTTTGCAGCAGGATGGGGAGATCAACACATGTTTATAATTCCAAATCTTAATATGATTGTCGAATTTAACAGCGGGAATTACCAAGGCATAAGTGGGATTTCTCCTTTAGATTTAATGAATAACTATATATTAAAAGCAATAGAGTAAAACTATTTACAATCACTTAAAAAATGGAAAACCATGAAAAACTTTTTGTTCGCTATTGCAATACTTTTTATTGCACAAATTGAGTCAGAAGCACAAACAATTACTGATTCACGGCAAATCAGAGAAACCGTATTTAATTATATAGAAGGCTGGTACAGTGCCGATACTGCACGAATGAGCAAAGGTATTCATCTCGATTTAGCTAAGAGAGGAATTGTACCTTCAAGAGATGGTAAACAGACGGGAATGCTTAAAGCCAGCTACAAGGAAATGATGGAGTGGACCTCGAAAAAACCAAATCAATTTAAAGATAACACAGTTAAACCAAATCAAATAAGGATATCAATTATTGAAATTGGTTTAAATGTAGCTGTTGTAAGATGCAAAAGCCCTGAGTATATTGATTATCTGCATTTGGCCAGATTAAAAAGCGAATGGATAATATTGAATGCAATTTGGGAACCTAATTTTAAAAAATGAAAATGAAAAATATACCAACATTAATTGTAGTAGCAATACTAATAACATCTGTTTTAATCACGGAGTCTTGTACAACAGATGATCCAACAACAGATTCACCAATCATTGTAACAGAGGATACGCCAGTAACTGATTATGATGGCAATACCTATAAAACTGTTAAAATTGGTGATCAGATTTGGATGGCTGAGAACCTGAGAAGTAAACATTATAGTGATGGTACTTCAATTAATTATATAAACTATAATAATGATACAACCAATGTATATATTTATGGCAGATTGTATACACAATCAGCAGCAATAAGAGGTACATCTGGAAGTAATACCAACCCAAGTAACATTCAAGGTGTCGCCCCAGAAGGGTGGCATATCCCAAGTAAGGCTGAGTGGAACCAGCTTATTGATTATTTAGGAGGAATAAATGTTGCGGGAGGTAGTATGAAAGAATCAGGAACCATTCATTGGGTAAGCCCAAATACAGGAACTAATGAAAGTTTATTTACAGCATTACCTGCAGGACTATATAATTTTGATAATACGTTTGTCTGGAGAGGAAATCATTGTGTTTTTGCAACTTCTACTACACAAATAGCTGTTATGCTGCAAAACTCTGTTTCAAAAGTAGTGGTCGGAAGTTCTCATCCACTCGATGGAGTATCAGTTCGCTGTGTTAAAGATTAATACAACCAATAATTACATTTAAAAATAGACTTGTAATTATGAAACAGGCAAAAAAAATGAAATATTTATTATTAGCCTTTTGTTTACTTTATAATGTTAGTATTGCTCAAAATAAAGGTCTAACAGACGATAAATTTATTATTGTACTTGATATTCAAGATTATTATACAAGCAATAAAATATCAGTGAGTTCATCTCAACAATTAATTAACTCTGTAAATAAAGTAATTAATAATTCCAATGCAAATCGTATAATATATATTAAGAGAACTCATAAATTATTGAATCTATCGCTTTCCTATCCTTTTATTTATACCTCCTTAGATTCTGCAGCCATGCTTTTAGATAAAAGAATAAATATTGTGAATAATCATATTTTCATTAAAGAAAAATCTAGTGCATTTAGTATAAAGGAATTAAACGATTTCCTTAAACAAAATAATGCAACAGAAATTGTAATAATTGGCCTTATGGCTGAACAATGTGTCTATGATTCATTAATTGAAGGATTTAAGCTTGGGTATAAAATGTATGTGATACCTGAAGCAATTGTTGGAAAAACAGAAAAAAGTAAAGAAAAGGTGATAAAAAAACTTAGAGAAACTGAAATTAAGATATTAAATATGAATATGATTTAGGATCAAGTTCTTGAAAATTATAAAAAAGATAATCTTAAATCCAAAACATTAAAAAACGATGAAAAGAAAAGCTTTATCAACATTATTAGTTGGTTCAACTACATTCGCTGAGTCCTGTAAAAAGGATGATCCTGAGCCTGACCCTCAGGTTTACGGTACACCAGATGAACCTCTAACTGATATCGACGGCAATACATATAAGACTGTTAAAATTGGCAATAAAGTTTGGATAGCCGAAAACTTTAAAGCAGTTAAAACATCCGAAGGTCTTAATGTACAGGGTGTATATGAAGAAAGCAATAGTAATACTACTGCATATGGTCTGCTTTATACCTGGCCCGCGGCCGTACAAGCTGCACCAACAGGGTGGCTTGCCAACAAAAGATGAATGGGATGAGCTAATTAGGATTGCCGGGGGTAAATCTGTTGCCGGAGGCAAGCTAAAAGAAACCGGAACTACCCACTGGAATGCTCCAAATACTGGTGCAACTAACTCTATTGGTTTTACTGCTGTTGGGAGTGGATTTCGAAGTCCTGACGGAGTTTTATACGATATCGGAAAGCATGGTTCATACTGGGGAACAGCAAATAACGCACAAGATCCCTACTGTATTTACATATATTATAATTCATCAAACATAATTACAGAGGTGAGTCCAATAGATATAACCTCAGGTATTGCTTTTGCTGTTCGATATGTAAAGAATTAATTAGTAATTCGTATTACAATTATGTAAACAACATTAAATGCAGCGAGTTTATTATAAAATCGTCTTTTAACTATTAACAAAACAATTAGAAATGAGCAATAGCTAGTATTATATTTATATTACCAGTATTCAATCCTTTTGTTTAGAATTTATTTTAGTAATCGGCTCTCCATTTAAAAGTGTATCAATGATTAAAAAATATATAAACCTTCCTTTAAAGAACATCATTAAACAAGGTAGCCTTTCTGTTATAAGTGCAATAGGATTAGCAATAGCCCTTAGCTGCTGTATTCTTA
Source organism: Bacteroidetes bacterium GWB2_32_14 (assembly GCA_001768235.1). Taxonomy (GTDB): domain Bacteria; phylum Bacteroidota; class Bacteroidia; order Bacteroidales; family UBA12077; genus UBA12077. The sequence continues at coordinate 175,417 of MENK01000035.1, forward strand.
TAATTTTATATGTACAGTATGAATTCAGCTTTGATAGTTTCCATAAAAATGCTGAACAAATATTTCGGATTGTACAAAAGCAAAAAGGTCACAGCTATATGGGTTCAGATGTTTTTGCTGTTACTCCCGGAACACTTAAGGAAGCATTGGTAAGCGAAATGCCTGAGGTAAAATATGCGACAAAATGTATCCTGCGAAGTCATATTTTTGAAGGTAATTCTACCCTTTTTGATGAGTACGGAATTTTATATGCTGATCAGGATTTTCTAAAAATATTCTCATTCCCAATTGTGTCTGGTGACCCTGCTGAAGCTCTAAAAGAACCATTTACTCTTTTTTTAACAAAGGAGATGGCAACTAAGTATTTTGGCAATGAAAATCCAATAGGAAAGTATATAACAGCAGATAATAAGTATGTTTTTACTGTAAAGGGAATTTTGAGGGATATTCCTAAAAACTCACATCTTCGTTTCGATTTTATTACTGGTTTCGAAACATTGTACAGTATCAGAGGAGGTAAGGAAAATGTTGACAAATGGGGCTCAAATAGCTATATAACCTATTTTCAACTTAAAGGAAAGGTTGAAACAGAAGTTATTAAGGCCAAGCTTAATGATTTGTACAAGAAACACACTGAGAATACAAACTTAAATCAAAACCTGGAGCTAATACCCGAATCACTTAACAATATTCACCTAAATGGAACAATAAACTTTGATCCCTCCAATACTATTGACATCAGGTATATCTATTTGGTACTTTCTATTGGTGTTTTGATCTTACTTATTGCTTGTTTTAACTACATGAATATGGCCGCAGCAAGGTCTTTTGGCGCATTACGAACCATGGGAGTTTTAAAAGTATTTGGTTGCAACAGGCGCGGCTTACTTAATCAAAGTATTACAGAATCGATGTTGCTTTCAGCATTTGGACTCCTTATTGCGCTTTTCATAATCTGGTTTTTGCTCCCAACTTTTAGCATTTTTACTGGTAGACCATTGGTTTATTCTATGATTTTTCAGTACAAGAACATTATTAAAATACTTGGGCTAATACTTTTGGTTGGGATTGTTGCAGGACTTTATCCAACTGTTCACCTCTCATCAATTAGCCCATTGCAGCTAATAAAACAGAATTTACAGAGTTTTAATGGAAAGAGAAAAACAGGATTACTAAGAAATGTATTGGTTGTAATGCAATATATAATTTCTATTACTGCAATAATTTGCACAATTTCCATTTTAAAGCAAATGAACTTTATTAAGAAAACAGATACTGGTTTTGCAAGGCATAATATTTTAACCATTTACCTCAGAGATCCTGACCTTCGTAAAAATCCAGTAGGATTAATTGATGAGCTGAGAAAGAATTTTGAAATAGTTGAAATAGCAACTTCAGCTAATCTTCCTAACACTATTGGATCAAATTCCAATGTACAATGGGAAAATATGCCTACTGATACGAAATTGCCTGTTTATAAAGCAGGTATTGGATATAATTTTTTTGAGTTTTATGGACTTGAAATAATTAATGGAAGAGGCTTTTCTGCAGAATATGTATCAGATACAGTAAACAGATTTGTAATAAACCAAACAGCTGCTAAATTAATTGGATGGGATGACCCAATTGGCAAAAAGTTTGGATTTGATCGAGATAATTTGGGTATTGTAATTGGTGTAGTTAAGGATTTTAATTTTCATTCCCTGCACCTGGGTATAGAACCCCTAGCATTTTCTGTTATAGGTTGTGTCGATTATCCTGAAACACGATACATTTCAATTAAAGTAAATTCTGAAAAAATTGCAGAAACAAGAATTTTTACTGAGAATACACTCAAAGAGATGTCGCCCAATTACCTTAACCCTGTTTCAGTCTTAAGTGATAGAATTGACGAGATGTATATGTCTGACAGAAATCTTTCAAAAATTCTTCTTTTCTCAACAGTCCTTACAATTATCTTAACTTGTTTAGGACAATATGGCATTTCGTCGTTTACAACAAGAAAACGAACCAAAGAAATGGCTATCAGAAAAGTTAATGGTGCAAAGTCCATAACTATTATGTACCATTTAATTTGGGAAACAGCAAAACTGATATTTATTGCTATCCTTTTTGCCTGGCCAATAGCTTATTTTATAATTACAGATTGGATGCAAAATTTTGCTTACCGAATTGCCATTGGCCCATCCGTATTTATCTACTCATTGCTCATTACACTATTGATTTCTTTAATGGTTATTAGCGTACATATTATTAAATTGTCAAGGGTGAATCCTTCTGAACTTATGCGCTATGAATAGACGAGTCAAAAATCTGATTATTAAATATTATGAAAAAACAATAGGCTTAATTTTTAAAGTGTACGTTTTTGATCATTTAGTGTTCATTTTTAAACAATTTCAAAAAAACAAAAAGTGTAAATATCAGTAATACAGCTGAATATAAATTTGGGCTAATTATTGTTATGCACTTATCATAAAATCATAAAATAAAAATTTGACTATTGGAAAAATCAATTAATAATTCAAGTAAAATGAAAAAAGCAGCCCTAACACTTGGAGTCTTAATATGCTACCTGGTAACATTTCATGAAGCCCAGGCTCAAAATGTTTTTGAAGCAATTAAAACAGAAAAATTTATAAAAGTAAAATCACTGGTTAATAAAGATCCTGAACTTATTCAGTCGAGAGACGAAGTTGGAAATACCTTATTACATCTGGCTGCATCGAATTCAAAAACGGATATTGCCAGTTATCTAATTGAAAAAGGTTGTGAAGTGAATGCAAATTCAAATACTGGAGAAACCCCGCTTCATATTGCAGCAAAGTGGAGAAGGAAAGAGGTAGTTGCATTACTAATATCTAAAGGTGCTAAAATTGATGTGAATGATGGAGCAAATTATACTCCACTTACGAATGCAATTCAACATTATCAAACGTCATCGCAACAATCTGAGAGATTAGAAACAATAAAACTTCTAGTTGAAAATGGAGCTGATATTAATAAAAAAGGGATGTGGAATTGGTTTCCTATTCAGGTTGCAGCAGAATTTGGATCAGAAGAGATTGTAAATTACCTGATTGATAAAGGCTCGATTATTCCTTTTGAACAAGGTCAAGATACATATCAGATTTTAATTGCATCATGCTCCAGAGGCTTTACAGGCTTGTTTGAGAAATTACTCGAACAGGGATTTGAATTGCAAAACAACCAATATACGAGAGGTTTATTACATACTGCCGCAGCAGGTGGCTCAGAAAAAATTGTAGAAACACTTTTAGAAAAGGGTTTCAAGGTAATGTCAGGTGATGCACATGGATGGTCGCCCTTACATAGTGCTGCCGAAAAAGGAAATGTAAAAATAGTTGAGTTACTTGTTAATAAAGGAGCTGATATAAATGACAGAAATGCTTCCGGAAGAACTCCTTATAATCTTGCAGATTATTTTGGCCATAAAGACGTGTGCGACCTTTTAATATCAAAAGGAGCCGATACTTCAGAACAACAATTTCCTGAATTTAATGGTAACTATATGGGTCAAAAAGAACCGGATAATGGACCAAGAGTATTTGCTCCAGATATTGTGTCGACAAAATACGATTTGCATGGTAATATTGTTTTTTCACCAATTGGCGACGAAGCATATTGGTCGGGTTGGTATCCTAATAAAACTTCAACTGAAGGGAAACAACAAATACTTACCTCTAAACTGGAAAATGGCAAGTGGACCATACCAGAGATTGCATCTTTCTCAATTATTGGTTACGATGATGATTGCCCGTTTATTTCACCGGATGGTAAAAAATTGTATTTTGTTTCCAGAAGACCATTAAAACAGAATGAGGGTAATTCTGAAAAAGAAAACATTTGGTTTGTAACAAAGGAAGGAAATAACTGGGTAAATCCTACTCCTGTGGATGCTGTAAATTTCCTTGATTTGCATTGGCAGATTTCTGTTGATAATAAAGGGAATCTCTATTTTGGGGCCAGAGATCCGGAAGGGAAAAAATTTGGCGAAATATATTGTTCCAAATTTGAAAATGGAGTATACGTAAAACCTGAAAAATTATGTACACAAATAAATTCCGAAAATTCAGAAGGTTCTCCCAACATTTCTCCTGATGGAGATTATATTTTATTTGACAGAGCAAAACAGGGTATTCAAATGGGTCTTTTTATTAGCTTTAAAAAGGATGATGGATCATGGACTGATGCTCGTCCTATTGCCGAGGTAGCTAAAATAAATTCTGTAAATCAATGTTGCTATGTAACTCATGATCGAAATTTTCTTTTTTATATATCGGGTTATGGCAATAGTTGGGGGGCGTATTGGATTAAAGCTGATTTTATTGATAAAATGAGATCAACTATAAATGACATACCAGATGAAGCAAATAATAACAAACCTGAATAGAAATTAATTATTTATTAAAAACATCTAATAAGCACTATTTCAATGATTTGCTAAAACAAATGTAAATTGATTAATAAGATAAAAAACTTAAATTTAGCTTACATGATAGGAATAAAAATATTTTTTAAAAGCATTACCTTATTTTTGTTAGTGATTTCCTTTACGAATTGTTCTGAAGACTCATCAACAAATCCTGAAGTTAATTACACGAAGTTAAATAATGCGTTTTCATCAGCCCAGCAGATCGAAAACTTAACAAGTTTAGTGGTTTTTCATAAAGACACAATAATCAAAGAAGCCTTTTATGGCACTGGCGGTGCTGATGTTCGGCAAAGTGTTCGTTCCGTAACAAAAAGTGTTATGAGTATCCTGATTGGGATAGCAATTGATAAAGGATATCTTACTTCCATTGATCAAACCCTCGGTGAATTTATTGATACTTCGGTTTATACAATTACTCCCGAAAAATCAGCAATAAAAATCAGCCATCTCCTAAGTATGACTGGTGGTTTTGAATGGAATGAATTAACTGCTTCCGGATATAACGAGTGGGCTTTAGCTGAAAATCAAATTCAATATCTTTTGGATAAGCCTTTAATTGCAGAGCCGGGGCAATTATTTTTATACAATTCAGCGGGCACTCACTTACTTTCATATATAATCACAAAAGTGACGGGAATGTCAACTTATGAGTTTTCGTTACAATACCTGTTTAACCCGATAGATATTCAAGAAGTAGATTGGTACATCGACAAGCAGGGATATTGTAATGGAGGAGCAGGATTAATTTTCACACCCCATGACATGGTTAAAATTGGTCAATTAGTACTTAACCATGGTATTTATAAAGGAAAAACAATTGTTTCTTCTGATTATATTGATATGTCCACTCAAATGAAAATTTCAACTGGCAATACAATGAATTTTGCTTCCGATTATGGATATTGCTGGTGGTTAGGACAAAAAGAAGAAATAGAGTATATCTTTGCAAATGGATATGGGGGTCAATTTATTGTAATTGTACCAAGCTTGGAACTTATTGTTGTTACAACAAATAATTTAAGTAGCGTAACATCATCCATTGCAAACGAACAATGGTATAGAACTCTCGATTTAATTCTTAATTCTATTATTCCGGCCTTTAACTGATGAATTACTTCCAGTATATATGTTTTCATTTGTTGTTTATTGCAGCTTTTATAAGTTGTGCAAAAGAGGATGAAACAAAAGATGATAATCCAATCATTATTGAAGAGAGCCACTTTTCATTTGTACTTCACGATGGATTAACTCAGAGTATTATTGCTCCTATTAATACGAAGCTAAACGATAATTATTCAAGAGTTTTAAATGATCTTGAAGTTATTTCAATGAATAAGGTTTCGGTTAAAATATGGAATAGCGAAACCAATTTTCTTGATGATATGGAACAGGCAATTGGACAAAGATACCAAGGAGCATCAGGTTGGGTGTATAGCTCAACAGATATTCGGATTCTATACCGTGGAAATTATACATCCCAGATTGCGCTACACGAATTCTGTCATGCGGTTTCATTGGTTGTAAACAATACTATTGGAAATAATCCAAGATGGTTATGGGAAGCAATAGCTATTTACGAAGCAGGGGAGTTTATAAATCCAACAAGCATTAGTTATTTGATTAATGAAGATTTTCCCACAATAGTTGAACTTAATTCTGATTTTAATACGGGTGGAAATAAAATATATTCAGTGGGTTTTCTTCTATCAGAATTTATTATTACAAACTGGGATAAAAGTCGTTTTGTAAACCTAATAAAAGCAAATGGAAATATTGAGCAAACACTTGGAATATCAACTCTGCAATTTGAAGAAGATTGGAAATATTTTGTAATTACAAAGTATTTCTAATAAAGAGAAAACAGGTTATTCTTTTTTAAATTCTATTTTCCAATAGTACAATGTTTCGGTTTCGCCTACTTTAATAAAATGGTTTTTTTTAAGAACTGTAAACGATGCAATATTTTCTTTTTCTGTTGATGCTATTATTGATAATACGCTGGGTTGTTCTTTGGCCCATTTAATTAATTCGCTCACTGCTTCTGTCATAAACCCTTTATTTTGAAATTCTTTATAAGTTCCGTATCCAATTTCAATTTCGCCATTTTCGTTAGGTTCACCAACTATGCAGATATCACCAACCATTTTATTATCCTTTTTGGAAATAATTGTCCATAGCGTATTGTATAAATAGTTTTTACTTGAATCGGCAACGTTGGATAAAATCGTTTGCTCAAGTGCTTCTTTTAATTCGAGCGAAATTGTTCTTGATGTTTTATTAAGACTCAATTCTGTTTCAAGGGTGTTGTCTGATTTTATATATTTAATAAGTTGATCGTATGTTAAGGGTCTAATTAACAATCGTTTTGTTTTTATCATTGCTAGAAAAAATCAAATGAATAGTAATTTTTATTGATCTAATTGTTCTCTCTTAAATAATGAATTAAAGAATTTATAAAATAAATTTTAAGGGAATAATTTGATTTCAGTCTATAAAAATACAAAACAATTTGCATTGTTATTAAGTGGTTAAAAGAATATTGAAAATATATTTACATTTGATAAAAATCTTAATTTACCATGCTTATGAAAAAATTAATTGCATTTTTCTTTCAGGGGCTGCTATATATTGCTCCCATTGGAATTACCCTGTTTATTTTGTATAAAGCATTTTTCCTTGTCGATGATATTTTTAAACCTCTCATATTTAGAATCTTTGGGTTTCATATTCCTGGTGTTGGGTTTATTGTTTTATTTTTACTTATTACCCTGCTTGGATTTGCGGGACAAACAATTATTGCCAAACCAATTAAAATTATAATAAACCATTTTCTCGATCGTGCACCTCTGTTAAAAACATTTTATACATCGATAAAAGATTTTCTGTCAGCATTTGTGGGGAAAGACAAAAAGTTTAATCAGCCGGTTTTGGTTAAGGTTAATTTAATATCAGATTTGGAGAAAATAGGATTTGTTACCCGCGAACAACTTTCGGAACTTGGTGTTGAAGGTAAAAAAGTGGCAGTATATTTCCCGCATTCGTACAACTTTTCGGGGGAGTTATTTATTGTTCCTGCTGACCAGGTTAAGCGAATTGATGGAGCTCCTGCCGACATTATGAAATTTGTTGTTACCGGGGGGGTAGTAAGCTTTAAAAGTTCCGAAAAACAAGAAAAAATATAATGCATATAACTCGTTAATAACTGTAAATTTCTAATAAAAAATGACAGCGAGTTCCTTTATGAATAAAAAACAAACAATATAAACATCACAAAAAATTTTTGCACATGAAAACAAATAAAATCCTCATCCTGTTACTCCTTTTTGCAATTGTTGCTCAGTTCTCTTTTGCTCAGGAGACAGGATATAAATTTTCAGATAAAACAAATATTAAAGTATCAACTGTAAAAAACCAGCAACAAACAGGAACATGCTGGAGTTTTGCTACTACTTCGTTTATAGAAACAGAGTTAATGCGAACAGGAAGACCGGAGTATGATTTGTCTGAAATGTATTTTGTACGATATGCTTACCTTCAAAAAGGCACTAATTACATTCGCTACCAGGGAAAATCTAATTTTGGGGAAGGTGGTCAGGCTCACGATGTTTTAAATGTAATTAAAAAATACGGATTTACTGTACAGGATTCTTATCCGGGAAATACATACGATCCCGGAACATATAATCACGGGGAACTTGATGCAATACTTAAAGCAGTATTAGATGTTGTTGTTTCAAAACCGAATAAGAAAGTAACCCCTGTTTGGGATGAGGCATACACTCAGATTGTGGATACTTATCTTGGCAAGATACCCGAAAAAATTGAAATTGATGGGGAATTTATTACTCCTGTTGATTTTACAAACGAAACAGGATTTAATCCGAATGATTATATTGAAATCACATCATTTAGCAATTACCCTTATTACAAACAGGTTATTCTTCAGATCCCTGATAATTGGTCGAACGACTTATATTACAATGTTCCTTTGACGGATTTAATGGCTGTAATGAATAACTCTTTAAGCATGGGATATACTTTTGTTTGGGATGGCGATATGAGTCAGTCCGGATTTTCGCATAAAAATGGAGTAGCTATTGTCCCTGATGGTGATGTTCAGTTTGAATCTCCATCGAAAGAAAAAATTATTACTCCTGAGTATCGCCAGAAGGAATTTGATAATCTTACTACTACCGACGATCATTTAATGCATATTGTCGGATTAGCAACCGATCAAAATGGAACAACATATTACAATACCAAAAATTCCTGGGGTACCGAACGAAATGCTTTGGGTGGTTATTTATACATGTCTGAATCGTTTGTAAAACTGAATACAATAGCCATTTTAGTTCATAAAAACGTGATTCCTGTAGAAATCAAAGAGAAATTGAAAATAAATTAAAATGATAATCCTGTGAACCCGGGGTTTTTAATCTGCAACAAGCAGGTTACAACCTCGGATATCGCTATTGTCGAATCTGCCCGAGACTTCGAAACTGCCATCGGAATATATTCTTCCTAAATCTTTTGTTTCAATAAACGAGCAGGAGTTTATGTTAGCAAGATCAATAACATTTATTCCACCCGATTTACCTGTTTCTAAAAAACAAAATGGATCATAGCTGTCCCGAATCAGTATTTTCATCCAGGGAGGGCAGAAAAATTTACCATCCTCTTTTGAATATGCCTGTGATAATAACTCTGTCATTCCGTATTCGGAATGGATTTGTTTTACATCTAATCCCAAGGCTAATAATTCATGTAACTCCAGCCGGGTTAACTCTTTCCGCTTCCCCTTCATCCCCCCGGTTTCCATTACAATGGTGTTTTTTAGTTCTATTGTAAATTTCCCGGCTAAATCGATTAAGGCATAAGAAACACCGATTAGAATTACCTTTGTTTTTTCTTTTTCGAGCTCCTGAAGTTTTTTTGCAAGTTCATCAATGTTGTGCAGGTAAAATCCACTTTGCGGATGTTTTGATAACCAAATCAGATGGTCGGCCATGTAAACCAACGATGAACTTTCGTTTTCGAGATAGGTAGGAAGCAATGCCAGAATACAATAATCAGTTATGTTGCCATAGAACAGCTCGAAACTTTTTATAAAACTCTTTTCATAAACCGATAAATCGGTAATGAAATGTTTGCTGCGAACCACGCCTGTTGTTCCACTGCTTAAAAATGTTTTTTCGGGATCGTGTGTTCCTGTTATTATTTGATGTGTTTTAAAGAAATCAATGGGCAAAAATGGAATATCTTTTGTCGATTTTATTTTAGAAATATCTTTTTTCAAAATACTTAAATACTCTTTATAAACGGGATTGGAATTTGCCTGGAATTTAAAAATTTGTAAAGCAACAGATTCAAAATCTGTTGCTGTTTGAATTGAAAAAATATCATTTACTTGTAATTCCCGCATAATGCAAAATTAAATCAAACAGATGATAATAAAAAAACTGCCACTTTCGCGACAGTTAAAATTATGTTTGGGCAATTTGTAAGAGTCTGATGATTAAAGAATTATAAATGAATGATCTTTCATCCAGTCTTTTTCGACAAAATCGGAACACGCGTCGAAACAACCGTTCATTTTAAGTACCTGATGTATCAACGCATCATCCGTTGTGGTATTTTTTGTAGAGTCGTCATCTTCTTTAACTGAAGTGCTGTCAGAATTAACAAGGAGTTTCGTTTCTGCCGGGGTTTGAATAGTTAAAGACTCTACATTATTTACTGTATTTTCAGATACCTGCCCGGTAGTTGCTTCAATTTTTACTTGTTTTACCTGGGCAATAAGATCGAGAGGCTTGGTATAAAATGACCAATAAAAACTCTCCATGCTTGCTGATTGTTTATTTCCTGAAGTTGCAGGTATTGTTAATAAAAACCCTGTTAGTACGAACGCTATGCCAAAGCTTGCAACAGTTATTGATGTAGAAATGAATGATTTTTTCATACGAATTCCATTTTGGATTTATGTAGTTCCTCATCAATAATGCCAAATTGCATAAGTGCCAGAATATTAATAATAACTAATAAATCCGAATATGAAATACTGACTAAAAAGTGAACGATTTTGTACTTCGTGTGTTCGAAAATGAACAAAAAAAGCTGTTGTAAAATCAACAGCTTCAATAAAGTAAATATATTTTTTAATCAGCCAACTCCCATTCAAATCCATCTTTCGTGTCTTTAATAATAACCCCTTTAGCTGTAAGTTCGTTTCTTATTTTATCCGATGTGGCAAAATCTTTGTTTTTCTTGGCTTCCATCCTAAGATTCAGAATCAGGTTAATTAGTTCTGTTGTTAAATCATTGCTTGCAGAAGGAATATCTTCGTTGGTTAATCCCAAAACATCATATACAAAGGTTTTATATAACGATTTAAGTACATCAAGATCGTTCTGGCTTATGGATTCTTTTCCATCGTTTATTGAATTTATTATCCGGACAGCTTCAAACAAATGCGAAATAAGAACAGGGCTGTTAAAATCATCATTCATTGCTTCGTAGCAGTTGTTTTTTAATTCTTCGATATTAACCGACGATTTATCCTGTGTTTTTAATTTATTTAGTATTTGTCCGGCTTTCATAAGTTTGTAGTACCATTTTTCGGCTGTTTGCAATGCTTCGTTCGAGAAATCCAACGTGCTTCTGTAATGCGATTGTGCCATAAAAAAACGAACAACCATTGGCGAATAGCCTTTCTCAAGCAAAGGGTGATTTCCGGTAAATAGTTCTTCAGGTAAAAAACCATTTCCTGCAGATTTCGACATTCTAACACCGTTTACGGTAAGCATGTTTGTATGCATCCAGTATTTAACGGGTGCAGTTTGATTACATGCCTGCGATTGAGCAATCTCGTTTGTATGATGTGTAGCCTGTAAATCCATTCCCCCGCCATGAATATCGAACATTTCACCTAAATATTTTGTACTCATTGCAGAACATTCAATATGCCAGCCCGGGAAACCCCATCCCCACGGAGAAGGCCATTTCATTAAGGTTTCCGGCTTTGCGTTTATCCACAACGCAAAATCCAGTCTTCCTTTTTTCTCATCCTGGCCACTTAATTCACGTGTACCTTCCAACAGTTCTTCTAATTTCCGGTTCGTTAATTGTCCGTATGAGTAATCTTTATTGTATTTTTCAACATCAAAATATACTGTTCCGTTCTTTTCGTATGCATATCCATTGGCAATAATTTCTTTAATCATTTCTATTTGTTCGGAAATATGGCCCGTGGCAGATGGTTCAATACTTGGACTTAATGTATTAAACTTACGCATTACATGATGAAATCCAAGAGTATATTTTTGTACAATTTCCATAGGTTCCAGTTGCTCCAGCTTTGCTTTTTTAGCGAACTTATCGTCTCCCTCGTCACGATCTCCTTCTAAATGACCGGCATCGGTAATGTTTCTTACATAGCGTACTTTATATCCCAAGTGCAATAAATAGCGATAAATTAAATCGAAAGAAATAAAGGTTCTGCAATTACCCAGATGAACATCGCTGTAAACGGTTGGCCCGCAAACATACATTCCTACAAACGGGGGATTTATAGGTTCAAAATCTTCTTTTTTTCTCTTCAGGGTATTAAAAATTTTTAAATTCGTGTTCATTAGTTAACATATTTAATTGCAAAAGGCAAATGTAATAAAAAACATACCGAATCTATATATTCTGATCCCGAAACTATTAACGATTTATATGCCAGGATTCGGTATATTTGATAAATGTTGTGTAATTTTGAAATTTATTAAAATACCGAAAATTATGAGTTCAACTCGTCAAAATAAAATCTCGCGCCTTGTGCAAAAGGAATTGAGCGATATTTTCCAAAAAAACACAACTTCCCTTTTCCAGGGGAAAATGATAACAGTAACTGCAGTGAATGTTTCTCCCGATCTTTCTGTTGCAAAAGTGTATCTCAGCTTGTTTCCTGTAAAAGAAAAAGAAGATTTTATTAAATATGTGAATACTGTAGAAAGCCAGGTTCGGTTTGAACTGGGAAAAAGAGTTCGCCACCAGTTACGAAAAATTCCTGAACTGGCCTTTTTTGTTGACGATTCGCTCGACTATATCGAAAATATAGATAATCTTTTAAATAGACCATAAAAGCATTAACATCAAAGATTAGTTATGACAAAAGAACAATTTAAATCTATTGCAAAAAGAATTGTAAATGCTTGTTCTGTTGCACATAAAGAAATGGGATCAGGATTATTGGAGTCAATTTATGAATTCTGTTTAATCGATAAACTAAAAAGAAATAATACAAATGTTAGAAACCAGGTGTCGATACCATTAAATTATAGAGGTGTTGAATTAACAAAAGATTTTAAAATTGATATTCTTGTTGAAGAAAAAATTATCTTGGAATTAAAATCTGTTGATATTATTTTACCTGTTCATAAAGCTCAAATTATTTCATATTTAAAATTAGCAGATAAACGGTTAGGATTTTTAATAAATTTTAATGTAGCATTAATTAAAGATGGTATTAGCCGTTTTGTAAACAATTATTGATAATATAGCGACTTGGCGTCTTCGCGGTGAAAAAAATATAACCGAAAAGGCACAAAGACACGATGAAACACAAAAAATAAAAGAATGCAATACGATCCGATTAAAAAAAACCTGGGAAATGTTTTTAATAAACTACCCGTTTTACGAAAGTTGTTTTATGTGCTTTTAGATTTGTTGTTGTTGCGCACCTGGCATATAAAAAAAGTGATTCGGAGCTGGAAGAAAAAATATAAACACGAAACCCATATTTTAGATGCAGGCTCCGGCTTTGGGCAATATTCTTATTATTTATCAAAACAATCTTCCAACTGGCATATCACAGGCGTAGATGTTAAAACAGAGCAAATCGACGATTGCAACCGGTTTTTTAAACAAATCGGTAAATCAGGCAGGGTTAAATTCCGGTATGCAGATTTAACTTCATATACAAGGGATTCAGCTTACGATTTAATATTAAGTGTTGATGTAATGGAGCATATCGAAGAAGATGTTCTTGTATTTCAGAATTTTTATCAATCGCTGAAAAACGGGGGCATGTTGTTAATATCAACACCATCGGATATGGGAGGCTCTGATGTTCATAGTGACCACGAACATTCTTTTATCGACGAACATGTTCGCGATGGGTATAATATCATTGATATTGAGGATAAATTGAAATTTGTGGGTTTCAGTAAGGTTGAAGCAAAATATTCGTATGGTAAACCGGGAAAAATTTCGTGGAAACTATCAATGAAATGGCCCGTTTTAATGCTTAATACAAGCAAGCTGTTTTATGTTATTTTACCATTTTATTATATCGTTGCTTATCCTTTTTCATATTTGTTAAATTATCTCGATGTAAATTTAAAACACGAGTCGGGTACAGGTTTAATAATTAAAGCATATAAATAAAAATTGAATTTTCCATTTTACATATCAAAACGTTACCTGGTTGCAAAGAAATCGAAAAATGCAATCAATATCATTTCAATGATTTCAATTATTGGAGTAACTGTTGGTACAGCCGCGCTTATTGTTGTTTTATCGGTGTTTAATGGTTTCGACGGGGTAATCAAATCAATGTACAATGCATTCGATCCCGATATAAAAATTACTCCCGCTACAGGGAAAGTATTTTCAGTTAAAGACAATCCCCGAATCGACAAAATTAAAAATCACCCATCTGTATTTGATATTGCAGAATCACTCGAAGAAAATGCCCTTTTAAAATACGACGATCAACAGTACGTGGCAACAGTAAAAGGTGTAAGTGATAATTTTAATAATATTTCAGGTGTTGATACGATGATGGTTGCAGGGGAGTTTGTTTTAAAACACAACAATCAGAATTACGCGGTGGTTGGGCAAGGTGTGGCGATCTTCCTTTCGTTAAATATTAATTTTATTGATCCTTTAACAATCTATGTTCCCAAGAGGGATGGAAAAATTTCCATTAATCCCGAACAGGCATTTAACCGTAAAGCAGTTTTTGCTTCTGGTGTTTTTGGCATCCAGCAAGAATTTGATGCCAAATATGTTCTTGTGCCTATTGATTTTGCTCAAAATCTTTTCGAATATTCAAATTCAGACGTATCGGCCCTTGAATTGAAAATAAAACCAGGTTATACTATTCGAAAACTTCAAAAGGAATTTAAAGAAATTCTGGGGACAGACTACGAAATAAAAGACCGTTATCAGCAACATGAGATGTTTTACAAGATTATGAAATCTGAAAAATGGTCAATTTTTTTAATACTTACGTTTATACTCATCATTGCATCGTTTAATATCATTGGTTCACTTACTATGCTCATAATCGATAAAAAAGAAGATATCGCAACGTTAAGGGCGCTTGGTGCTAACCTGCAAACCATTCGCAAGATATTCCTGACCGAAGGGTGGATGATTTCTATTGTCGGGGCATTAATAGGCCTTGTTATTGGCCTGTTTATTTGCTGGCTGCAAATCGAATTTGAATTTGTTCGATTAAAAGGTGCCGGTTCTTTTATTATTGATGCGTATCCGGTTAAAATGATATGGAAAGATTTTGTTGCCGTGTTTTTTACTGTGATAACAATTGGATTTGTTGCTGCATGGTATCCTGTTCGTTATATTACACGAAGATACGTGCTTAGAGAGATAGAAGGCTCATAATACCTTGTCTTTTCAGGCTTTTCAACCTAAGTTATTAACAATAAATACAATTCAAATAACGGGTTTTTATTTTAAATGTTAATAAAAAAACGGCATCTATAACAGTTCTCATAACATTTTTGAAACAAAAGATCGAATCAACCCGTAAAATTTTATTAACATTGCATTAGTTTTATTAACAATCGGTAAAATATTTCACTCATGTTCACTAATATGAGAAAATCAATCATAAAAATGTTGTCTGTTATTTTATTCGTAATTATAGCAACAACAGGCTTTTCGGCAGACAAATACTGGGTAAGTGGCAGTGGTTCGTGGAACGATACCAACCATTGGTCAGAAACCAGCGGGGGCAATCCCGGGGCTTCAATACCTACTCAATTCGATAATGTAATTTTCGATAACAATTCATTTTCCCAAAATGGCCAGCAGGTAATTATAAAAGATATAGCCGTTTGTAATGATTTCCGATGGGAAGTTGAAAATGTTAAAGCCGAACTTAAAAGCAAATCTTATTTATTTAAAAGCATAACAAAATCTGAAATACAGGTATATGGTTCTCTGTTTATAAATGAAAATATAAATAATGAATTTTTTGGCGATATCGTTTTAAAAGGGGAGAATGAGAATGAAATTGTAATTGAAAACAAAATAAATTCTGATATAATTATTTCTGCTAAAGACGGGAAATACTATTTGGAAGAACCATTAAATACGAATGGAAATATTAGTTTAATTCAAGGAAGTTTTATAACACAAAATCATAGAATTGAGTGTGAATCGTTTATAGGATCAGGAATAGAAAATAGAGAGCTTATTTTAGGCGAATCTAAAATTTATACAAAAAGCTGGAATATTGAAGTATCAGAAAATATAGTTTTGAATTCAGGAGAATCTGTAATTTATTTTAAAGAAGATTTTTCGAAAAAGACATTTAAAACAGGAGGATTAGAATATAATAAATTTTCGACAGCTGATGCAAAATCGGCATTTACATATACCGTAACAATTACAGATGTAACATGTAATGGAGCTGAAAATGGTATAATAAAAGCTGATGTAACTTCAGGAGGAACGCAACCTTTTACGTATTCTTTATATGATAGTGATTTAATTCTCCTTCAATCATCTGGAGCTATTAACAGTACTACATTTACCTTCAAACCTACTGCAGCGCCAGGTGTTTCTGGCGGTTCATATTTAGTAAGAATTAGAGATGCAGAAGGAACAATAAATGGAGGATTTTATTTTGTCTTCGAACCCGAAGTACTTAGTGCTGGATCTATATCTGTTCAAACACCATTATCTTGTTACGATGGTAGCGATGCAGCTTTAGAAGCATTTCCAACTGGTGGAACAGAACCTTATACATATGAATGGTTTATTCGATCTGGAGCTGTTTATGTTCCTATAGGACAAACTACAAAAATTGCTACTGGATTAGCACAAGGGATATATCGAGTATTTGTCGATGATGCAAATTTTTGCGGACCAGAATATGTTCAGTTTGCCTTTACTAAACCACCAAGAAATGATAACGAAATTCCACCACTTTTAGTTATTGATGATATTTCATCTACAAGTACTTGTTTTGGATTAAGTAATGGAACTATAACAATAACTGCTCATGGGGGTTCTGCCCCTTTAACATATGCTATTGTAAGAACAAGTGATTCTGATTCTTCAACAAATGCAATAGGAACGTTTACTGGTTTACAAGCAGACACATATAAAATTTATGTTATTGATGATAATGGATGTACAAAACAAGGAGCTAATGAAACAATTATAGAAGTTCCTAATCCTACAGCAAGCATAACTCCTGATCCAGCAACAACTTGCCCTTCTGTAGGACTTATTTTAAATGGAAATCCTTTAGGAGGTTCTGGTACTTATACTACTCATGCATGGTCTGATGTTGGTTCAACATCATTAAATTTTACGAATATTCAATCACCAACCTTTACCAATGCTACATCTGGTAGTTATGCATTAACATATACTGTTACTGATAATAATGGTTGTATCGGAAGTGACAATATTAATGTAACAGTAAAAGTATCGTCCGTAGCTCCAACGGGTGCAACAGTAGATAACAACAATTTTTGTCCTGGAGCATTTGCGAATATCACATTAAGTTATGTAGGCGGAACCTTAGGTACGGGAGCTGTAGCAAGATGGTATTCAGATGCAACGTTTACCACACTTGTAGGCACAGGTCAGAATTTAGTAATAGCAGCACCATTGGTAACGACAACCTATTATGTACGTTTCGAAGGCGATTGTAACAATACCACGGCCGCATCGGTAACAGTAACAGTAAAGACACAATCAACCGACCCAACAAGCATAACAACAAGCAACAATAATTTTTGTCCTGGAGGATCAGGAACATTAACAGTAACAGGAGGTTCTTTAGGCACAGGAGCAAGCTGGAGATGGTACAGTGGTAGTTGTGGAGGAACATTTATAGGCACAGGAGCCAGCATAAGTGTATCTCCGGCAACAACAACAACGTATTATGTACGGGCAGAAGGAGATTGCAATACAACAGCATGTGCAAGTATAATCATAACAGTAAAAACACAATCAACGGCTCCAACAGGAATAACAGTAGTTGGAAATAATTACTGTCCCGGAGGTTCATCCACATTAACAGTAACAGGAGGTTCGTTAGGCACAGGAGCAAGCTGGAGATGGTATAGTGGCAGTTGTGGAGGAACATCAGTAGGTTCAGGAGCAAGTATAAGTGTTTCCCCTGTAGTAACAACAACATACTATGTACGGGCAGAAGGAGATTGTAATGTAACAACCTGTGCAAGTACAATTATAACAGTAAAAACAGCATCCGTAGCCCCAACGAGTGCGACAGTAGATAACAACAATTTCTGTCCCTTAGCATTTGCGAATATCACATTAACATATTCGGGAGGAAGTTTAGGCACAGGAGCTGTAGCAAGGTGGTATTCAGATGCAACATTTACCACGCTTGTAGGCACAGGTCAGAATTTAGTAATAGCTGCCCCGGCAGTAACAACGACCTATTATGTGCGTTTCGAAGGCGATTGTAACAATACTACAGCCGCATCTGTAACAGTAACAGTAAAGACACAATCAACCGACCCAACAAGCATAACAACAAGCAACAATAATTTTTGTCCTGGAGGTTCATCCACATTAACGGTAACAGGAGGTTCATTAGGAACAGGCGCGAGCTGGAGATGGTATAGTGGTAGTTGTGGAGGAACAGCGGTAGGAACGGGAAGTAGTATAAGTGTATCACCAATAATAACGACAACGTATTATGTGCGGGCAGAGGGAGATTGTAATACAACAGCTTGTGCAAATACAACAGTAACAGTAAAAGTATCGTCCGTAGCTCCAACGGGTGCAACAGTAGATAACAACAATTTTTGTCCTGGAGCATTTGCGAATATCACATTAAGTTATTCGGGAGGAAGTTTAGGCACAGGAGCTGTAGCAAGGTGGTATTCAGATGCAACATTTACCACGCTTGTAGGCACAGGTCAGAATTTAGTAATAGCTGCCCCGGCAGTAACAACGACCTATTATGTGCGTTTCGAAGGCGATTGTAACAATACTACAGCCGCATCTGTAACAGTAACAGTAAAGACACAATCAACCGACCCAACAAGCATAACAACAAGCAACAATAATTTTTGTCCTGGAGGTTCATCCACATTAACGGTAACAGGAGGTTCATTAGGAACAGGCGCGAGCTGGAGATGGTATAGTGGTAGTTGTGGAGGAACAGCGGTAGGAACGGGAAGTAGTATAAGTGTATCACCAATAATAACGACAACGTATTATGTGCGGGCAGAGGGAGATTGTAATACAACAGCTTGTGCAAATACAACAGTAACAGTAAAAGTATCGTCCGTAGCTCCAACGGGTGCAACAGTAGATAACAACAATTTTTGTCCTGGAGCATTTGCGAATATCACATTAAGTTATGTAGGCGGAACCTTAGGTACGGGAGCTGTAGCAAGATGGTATTCAGATGCAACGTTTACCACACTTGTAGGCACAGGTCAGAATTTAGTAATAGCAGCACCATTGGTAACGACAACCTATTATGTACGTTTCGAAGGCGATTGTAACAATACCACGGCCGCATCGGTAACAGTAACAGTAAAAACAGAGTCAATTGCTCCAACAAGTGCATCAGTTGATCACACGAATTTCTGTGTTGGTGCATATGCAAATATTATACTTTCATATACATTAGGAACTTTAGGAACGAATGCTACTGCAGAATGGTATTCAGATGCAGCTTTCACAATCCCCATTGGAACAGGACAAAATTTAAGTATTCCTGCTCCTTTGGTAACAACAACATATTATGTGCGTTTTGAAGGGGATTGTAATAATACGGCCGCTGCTAGTGTAACAGTAACCGTTTATCCAAATCCTACAGCAACAATTACTCCTGATCCTGCTATAACATGTACATTTGTTGATTTGAATCTTGATGGGAATCCTGCAGGAGGATCAGGAACTTATACAACACATTCTTGGACAGGAGCAGATTTATCTCCATTAGACGATCCAAGCATTCAAAATCCAGTATTTAATTCCAATACAGCAGGTACATATAGCTTCACATATACAGTAACAGATGATAATGGATGTACTGGTACTGACAATATTGATGTTGAAGTAAACAATTCTGCAACAGCTTATGCTGGAATGGATGTAACTTTATGTTATGATACTCCTTATCAAATTCTGGACGCAGATTCTGCAGATTGTTCTGGGATTAGCTGGTCCAGCGATGGTGGCGACGGTTCTTTTGATGATGTAAATTTAATAAATCCTACCTACACACCCGGAGTAAATGATTTGTTAAACGGATTTGTTGATTTAGTTTTAACTGCACATGGGATTGCTCCATGTAGCGCTGTAACCGATACAGTAAGGATAAATTATTTACCAATACTTCGTGCAGCAATAGGAAAACCTTCTCCTTTTAAAATTGATTCAGTTATTACAGGTACTCCTACACATATAGAAGTTTATGTTAAACTTTCAAGTCACGATTATGTTGCAAATCTTGGAGTCTATCTGGTTTCTCCTTTAGATTCAGTAGTAGAGTTAAAACCAAATTGTGAACTTTTACCTACATTATGGCAGTCAGATGCTACATATAGATTCTATAATGATCCTTTAGATACATCTGCAACGGCTTTAGGAGTGATAGATGAATGTGATGCATTTTCTGGTACATATGAATTTTCTGGAGATTGGAAAAAATTACACGGACAAGATCCTTCTAATGGCGCTTGGAGAATTCGTGTTGTTGATTATGAGAATTGGGGAATTCCGGGTTTATTAGAGGAAGCAACAATAAAATTTTCTGATGAAAATAAAAATGCTGTTTTTGAATCTATTTTATATGCAGATTCTTCAATTAACAAACCAATAAAAAGATATAGTGCTATTAATGGCCCTGGTATAACAGAACAAACTTTGACAATAACAGGGTTAACAACTTCATGTTTTGATTTATGCGACGCCACCGCTGTTGTTACTGCAAATGGCGGACAACCTCCATATTTAACTTATGAATGGAGCGATGATATTAATTTTACAAATATTATTGCATTAACAGATACAGTTGAGACACTTTGTCCTGGGGTATATTATGCTCGTGTAACCGACTCAAATGGTTGTACAGCAATTGATTCTGTTACAGTTGGTTCGCCTCCTGAGATTCATATCACAAATTCAACTGTTGTTCATAATGTTTGCTATGGAGATTCTGTTGGTGAAGTAACCTTGGAATTCTCTGGCGGAACAGGTACTTTAACTTATACTTACAATACCTATACTGGCGCTCCAAAAAATAGCGGGGAAACGTTCAACGAACTAAAAGCAGGGAGTTATTTGTTTACAATTACAGATGTCAGTGGTTGTACAAAAGACACATTAATAACGATAACCGAGGGAATTCAGATTTCGGTTTCATATAATATTACCCCGGTAACCTGTAATGGAGGCAGTGATGGTGAAATTCAGATTATTGCTTCCGGGGGTTTGGCTCCATATAATTATTCTATAACCAAAATTCCTGAATGGTCAAATACCACGGGTGTTTTTACAGGTTTAACAGGCGATTCGGTATATATTGCCGTTCGTGATGCCAATTTATGTATTGTATTTAGCGATACAGTTGAAATAACCGAACCCAGTCCAATATCCATTGATTTAATTGAAGCATTCCCCGTGTCTTGTATTGGCGGCGGTTTTGATGGAGAAATAGTTGTTACTGCAAGTGGTGGTAAAGGAACATTGAGATATTCGCTCGATAATATTACATTTCAGCCTTCAAACACTTTTATCGGATTAATAACCGGTACATATTCAATATATGTTGCCGATGATTGCGATACAGTTTCTGCAATAGATGCCGCTATAATTACAGGCCCCATACCTATTGTTATTGACGTGGTTGTAATTACCGATGTGAACACCTGCTATGGTGATAATACCGGAACAATTACAGTTACTGCAAGCGGAGGAACCGGTAATTACGAATATTCAGTCGATAATGGCGTAAATTACCAGCCAGGGAATTTATTTACAGGGTTGTATGCCGGGCCATATTTTATTTCTGTAAGAGACGATGATGGTTGTACTAGTGCCGACAGTACCGTAAATATTAATCAACCCGACGAATTGCTTATAACTTCATATATTGTAACACATAGTTCTGAATGTAATATCCCGGCAAATGTTGGAGAAATAGAAATTGTAACTGTAACCGGCGGAACACCGGGTTATCAATATGCTGTAACAGGGTATCCTTTACAAGCTTCGTCGGTATTTTCAGGATTAAGTGAAGGTAATTACACGATTACAGTTCAGGATGCAAATGGTTGCGAGGTTACTATTGATACATCGGTTGTTCTTAAACCGGCAATGTCTGTTGTTTTAGAAAAAGTGGATATCAGTTGCAACGGGTTAACCGATGGCAGCATATCTGTTGATATTAGCAATGGAACGCCTGCTTATACTTATTTATGGAGCAATGGAGAAACTACTCCATCCATAAGTAATTTACCTGCTGGAACATATTCTGTTACGGTTACAGATAGTAATTTCCCTAACTCGTGCGTTGCAAATGAATCTGTAGAAATTATACAGCCGGATGCAATGCAAATAGCAATTAATTTAAAAGACAAATTTTGTATAAACAGCGACCCTAAAAACCCGGTACTTGCAAATGGAGCGATAAATGTTGATCCAACCGGCGGTACACCCGCTTATACATATAGCTGGACCGGGCCTGGAGGTTATTCATCAACATCAGATTACATTACAAACTTAGAACCCGGAACCTATTCGCTTACCATTACAGATAGCAGGGGTTGTATTCAAACGGTTGATACTATTATTGCCGAAGACGAAAGTTTTGATATTGTAATTACTGTTAGCAGCGATACTAACACGATTTGTTCTTATGCTGATGGAGTTAATTTCGAAGTTAATTTTACAGCCGCAGACACGTTAATCTGGCAATATACTCCAACACAAGGAGTAGTACCTCCAAACGATACAATAGAGGTTTCTGTTAGCCCGTATTCGTTTACAGATTACCCGTTAATTTCAACAGAATATTTAGTTAAAGCATTGAACGAATATTGCGAGGATTATTATCCGGGTTCTTCAGCAGATCCAAAAGTATTTATTACTGTAAATCAGGGATTGGGACTTTATATTACAGATAACAATGATGTTGAAATTGATACTGTAAAAATTAAGTTCGAAGGTACAGAAGAACTATACGGCAGGGTTTTAAATACAACTGTTTCTGCAACATACAACTGGAATCCCACGATAGGAGTTGAAAACCCAATTTCACAGATTACTAAAATCACTCCTTCTGAATCGATGTGGTATTATTTAATTGGCGAGAGCAGCGATGGTTGTGTCGAAGCAGATTCGGTATATTTTAATTTTATCCCCGATGTTACACCATCCGATGGTTTTTCTCCTAATGGTGATGGTATTAATGATTTCTGGTATATTCAGGAAATCGATAATTTCCCGAACAACGTGGTACAGGTGTTTAACCGTTGGGGTACCAAAGTGTTTTATCAGAAGGGATATTCCAACTTAGACGAAAATAAGAGATGGGATGGAACAATTGAAAATGGAAAAGAATTACCTACAGGAACCTATTATTATATAATTAACCTGAACGAATCACAAGGAACACCACAAACGGGTCCTGTAACAATTGTACGTTAATATGAAAAAGATCAAAATACTCATATTCTTTGTATTCTGTTTGGTAATTAGCTACACGGCAAGAGCCCAACAGGTTCCTTTTTATACTCAGTGGATGTTCAACGAGTATATAATAAACCCGGGAGTTGCCGGAACGCTTAATGCTTTTCAGATTCGGGCAAATACCCGTGTACAATGGATCGGAATAGACGGTGCTCCGCGTACAATGGGCGTTTCTGCTTACGGGCCACTTAAAAAACAGCCCATGGGATACGGGGGATACATTTATAATGATATTACCGGCCCCGATAGCCGTTTGTCGCTCGGAGGTACCTACGCGTATAATTATCCAATTTCAGATGCAATGAGAATTTCTGCAGGCTTATCTGTTGGCCTGATTCAGTATAAGCTGGATAATACCCAGATTGATATTGGAGATCAGGCTGGCAACGATCCTGCTTTCACGGGAAGTGTTGAATCATCCTATGTACCCGATGCTTCCTTTGGTATTTATGTATATTCCACTCTTTATTATGCCGGTATTTCTGCTCACCAGTTAATAGGGAGTAAATTAAATAACCTGTATGAAGAAGAAATAGGGATTAATCGTTTAAAACAACATTTTTACCTGGCGGGAGGATATAACATTATATTAAACCGGGATTATGCAATACAACCATCACTTTTATTGAAATACATGTCTCCCGGACAAATCCAGGGAGAACTTAATGCCAAAGCAACATACAAACGAGTAGCATGGTTTGGCCTTTCTTACCGTACCGGCGATGCACTTTGTGTTTTGGGAGGTTATAATTATGAAAATAAAATGTATATCGGCATATCTTACGATATAACAACTTCCGAATTAAGAAAATACTCGTCGGGTACAATTGAAATAATGCTCGGGTATCGGTTTAATAATCTCAAATAAAAGAATATAAACATATAAACCGGCAAATTCGCCGGTTTTTTGTTTCCTTAAAAAGAATTATTTTTGAAAGGTTTTTTAATTAACAGAATATTTACAAATGAAATACTTCCTTTCTTTTATAGCCGTTCTATTATTCGCTTGTTCAGAAACAAGTACGCCAGATTATGTAATCCCGAAAGAAAAAATCATAGATATAATCGTCGATATTCATTTAACCGACGGGATGTTTACTTTACAACCCGTGCGCAAAGAATTTGTAAGTAAAGACAGCATAAATTATTATAATCTTATTCTCGAAAATTATGGTTATACCCGTAAAGATTTTGATACATCTGTGTTTTATTACAGCGAAAATATTAACGAATACAATAAGATTTATATTGAAGTATTGAATCGATTAAATGAACTTGAAACAGAAATAAAACAACAACAGGCACCTAAGGATTCAACAACAAATTAATATGCGCCGGATAGCAGCAAATTATATTTTCCCGGTAACCCGGCCTCCTTTAAAGAATGGTATTGTAGAGCTCGATAACAATGGTGTTGTTCTTAACCTGATTGATACAAAAGGAGATTTTACCGAATCAAGGAACCTTGAATTTTACAATGGCGTTCTGGTTCCTGGTTTTGTTAATACGCATTGTCATCTTGAACTTTCTGAGCTAAAAAATACATTTAACAGAAGCCTTACTCTCCCCGGATTTATTACTGAAATTGTTAAATACAAGAAAAAAAACGTGACAGAAATTTCCCGGGAATCAGCTTTTTTAGAAGATGATTTGATGAAAAGGAATGGAATAGTTGCCGTGGGTGATATTGCAAATACTTCATTAACAATTGATGTTAAACAAAAGAGCAAACTCTTTTACCACACGTTTGTTGAAGTAATGGGACTTAATAAAAATCCGGAGTATAATTTCAGCAAAGGCATAGATGTTTACAATCAATTTCTGTCAGCCGGATTAAAATCTTCTGTTGTACCTCATGCACCATATTCTGTTTCACCCGAATTATTTAACCGGGTAAAAACTTTTGCAGTTCAGAACAATTCAATACAATCAATTCATAACCAGGAGTCTGAATCAGAAAATCAGTTTTTTGAATCAAAAACAGGGAAACTTGTAGATGCCTTTATGTCAATGGGGATCGATCTTTCGGGATGGAACGCAACAGGAAAACACTCTCTGGAATCAATAAATGAATTTTTACCCCGGGAAAATAATTTTCTTTTTGTTCACAACCTGTACAGCACTAAAAACGAATTACAAGACATTATCGAAACATTTAAAAATCCCTTTTTTGTTCTTTGCCCCAATTCAAATTTTTTTATCGGGGAAAAATACCCCGACTTTGAGCTATTTCTTAAATTTAAAGACAAAGTTGCCCTGGGTACCGATAGCCTTGCATCGAACACGAGCCTTTCAATACTTGACGAAATGAAAACCATAACAAGGATAAATCCGGCAATTTCATTCGATACTATTTTACAATGGGCAACATTAAACGGGGCAAAAGCATTAAATTGCGAAAAGGAATTCGGATCTTTTGAAACAGGTAAACAACCGGGAATAAACCTGATTTCTGATTTCGATTTTACAAAAATGCAAATTACCGAAAAGAGCAGAATAAAAGTTCTTGTTTAATACAAATCTACTTGGAAAGCAATATTCGCATATTAGTTTGTCCCCTGAATTGGGGTTTGGGACATGCATCACGTGTTGTACCTGTTATCCAGGAGTTAATAAAAAAGGAATACTCTGTAATTATTGCTGCCGACGGAAATGCTCTTGAATTCCTGAAAAATGAATTTCCCCGGCTAAAAACCATCCGGTTTAAATCATACAATATCAATTATTCAAAAAAAAACTCGCAGGTTTTTAAAATGGCTCTTCTTATACCACAACTTGTTAATTGGACTGTTCGGGAACATTTTTTACTTAAAAAGATTGTAAGAGACGAAAAAATTGATGTTGTAATTTCTGATAACCGGTATGGATTATGGAATAAGAAAACTTACACTGTCTTTATTACTCATCAGCTTAATATTTTATTTCCCTGGATATTATCTGTTTTTGAACCAGTAACCAGGCAAATAGTTAAGCTGATTGTAAAAAAATACGATGAATGCTGGGTTCCGGATTATGAAGAATCGTTTAATTTATCTGGGAAATTGTCCCATTTAAGTAAAAAATATTCAAACCGGTATTTTATTGGGCCACTCTCTCGCTTTGCTTTTTATGCAAATAATGATGGGATTAAAAAATATGATGTTTTATTTATTTTATCGGGCCCTGAGCCCCAAAGAACAATACTGGAAAATATTTTTATTCAATCGGTACATGGCAAAGAATTGAAAGTGGCCCTGGTACGTGGTGTAAATTTAAAATTTCAGGATATCCGGGAAAACAGGGTATCTTTCTTCGGAATGTTAAATACACCCGGTTTATATGAATTAATTCAACGCTCAGAACTTGTAATTTGCCGCTCAGGGTATAGCTCGGTGATGGATTTAGTGAGCCTTAACAAGAAAGCTGTTTTAATTCCCACGCCGGGCCAGACAGAACAGGAATATCTCGCGAAATATTTATCCGATTCGGGATTGTTTTTTTATATGAAACAAAATGAGTTTTCAGTTGAAAAGGCCATAGATAATGCCTTTCCTGCACCATTGATTGTTAACGGATCATCAAAAACGGATTTAATTCAAAGAATAGATTTTTTAGAGAAAATTTTAAAAAAGAAGAATTGTTAAGACAGTAGTTAACAATCCGGTGAACCAGCCTATATAAATTTGTTTCTGGGTGTGTATTTGAAGTGCTAATCGCGAATATGCTATAGCTCCGGAAATAAGAATTGCACCAATAATATAATACTGGAGATTTGTTTGTAATTCGAACGATAATGCAATTAATGCTCCTGTAAATCCGCCAATACCAACCATGTGAGCACTAATTTTCCATTTAATGGAAAGGATAAATAAAATAATAATTGCTATTGCTCCCGCGAGAATAAACCGGTTGATTATTTCAGGAACGCCAAGCCGGGCAAGTAAATAATAAGAAAAAAAATACAATATGGAAGAGACTGCCAAAGGAATCAGCCTTTCTCTGTTTGATTCCATTTGAATACTTTTAATGATGTTTTGAAAAAGATAAAACGGAACAAAAGTTAGAGGAAGAACAAACGTGCTGACAAAAACTACGAGAAGAATAATTTTTTTTGCATTAAATGGCAGGAAATCAAGATAACTGCCAGAGTTAAAAAATACAATCATCCCCAACGAAGGTAAAATAAGCGGATGAAATACCGTGGAGATGATTTTTGAAAAAAGTTTATTCATAATTACAATTCTTTTCTTAGTCGTGCAACAGGAATACCCAGCTGTTCCCTGTATTTTGCAACAGTACGGCGAGCAATTAAATATCCTTTTTCTTTTAAAATGCTTGTAAGCTTATCGTCTGTAAGAGGTTTCTTTTTTGCCTCGTTATCTATACATTCCTTTAATATGGATTTTATTTCGCGGGTAGAAACTTCTTCGCCCGACTCAGTCTGCAATCCTTCAGAAAAGAAATATTTTAAAGGGAAAATACCAAA
Source organism: Bacteroidetes bacterium GWB2_32_14 (assembly GCA_001768235.1). Taxonomy (GTDB): domain Bacteria; phylum Bacteroidota; class Bacteroidia; order Bacteroidales; family UBA12077; genus UBA12077. The sequence continues at coordinate 203,325 of MENK01000035.1, forward strand.
GTTTGTTTGTACATATTTGCTGTTAGCAACACGTGATATGGTTGAAATATCGAGCCCTGTTTTTTCGGCAATGTCTTTTAAAATCATTGGGCGGAGAAAAGTCTCATCTCCCTCAATAAAATATTTGTGCTGGTATTCAACAATAGCATTCATGGTTAAAAACAAGGTGTTCTGACGTTGTTTAATAGCATCGATAAACCATTTTGCCGAATCGAGTTTTTGCTTAACAAAAGTAATGGCTTCTTTTTCACTTTTGGTACGCTCATTTCTGCTGCTTCTGGTATATGTTTCAATAATATCGTTGTAAGCATTGCTTAATCTAAGCTCCGGTACGTTTTTAGAATTAAGGGATAACAACAATTCGCCGTCTTTGGTTTCAAGAATAAAATCAGGGACTAAAGTTTGAATTACTCTCGATTGTGAATCTGAATAGGTGCTTCCGGGTTTTGGATTCAACTTTAAGATTTCATTTACCGCATCTTTTAACTGGTTTTCAGAAATATCTAAACGGGTTAAAATTTTATCGTAGTGTTTTTTTGTAAACTCGATAAAGTAATATTTCAGGATTTTTCGTGCCAGTTGAATTTCAGGTAATTCCTGGTTTTTTGAATTAATCTGAAGGATTAAACATTCCTGCAGGTTTCTGGCTCCTACACCAACAGGTTCAAGGTCCTGAATAATACGAAGAATATTGAGTAATTCATCTTCGTTGGTTTCAATGTTTTGTGAAAAGGCCAGATCATTTGCTATTGCTTCCAGTTTTCGACGTACATATCCATCGTCGTCAATATTACCGATAAGATACCATGCCAATACCTGTTCTTTTTCAGTTAAATTCCGTAATCCGATTTGATTTTGAAGATGCTCGTGGAAAGATGCCCCTGTTGTAAAAGGGATTTCTTCTTTTTTGTCGTCTTTGGAATAATTGTTTGCAACAAGTTTATACGAAGGAATATCTTCGTCGTTGATATAATCCTCGAGCGAAAACTCATCTGAGTTTTCATTCAGATTTTCATCCGTTATTTCATCTTCATTGTTATCGTTAATCTCGTCAACTTCGTTCTGGCCTTCTTCAAGCAAAGGGTTTTCTTCCAGCTCCTGTTTAATTCGTTGTTCAAGCTGCATGGTTGGAATTTCCAACAGCTTAATGAGCTGAATTTGTTGTGGAGAGAGCTTTTGTAATAATTTTTGCTGTAAGCTTTGCTTTAACATTGAATAATTTAATATGCTTAAATGTAATTAAAATTCTGCATTCTTAGGTGTTCTTGGGAATGGAATAACATCACGAATATTTAACATTCCGGTAACAAATAAAATCAATCGTTCAAAACCTAATCCAAATCCACTATGGGGGACTGTTCCGAATTTTCGTGTTTCGAGATACCACCACATTTCTTTTTCAGGTATCCCCATTTCTTTAATACGCGTAACCAGCTTGTCATACACTTCTTCACGCTGTGAACCTCCTATAATTTCACCAATACGGGGAAACAAAACATCCATTGCCCGAACCGTTTTGCCGTCTTCATTTTGTTTCATGTAAAATGCCTTGATTTCTTTCGGGTAATTGGTTACCATTACTGGTTTTTTGTAATATTTTTCAACCAAATAGCGTTCGTGTTCCGATTGTAAATCGGATCCCCATTTAACAGGATATTCGAATTTCTGATCCGATTGGGTTAAAATATTTATGGCATCGGTATAATCAATACGCTCAAATTTGTTATTAACAACAAAGTTCAGTCTCTCGATGAGTTCTTTGTCGTACATATTATTTAAGAATTCCAGGTCATCTTTGCAATTTTCCAGAGCGTATGATATCAGGTATTTCAGAAAATCTTCGGCTAAATCCATGTCGTCTGTAATATCGTAGAAAGCCATTTCCGGTTCAATCATCCAGAATTCGGCCAGGTGACGCGGAGTATTCGAGTTCTCGGCTCTGAATGTAGGCCCGAAAGTATATACATTAGACAAGGCTGTAGCTCCCAGTTCAGCTTCAAGCTGTCCGGAAACGGTTAAATTGGTTTCCCGGCCAAAAAAATCTTGTGAGAAGTCGATTTTACCATCTTCAGATTTGGGTAATTTGTGCATATCAAGTGTTGTAACATGGAACATTTCTCCTGCACCTTCAGCGTCGGAACCGGTAACTATCGGAGTATGTAAATAATAAAACCCGTGGTCGTTAAAATACTTATGAATGGCAAAAGCCATTGCATGACGTATTCTGAATATTGCACCAAACGTGTTTGTTCTGAATCGTAAGTGGGCTATTTCTCTGAGAAACTCAAGGGTATGCCCTTTCTTTTGCAAAGGATACGTTTCAGGATCGGCTGTTCCATAAATCTCGACTTCTTTTGCCTGAATTTCAACAGTTTGCCCTTTACCCATAGATTGTACCAGGGTTCCTGTTACACTTAAACTTGATCCGGTAGTAATTAATTTAAATTTATTTTCATCAAAGCTTGTCATATCAATAACAACCTGAATGTTATTAATTGTAGAACCATCATTTATTGCAACAAAAGCAATTTGTTTATTATCTCTTTTTGTTCTAACCCATCCTTTTACGTTAACGGGTTTGTTAAATTCTGTTGATTGTAATAATTGTTTTACAAAGCTTCTTTTAATATCCATAATCGTTTTATCTTAGTATCACGACAAAAATAATACTTTTAATACGATAATAAACAGCATGTAAAATATTATTGCCAAAAAGCATCTTTTAAACTTGATTTTGCCCTAAAAAAGTCGTAATTTATATCGAATTCTACCAGCTCTCTTACCAGATATTTCTAATACATTCTCAACAATTGTCAACGATTATTTTGAAGGAAAAGGTTGGCGACATTAAATGCTGAAGAGAATTAACTGAAGTTACCTTATATTCCTAAAAGTTTTCCTGGCAATAGGATTAATTTAAAACAATTGTTATGGAAGATAAACTAATTACAATAGCTGTACACAATTATTCCCGTGCCGAGATTTTACGCACGAGGCTTGAATCAGAAGGAGTGGAGTGTTATTTAAAAAACATAAACCTGATTCATTCAGCCATATCGGGCGGGGTAAAAGTGCAGGTTTCATCGCGCGATCTTGAAAAAGCGCTTCGTATTGTCGAAAAAGTAAGCGAACAATGGCGTGATGAGTACCAGGAAGAGCTTGATGAATCAACACAAAGTGTTCAAAAGATACTTGTACCTATTGATTTTAGTGATTATTCAGTTAATGCATGCCGTTACGCTATCGGGCTGGCTGAAAAGCTAAACGCGAAAATTAAGCTGATGCATGTTTACTACAATCCGGTGGTAAACTCGATGCCGCTGACCGATACGTATTACTACCAGGTGAACATGGATGAAATAATCCGGGAGATTGAAATCAGGGCAAAAAAGAACATGGAAGAGTTTTACAATGAACTTAAAGCAAAGATTGAAAAAGACGGTATTCAGGGAGTTAAAATTGACTATGCCCTGATTCGTGGTATTGCAAGTGAAGAAATTATTGCTGAAAGCGAGCAATATAAACCTGAAGTAATTATTATTGGAACCCGGGGTCAGGGTGAACGGGAAAATGATTTGATTGGTAGCGTAACGGCTAAAATTATCGAAGATACAAAAGTACCTGTTCTGGTTATTCCCGATGATTCTCTTTATCAGGGTATTTCAACAATAAATATTATGTATGCTACTGATTTTGACGATTCTGATTATCACGCGATAAAAAAGTTAATTAGCATTATGTCTCCATTTGATTTCAGGTTATATTGTGTTCACGTTGGAACTCCAGATTCGAATGTTTGGGATAAAGTGAAAATGGATGGGTTAAAAGAAAAGCTTAAAGAGCATTATAGCGATTATGAAATAGAATGCAGGATTATTGAAGAAAAAGACTTTTTAAGAGGAATGCAGGAGTTTATCAGGGAAAAATACATTGATATCATTTCGCTGGTAACGCATAAACGAAATATCATTTCAAAAATATTAAATCCAAGTATTGCCCGAAAGGTCTTATTTCATACCAATATTCCATTCCTGGTATTTCATTCCGATAAATAATCGGAGAGTATCTCTGCAACTCCAAGATCAACCTGGGTGGTGATTTTGATATTTTCTGTGTTTCCCCGAACCAGGTTGATTTTTATTCCTAAATTCTCAACTACCGACGCATCGTCAGTAAAATTTTCGGAATAAGCCTGTTCATAAGCTTTTTTTATTAATATACAGTCAAAAACCTGTGGTGTTTGAATACATTTATGTTTTGTCCTGTCAACAGGACGATTATTTGTTCCGTCAACAAATCGGATGGAATCGTTAATATCAATATATGGTATTGCGTTTCCTGATTTTTCTGCCAGTTGAAAAACATCCTGAATGGTTTTTTTACTGACTAAGGGGCGAACACCATCATGTATAGCAACATAGCCATCACAACCAATTGAAAAAAGAGCGTTTTTAACAGAATGAAAACGAGTTGCACCACCGGGGGCAATTTTGTGCTGAATAGTAAATCCTTCTTTCACGATAAGCTCTTTCCAAAAAGGGATTTGATTTTCGGGCAAGGCAACAATGATCTCGATTTCGGGGTCGAACAGGTAAAAAGCCCGGATACTTTTCATCAAGATGATTTCATTTCTGATTTTAAGAAATTGTTTGGGCAATAAACTATTCATCCTTAGCCCAGAACCTCCGGCGACTATTATGGCGTATCGTTTCAAATCAGGATATTTAAATATTAATCAAAGATAAGAAAACAAAGCAAATGGTTTAAAAGAATATTTCAATATGAACAACATTATAGTTGTAAATTAATGAAGAAACAGATTAAATGATTTAATAAGTTTTTTTCCTTATTTTCCTGATTTTTGGAGAAGAATGTTAATCGGGTCCATTAGTACCAGGCATCCTTTAGGCATGTTCAGCAAATCAGGGCTGATTTTTTTGTAGAACCTTTCCAGGTGTACAGTTTTATCAATCAGCTCGATAACCACGGGAAGTTTTTCGGTTAACTCCCAGTAACGCGATGTACTAATTTTACTGCTCGAACCATAACCCATTATTCCCCTGTAAACGGTAACTCCCGAGATTCCTTCTTCACGTGCTTTAAGAACAATATATTCATAAAGCAAATGAGTTTCAAATTTGTCGGTTGTGCTGGCATATATTTTTAATATGCTGTTTTGTTGATTTTCCATAATTATAATGCATTTGAAGTTATAAAACCTAAATAAACGGCAATAAATCCAAAAAATACACTTAATCCCGTGTAAATAAAAACAGAAGCATACTGGCCATTATGAAGAAGAGTGAGATTTTCGTTTGTAAACGAAGAAAAAGTGGTAAAGCCCCCGCAAAGGCCAACCATTAAAAACAACCTCCATTCCAGGGTCAATAATGGACTTTTATCAGCATACCCGGTTAAAAATCCAATAATAAAACTCCCTAAAACGTTTACCAGTAATGTTCCTATAGGAATTGACATAAAATCAATATATAAATTGAGTTTTGAAAGCATGTACCGGGCAATACTACCAATAAACCCTCCCATTCCTATCAACAAAAAATGTTTAATCATTATCCTGTAAAAAATTGAAACAACAAAACGTGATTTTACTATACAATTATAATTTTTGAAATCTTTTTTAAAGATTTTTTCAGCAACCCTTAATTAATGTGTAAAGGTATATAAATCCAATATTAATTGCCACTAAACCATGATATTTGGATATAAATAAATTGTTATATCTTTGTTTCTAATCGGGATATTAACTCAGTTGGTTTAGAGTGTCACCTTGACAGGGTGGAAGTCACTGGTTCGAATCCAGTATATCCCACTGTTATATATTTTAAATGAAGTAGTTACTGTAAATCGTTAATTAACCATAAAAAATTTTATTATGAAAAACAGGATTTTGTTTTTATCACTTTTTATAGTGACAATGGTATTATTCTCTTCGTGTGACGAAGAAGGAAATCTAAACTTCTTTACCGTGGAACAAGACGTTGAATTTGGAGAAGAATTTCATGCACAACTATTACAAGATCAAACTTATCCTATTATCCCCGAAGCGAGTGCTCCAGAAGCATACACTCATCTCAGACGAATACGGGATGCTCTTCTGCAATCTGAAAACATAAGATATAAAACAGAATTTTCGTGGGATGTATATCTTATTGACGATCCAGAAACACTAAATGCTTTTTGTGTACCCGGGGGCAAGATGTATTTTTATACGGGTATTATTAAGTATCTCGAAAATGAGGCCCAGTTTGCCGGTGTTATGGCTCACGAAATGGCGCATGCAGACAAACGTCATGCTACGAACACCATGACAAAGACATATGGTTTTTCAATATTACTCGATGCCCTTTTAGGCGATGATCCCGCCCTCTTAGCTGATATTGCAGCCGATCTTGCTCTTGGTTTAGGCGAATTAAAATTTAGTCGCGATCATGAGTACGAGGCCGACGAGTTTGCTGTAAAATATACAAACGATGCCTCTGGAGAAAATGATTATTACCCGAAAGGAATAGCTGATTTCTTTATTAAAATGGGAACGCAAACAACATCTTTGGAATTTTTAAGTACACACCCTGATCCGGGAAACAGAATTGATGCGATTAACACGGTATGGACAGAGTTAGGTTCGCCAACAGGATCAACAACAGATGCTATTTATGTATCAAGATATAATGAATTTAAAAGTAGTTTACCTTCAAAATAATTGAAACAAAATATAAATTGAAATGATAAAGTCTCCTGAAAGGGAGGCTTTTTTAGTCGGTATCATTTTCTAAAGTTTCATAAACAGTATCAACGAGAAGTATTTTTTTGTTCGATGCTTCAACGGCTAACTGATCGCAGCGTTCGTTTTCTTTGTTGTTTGAGTGCCCACGAATCCAATGAAACGCAACTTCGTGTTTTCGGTAAACATCCAGAAACCGAATCCATAAATCCGGATTTTTTTTCTTTTTAAATCGCACTTTTTCCCAACCAAAAACCCATTTTTTTTCAACAGCATCGGCAACATATTTCGAATCGGTATAAATATCTACCATGCTGTTTTCGAACTTCAGGCTCTCAAGAGCTACAATTACTGCAAGTAACTCCATTCGGTTATTGGTGGTCAGGCGGTATCCTTCTGAAATTTCTTTACGATGCTGTCCAGAAAGCATTACAATACCATAACCCCCCGGGCCGGGATTTCCACGTGCTGCACCATCGGTATAAATTGTAATTTTTGGATTCATAATAGTTGCACTAAAATAATAAAATTAACTGTATCAAAAAAAAGAAAGGATTGGGTTAACCCAATCCTCATCAAAATAGTTGATTTATTATTTTACTCAACGATTGTCATTTCGTCAATAAGCCTTGTACAACCGGCAAACTTATCAATAATAAATAGTGTATATCGAATATCAACGTTTATAGTTCTTTGAAGCTCTGGTTCAAAAACGATATCGCCGCTCATGGCTTCCCAGTTCCCGTCGAAAGCAGTTCCTATTAATTCACCTTTTGCGTTAATTACAGGGCTTCCTGAATTTCCCCCTGTTATATCATTTGTTGAAATAAATGCTACAGGCATTTTACCATTTGCCAGGGCATATCTGCCGAAATCTTTTTTAGCATAGATTTCTTTCAGTTTTTCTTCAACTACAAATTCCCAATTATCAGGGTCTTCTTTTTCCATAACTCCATCAAGAGTTGTAATATAGTCGTAATGAACAGCATCCATAGGATAGTAATCAGCAACTTTTCCATAAGTAAGCCTCATGGTAAAATTTGCATCGGGATACAAAGCTTTTCTTTCGTTCATTTCTTTAACCCCGGCGACATATAATCGATGGCCTTTATCAAAATCAGCATTATATTGTTCAAGCGTTTTTTTCAGATCGGTATTTGTTTTTGAAATCGATTTTGCTGCTATAAAACCAAGGTCTTCATCCAATATTTTTGCAGATGGATTTTCTAAAAACGAATAAAGTTTAACCGAATCGGTAAAGATTGATTTTGAAAACATCACATCTACAAAACGGTTGAAATCGTTGTTATATATAGTCTCAATAGTTTTAAAAATATCGGGTTGATATTTTTTATCTACATTTTCCGCGAATATTTTAAACATTGCCCGGGCAACCTTTTGGTCTGTTGGAACATTGTAATCTTTATAAAAATCATGAGCTTTTGTTCTTAACTTTTTTATTTCCTGGTCAACGTCTTCTTTTTTCCCTGATTTTAATGATTCTTCAAGTGCAAAAGCATCTAAAGCAATTGAAATAAGTTCTGTTCCTCTTAATAATGTTTCAGAAATATATTGAGTAACATGTTCATAATCTTTGCGTGAATTAATGGAATTGCTGATAAGGTTTAATGTTTCTCCATATTTTGCTTTTCGTTCAGGAGTTGTATTTACCCATTCAGTAAATAAGGTTTCATTCATTTTTTTCTTATCGTAAATTTTTAAGCGCTTTAGTGCTTTGTTCATCCCGATAGAGTTTTTCCAGTAATTTGATGATCTGGCATATTTTGAAGAATATTTAATTCTTATTGCAGCATCTGCAAGCATATCTTCAAGTATTATTTCCTGGCGTATTCCTCGGATAAAAATCCTGTTTTTATTTGTAATTTTCATGAGTTCATCAACTTCCCACGATGTCATGTATCGTTCTGTACTCCCCGGATAACCAAGTATCATGGCGAAATCATCTTTTTGAATTCCTTTTAAAGAAACAGCGAGATGATGTTTGGGTTTATAAGGTACATTTTCAGTAGAATATTCGGCAGGCTTGTTGTCTTTGCCTGCATAAATACGAAAAATACTAAAATCACCAGTATGGCGGGGCCACATCCAGTTATCGGTATCGGCGCCAAACTTGCCAATAGATGATGGAGGTGCTCCAACCATTCTCACATCGGTAAATGTTTCGTTAACGATTAAAAAATACTGATTTCCACCAAAAAAACTTTGAACTTTTGCATTGTAATGCGTGCCTTCAGTGGCATCATTTGCAATTTTTTTCCCTTGTATCTCTGCTGCTTTTTGGCGTTCGGGTTCTGTCATCTCCGGGCTTAATACGGAATTTATTTTTTCAGTCACATCTTCCATGCGAACTAAAAAAGTAACAGTTAAACCGGGAGTAGGAATTTCTTCTTTCGTACTCATGGCCCAAAATCCATCTTTAAGGTAATCGTGAGCAGGTGTGCTGTGTTGTTGAATAGAACCATACCCACAGTGGTGGTTTGTTAATACAAGCCCCTGGTCTGAAATGACCTCGCCGGTACACCCCCTGCCAAATATGACAACGGCATCTTTCATGCTGGCATTGTTCACGTTATAAATGTCTTCTGCTGAAAGCTGAAAGCCCATTTCCTGCATTTTTTGAATGTTTAATTTCTGAATTAGCGGCAGAAGCCACATTCCTTCATCAGCCTTTAATGTTATATTAAACATTAATGCGAATCCTAAAAAGATAATTGTTGTTTTTTTCATTTTTCCCCAATTTAATTTGAATATTGATTCTTTGATTATTAACTTTTCTAATGGTTTAAAATATAAATTTAAAGTTGTTTTTTAATATACCTTTGTTGTCAATATTTTGTTCAATATTAAAATATTCTAATAAAAGATGAAAGAAGAGAAAAGAGATATATTAACCCTTAGCCTCGATGATATTAAGAAGTTTTTAGAAAGCAATAATGAAAAAGCTTTTCGTGCAGCGCAGGTTTATGAATGGCTCTGGAAAAAGCATTGCAGGAGCTTTGATGAAATGTCAAATATATCGAAACCATTACGGGATATATTAAACACGGAATTTTTTATACAAGCGGTTAAGCCAGAGAATTTGCAAATCAGCAAAGACAAAACCATTAAACTGGCTTTCAGGCTTTTCGATAATTCGTTGGTTGAGGGAGTATTAATTCCATCAGAAGACCGTTCTACTGCATGTATTTCATCACAGGTTGGATGCAACCTGGGTTGTGAGTTTTGTGCTACCGGTAAATTAGGATTAAAAAGAAACTTATCTGCAGGAGAAATTTACCACCAGGTTGTTGAAATAATGAAACTGGCCAAAGATAAATATGATCTTTCGTTAACAAATATTGTTTTAATGGGAATGGGGGAACCTCTGTTAAATTACGACAACGTTTTAAAAGCAATGGAAATGATTTCGTCGGATAAGGGCCTGGGAATGTCTCCTCAACGAATTACATTATCAACAGTGGGTTTGCCCCGAATGATTAAACGATTAGCTGACGACAATATCAAATTTAACCTGGCAATTTCTTTACATTCTGCCAACGAAAAAAAGAGAAGTGATTTTATGCCTGTAAATAATCACAATTCACTGGAATCATTAAAAGAAGCATTAATTTATTTTAATAAAAAAACAGGACAACGAATAACCTTTGAATATTTATTATTAAATGGAATTAATGATTCCCTGGCTGATGCAAAAGATTTAGCCGAATATTGCAAGAGTTTTCCGGTAAAAATCAATATCATAGAATACAATACAACGGGGAATCCAAGATTTAACAAATCGATGCCAAGAGTTACCGATGCTTTTGTAACATTTTTAAAAAGTAAAAATATGGTTGTAAATGTACGCCGAAGTCGTGGTCAGGATATTGATGCTGCATGCGGGCAATTAGCTGCAAAGAAAGGGAAGTAGATACAAGTTAAGATTTTATGTGTTTATCAAGGAATCAGAAAAAATGCAGAGTTCTGTGATTTTTTGACATTTATTATTTACCTTTAATTTTGTAATGACTGATAGAAACGTTGGACGATCCTGATAAATATTAGTACCCGCACTTTTCTTTTGTCGAACCAATTATGTGTAACTGCTGAATGTTAGCACAAAAGAAAATATAGTTCCCATGAAAACAGATAAAAAAGTATATTCAACCCTGTTCATTGCAATATTTTTAAGTTCGTGTTCATCAATGTATATTCCCTCAAATATAAATATTCCTTTGCTTGAAAGTAAAGGGGAAAAACAAGTTGAATTTGCTGCTAGCACTAATAGCTTTCATCTGACAGGCAATTATGCATTTTCAAAAAAATATTCAGTTATGATAAATGGAGGAATATCCTATAAAAACTTTTCAAATTATTATGACATATTTACTAACACAGACAAGTACGAAGGTTCTGGTGGTAATACTGAAGTTATGTCAATTGATTTAGCTGATGATGGAGAATTTGCTCATAAATATGGAGAAATTGGCATTGGGAGATATAATATTTTACATAAGAAACTAAAATTTGAAATATTTGGTGGTATTGGATATGGAATTGCAAAGGATCAAGCAGAGGGAAATACTATAGACAAATTGAATTTTGATGCTAATTATTATTTAGGCTTTATTCAGGTCAATATGGGCAGAACATTAAAAAAATTAGATTTTGGATGGTCTGTTCGGTTGGCAACGACTTTTCGTGACTTTACATATCAGGATGACCAAAGCGGATTGCCTCAGAGTATAAATTTAAACATGTTTCATTTAGAGCCAATGGCATTTGTACGAATTGGTGGGGAGCATTTAAAATTTGTTGCAAGATTAGGACTATCGAGATCCTGGCTATATAAACCAATTGATGATCTTTATCTTGAAAAAGGAATTTATAATGGATATGTAACAACAACAGGTACTCATATTTCTGTGGGTATAAATTATAAATTTAGAATTAAAGATAAATAAAAGTGAGCACACAGCATCCGTTCAAATTTTATGCCGGAGATAGTGTTTTCCGGCAATTTTAAAACTTTAGTAGCTACAATCTTAGCTTTAATTAATCAACATCCATAATTATTTCAATATTTTAAGAACGGCATTTCCACGAAGCCAAAACCTGATTGTAAATATTCGCCGAAGTCGTGGCCAGGATATTGATTCTGCTTGTGGGCAATTAGCTGCAAAGAAAGGGAAATAAGATTTTTGAGTCTAAGGTCAGGTATAAAAAATCAAAAATCCAGAGAGAGTTGCTCATCCAATAACCGGAATGTCATCCGGTGGTAAGGAGTTGTTCCAAATTCTTTTATCGCTCTACGGTGTTCTTTAGTAGGATATCCTTTGTTTTTTCCCCAATTGTATTCGGGATGAATTTTGTTCAGCTCGGTCATTAAATCGTCCCGGCAGGTTTTTGCAAGGATGGAAGCTGCAGCTATAGATAAGAATTTTGAATCGCCTTTAACAATACATTGATGAGGAATGTTTTTGTATTTATAAAACCGGTTTCCATCAATAATAATGTGTTCGGGAGTAGTTCTTAAAAGGCCGAGAGCCTGATGCATTGCTTTTATCGATGCTTTAAGAATATTTATTTCATCTATTGTATGATTATCAATAATGCCAACCGCAAAATCAATTGCCACTTTCTCAATTTCTTCTCTAAGGTTATATCGTTGTTTTTCTGTAAGTTTCTTGGAATCGTTTAACAAGGGGTGAGTATAATTTTCAGGTAAAATAACAGCTGCAGCAACAACAGGTCCGGCAAGGCATCCCCTGCCTGCTTCGTCGCAGCCTGCTTCAATAGTGTTTGTTTTGTAATAGGATAACAGCATAATTCAATTATATATCATGATTATTCTGCAAAATTTATCAGTACTAATTTTCTTTGCGAATCTTGGTGCTTTAGTCAATTGGTGGCTATAATGAAATGTTTTTTTAGCCACAAAGGCTCTAAGACTCAAAATAAAACTAAGACATAAAACGGAATTTCCAATAGCAATTATAAAAATTTATTTTTTGGATACTCCTAAAAACCAATTTATTCTTACCGCAAAATCGCAAAAACGCAAAGAAAACAAAAAGTAAAATATTTTAAAATCAATACTTTGCGACTTAGTGCCTTTGCGGTAAATCATATTTTTTAAGTTTTTACTCCATCAGTATTGGGCAATACAGCTCTAAAAAGAATAAATGAAAAAGAAGTAATAAAGAGAGATGCCCTTAAATAGAAAATTTATTAATTTATGCGTCAAAATAATTTTTCAATGCTTTCCCAGAATTTTGTTGCAGTTTTATCCCCGCTGTATTTATGTTTTTGAAGATTTCCTTTCTTTATAAGATCTTTTCTTAAATCGGTATCGGCATAAATTTTTATCATGGCATCTGTTATCGACTCAACCGAAAAGGGATTAACCAACAAAGCGGCATCGCCTGCAACTTCGGGCATTGAAGTTACATTTGAAGTAATTACAGGAGTTCCGCAATTCATGGCTTCAATAATCGGAATGCCAAAACCTTCGAAATAAGGTACAAAAGTTAATGCCAGTGCAGAACCGTACAGGCGATTGAGTTTTTCCGGAGTCTTCCGGCCGGAGAAAATTACCTCATCCTTGAAAACCATCTGGCGATATGCTTTTTTCATGCTTCGTGTTTTAAACATCCGTTCACCAACAATAATAAGCTTTATATCTGATTTTGTTTTTTCTTTGAACAAATCAAAAGCCTTTAGCAGGCGGGCAACATTTTTACGAGGATTGAGAGCTCCAACAAAAATGAAGAAATCTTTCCCGTCAGTAAATTCTTGTTTTATTTCACGTTTCTCTTGTTCTGATAAGGGTTTGTATATTTCATTGGCTCCATTGTAAACGACATCTATATTATTTAGTGAAACCGGAAATTGTTTAGCGATATCGGCTTTTGAATACTCTGAGACAGTAACTATTCGTGATGCTTTTTTTGCAAAAAGGGGCGAATAGTATCGGTAATAGCAGCGGACAATCAAAGGGAAATCGTTTGGATAATGCATGAAATTGATGTCGTGGAATACTACCAATGATTTTACATTTGTTGATAGAGAAAGAAACCCGTCGGGAGAAATAAAAAGGTCTGCATTGATTTTTTTAAGAATCTTAGGAATTGATTTTTCGAACCACCAGTAAAATAAAAACGGATGCCTGGCCTGGGGTCCTATAACAACAGGAAATACATTGGAAGAAAAAATAAAATGCGGATCGAAGGGCCTGTCAAAAATAAAATAAAACTCATGTTCCGGGTGGTTTTTTGAAATTCGCGACATGGTTTCATAAGTAAACCATCCGATTCCTTCTAATTTATTCCTTAATAATAAACGTGTATTTACTGCTATTTTCAATCTGTTTGGTATATTTTTTAATCAGGCAAATTCTTACGATTATTTTGTTTAACCTATATTTGTAACAAAGATGCTAAAAAATGATTAAAAACAGTATAAAATTTATACTTCAAAAAATATTGGGCTTAAAAAACTATCTTTTTTTGTTTTCGCTTTTCATGATCAAAAAGCTGGTTTGGGATAAACGTGAAAGAGCATTTATAAAATTTATTGAATTAGTAAAAAATGAAGGTAATGTTATTGATATTGGCGCGAATATCGGGGTAATGACCTATCACTTTGCAAGAAAATTACCTGATACAACAGTTCATTCATTCGAACCAGTTCCTGTGAATTATAATAATCTTCTTACAATTAAACAAAAATTTAAATTAAACAATGTAATTTTATATAACTGTGCTTTAGGCGACAAGAATCGCGAAGAGCAAATAATAATGCCCTGTTTATCTGGAGTTTATTTCCCGGGATTAAGCCATATTGTTAAGGGCAATATGCAGGAGAAAGGGAATAAATACAGCGTTCAGGTTAAACGGCTTGATGAAATTGATGGTTTTTTAAAAATGCCTGTTACAGCGATTAAACTTGATGTTGAGAATTATGAATACGAAGTACTGTACGGTGCTGAAAAAATAATTAGTAAAAACAGGCCCCTGATATATTGCGAGTTATGGGAAGGAGAAAACAGGCAGAAAAGCATTGATGTATTATACAAGCACAATTATTCTGTATTCGTATGGCAATGCAACAAGCTTGTTTTATTTGACGGGAAAAGCAGAGAACAAAATTTTTTCTTTATCCCGGTTGAAAGAACAGGCGAACTAAAATAAAATTAATTTTAATTGAAAGTATAAAAAATCTTGCGACGAAAGTTTTTAACAAACCTGGTACTGTTACTTTTTCTGAATTTACTGGTAAAACCATTCTGGATTTTCGGTATCGATCGTACTGTACAAAATGTTGTTGGAGCCGAGGAGTATGGTTTATATTTTTCATTATTTAATTTTTCACTCCTTCTTAATATTTTGCTCGATTTTGGAATTACCAATTTTAATAATCGCAATATAGCCCAGAACAATCAATTACTGAGTAAATCCTTATCAGGAATTGTAGTTTTAAGATTTTTGCTTGCAATAGGTTATTTTATTATAACAATAATTGCCGCCTTAATTATAGGATATGAATTGCGGCAACTTTACCTGCTGGTATTCTTAATTTTCAATCAATTTATTGCATCTTTTATACTATACCTGCGATCAAATTTAAGCGGATTGCATTTATTTAAAACGGACAGTATTATATCTGTTCTTGACCGAACCATTATGATTCTAATTTGCAGCCTTATTTTGTGGGGAGGTATAATACAAAGCAGTTTCAGAATAGAGTGGTTTGTTTATGCTCAAACTACTGCTTACTTAATAGCTTTGCTAATTACAATCGTTGTGGTTTATGGCAAGGCAGATTTCTTAAAACTGAATTTCGATCGGGCATATTTTATAGCCATACTTAAAAAAAGTTACCCGTTTGCAATTCTTACTTTACTTATGGCCTTTTATTTCCGTATCGATTCTGTATTGCTTGAACGTTTGCTGCCCGATGGGAAAGAACAGGCCGGGATATATGCCCAGGCATACCGTATTCTTGATGCTGTTTCTATGTTTGCATTTCTTTTTGCCGGGCTTCTGCTCCCCATGTTTTCGAGAATGCTAAAACAAAAGGAGTCGATTGACCAACTTACATTTTTCTCATTATTATTACTAATCGTTCCCGTGTTAGGAATAACATCGGCATCTTTTTTTTACAGAACAGAAATCATGGATTTGTTATATCATCATCATGTAGCAAGCTCTTCATTAATTTTTGGAATATTAATTTTAAGTTATATCGGAATAGCATTAACATATATTTTTGGAACACTCCTTACTGCAAATGGCAGCTTAAAGCAACTTAATATAATGGCCGCAGCCGGGGTTCTTTTAAATATTATCCTGAATTTGTTGCTTATTCCAAAATATGCTGCATTTGGTGCTGCTATTGCAAGCCTTATTACTCAAAGCTTTACAGCGATTGTCCAGATTGTTTTATCAATAAAAATATTTAAATTTAAATTTCATCTCCGGCGAATTATTCAAACGGTATTATATGTTATTGTATTAATTACAGGTTCAATATTATCTGTAAAACTTAATATAAACTGGGGCTTTAAGTTTTTAAGCATTATTGCTCTTTCTGTTTTATTGGCTTTTATTTTTCAGATATTTAAAATAAAAATTCTATATGAAATCATACGATACGAAGAAAAATAAAGCTCTCCATGTGAAAGAGTAAGGATTGATCTTACAGATGTTATTAAACAATACTTTAGCTGATTTATAAATACTGGTTTACTATGTGTTAAACTGATTCTTTTTATAGCTTTGCACAGGTTAAATTTTAGGGAAAAATGCAATCAATACGTGAGATATTTAAAATCGGATATGGTCCATCGAGTAGTCATACGATTGGCCCGGTAAGGGCAGCAACAATTTTTCAGGAACGTAATCCGAACAGCAAAAAATTCAGGGTAACATTATACGGTAGTCTTGCCGCTACAGGTGTTGGCCATCACACCGATCTCGCACTTATAAAAGCACTTCATCCTCGGGATGCAGAAATCATTTGGAAACCGGAAGAATCTTTGCCTCAGCATCCCAATGGGTTGATTTTTGAAGCATTAACTTCAGAAAATACGGTTGCTGATAAATGGGAAGTGTACAGCATTGGGGGTGGCGACTTAAAAGATGTTGACGGGATAATCAATAATCGAAAAATATATCATATTACAAATCTTACCGATATCATGGCCTATTGTACTCGTGAAGGAAAAACTTTCTGGGAGTATGTTGAGGATTGTGAAGGTTCCGAAATCTGGGATTATCTTGCCAGGGTGTGGGATATTATGAAAGATACCATTGCTCGGGGACTGGAAAACGAAGGCGTATTACCCGGCGAGATTCACTTACCGCGTAAAGCGAGCAATTATTATACAAAAGCATTAAATTCGCACGGAGCAATACAAAACCAGGGCCTGTTGTTTGCATTTGCATTAGCTGTTTCCGAAGAAAATGCCAGTGGTGGTAAAATAGCCATAGCCCCGACCTGCGGATCATCAGGTGTTTTACCCGCTATTTTATTTTATTTAAAGCGAGAAGAGTATATTACTGATATAAAAATTCTCAGGGCCCTTGCTACTGCAGGCCTTATTGGAAATATTGTTAAGTTTAATGCATCCATTTCAGGAGCCGAGGTAGGTTGCCAGGGTGAAATTGGTACTGCTTGTGCCATGGCTGCCGGAGCTGCTGCACAAATTATGGGAGGATCGTTGCGTCAGATTGAGTATGCTGCCGAAATGGGGTTTGAGCATAACCTGGGTTTAACTTGCGACCCAGTACTTGGATACGTTCAGATTCCATGTATCGAAAGAAATGCCATAGCTGTTGGAAAAGCTCTTGAGTGTGCCGTGTATGCCATGTTCTCAGATGGGGGTCATAAAATTTCGTTTGATAATGCAGTAGAAACAATGGAAGAAACAGGCCGCGATATTCAAAGTGCTTACCGTGAAACCGGTATTGGCGGACTGGCCAAAAGCTGGAAACCTTTTCAGGAATAAAATGAGCTTTTTTGTTATTGGCGTTTAGCTGTTAATCTTTGAATAATTGCAATATCGTTTGTAAAAATAAAACCGGAGGCTGTTTCAAAAACCGGAAAGTTGTTTCTGTTTTTGCTGCGCAAGAGAAAAGTTCGACAAGCCTGCCCGTCCGGCAGGTGGGTTCAATATGACAACTTTTTGTTTTAAAGCTAGTCACACTGAATGCTGTCGATGTGTGAACAATGATAAAACATCTTTTGAGACAGCCTCTGTTTTCTGTATTTATTTAAATTTCTTAAGTATTGTTTTTATCTCATCAATTTTTTCTTTCAGTATTTTTTCGTTGTCGGCCTCGGCAAGTAGCCGAAGATAAGGTTCTGTATTTGAAGGGCGCACGTTAAACCACCAGTCTTTAAATTCTATTCGGTAACCATCAAAATCGAGAATTTCCATGGGTTCTTCTTCTGCTACAAAGTAATCTTTTAAAGCATCCATGGCTTCCTGCTTTTTCTCAATTTTAAAATTAAGTTCGCCCGAGTTGGCATATTTTGCAATGTTTGAGATTATTTCCGACATGCTTTTCCCTTCTTTTTTAAACCGTGAAAGAAGGTTTAAAACGATTAATGAAGCTAAAATACCCGAGTCGGAATAAAAGAAATCGCGGAAATAATAATGACCGGCAAGCTCACCACCATATATGCCGTTTATTTCTTT
This sequence comes from Bacteroidetes bacterium GWB2_32_14, assembly GCA_001768235.1. Classification (GTDB taxonomy): domain Bacteria; phylum Bacteroidota; class Bacteroidia; order Bacteroidales; family UBA12077; genus UBA12077. Next base: position 221,771 of record MENK01000035.1, read on the forward strand.
TAGCTTAGGAGAAGCAAAAGCTCGTCCAACACGCCACGTATGCATTTTGCATCCCATGTTTTCAACATATTCTTTTACTGCTTTTGATGTTCGGATATCTTCTAATACATTCCCTTTTTCTTTTTCAAGGAAATAATGAGCCATGAATCCGATAATCAGGTCGGGAGATATAAATTTACCTTTCTCATCAACAAACATAACCCGGTCGGCATCGCCATCGAAAATAACGCCAATGTCGCATTTCTGATCAAGAACAACTTTCTTAAGATCGGCAACATTTTCTTCAATCAAGGGATTTGGCTCGTGATTTGGGAATGTTCCGTCCATATCGTCAAAAATGTAAATCGGGTCTTTGCCCAATAATTTTTTAATAAGTAAAGCAGCCATTCCGTTTGAGCAATCAATGGCCATTTTGATGTTTGAGTAATCCTGAATGTAGGTTTTCAGAAACTGAACATACTCGTCTTTTACTTTATAATCGATAATCTTTCCTCTTTTATCGGCTATCTCGATTTCACGGGTCTGTATCATTTCCAGGAGCCTGTTTAAGCCGGTATCTAATCCGACAGGTAAAGCATTTGCCCGTGATATTTTCATCCCGTTGTATTCGCGTGAGTTGTGTGAAGCTGTAATCTGGACTGAAGCCGAGAACTTGTGTTTTGCTGTCATGTAATAAACCATGGGCGTGGTGGCAAGGCCAATGTTATAGACATTTGCTCCGCTATCGATAATTCCCCGGGCGAGGGCTTCAAATATTTCATCTGACGAAACTCTTACATCCCGGCCAACAAGAACATTGTCGGCTTGTAAAAGTTCAGGCAAAAAGTACCCGATTTTATAGGCATCGTCTTTAGTAAACTCTTCGTTGTAAATACCACGAATATCATAGGCTTTGAATGCTTTCATTTTAAAAACAGTTTAAGATTAGAATAATAAAAGAAGCCAGGGAATTTCTGACTTCTTAAAAATCATTAAAACACAAAAATGGGATTTTTTTTTATTTTGTTAAAGCTTTTACGGGTTCAATTCCTAAAGTTGTACCTTCCTGAATGGCTTTAAGCACAGCCCCGCCACCGGTAAAGATGTAATACTTAGGGCTGTCGAGGGCAACAATATATAAACCGGGAAGTAACCGTTTTAATTCCTGCATGGTATCGCCACCGCCATATAACTTAACGGCTTCAATATTTTCATCGATAAGCTGGTCGAGAGCAATAGTTCCTTCGTTAAAATGTGGAGTAAATCCCATAACGGCATTAATAAAAACAGTTCGGGCAGAAGAGAATATTTTATGTATTCCTTCATCAGAGAATGATTCTTTTGCTATATCGAGTACGTAGTTCAGTTTGATTCCGGGTTTTAAATCGGCGATTTTATGAACCCTGTATTTTCCTTCGAAATGACCTTCCATGGTATCAGATTCAACAATATAAGGAAGTTCAACAAGCTTATTTTTATACTGTGCAGCAAATTCAACAAATTTCTTGGCATGTTCCATATCATCCGGCTCTATTCCTTTTATTTCGATACCATATTTGGCACAGAGGTATGCATTGTAAATAACACCGCCTAAAACAAGGTAGTCTGATTTTTTAAGAAGAGCATAAAGAGAATCAATTTTTGTATCGAATTTGCTTCCGGCAACAACAGAAATAAAAGGTGATTGCGGGTGATAAATACGCTCGAGATTTTCTAATTCTTTTTGCATAAGAAACCCGGCATACGAAGGGAGGTATTTTGTAACGCCAACAGTTGATGCATGTGCCTGCCACGAACCAAAAGCATCGTTTACAAATATGTCGGCTAACCCTGCAAGTTGATTGGCAAAGCGGTCCTGATCGGCTCCTTTGGCTTCTTCGCCCTGAAACCAACGGGTATTGGGTAAGTAAATACCATCGATTTTGCTTTCGCGTAATTCGCGTATTAAATGATTGATGGATGTTTCGATACCCACATAACCCTTATTTTCTTCTGCATAAAATTCGGGAACCTTCATGTTGATATGCAACTTATTTCGTAAATATTCAACGATTGGCTCAACGGATGAATCTTTTCCGATTTTTATTTCGCCAGTTTTTTTGTCTTTTGGCCTGCCAACATGGGTCATTAAAATGATTTTGCCACCCCGGGCATTGATATGATAAAGTGTTCCAATGGTAGCATCTATTCGGTAAGGATCATGAATAATACCTTTTTTTACAACATTATGGTCAACTCTGACCAAAACAACTTTTCCATTCAGGTCGGCATCTTGCAACGACGGGATATTATATTTTTCAAGCATATTCACCTCCGGTTTTGGGTTATAGTAAGGAAACACAATTTAGTTTAAAATTGTGTTTTAAACAATAAAATTAAAGCGAATAAATTATGCGGGATTAACAAGTTTAATGAAAACCACTAAGCCGGTACTTTATTTACTTTGCGTTTTTATTAATTTAACGGCTTTGATTATTCAATCATTTTCTTAATGTTTTCTTCTTTGCCAATAACAATAAGAATATGATCTTTGGTTAGTTTTTCCTGTTCAAATCCCAGGTAGTTAATATTGTTATGATTATTTACGGGTTCATCAGGCAAAACTTTTTTCAAAGCAATAACATTTACATGGTAAATATTTCGAATCTGAAGTTCAATAATATTCTTGCCAATAAAATTCTCTGGTACCTTTACTTCTGTAATATAAACATTAGGAGCATATTCGTCTTTAAAAAGGAAATCGCGGTTAATGAGTTTTAATGCAAACCGTTTACCTTCTTCTTTTTCAGGGAAAAGAATTTCTGTATTCTTCATTTGTCCCAGAATCTCTTCGTGAATAATTTTTGTAGCCCGGGTATATATTTTTTTTACTTTTAGCCGGGTTAAAATACCAACAGTAATAATATTGTCTTCAAACGATTCTCCCATTGATAAAATAACAATGTCATCCGGGTTAACAAACCGCCCCAGTGAGGCTGCGTCTGTTGAGTCGAGTTGAACGGCATAATCAAATCCGTCGAGCTTCATTTGATTGATAACTTCCAGGCTTTTATCCATTACAATCATATCAATATGGTGATCTTTCAGAGTATAAGCTATTTCCTGGCCAAAAGCCCCCATTCCAATTAAAACATACCGTTGAATATTTGCCATAATTTTATATCATTAAAGTAGTGTCTGGAAAACGATAATTGTGTGATGTAATTTTCTCGGAAACAATTAATGCAAGGGTAAACATACCTATACGCCCGAAATACATTACAAATATAATAATTAATTTACCCCATCCGGAAAGGAACGGAGTAATGCCTCTTGATAATCCTACTGTTCCGAATGCTGATACCGTTTCGAAAAAGAGATCGAAATAGGCCTGTTTTTCAGTAAGGGATAATAAGAAAAGAGCAGTAAAAATAAGGATAATAGAAGAAATTAATACAATAAAAGCTCTTCGTATAAGAATCATTGGGATTGTTCTTCGTGCTAGTTCAATTCTTTCTTTTCCTTTAATAAACCCCCATAAACTAACAAAAAGGGTAACAGCCGTGGTTACTTTTATACCTCCGGCAGTTGAGTTTGGTGCTCCCCCAATATACATTAAGAAAATAACGATCATTAAAGGAGGAATTAACATGGTGCCGATTTCAACAACAGAAAATCCAGCGGTACGACTTGCAACACTTGTAAATAAAGAATTCATAATTTGTTTTCCCAGCGGGAGTTCACTCCATTGTTCTCTTTGAAGTACCCAGATTAAAAGAGCGCCAACAAATATGAGTACGATGTAAGATAAAATAACAATACGAGTTTGCAATTTTAGCCTTTGCCCGCGGGGGAAATTTTTCTTCCTGGGGTTGATAATATCCGAAATGGTATAAAATCCAAAACCGCCAGCAACAATAAGTATCATGATAACAATAAGTGCCGGGGCGAATGTGGAATATCCCGGAGTTTGTAATCCCTGTGGTAAATTGCTTAATCCTGCGTTGCAATAAGCACTTACTCCATGAAATACCGCTGTAAATATCCGGTCGAAATCAGATAAGCCGGGATTATTCCATAGAAAATAGAGCAAAATAATTCCTGAAAATTCAAAGAAAAAGGTGATCTTGATAATATTCTTGAGCATGCTTGTCAACGAGGAAATATGAGCATCATCTAATATTTCGCCAACAACAAATTGATCCCGCAAGCGAAATCCTTTTTGTATAAAAAGGGTAATAAAAGCGGTAAGAGTTATCATTCCCAATCCACCAATCTGAATAAGTAAAATAATTAAAGACTGGCCCTGAATGGTAAACGTATCAGCAATATTTACAGTTGCCAATCCTGTAACACATACCGATGATGTGGAAATAAATAATGCATCAATCCATGAAATTGGAATTAATGTAGCTTTAGGTAGTTTAAGAAAACATGTACCGGCTATAATTACAAATAGAAAAGAAAAAGCAAAAACGCGTGCCGGATTTAAAGTAAAGAAGAATCCTTTTTCACGGCTGCGAATAAGTGTTAAAAGAGTATTAAATAAAATATATACCTGTGTAAAAATGAAATACGCCTTTATAAGATTATTCGTAAGTTTAAATGAAATAATATAGTGAGCAGAACTATAATTAAAAATCTGATAAAGGATGACTATAAGAACAAATAAGGTTCCCAAAGTGAATTCAACAGGGTTTTCTTTAATATATTCAGCTTTAGAACGAATAAAGAAAAACTTAAAAGTAACCAACACAACAAATAAGGAAGCAATTATTTGATCAACATAGTTGTCCAGGATAAGTTGGGTTGTAGAGGGCAGATAAAATCCCAGTTGAGCAAAAATTGAAATAAAAGCCAACACACCGGTTACCAATGTAATCGTTTGTATTGTTTTATCTATTTTTAACCGTTTACCAGAAAACATATAATGAAAAGTAAGATGGCAAATTTATTACATTTTTAGTAATGTAAATTGACATTTCAATTATATATTTTTAAGAATACGTAGCTTTTTTTGTAAGCTGAAAATTCCCTGATGAATTTAAAGTTATTCAATTCCGTCCTGAATAGCTTTAATTGCAGGCAGCTCTTTCCCTTCGATATATTCAAGCAAAGCGCCACCTGCTGTTGAAATATAACTCATTTTATGAGTAAGGCTGAATTTGTTTACTGCAGCAATAGAGTCGCCTCCACCGATTAACGAGAACGCACCTTTGTCGGTTGCTCGTGCTACAGCCATTGCAATTTTCAGTGTTCCCATTGAGAAGTTCGACATTTCAAAAACCCCAATAGGGCCATTCCACAATATGGTGGATGAATTCTCAATAACTTCGCAGAAATTATTAGCTGTTTTAATGCCAATGTCCATACCTTCCCATCCGTCTTTTATTTTATCAATTTCGCAATGTTCAATATTTGCATCGTTTTTAAAATCATCGGCAATAATGCAATCAGTAGGCAGATAAAGATTTACGCCGTTTTCATGAGCCTTGTTCATGATTTGTTTTGCTGTTTCCATCTGGTCGGCTTCCAGTAACGATTTCCCAATATTGCCTCCCATTGCTTTTATAAAGGTATATGAAATGCCTCCTCCAATAATCAGGTTATCTACTTTCTCGAGTAAGGCAAGAATAATGTGTATTTTAGTTGATACCTTTGATCCTCCCAATATAGCAGTAAAAGGCTTTTTGGCATGTTTTAATACTTTGTCGATGTTGTTAATTTCATTTTCCACGAGATAGCCAAACATCTTATTTTCAGGAAAAAACCTGGCGATAGTATATGTTGATGCATGAGCCCTGTGGGCTGTACCAAAAGCATTAAATACATAAACATCACCTAATTCAGATAACTGTCGGGCAAAGGTTTCGTCGGCTTGTGTTTCTTCTTTATGGAAACGAAGATTTTCAAGGAGAAGTACTTCTCCCGGCTTTAATTCATCTGCTTCTTTTTTAGCTTCAGCACCAATGCAATCGTTCACAAACTTGACTTTTTTATCGAGAACTTTTGATAAATAGGGAACAATGTGTTTAAGAGAAAGTTTTTCATCATATTGCCCTTTTGGACGGCCTAGGTGAGTTAAGTAAATGATTGAACCACCTTCTGCCAGAATCTTACGAGCCGTGGGTAATGCAGTAATTATCCGGGTAGTATCTGTTATTTCGTTATTTTCGTTTAAGGGAACATTAAAATCAACACGCATGAGGACTTTTTTCCCTTCGAAGTTAAACTTGTCGATAGTAAGGTTTTGTTTTACCGCTTTAATCCCCGGCAATTCTTTTCCTTCTAAATATTCGAGCAAGGCTCCACCGGCTGTTGAAATATAACTTATTTTATGAGCAAGGCTGTATTTGTTTACAGCGGCAATGGAATCGCCGCCACCAATTAAGGAAAAAGCTCCTTTGTCTGTAGCCCGTGCAACCGACATGGCTACTTTAAGAGTTCCCATTGCAAAACTTGGCATCTCGAATACTCCGATAGGTCCATTCCACAATATTTTTGATGAATTTTCAATTACTTCTGCAAAACGATTTGCCGATTTTATTCCAATGTCAAGTCCCATCCAGCCATCGGGAATTTTATCAATTTCGCAATGATCGATCTCTGCATTGTTTTTAAACTCGTTGGCAATAACACAGTCTGTTGGTAAATAGAGTTTTACCTTATTTTTTTCAGCCAGTTTTATAATCTGTTTTGCAAAATCGAGAAAGTCTTCTTCAACTAAAGAAGACCCTATTTTACCCCCCATGGCTTTAACAAATGTAAAAGCAATTCCCCCTGCAATAATCAGGTTATCTGCTTTTTCGAGAAGAGCTTCAATAATATGAATTTTTGTTGAAACTTTAGATCCTCCAAGTATTGCTGTAAAAGGGTGTGATGGTTGATTTAAGATTTTATCTATATTTTGTATTTCGTTTTCAATCAAATATCCAAACATGCGATCTTTAGGGAAGAATTTTGCAATGGTAAAAGTAGATGCATGAGTCCTGTGGGCAGTACCAAATGCATCGTTTATGTATACATCGCCAAGTCTGGCTAATTTGCCGGCAAATTCTTCGTTTGCATCGGTTTCTTCTTTATGAAACCGTAAATTCTCAAGTAATAAAACGTCTCCGGGTTTTAATTTCCCGGCCAGTTCTTCGGCTTCTGTTCCAATACAATTTGCTGCAAACTTAACTTCCCGATCAAGAACTTTTGTTAAATAAGGAAGGATAATTTTCAACGACATCTTCTCGTTGTATTGTCCTTTTGGACGGCCCAAGTGTGTTAATAAAATGATAGATCCTCCTTCAGAAATAATTTTCATCAGGGTTGGTATGGCTGTAGTTATTCGTGTTGTATCGGTGATTTCAAGTTTTTCATTTAATGGTACATTAAAATCAACTCGTATAAGAACTTTTTTACCTGAAAAATTGTAATTATCAATTGAATACATGCCGGTTTATTTATTATTTGATGAGTTAAAGATAAAAATATTACCTTTGAAACAAAAGCCGTAAAAGTGAATTCAAAGCTAAGTTGTTAAAAATCTGATAAAAGAAATATTGAAATGCTTTTTAAAGAAATTGTAGGTCAAAAAGATGTAAAAGAAAAGCTGATTCAAACAGTTAAAGATAACAGGGTTAGTCATGCTCAGTTGTTTCTTGGCCCCGAGGGATCGGGTAAGCTGGCTCTTGCACTTGCATACGCGCAATATATTTGTTGTAACAACAGGCTTGAGAATGATTCGTGTGGAGTTTGCCCATCATGCCTGAAATTTGGAAAACTTGTACATCCCGATTTGCATTTTGTTTTTCCTGTAGCAACATCAAAAACAATAAAAAAAGATCCTGTAAGCGATGATTATATTTCGCAATGGCGTGAGGCAATTATCGAAAATCCGTACATCAGCCAAACAAGATGGTATGAAATTATAGATGTTGAAAATAAACAGGGCCTTATAAGCAAATTCGAAAGTAACGAGATTTTACGAAAACTGAATTTAAAAACATTTGAAGCCGATTATAAAATCTTAATCATGTGGTTGCCCGAGAAAATGAATGCTTCCGCGGCAAATAAGTTATTAAAAATGATTGAAGAACCACCTTCAAAAACACTGTTTATATTAGTTTCAGAAAACTCTGAACAAATTATCACAACAATTTTATCACGTACTCAGCTTATCAAAATTCCAAAAATTGATCAACAGAGTATGCATACTGCTATATGCGATCGTTTTGGCCTTTCTCCCGATAAAGCAACCGATATAATTCATTTAGCTAACGGCAGTTACCTGAATGCCCTTAATTTATTAAATACCGAAGAAGAAAATAATGATAATTTTGAGTATTTTATAGAACTCATGCGGCATTGTTATCAAAATAAAGTAATCGAGATTATCGAATGGGTTGAAAAGATTTCAACCTTTGGCCGCGAAAAACAAAAAAACTTCCTGGAATATGCTATTCGAATGATTCGTGAAAACTTTATGCTTAATCTTAACCGGAAAGAGATTGTTTTTTTAACTAAAAAGGAATCCGGGTTTTCTGAAAAGTTTTCTCCATTTATTAATAACAGCAATGTTTATTTAATTTATGAGAACCTGAATAAAGCTCATGCAGATATTGAAATGAATGCGTACAATAAAATAGTATTTTTAGACCTGGGATTAAAACTTGTGAAATTGATAAATAAGTAAATTTCATTAATTTTGCTGTTTTTGATGCTAATTGATTTTTTAAGAATTAGCAGTAATATAAAAATTATGGATAATATAGATAAAGATATAACAGGCAGTAACACTGCAAATCAGCCAGTACATTCATGTTGTTGCAATAAACCCGATCAGTGTGGCAAACTGGAAACATTCGACTGGCTTAAAGATATTCCTGAAACAGCGATAAAACAGGAAATAGTTGAGATACGTTTTAAAAATACAAGGAAAGAATTTTATAGCAATATCAATAACTTACGATTAAATAAAGGAGATGTTGTTGCTGTTGAAGCTTCTCCGGGGCACGACATTGGTGTTGTTTCATTAACCGGCGAGCTGGTTTATTTTCAGGTAAAAAAACAAAACATTAAAATCAACGAAACCGAATTTAAGAAAATTTATAGAAAAGCAAAACCAGCCGATCTTGAAAAATGGTATGAGGCCACATCAATAGAAAATCTCACCATGTTAAAAGCACGTAAAATAGCATCGGAGCTCAAACTAAACATGAAAATAGGAGATGTTGAATACCAGGGAGATAAAACAAAAGCAATATTTTATTACATAGCCGACGAACGGGTCGATTTTAGAGAATTGATTAAAATTCTGGCAGAGTCGTTTAAAATACGGGTCGAAATGCGCCAGATAGGAGCACGCCAGGAAGCTGGCCGTATTGGAGGAATAGGTTCTTGTGGAAGGGAGCTGTGTTGTGCAACATTTATTACCAACTTTGTTTCTGTAACAACCAATTCGGCAAGATACCAGGAAATATCGCTTAACCCGCAAAAACTTGCCGGACAATGCGGAAAACTGAAATGTTGTTTGAATTATGAGCTCGACTGTTATTTGGATGCACAGAAAGATTTTCCATCAACCAATGTGGTTTTAGAAACAACAACAGGACAGGCCTTTTTCCAGAAAACAGATATTTTCAGGGGCATTATGTGGTATTCTTTTGATCCCATAAATATTGTTAAACTGACACCAGTTCCCGTGGAAAGGGTTAAAGAAATTATTAAATTAAATAAATCAGGAAAAAAGGTTGACGATTTAATTGATACACGGGATGTTGTAAAGGAAAAAGTTCTCGATTTTCATAATGTAGTTGGCCAGGAAAGCTTAACCCGTTTTGATGATTTGTCAGCTTCGAAAAAGAAAAAACGCAGAAAAAATAAAAACAGAAGAAACCCGAATGTTAAAAATTAAACAGATATGGCTGGTTGTATTTTGTGTTGCAGTATGCCTAAATGCCTGCGACTCAACCAGTATTTTCGAACAAAACACGAATATCCCCCAATTAAATTGGGATATTGAATCTCCTGTTGTTTTTGATGTGGCTATAAATGATACCGTAAACTCGTATAACATTTATGTGAATGTTCGTAATTCATCAAAATACGAAATGATGAATTTGTTTATGTTTATTCAAACAACATCACCTACAGGAGCAACATTGCGCGACACCTTTGAATGTATATTGGCCGACGATCGCGGCAAATGGCTTGGTAGCGGATGGGGCGATATTTACGATAACCGGTTTATATATAAAAAAAACATCCGCTTCCCGGTAACAGGAACATATAAAATTGAACTAACCCAGGCTATGCGTACAGAACAACTAAAAGGTATTTCAGATGTCGGAGTACGTATTGAACACAGTTATTTAAAATAAACAGGTAAATCGTGGTAAAGAGAAAACTGATCCGCTTTGCCGAAATGGAAACGTTTAACCATGTGGTACAAGCACCTTTCGACGAAGTATTTCAAAAAGATTATAAATTAAAGGGAAACTGGAATAAAGATTTTTTTAAAAATAACAATCCTATTATTCTTGAGCTGGGATGCGGAAAAGGAGAATATACGGTTGGACTGGCCAGGCAAAATACAGAAATCAATTTTATAGGTGTTGATATTAAAGGAGCCCGTATGTGGCGTGGCGCTAAAACTGCGATTGAATCAGGAATGAAAAATGTCGGATTTTTGCGTACCCGAATCGATTTAATAAATTCCTTTTTTGCCGAAAGCGAAATTTCTGAGATTTGGATTACTTTTCCCGATCCTCAACCTAAAAAACAGTTTAAACGATTAACCTCGACACGGTTTCTTGGATACTATCAAAAACTGATTGTTCAGAATGGGATCATTCATTTAAAAACAGATAGTGCCGAACTTTATGCATATACCCAAAAGCTGGTTGAGTTAAATAAGCTGGAAATAGATATTTGTACCGATAATCTCTATAACTCAGAAATTGTTGATCCCGTGTTATCCATAAAAACCTTTTATGAGCAGCAGTTTCTGATGAAGGGGAAACCCATTACATATATAAAATTCAAACTAGATATTTATAAAAATCTTGAAGAGCCCGAAGAAGAATAATGTTGGATTTTTTCAACAGGTTTACCAGGTAGCAAGACTGATTCCTGCCGGAAGGGTTACAAGTTATGGCGCTATAGCAAAATACCTGGGAACAGCACAATCGGCCCGCATGGTGGGTTGGGCTATGAACGATTCACATTACCAAAAAGAATATGTACCCGCGCACAGGGTTGTTAACCGAAACGGATTATTAACCGGAAAACATCACTTCGGAAACTCAAATACCATGAAACAACTACTCGAAAACGAAGGAATTCAAGTGAAGAACGACCAGATTATAAATTTTGAAAAACATTTTTGGGATCCCGGTAAAGAACTTATATAGTTGATAATTACATCCGATGATTTATAACATCGGGTGTTTTTTTATGAAATAATAAATATTAATTATCTTTGCTGCGTTAATTTAAATTAAATAAAAATAAGATGTCGTTTTCAAATTCAGATATTTTAAATGCCCTGAGAAATGTTAAACACCCTGAAACAGGGCAGGATATTGTTACAATGGGAATGGTTGACGAAATTTGGTTTGATGGTAACAAAACAGGGTTTACATTGAGCTTTAAAAAAGCAAACGATCCATTTGTTGAATCCCTTCGTAAAGCATGTGTTCAGGCAATAGAAAAAAACTTTGGCGAAAACATCGAGATAAAAGGAAACATAAAAATTAAAGTTCCCGATAAAAAAGTTGTTGAAAAGAAAAATGCTTCCAAAGCATTGGGAAATGTTAAAAATATTATAGTCGTAGCATCAGGTAAGGGTGGTGTAGGTAAATCAACCATTGCCACAAATCTTGCGGTCGCTTTGGCAAAAGCCGGGAGCAAAGTTGGACTGGTCGATGCCGATATTTATGGACCGTCAATACCATTAATGTTTAATGTTGAGAACCAACGTCCCCTGGTACGTAAAATCGATGGCGAAGATTGGATTACTCCTGTTGAGAACTATGGTGTAAAAATGCTTTCAATAGGATTTTTTATTAATCCGAACGATGCATTGGTTTGGCGTGGCCCAATGGCATCAAGTGCTTTAAAACAATTGCTGCAACAGGGAGAGTGGGGTGAACTCGATTATTTGATTGTTGATTCACCTCCGGGAACCAGCGATATTCACCTTACTCTTGTTCAGGAAATGCCGGTTACAGGAGCCATAATTGTTAGTACTCCTCAGCAGGTTGCCACGGCCGATGCTCTTAAAGGGATTAAAATGTTTACCGGGAAAAATATTAATGTTCCTGTTTTAGGATTGATAGAAAATATGGCATGGTTTACACCCGAAGAATTGCCAAATAATAAATACTATTTATTTGGTAAGGATGGTTGTAAAACGCTGGCTCAAAACGAAAATATTCCTTTACTCGGACAGATTCCAATTGTTCAAAGCCTTCGCGAAGGTGGCGACACCGGGAATCCCGAGGCATTGTATGAGAATACAATAATAGGGAAAGCATTTAAAGATTTAGCTGCAAATGTTATTATAGCAGTTAACGAAAGAAATAGTAATTTAGCACCCACTCAAAAAGTAGAAATAAAATAAAAATAATTTATTAATCATGGAACAAGCAAAAAGACAAGAATTGGAGCAAAAAATAAATGCAACAATCGAAAAAGTAAGGCCATATCTGGTTGCCGATGGTGGCGATATTAGTTTTGTTGAATTAACAAACGATCTGGTAGTAAAAGTTCGTTTATTGGGTGCATGTGGAGCATGCCCGTTTAGTTTACAAACACTTAAAAATGGTGTTGAACAAGCAATAAAAAAAGAAATACCCGAAATTAAAGAGGTTATTTCTGCGTAATATTTTATTACAGTGATTTATTTTTGGGGTGCGAAAAATATTTTTTCGCACCCTTTTTATTTATCCCGTAACCAATTATTTAGTAGTTTTACACCTTGCTGTTCGAAATAATATGATTTGAAAATACTAAATTTTCAAAAAATCGGTTTAAAATTGTTGAAGTTAATATATTTAAACGCTTTTTAGAGATTGAAAAGATATTTTGCCTATAGCCTGTTTTTTATAAGCCTGTTTTGGTTAATCTACGGATGTACTGCAAAACGGAATACCGCGTTAAACCGGACATATCATTCGGTTACTGCAAAATACAATATTCTTTTTAATGGTTCCGAAAGCTTTAAAGAAGGACTTAAAAGTTACAACGAATCATACAAGGAAGATTATTCCCGCATTTTACCGGTTTTTACTTATGGAGACCCGGAATTGTCGGCTTCTATAAAACCACAGATGGACAGGACAATAGAGAAATCATCGAAAGTAATTAAAATGCATTCCATTACATCGAAACCCGAATCGAAGAAAGGTAAGATGACCGAGAAGGAGAAAAAGTTTTACAGTAAAAACGAATACAATGCCTACGTTGATGATGCATACTTATTAATGGGAGAAGCCTGGTTTTATGAAGCGGATTATACAACCGCAACTCAAACTTTAGAGTATGTTATTAAACAATTCGACGACGAGAAATCAAAATACCTTGCTTACAACTGGCTTGTGAGAACCAATGTGGAAAAAAAGGATTTTCGCGAAGCTCAGCTTTTACTCGAATCGATAAGCAGTGATATTAAATATCCCGAGAAACTAAAATACCAATTAAACCTTACTTATGCCGATTTTTTTCTTAAACAGCAAGATGCAATAAATGCCGAACCATATATTAAAGAAGCTCTCGAAATGGCTCGAAAGAAAAAAGATAAGCTGCGATTAACCTACATTTATGCCCAAATATCTGAAACTCTCAATAAACAATCCATAGCGTTTGATTTATACAGCAAGGTATTAAAAATGAATCCCCCGTATGAGATGGCGTTTAATGCAAAAATTAAACGGGCAGGATTATTTACCGGGGGAAGAACAGGGAATACAATTAAAAATGAACTTTTAGCAATGCTAAAAGACGATAAAAACAATGATTATCAGGACCAGATTTACTATGCCCTGGGTGATATTGAAATGAAAAATAAAAATGTGGATAAGGCTATCGAATACTATAAACTATCGGTAAAAACAAGTTTAAGCAATACCAATCAAAAAGGACTTTCGTATTTTTCTTTAGCCGATATACACTTTAATCAGGCGAAATATCGTGAATCGCAGGCTTTTTCAGATAGCGCGATTGCATTACTTGATCCTGAATTCCCGGGTTATGCCGGGTTGGCAAAAAAAAATAAATACTTATCTAAATTGGTTGAGAATCTGAAAACGGTAGAATTTCAGGATAGTGTCCAGAAAGTTGCTAAAATGCCCGAGAAAGACAGATTGGTATTTATACAAAAAATTATTGATCAGCTAAAGATTGCTGAGCAGGAAGAAAAAGAAAGGGCTGCAGTATCGAACCGCCCGGGCGATTTACTAGCTGGCCGGTCGGGCATCAGGCCAAATACCGGAATTGACGAAAGCGGAAAATGGTACTTTTACAACCCGACAGCGAAAAGTTTTGGCGAACCCGAGTTTCGAAGGTTGTGGGGAACCCGTAAGCTCGAAGATAACTGGCGACGAAGCAATAAGCAAATTGTCGGGTTCGACCAGGTAAAACAAACTGAACTTTCTGATGATATTCTTGACCCTAAAAAGGGCTTAGATAATAAAAACCCTGAATTTTATCTTGTCGATCTGCCACTTACAGATTCTGCCCTGGAAATGTCACATATTAAAATTCAAAATGCACTGTATAATATTGGAGAGATTTATAAAAACGACCTCGTGAATATTCCAATGGCTGTAAAAGCATACAAGGAGCTGATTCAACGATATCCCGAAAGCGATTTTAAAGTTGCATCATATTATAGCCTGTATAAAATCTATATGCAACAAAACGATATTTCGCAAGCCGATATTTACAAAAATATGATTATCAGAAATTATCCGGAATCGAATTATGCCAAAGTACTTATTGACCCTGATTTTTTTAAACAAATCGAAAAAGAAAGCATTGAACAGAATACTTATTATTTGGAAACTTTCGAAAAATTTAAATCAAAGAAATATACCGAAACAATAACACGATGTGAAAATACAATAAATACAATAAGTAACAAGGAGCTGATATCGAAGTATAAATACCTTAAAATTCTTGCATTGGGCCAACTTTATGGTACAGGCATTCTTAAAACAGAACTTGAAAAGTTTATTGCTGATTACCCGAAGGGTGAATTAAATCAATATGCAGGGGAATTACTGGCTTACGTGAAAAAGAACGAACTTTCCCAGGTAAATACCCCGCCTGTTAACAGTCCGAAAACATCAGAAGATACCCTGTTAATCGAAAACAGGAATGCTGAAATACAGAAAAAAATAGAACAACTTTATTCGTTTAATGATAAAAGCGAACATTATTTTGTTCTGATTATAGTAAAAAAGCTCGATTTAAATCAAATACGATTTAATGCAATAAACTTTAATCTCGATTATTTTATTCAAAAAGACTATAATACCGAAAGCCAGGACTTTAATAAGTTCTTTAACATTATTGTAGTTAAACCATTTGCTGATTATAACGAGGCAATGGAATATTATAAAACAATTGTTCCAAAAATTGATGATGTAGTTGGTCAAACCGAAAAAGATAATTTCAACTCTTTTGTTATTTCTGCAGAGAATTTTTTAAATTTTAATAAAGAAAAAGCAATTCAGGAATACCTGATATTCTTTAAAGAAAAATACCTGAAAGATTAAATGTGCAATTTTCTGGGATACATAAATACCAATTTATAAAATCATGAGAAATATAAGGATTTTGTGGACAGACGATGAAATTGATTTATTAAAACCGCATATTCTTTTTCTCCAGGAAAAGGGTTTCGATGTGCAAACTGCAAATAATGGAGACGATGCCATTGAAATGACCAAAAAGCAGGATTTCGATTTGGTTTTTCTCGATGAAAATATGCCCGGGTTAAATGGGCTGCAGGTTCTTGAAATAATAAAATCGTTTAAGCCCGATTTGCCTGTTGTAATGATTACAAAAAGCGAAGAAGAAGATATTATGGATCTGGCTATTGGTTCAAAAATTGCCGACTACCTTATTAAACCGGTTAATCCTAAACAAATCCTGTTAAGTATAAAGAAAAATATTGACACCAAGCGCCTGATTTCAGAAAAAACACTTTCAGATTACCAGTCAGAATTCGGGAAAATAGGATTAAAGATTTCAGAAGCCCGGAGCTTTGACGATTGGGTCGATTTATATAAAAAACTTGTTCACTGGGAAATAGAACTCGAAGCAAACCAGGAGTCGGGAATGCAGGAAGTGCTTAAAATGCAAAAAGCAGATGCAAATATTGGGTTCTGTAAGTTTATTAAAAACAATTATGTGCAATGGTTCAATAATGCTGAAAAACCTTTGATGTCGCCCAATATTTTTAAAGAGCGCATTTTTCCCATGATCGATAAAGGTGAAAAAGTTTTTGTAATTGTAATTGATAATCTTCGCTTCGATCAGTGGAAAGTTATACAACCCGTGATAAACGAATATTTTACAGTTGAACAGGAAGAGTTGTACTGCAGTATTTTACCTACAGCTACCCAATATGCCCGAAATGCAATCTTTGCAGGCCTTATGCCTCTTGAAATTGATAAGATTTACCCCGAATTTTGGCTAAACGACGAAGAAGACGGGGGTAAAAACCTAAACGAAAAAGAGCTTTTTGAAAGCCAGGTTAAGCGGTTGGGAAAGAACATAAAATTCTTTTACGAGAAAGTGAACCACCAGAAAACAGGCGAAAAATTGGTTGAAAATATCAATGATTTATTACACAACCAGGTTGTAATTTTGGTTTATAACTACATCGACATGCTTTCTCATGCCCGAACCGACTCGGAAATGATTCGCGAACTTGCAAATGATGAAGCTGCTTATCGATCGCTTTCTGTTTCCTGGTTTAAACATTCTCCATTGTTTACCCTGATTAAAGAATTGCAGCAACATAAAGTTAAAATTGTTATAACAACCGACCATGGAACGGTTAAAGTAACAAATCCGGTTAAAGTTATTGGCGACAGGAATACCACAACAAATTTACGATATAAAAACGGGAAAAACCTGAATTACAATCCGGGCGAAGTATTTGAAATAAGACAACCCGAAAAAGCACATTTGCCAAAATCAAATTTAAGTACAAGCTATATTTTTGCATACAATAATGATTTTTTGGCTTATCCAAATAACTTTAGTCATTATGCAAATTATTATAAAAACACGTTTCAGCATGGGGGAATTTCAATGGAAGAAATGATTATCCCGTTTATCAAATTAAAACCAAATAGTTAAAAAAAAGAGTTATCTTAGCATATATGCAAACATTTCAATTAAAATCCTTAACTGAATTGTCTGTTGTAGCCGATAAGTTTCTCCGGTTTACAAAAGGGAAAAAAGTGTTTGCTTTTTTTGGGCCAATGGGCGTTGGTAAAACAACGTTTATAAAAGCGTTATGTAACGAGTTGGGAGTAATCGAAATTGTTACCAGCCCCACATTTGCGCTGGTTAATGAATATCAGACCGCGAAGGGACTGATTATTTATCATTTCGATTTTTACAGGATTAACAAAATCGAAGAAGTTTACGATTTTGGATACGAAGATTATTTTTATTCGAACAATTACTGTTTTATTGAATGGCCCGATAAAATCGCCGAGATTCTTCCCGAAAATGTTGTCTTTGTTCAAATGGTCGAGAACGAAGACGGAACCCGTACTATAAATATCAGGTAATTACAGGAGATTTGATTTTTTTGCTATTTCCCGTTTAGCAGGTTTTCTTTTAAATTTATTTTATAAAGAAGAATTTATTTTATTAAAGCTTTTATATGTCCATTTTTCTGCTTCTTCAATACATGAAAATTGTTTAAATTCTCTTGATGTGTTCTTGGGAATTAATTTCTTCATCGAGATTTCTCCAAAAGTATTACCCGGTTTTATATAAGCAATTTTTTTCAGTGGCAATAATTTAAACCGGGGATAGACTTCTTGTAGTATCCATTTAACATCTTCATCTCTTAATACCTCCAATTTCGAAGAATCAACCAATAATGATTTTACGTTCATCTTTGAACATAATTCAACTGTTTTCATCATCAGTTTTCTAACCGTGGCAGAATCTACAAAACCTTCAACAGCAATATAAGCTGTAGTTTTTTGCTTTAAATAAATTATGCATACTTTTTCGTCATTTAAATATATCATACCGTCAAAATTTTTAAATTCGTTTTTATAAAGATTCAAAATGGAATTATTTATTACTTAAAAATTTAAAAACCTGATCCCCTTCCACTTATATGTGCCTTATTTTTTAAAAAGGTAACCCTGAACACGACATGTTATAAAACATATTCCTTAAAATCAATCGTAATCAGGTGATTTAGACATGTGTTTTTTTATAAGAACCAGGTTGTTTTTTATATTAACGGATCATTTGATTTACAGGTATGAGTAAATAGACGAAAAGGCATATTTTACCGATTAAAATAAAAAATCCCTGTATTAGTTCTTAATATCTGGATGTTTTTTAAAATAGAACCGGGGTTCTTATAAAATACTTCAAAATACTTGATAAAGAAATGGATTTGTATTATTTTGTACCTCTTCAAAATCAAATGCAATAGTTATTCCTAAATCATAAATTATGCCGGAGAATAATAAATCATCGCACTATACATTGGGCAAAACCAGCCTGATGCCCCAGGAAGAAAAACTCGAAACAGGCAAAAAGAGAGAAAAGTTGGTTGTTGGTATTCCAAAAGAAAACAGGGAATACGAAAGCAGGGTTGGATTAACACCCGAGGCAGTTGAATTACTTGTTAGTAACGGCCATGAAATAATTATTGAATCGGGTGCCGGAGCAAATGCAAATTATACCGATAAAGATTATTCAGAATGCGGAGGATTAATAGTTACAAACAAGAGCGATGTTTTTCGCTGCGATATTGTACTTAAAATAGCACCACCTGCAATCGAAGAGATTGATATGTTAAAATCGGGTTCTGTATTAATTTCGTCGTTGCCATTTCAGATTCAAAGCGATGAATATATCCGGAAACTAATTCATAAAAAGATTACAGCGATTTCTTTTGAAGGATTAAAAGATAAAGACAACTGTTATCCTGTATTACGGTCGATGAGCGAGATTGCAGGTACAACATCAATTCTAATAGCAGCCGAATATTTAAGTAATGTTCACGATGGTAAAGGTGTTTTATTGGGTGGTGTAACAGGAATTACTCCAACAGAAGTTATTATCCTGGGGGCTGGTACAGCAGCTGAATATGCCGCAAGGGCAGCATTAGGATTAGGCGCATTTATTAAGGTGTTCGATCACTCTATTTCCAAATTAAAACGATTGCAACTAAACTTATCGCGTCAGCTTTTTACTTCTGTTTTTCATAAACGGGTTGTCGAAAAACATTTAAAATCTGCCGATGTGGTCATCGGGGCAATGCACCTGGGCGACAAGGGCCCCCAATTTCTAATTACAGAAGAAATGGTGAAAATTATGAAAAAAGGTTCTGTAATTATTGATATCAGCATCGATCAGGGTGGTTGCATTGAAACGTCAGAATGCATGAACTATTCAAATCCATCGTATATAAAACACGGAGTTATTCATTATAGTGTTCCTAATATTGCATCACGTGTAGCCAGAACAGCATCTATAGCATTAAGCAACGTGTTTAATCCCTTACTTTTTAGTATTGCAGAAGCCGGGGGCGTACAAAAGTTACTTAAAGAAGATATCGGGTTTCGTCACGGGGTTTATATTTACAACGGAATATTAACCAGTTCCAGCATTGGCAATTATTTTGGGATACCATCGAAAGATATTGATTTGCTGATGGCTGCCTTTTAAAAATAATGTTTCTATAATCCGGTTTTTGGTTTACTTTTTTAGAAAAAGGCTCTTAGCTGCAAGCTTCCCGTGTGTATTACGTTTATTTTTTCAGATGCCCTGCCTGTGTAATTGAGTGTTAATTCAATATTCCCTGCAAACTTTTGCTGGTATGCAATTTCCCATGTAGCATTATTACCGGGTTTAAGCCCTTCGAGCATCTCGTAAGCCAGGGATGTATTGGTTTCGGAATTGTAATTTATTTTTAAATAATTCGCTTTCATCTGAATATTCCCTTTTCCTGTAATACTGTAGTTTATTTCAGTACCCAGTGAATGATTTGTACTGTGCTCTTCTGATATTGTATTTTGTTTTTCATTGTACTTGTATTTTAATTCAAATTTAGCCTGAAACCCGGGAGAATACAATAAAGATAGTTCATTGGAGAAATTTGACAGGGTATAATTTTTACTGCCGAAATATTCTGAAATGTATTTTTTTATTCCTGTTTCCGAATAATTCTGAAGAGTAAAATCAGAAAAGAATAACCACCGCATTCGTAAACCATGCGAAAATTTATTCTTTTTGTCAAAACCATTCGATAGCAACAGTTTATTATTATTGTATTGATAAATATAGTCGATTCCTAACCTGGAATTTGTTTTATTAAACGAGAACGTGTTACGAATACTTTGGTTTTGAGTAATAATATTTGAATCTTTTTCCTGGAAGTTAAAAGGATTTAAACTTTCTGTAAGATTCTCGTTGGTTGATTTCTGGTTTAGCTGGTAGGCCAACTGGTTGGAAAATCGCGATGCCAGTTTTCGAATTCCTTTTTTTGATTTCCATACCACCTCCGGACGAATATTCAATACCTGGCTAAACTCGCCAGAATAGGTTTTTATATATTCTGTTCCCGGAATATATATCCGTATAAAATTTGCTTCGTCCTGAAATTGTGCAATATCGAACTCATCAAGCTCTGCTATTCCATTGTTGTTGTAATCGGCCCAGGTGTATATTCCCTGTCCTGTTGCAACTCTTAAATATGAAAATTCTCTTTTAGGTTCAAGTCCCGACCCGGCTTCATAAAATAAGGACGAGGTAATTGAATTTTTAAATAACCTGATATTGTATTCAATTCGACCGGTAAGCGAATTTTGTTCTGAGAGCGATGATAATGATGAATCTATTATATCGAGCTCCCGGTATGTAACTTTCGTACGAAGGATATGCGACGGGTTTTTCTGTAATCCAAATCCAATTTGAAAATCATCGGATCGGGTGCTTTTTGTTAATGCATTGTTTTTTGGTAAATAATCGTTCCGGAGTATATACCCGATATTAAACGTGTTTGTTGA
Source organism: Bacteroidetes bacterium GWB2_32_14 (assembly GCA_001768235.1). Classification (GTDB taxonomy): domain Bacteria; phylum Bacteroidota; class Bacteroidia; order Bacteroidales; family UBA12077; genus UBA12077. Next base: position 243,001 of record MENK01000035.1, read on the forward strand.
TGAATCCGGGGTTTCGATATAAAAACGCACAGATGAAAAACGGAAACTGTTTGTTAATAAACTATCCGTTTTTGAATTGCTCCATTCATTTTTTTCCGATTCATTTTCAATACCTAATTTAAAAAAACCTGCCGATTTTGATAAACCTGCAATATATCTTAAAAACTGAGTCGTATTCGTTTTGTATTCTGTATTTAATAAGCTTGATCGGAAATACAGGTTGTAGTTTTTAAATTGAATATTCCCGTTAAGTTTGTTTCTGAATCCCCTGTAATCGGGTTGGTTTTGTAAATAAGCAAATTCATAATTACTGAAAATAGTTTTCAGGTGCCTGTAATCAATAGTAAAATTAAGAAGCTGTTCATTTTCTCTTATTTCGTTTTGAATATTCCAGTCACGTTCAAACTCAACAGGCCTGTATCTTTCAACGGCATCAAAGTTTTTATGCTTAAACTCATAATTTATGGATGTTTTCAAATTATTTCGTAAAGTATCATTGAGCAAAAATTTTTCAAGACCAAGCTTAAAGGCATAGCCAAAGTTATCCGATGCATCTTTATCGGAAAAAGTATTGATATCATTATTGCTTGCAGCAAGTTCAAAGTTTGTACGGGTAGATTTTGTAAGGTCAATGGTTCCACCAAAGCTAAGCAGCTGTTTATTTTTGGGAGCAATAAGCAAACGCACGGGTTCGTAATTTCCTTGTGGTATATTGCCAACGGGTGCAACCCATTTAAAAACCTTTCCGTTAGCAGGACTGGGTACTTGTATATAATTTCCTTTATTTTCACCTACCAGGTTAAATCCTACTTTATAAAATGCTTTTGATGACTCTGTAGAATATTCATAAATTGAATAAATCAATCCGTTTACCAGCGAATCTTTCTTTTGATACAATACATAATCGCTGCTAAATGATGTACTATCAATATTTGGTACAAATGCATCCTGAATATTATCGCCGGATTCTGAAAGCAGTTTCTTCTGTTCATTACTTAAATCTTGTGTTAAGGGTTGATTTTTGCTGTCCTGTTCAGTAAAAACATGTAACCACAAATCCACCTTTTCTGATTGAAAATGGTTGTTGCTTGATATTAAGAAACGGGAATAACTTTGTTCGGAATATTCAAATTCAATACTTATCCTGCTGTCTTTGGTTATTGGCTTGTTTGCTGTAAATGTAAGTTCCCCGTTATTATAATCAACTGTATAATCATTTTCTTTGCCCCGGGTTAACAGCTTCCCGTCAATATAAACTTTTTCTGTTCCTGCCAATACAATTACAAACAGTTCATTATCGCAACCGGTTAATTTATATGGGCCCTGGTTTCCTTCCTGCCCGGCGACATTTTTTCTGCAATATTTGCCTTTTGTTATTGCTATACCTGTTGATGTTTCATATATCGTATTTTTATTTTTTTTGCCATGTAACCGGGTGTTTATTAATCCTCCCTGTGCTTTCCTGTTAATATTTAAATAATAACCAATTGGTTTTATAAGCTCGAAATCGCCGGCAATCAATTTGGTATTATCATTGTATAATTGAATAAATACTTTGTCAAACTCCTGTATTTGTTGTGAGTTTCCATCGGGCTGAATAGGTATATTGTTATCAGAAATTGCTGCAAGAACCTGCATGTTTTCACTTATTTTCCCGGCAAGCTGTAAATTCAGATTCGAATTTATAACAGCATCCTGGTTGTTTCCAATGCTTATTCCTCGCGAAATACTTCCTCGTTTATCGAGTTGATTATCAGTAAAAAAACTTTGTTCCCTTTTTGCAGAGTTTTTTTTATCCAATGAAAGCAAATGTCCGGGCATTATTTCATCAGGATTCCGATGCGAATATGGAGAAAAAATGGGGCTGTTAAATTTACGGTACTTTATTATTATCTCAGAACTGTCTGAAAAAACAGGATTTGATGAAATAAAAACAGATTTATTATAATCAATAGAATAAACGGTATCGGGCAAAATACAATTATTCACGATTACTATTTCGGAATGTGGAACAATAAATAGTGTGTCAAATCGGGTGGAGTCAGAAACCGGAATGAATTTCCGGGTATAAATATTGCTTAATTGTTGCGGGAAACTTGCCAGGGAAATAAACAGGAATAATATAGAAAAAAAAGGTCGTCTCAAGTTTTTATAATTAAATCGGTTGCCAATAAGCAATTAAAGAACGAAAAAATTTTGCATTTGTTGAAATTTTCAAGGTATAAAAAAAGGCCTTCATTTTAGGTTGAAGACCTTCGGATTTTAAATTTTAGGGTTAGGGTATCAAGAAATCCGTAAATGATGGCTAAAAATATAAAAAAAGTTTTAATTGCAAACGATTTCAATGAAAATCTTTAATAAAAATTTTCAGCAGGATCGGGCATTTCAGAATACTTTTATCAAAATAGCACAAGTTAAGTGTAAGTAAATCAGCAAAATAACACAAAAAACGAATAAAAATTTTATTAGATTCATTTTTTTCGAATTTCACATGTACATTTGTTTTTTATAAATTTAAAGTTAGGATTATGCTTCTTTTTTATCGATTCGTGATAGCTGGTTATTATTTTCTGATTCTTTTATCATCCCCGTTTAATCAAAAAGCAAAACTCTGGATAAGAGGCCGGAAAAACATTTTTAACAGAATAAAAGCATCTGTTAACCCAAACGATAAAACAGCCTGGTTTCATTGTGCTTCGCTGGGAGAGTTTGAACAGGGAAGGCCATTAATTGAAGCTTTTCGTGAAAAATACCCGGGACATAAAATTTTACTTACTTTTTATTCACCATCAGGTTATGAGGTTCGAAAAAACTACGAAAAAGCAGATTATATCTTTTATCTTCCCCTTGATACTCCAGTAAATGCAAAACGTTTTCTGAATATTGTAAACCCGGAGATTGTATTTTTTATAAAGTACGAATTTTGGTACTATCTTATTAAAGAAACAGGGAAACGAGGAATACCGTTGTACTTAGTTTCAGGGATATTCCGCGAAAAACAGCTGTTTTTTAAATGGTACGGAAAGCCGTTTCGTTTGATGTTGGAAAATTTTACACATTTTTTTGTCCAAAATAAAACTTCTGAAAAACTTTTAAAATCAGTAGGAATAAATAACACAACAATAACGGGCGATACCCGTTTCGACAGGGTTTTTTCAATAGCGCAACAATCAAAAATATTGCCCCTGGCCGAAAGGTTTAAACAAAACAACCGGGTATTAATTCTTGGAAGTTCCTGGCAACCCGACGAGGAAATAGTGTTAACCTATTATAATCAAAACAAGAACCTGTTTAAGCTTATAATCGCTCCACACGAAATTGAAAATGAAAATATCAATCGAATCATAAAATCTGTTTTGCCAGGGAAAAAGGTTTTAAAATACTCCGAAGCAAATGAATCAAATATTGAATTAGCTGATATACTTATTATTGATTCAATAGGGTTGCTTTCTTCACTTTACAAATATGGTGATATTGCATATATTGGAGGAGGTTTTGGAAAAGGAATACACAACATTCTCGAAGCAGCAACATTTGGTTTACCGGTAGTTTTTGGGCCGAATTATAAAAAATTCCAGGAAGCAGTGGATTTAATTGAACAGGGTGGTGCTTTCACTATTTCAGATTATACTGATTTTAAAAATATCCTTGATAACACGTTAAGTAATCCTGAAAAATTAAAACGAACAGGGAAAGTTTCCTCAGATTATGTAGAATATAATAAAGGCGCAACTTTTAAAATATTAAACACGCTTAGGATAGCTTAAAAAAGATGATTTACATCACTTTTTAGATTTTCGGTAAGTAAAAAATTGTAACTTTACGTTTTTTAAAAATCGCTTGTAAATTATAGCAGATTTGAATTTTGTACAAAAATTTTGAATTTAAAGCCTTGAGCTGGAAGAATAAACATGAGTGAAATTCGAAAAAAATATATAGAGTTTTTGGTTGTTTTATCCATTTTTGTAACAATGGGATTTACTTTCCAAATTCCACCAAAAGATAATGATGATCAAAAGAAACTTGAAAAAGTAAAAGAAATAAATCAGGAAGCGCAAAAACTTAATGATGAAGCAAATTCATTGTATTCAGAAATTGCAGAATATGATGACTCTGACCCCAAAAACACTGAAATAATCGAAAAACTTAAAAACAAGGCATTAAAGTTTCAGCTAGAAGCCTTAGAATTACAGAAAGAAGCAAACTTTATTGAATATAATGTGCTTAATAATAATTTGGCAGAACTTAAATCTAAATATTCAATAAACAATGATATTCCCATTGAATTAAAAATTCAGGAAGAACAGGCAGGAGAATTATTTTATAAAGCCGAAAAACTGAGAAACGAAGCATACCTGCTTGAAAAAGATGAACTGGAAATGCGTTTTTCAAAACTTTCCGGCGCACAGGAGTATGAAAGAACCGGAATAGAAAGCCTGGAACAACTTAAAGATATTTTTGCCGGAAATCAAACGATAGAAACAAATACATATTCAAATCCAAATGCCGGAGAAAATGATAAAACGGTCGAAATTAATGAGGAGTTATTAAAATCATTTTTAAATTATTTAAACCGTAAAGATTCTTTTTTAACAGTAAATAAATACTATAGCATTCTTTATTCCGATTCAATAACAGCATCTTCAATAAGAAATGCCTGGGATGATTATTTATATGCTGATATTAGCAGCACTCAAACTGATGAGGCTTATGAAACAGGAACGGATGATGCATTAAATATTCCTGATGAAGTTGAACCCGGCGATATAAGTGCAGATTTAATTGAAGATGATATTGAGAAAACAAATACCGACATATACAAAGATGTAATATTTAAGATTCAGGTTGCTGCGGATAAAAGTCAATTGCCACAACATAGTTTACAGAAGATTTACGAGGGCAATAAAACAGTAAAAATGATAAACGAAAATGGGTGGAATAAATATTCAATAGGCGATTTTAAATCTTATGCCGAAGCCGATGTATTTAGAGGGTTACTCAAGGTTGGCGATGCATTTATTGTTGCTTACAAAGATGGTACTAAGATTGATACCCCCGAAATGTTGAAAGAACAAAAAAGGAGTGCAAATAAAGAAATATCATCAGCCGATATTTCCGGGGGGGTAATATTTAAGGTTCAGATTGCAGCCGATAAAGTAAAGCTATCAGAGAATCAGCTTGCTGCCATTTATGGGGGAAACGAACCTGTTGCTTTGAGAGAAGAGGATGGTTGGTATAAATATTCTGTTGGAACCCTCAATACTTATGAACAAGCTGTTGCTTTAAATAAATCAACACATGTTAAAGGTTCGTTTGTTGTTGCATTCAGGGATGGAATAAGAATTCCTTTGAATGATGCCAGAAAAGGAAAGTTGTCAGAAACAAGCCTGAACGAAGATATCGTGTTTAAAGTTCAGGTTGCTGCTGATAAAAAACAATTATCTTCTGAAAAATTACATGTGATTTATTCGGGATACGAGAAAATTAACAGATTTGAAGAAGATGGCTGGTATAAATATGCTGTTGGAGAATTTAATAATTTTAACGATGCCAATGAATTTAGGAAAAATTGCAATGTAAAAGGAGCATTTGTTGTTGCATTTAAAGGAGATAAAAAAATAAATGTATTAGATGCTAAAAAATCTTTAATTTGTCACGATCCAATAATTCATAAAGACTGGATGAATAATTCAGAACTGGTGTTTAAAGTCCAGATAGCAGCTAGTTCAGAAGAATTACCAGTTAATAAGATTAAAAAAATTTGTTGCATCGAACCCGATGTTTACTTAATTGAAGAAAACGGGTGGTTCAAGTATTCAATAGGAAATTTTAAATTATACCAAAATGCCCTGGAACTTAAAAATAATTCACGTGTTGATGGTGCATTTGTTGTAGCCTATAAGAATGGACAAAAAATAAATATTAAAGAAGCAATAGAAATATCAAAAAAATAAAACAAAAAAAATATATCATGAAAACAAAAGCAACTTATACTATTAGAATGCTGGCAAGACTGGTAATAATAGTTTTTCTATTTTCATCATGTGTTTCACAGAAGAGAATACAATTATTACAGGAAAAATCTGTTAAAGATATTTCTACAGGATTTGTTAACAACAGAAATACTTCTTATCATTTGCAACCGGGAGATCAGCTTTATATAAGCGTACATAGTGTTGATCCAAAAACCAGCAGGTTATTTCAAACCGACTTTCCAAACCCGATGACTGCTACATACCAAAATTTGAATAGCTACAGGATTGAAGAAGATGGGTATATAAACTTTTCTTTCATAGATAAGGTGTATGTTAAGGGTATGACAATTAAAGAAGTTAACGACTTGCTTCAAAAAACTGTGAATGAGTATTTTAAAGAGGCAACAGTTGTTGTTCAGCTGGTAAATTACAGGGTTTCTGTTTTGGGCGAAGTTGAAGAACCCGGGACATTTATTATTGAAAACAAACAAATAAATATATTACAGGCAGTAGCCCAGGCCGGAGGATCAAAAAACTTTGGAAACCTTAAAAAAGTAAAGCTTGTTCGCCAGACTATAACGGGTTCAGAATTATATTATATTGATTTAACAGATAATGGTGTATTACAATCAGATCAGTTTTACTTAATGCCTAATGATGTTGTTTATATTGAACCATTAAAAAGCAAGTCTTTTGCATTTGACAATTTCCCGTACACGATTTTTCTATCAACAATTTCAACAGCGGCCATTGTTATTGCCTTGTTCCGATAATAAAGTTTTTATGGTATAAATTGGAGTTTGTATATGATATATAATGATCAATTTCAGAGGAATGAAGAAGAAACCATTGACTTAAAAGCCTATTTATATAGGCTTTTAAGGTTTTGGTATATATTCCCGATTTGTTTATTATTAGGATTGATAATATCATACGTTGTTATAAAAACCACATCTCCTGTATATAGAACAGGATCGTCGATACTAATTAAAGACGAACAAACCCTGATGGACCCTGATGCAATTATCCAAAGCGTGGTATCTCCGTATAGCTCAATGGCCGAGTATAAAATAAAAAATGAAATAGAGATTCTCGGCTCATACTCTCTTACGGAAAGAACAATTAAAGAACTCAACTTTAATGTTTCTTATTTTGAAAAGGAAAAGTTTAGAATTAATGAAATATATAAAAACACACCCTTTATTCTTGAATACGATTCATCTCATATACAACTTGCAGAAGTAGATTTTTATATACAAAAACTTAACAACGGGAAATTTCATATTTGGACTTCTGCAGATGAAGTCCTGGCGTATTTATATCAAAAAAACAAAATAACAGAAGTTTTACAAGATGTTGCAATAAATGATACCATACCCGGAGGCGATTATTTTACAGGAACTTATCATAAATTTAAAATTAAAGAGATTTCAGCTATTGATAATGATAAAATATATTTATTCAGGTTTAGAACATTAGAATCACTAATTAACGAGTTTCAACATAAACAAATCGAAGGGATAAAATATTCTTCTATTGTAAAAATTGTTTATGATGGTGAAAACATTTCTAAATCAATAGATTTTTTAAACCAATTGATAAATGTTTATTTAAACCGGGGGGTTGAAAAAAAGAACAGGATAGCTATTAATACAATAGAATTTATTAATAGCCAGATTAATAGTATTTCCGATTCATTAAAAAGTGCAGAAAACAACCTGGAGAAATTCAAATCATCTCAAAAAGTAATGAATATCGATTTTCAATCTCAACAATCATATCAAAATTTAGAAAGCCTTCAGACTCAAAAAGCAGAAATAATTCTTAAACAAAAGTACTATACCTACTTAAAAGAATATTTGTCTGAAAATAAAGATTTTCAGGATATTATAGCCCCGTCGTCTATGGGAATAAGCGATGCCCTTTTGAATAATTTAATTATCGAGCTAAATAACCTGTATTCAGAAAAAGTTGATGTAATGGTTAATTCCAAAAAGGATAATCCTTACCTGGAGAGTGTAAAACTAAAAATTGAAAATCAGAAAAACACCTTGCTGGAAAATATTTTAAATTCCATTGAAAGAGCCGAAATGTCATTAAATGATATAAATGAAAGAATAGATAAATTAACAACAGATGTAAAATCACTTCCCGAAACCCAGCGAAAATTATTTACTTATGAAAGAGAATTTCAACTGCAAGACGCACTTTACACGTTTTTGTTAAGAAAAAAATCCGAGCTGCAAATTGCTAAAGCATCGAATTTCCCTGAAAATGAAATAATTGACCACCCTAAATTAATAAAAAACGATCCTGTTTCTCCCAATAAAAGAGTAATTATATTATTGGGAATTATAATCGGACTTGGATTGCCTGCCTGCACTATTTTGCTGTACGATTATTTTAACGACAAAATAACCGATATTTCTGATGTTGAGAAAATAACAGATAAATCAATCCTTGGCAATATCGTTCATAATAAAGAAAATATTCCCCTTGTTTTATTTGAATCTCCAAATTCAATTATTGCAGAATCTTTCAGGTCGCTTCGTACAAATTTTCAGTATGTACTGGGTGATATTAAGAATCCCGTGATAATGGTAACATCAACAATTATGGAAGAAGGCAAAAGTTTTGTATCTATAAATTTAGCTACAAGTTTTGCCTTGTATCAAAAAAAGGTAGTCTTGTTAAGTTTCGATCTGAGACGGCCATCGGTTTCTAAATTAATGGAATTACATAAAGAGAAAGGATTAAGTACATTTTTAAGCGGGAATTGTAAAATCGACGATATCATTTTTGAAACCAGGATTCCAAATCTGAGCGTAATACCAACAGGGCCTATTCCTCCCAATCCATCCGAACTAATTGCTTCTGCAAAAACAAAAATCCTGTTCGAAGAACTCAGGACTATTTTTGATTATATTATTCTTGATACTCCGCCGATTGGAATCGTGTCTGATGCCCTTTTACTTGAAAAATTCGCCGACAGGACAGTTTTTATTATCAGGCATAATTATTCTCGTAAGAAAATGATAACACACCTGTTCTCCAGCCTGGAAAAGAAAAATATGAAAAACTTCAGCCTTATTATTAATGATATAAACATTAGTAATAAAAGGTATAACTATGGTTATAATTATAACTACAATTATAATTATTGATTTTTATTGATTCCTGTTTAAAATTCCTGTTGCCGGGTAAAAAATTAGATATAATTGTTTTTACCATACCATTATTCCTGATAAACTCAACATAAGCCACACCGGGATAAATGTATAGTGATAATCAGGTATATGCAAAAATGCTGTAAGTGCGGTAGTATAACGTGAGTTCGATATAAGAATTAAAAATTATAATTCTAAAACTATTCAAAATACATTGATAATCATTTAGTTTGTTTTGAAAAATGCTCCATGGGTTAACCTGCCTTTGGCAGGAGCTTAATCTTTGTAGAAGATTAGATTAATGAAGAAAAGCGCACCAACCACAAAATTTTTTGATGTAAATCAGATATGTGGTGCGCAATGTATATATAGCAATGAGTAATGATTCTCAACTATTTTGTATTTGTACCATTGCGCGTCAAGAAAACCTTGTGCCATAGAACAATATAGTACTGACGCGCCAATATAAACAAGATAATTTTTCTATAAAGATTAAGCTCCTGCCAAAAGCAGACAAGCCTCTGGAGCATAAACATTAAAAATATATAGAAATAAATCAGGCTTATATCGAACTCACGTTAGTATAAAAATTCTTCTTTGCTTAACCGGGCAACACTAATTTTTAAAAACAAATTATTAACAGGTATTAATACTTCCCCGGGATTGGGTTTAAAATGTTTATTAATAATTCGGGGAAATTTAAACTTTAAAATTTTAAAATTGTTCATACTCAGATGTTAATATTAACATTACAAAAAGATAGTGTTAACTTAATATTTTAATTATATTTGAAATCCTAACAAAAAACTACATTTGAAATCACTATTTTTAAAACCAAACCTTAAAACAAATCTATGATGAAAATTTTTAAACGAAAATTCTTAATTGTGGCTTTGATGCTTGTTTCATTTGCATCGTTTAGCCAATCGAAGGTAAAAGGTATTCTCGTTGATGCACAAAATGGCGAGGTACTAATCGGAGCAGCAATTGTTGTTGAAGGAACAACTATTGGTACTGCCACTTCTCTTAACGGAAGTTTTACAATTGATATTCCTTCCGGAAATCAAAAACTTATTCTTTCGTATGTTGGATACATAGAATTAATTAAAGAAGTTAATTTAACGTCAGGAGAAGAAATAGACTTAGGCAAAATTGCTCTGGAACCGAATGCAATTGGTCTTGAAGAAGTACGTGTTGTTTCTTCATTTGCAAGAGACAGGGAAACACCTGTTGCAATTTCTACAATTAAACCTGAAGTTATTTTAGAGAAACTGGGAACACAGGAATATCCTGAGATTTTAAAATCAACCCCAAGTGTGTATGCTACAAAATCAGGTGGTGGTTATGGTGATAGTAGAATATATTTACGTGGATTTGATTCTAATAACATTGGTGTTTTAATCAATGGTGTTCCTGTAAATGGACAGGAAAATGGTAAAGTATATTGGTCAAATTGGGCTGGTTTATCAGATGTAACTCAAACTATGCAGGTACAGCGTGGATTAGGAGCTTCTAAACTGGCTATTTCTTCTGTTGGTGGTACAATTAATATTTTAACTAAAACGACAGATGTTAAGCAAGGCGGAAATGTTTACTATGGTGTTGGAAATGATGGATATCAGAAACAATCCTTTACCTTATCTACAGGATTGTTAGATAATGGATGGGCTATAACATTATCCGGAGCTCATACTTATGGCGATGGTTATGTAACTGCAACAAATTTTGAAGGATGGTCATATTTTGTGAACATTTCTAAGAGGATAAATGATAACCAGAGTTTATCTTTTACGGCTTTTGGAGCACCACAATGGCATAACCAAAGAAACTTAATGCATACAATTGAACAGTATAAAGAGCATAAAGATGGAATTAAATATAATTCTGATTATGGTTTAAGAAACGGTGAGATTTATTCTACCGCTTATGCATATAACTATTATCACAAACCACAAATTTCGTTAAACCACTATTGGACAATTAATGAAAAAACCAATTTATCAACTGCTGCATATGCTTCCATATCAAAAGGAGGAGGAAGAAGAGTTGATGGATTAACTGCTGCTGATGCAAAACTTGTTACTAAAGATTTTAATTCAGGAGACCCTTATGACGAAACATTAATGACCGCAGAAGGTTTAATCGATTGGGATGCTGCGGCAGAAATTAATAAAGCATCTTTAAATGGATCAAGAGTTGTAATTGCAAATGGAATTAACGAACACGATTGGTATGGAATTCTATCTACATTAAACACTGAATTATTTGGAGTTGAAGTTACAGGTGGATTAGATGGAAGATGGTACAGAGGTTATCATGCATATCAAATTGACGATTTATTAGGCGGAGCATATTATATTAATGCTGATGATGCAAATAGAGATCCAAATAAATTGTTAAAAGAAGGAGATTACGTTAATTATCATTATTATAGTGATCTTGCTTGGCTTGGATTGTTTTTACAAGGTGAATACAAGACAGAACAATATTCTGCATTTTTATCAGGATCGTTATCTGATCAGTTATATCGTAGAACAGATTTATTTTTATTGCCTGATGAGCAACAATCTGATTGGTATAGTTTCTTAGATTGGGCTGTTAAAGGTGGAGCTAATTATAACATTAATAAACAACATAATGTATTTGTTAATGGAGGTTATTTTACAAGAGCACCATACTTTGAAGCACTTTTTCTAAATCGTAATAACGATTACAATGACAATGCTAAACACGAAAAAGTATTATCTACAGAATTAGGTTATGGTTATAGGTCACCTGTTGCAAATGCAGATGTAACTTTATATAGAACTGTATGGATTGACAGAACATTATCAAGATCTGTTGGTAATGGAAGATATGCAAATTTAACTGGTTTAGATGCAACACATATCGGTGTTGAATTTACAGCAACAGTTAAACCAATTGAAAAAATGGAAGTAAAAGCAATGGTTTCTGTTGGTGATTGGAGATGGAATGCAGATGCTAGTGCAACTATTTTAGAAGATAACCAAGAAGGTGGAGTTGATACTACCCATATTTCAATAAGTTTAAAAGATGTTCATGCTGGTAACTCCGCTCAAACTACTGCAGCTTTGGGAATTAACTATGAAATATTGCCAAAATTTAGATTAGGAGTAGATTTTAACTATTATGACAATCTTTATGCAGACTTTGATATTACTGAAAGAGAAGAAAGTGTTGATGCATGGGAAATGCCAGCTTATGGTTTATTAGATTTAAATGCAAGTTATAAATTTAAAATTGGAAATGTAAATGCCATATTAATTGGTAATGTTAATAATATTTTGGATACAGAATATATTGCTGATGCAAAAGATGGCTCAGAACATGATGCAGCTTCGGCTTTAGTGTATTATGGCTTTGGACGTACCATGTCATTAAGTTTAAAAATTAATTTCTAGAAATTATAAAATAAGTTAAATATGAAAAAACTAGTATATATATTATTAATGTTTGTCATGATATTCTTGGCATGTAATCCAAACGAGGATATATATGATGATTTAGATGAGAAGAATGCAGAATATGAAGGCCTCATTGAAAACTACGTTTTAACTGCTGCTGATTATTCTACAGCATCTGGTGTCGCTAAGAAGGATGCTGTAAGTGTAGGTGACTTAGATTCTACATATGCTAAACTTATTAAAAGTATGGAAGCTTTTAATAGTTATTATTCGGCTGAAGATTATGTTGGAAGTGTATTGGCAAAGAATTTTGGAGAATATGGAAACGGTTCAAGAGCTTATGTTACCTATAATTATGTTGCTGAACTACCTGAAGATTTAGCGGTTTATTCAGATGCAACTATCTTTGAACTTGAAGCTGAAGAATATGAGAATGTTGATGAACTGGTTGCTATAGCAGGATATCTATATCCAAATTTCAATCCAGATTTTTATATAGCTGATGTTTTAACTGATGCAATAACTGGTGCTGTTGCTAATGATATTTATTGCATTAAATATAAATATTCTGATGTTAATCCTGTTATTGCTATAACATCTTCTTTTGAAGAAGGATTTACTACAGGCCTTGGGAAATTTGACAGTACCAGTGTAACAGGTAGTAAAGGTTGGTATGCAAGCTCATACGGAAGCGATTTTTTTGCTAAAATGTCAGGATACCAGCAAGTTAATGATGACTGGTTAATCTCAAACCCAATAGTTTTAGGTAATGATGCAAATATTGTTTTTAATTTTACTCATGCTATTAAATATTTAAATTATCATTGGGAACAATTAACAGTTGCAATTTCAACAGATTATAATGGTTCTGATATTGCAGGAGCAACCTGGGATGTTATTGACTGGGGAGATGTAATTGATACAACCGGGGCTACAATAGGTACAGATTACACGTTCTATTCATCCGGAGATATCGATATTTCTGCTTATGCAAATAATACAATATATATTGGGTTTAAATATATTTCTGATCTGGATAATGCTCCAACCTGGGAAATAAAAGATGTTACTGTTACACCAATTGAACCGGTTTATGCAGTATCTTATGGTAAAACTCCTATAACTAAAAGTGATTTTTATGAGTATGATGGTTCAGATTGGTCAAAGGTTGAAGGAGTATATTGTTTAAACGAAGCAGATTATGAAGCTATGGGAGACCCAGGAATTGATAATATGTTCTCTTCAGATATATTACCTCAGGATTATTTACCAAAATTCTTAGATGCTAAATATCCTGAGGCTGGATCTGGTGTTGAAAAAACAATTGTTTATCAGTATGACTCGGATATAGAGGAAGAAATTACAATAGCAACTACATACGAATATGGAGAAAATGGTTGGGAATCAGATTACGATTATATACAGGTTACAACTAATCAGTTTGTTCATAATGGCGAAGAGTGGTTGTTTGATCCAACTATTTCGAGAGAATTAAGTTCTGCTGATTATCAGATTATTGTTGATTATGTTAAAAATGAATATGGTGATGAATTTTTAGATTCTTATAAAACAGCAGATTATATTTATGGAACTAGTGCTTATTATAGCGAATTCAATATTGCTAATTATGATGAGGAAAAGTTTGGTGGTGGAGATAATGATTGGCAAAACGCTGTTAAAGAAGCTTTAGGTGAAGTTTTATTGCCTATATTATATCCTGATGCACAATTACAAGTAAATGGTGTTAATATGTATTATCGTCCAGTATTCCTAATATATGATAGTGGTACAATGACTAATTATGCAATTAAATTTCAGGTAACTAAAGCAGGTCCAGAACCAGAGTTTACTTTCGATGAAGATTATGGTTTTCAAGAAGTAAAATAATAATATAGATGTAATATAAAAAGGGGCATTGTGCCCCTTTTTTTAAATTTTTGTTTATAAGTATAAGTGATAAAAAAGGATAAAATTAGTAATCCCCCTGTGTCCCCCTTTTCTAAAGAGGGCATAAAAGGGGGATTTCATATTGAAATATAATTTTTAAAAATGTGTTTAAACAATATTTATTTTCTAAGTGTTTAGTATATCGTTTTGAAAAAGGATCATCATGCAAAAAAAAATAGTTGTTTTTGTTGGAGTAATTTTACTCGTTTTTTCATCTATTAATTTTGGATTTACTCAAGCCGCAGAAGAAAAGCCGTATGTTGTGATTCTTTCTATGGATGGTTTCCGATGGGATTACCCGGATAAAGCAAATACTCCCAACCTCGATAAAATAGCTGAAAATGGAGTAAAAGCCGATGCTTTTATACCCTGCTTTCCAACAAAAACATTTGCAAATCACTATACCATGGCAACAGGCCTGTATGCCGAAACTCACGGGATTGTTCAAAATAAATTTTTTGCAAACGATTTGGGTAAAAAATACAAAATTACAGGCTCCGAATTTTATACCGGCGAACCCCTCTGGGCAACAGCCGAAAAGCAGAATGTAAAAAGTGCTTCTTTCTTCTGGCTTGGCTCTGAAGCACCAATAGAAAAATCGTTTCCTTCCTATTATCTCGAATACAACGAATCTGTACCTTTTGAAAACAGGATTGATAGTATTATCAGCTGGCTTCAACTGCCTGAAAATGAACGGCCACATTTAATCATGTGGTATATGCACGAGCCCGATGCCAAAGGAAACGAGTTTGGCCCCAATTCAATAGAAGTTAAAAACGAAGTTGAATACCTCGATAGCCTCGTGGGTGTTTTTTACCGCAGAGTCCAGGCATTACCCGATGCCAATAATATAAATCTTATTTTTACATCCGATCACGGGATGAGCGAAATATCTGCTGATAAAGCGATATATTTAGACCAGTACCTGAAAAAGGAATGGTTTAATTATGTCGATGGAGGAACTCCTGTATATTTATTCGATGCTAAAGACGAATTTTATGATACCGTTTATACTGTTCTGAAATCAATACCTCATATAAATGCCTGGAAAAGAGAAGAAGTTCCTGCCCGCTTACATTATAGCAAAAATGTACGTATAAAAGATTTTGTAATTGTTGCCGATAGCAGTTGGAGTATATGGCCAGGCAAAGAAAAACAATACAACGATTCTGGTGCTCATGGCTACGATAACCAGAATTCCGATATGCATGCTATTTTTTATGCTGTGGGGCCCGCTTTTAAAACAGGGTATAAAAGCAAAGCAATTAATAATGTTGATTTGTACCCGCTTGTATGTAAGATTTTAAATCTTATTCCTGCAAAAAACGAAGGATCGCTGGAGAATGTATTACCCATGTTAAATTCGGAAAATAGCCACTAAATAGCCGTAGCCACTTAGCGGATTCTAACGAAGTAACTCGTGTATATTAAATATTTTAATGTTTTATGCTCCAGCGGCTTGTCTGCCTTTGGCAGGAGCACAATCTTTGTAGAAAAATTATCATGTTTATATCGGCGCGTCAGTACTATGTTATTTGATGTTACGAGGTTTTCTTGACACGCAATGGTACAAACACAAAATAGTTGAGAATCATTACTCATAGCTATATATATACATTGCGCACCACATACCTGATTTGTATCTAAAAATTTTGTAGTTGGTGCGCTTTTCTTCATTAATCTATTCTACAAAAATTAAGCTCCCATGGAGCATTTTTCAAAACAAACTAAATGATTATCAATGTATTTTGAATAGTTTTAGAATTATAAGACAATGATTATATTTTTAATTTTTATATCGAACTCATGTTAACTAAGCTACTAAGCGGATACTGGAAAAAAGATGTGTATTGGAAAGAATAAATATCTTAATGGAAATGTTATTTTCAAATAACAATACACTAAGCAGCATATTGAAATTAACCATTAAGTAGATGCTTTACTTTTCGTATTAACAATTCCTTGTTCATAAAAACAATTCTTTTCATATCAGGGTTTATGTCGGGCTTTTGATGTTATTAACAATTGGTGTGAAAAGATATTTTACTTACCTGTTTTATAATTGAAAAATTTTCACTATGACGCCAAAAATCAGTAATGACAAGACTTCCAGTGAATTAAACCCCTTCGTTAATAACTCCGTTGAAATGTTAAAAAATACCAACTTTAAATTCTTGTCAGAACTTTTAAGTTAAATTAACTTAGCATAACGCTAAAAAAAATCAGGAAAAATTATTTAATATTAGTTAACCCGTTATAAACAGGATAAAAATGTACGCAAAAGGAATGGCAACGGACGAAAAATTACGCGAAATATCGCAGGATAAACCAAAACAGAAAATTTATACTTTCGATGAAGCACTAAAAAGCTCAAAGGAGTATTTCGAAGGAGATGAACTGGCAGCGAGAGTTTGGGCAAATAAATATGCATTAAAAGACTCGTATGGAAATTTATTTGAAAAAAATCCGGATGAAATGCATCGACGGCTTGCTAAAGAAATTGCACGCATTGAGAAAAGATATCCCAACCCGATGTCTGAAGATCAGATTTATGAATTATTTAAACAATTTAAGTATATTATTCCCCAAGGTGGCCCAATGACAGGTATTGGAAATAAATACCAGATAGCATCCTTATCAAATTGTTTTGTTATCGGGCATAAAAATCCGGCCGATTCGTACGGCGGAATCATGAAAATCGATCAGGAACAGGTGCAGTTGATGAAGCGCAGAGGTGGCGTGGGACACGATTTATCACATATTCGGCCACAGGGAAGCCCTGTTTTAAATAGTGCATTAACATCAACAGGAGTTGTTCCTTTCATGGAGCGCTATTCAAATTCAACACGGGAGGTTGCACAGGATGGGCGCCGTGGTGCTCTTATGTTAAGTATTTCTATTAAACATCCCGATGCAGAAAAATTTATCGATGCAAAACTGGAATCAGGTAAAGTTACCGGGGCAAATGTCTCTGTTCGTATCGACGATGATTTTATGCGTGCTGTAGTTGCCGATAAACCGTATGTTCAACATTATCCCGTTGATTCAACAGATCCTGCATACAAGCAAACAATAGATGCAAGAAAACTATGGGAAAAAATCGTGCATAATGCATGGAAATCGGCTGAACCGGGAATCTTGTTCTGGGATACTATTATTCGTGAATCAGTTCCTGATAGCTATGCCGATTTAGGTTATAAAACCGTTTCAACGAACCCGTGTGGCGAAATACCTTTATGTCCATACGATAGTTGCAGGTTAATTGCAATTAATTTATTCAGCTATGTGAATAATCCTTTTACTCCTCAGGCGAAGTTTGATTTTGATTTATTTAAACAGCATGTAGGGTATGCACAACGCATAATGGACGATATTATTGATCTTGAGATTGAAAAAATTGATGAAATTCTTCATAAAATAGAACTCGATCCAGAAGATTTTGAAATAAAAATGACCGAAGATAAGCTGTGGAGAAATATACGCAAAAAAGCACTCGAAGGCCGCAGAACAGGTGTTGGTATTACAGCAGAAGGTGATATGCTGGCAGCTCTTGGTTTACGTTATGGAAGCGATGTGGCTGTTGATTTCTCTGAAGAAGTACATAAGAATGTTGCTTTGGCAGCTTACAGATCATCTGTTGATATGGCTCGCGAAAGAGGGCCTTTTGAAATTTACGATGCTCAAAAAGAAAAAGATAACCCGTTTATTCAACGATTAAAAAACGAAGATGAACAGCTATACGTGGATATGGTTCAGTACGGGCGTAGAAATATTGCTTTGCTGACAATTGCTCCTACCGGATCAACCAGCTTAATGAGCCAGACTACTTCCGGAATCGAACCCGTATTCATGCCAATGTATAAAAGAAGAAGAAAAGTAAATCCAAATGATCCGGATGTTAAAATTACTTTTATTGATGAGGTTGGCGATTCCTGGGAAGAATATGCAGTTTTTCATCATAAGTTTGTTGATTGGCTTAAAGCAAACGAATACGATCCGGAAACATTACAAACCATGTCTGATGAAGAAGTGAATGCTATTCTTGCGAAATCACCATATTACAAAGCCACTTCAAACGATGTGGATTGGGTGAGTAAAGTAAAAATGCAGGGAAGGATTCAGAAATGGGTTGATCATTCAATTAGTGTTACCATTAATTTACCTGAAAATGCACAGGAAGATCTTGTTGGTAAACTGTATGTTACAGCATGGGAAAGCGGGTGTAAAGGAGTTACTGTATATCGCGATGGTTCACGCTCAGGTGTTTTGGTTTCAAATAAAAAAGAATCAAAAGCCGGGGAGGAAGAAAACTTCTCTACATTTAAACGCCCCAAAAGCCTCGAAGCTGAAATAATCCGATTTAATAATGAAGATGAAAAATGGATCGCTTTTGTTGGATTATTAAATGGACGACCATACGAAATATTTACAGGTTTGGCCGACGAAGAAATGTTCCCTATTCCAAAATCAATTAAAAAAGGCCAGATTTTAAAGGTTAAAGATAAAAATGGAAAAAGTCGATACGATTTTCAATATATTGATAAGTACGGTTACGAAAATACAATGGGCGGCCTTTCACACATGTTTAATTCAGAATTCTGGAATTATGCTAAATTAATATCAGGTGTTTTACGTCACGGCATGCCTATTCCTGATGTTGTACAATTGGTTTCATCATTACGGTTAGATACGGAAACAATTAATACCTGGAAAAATGGAGTAGAACGGGCTCTTAAAAAATACATTCCCGATGGTACCAAACCAAAAGCAGGAACAAAATGTAGCGAATGTAATTCTGAAAATGTTGTTTATTCTGAAGGATGCCTTATTTGTCAGGATTGTGGACACTCAAAATGCGGATAAATAAATTTAAAAAAGTTTGTTAAAAACGATAAGATAATCTTTTTTTTAAACCCGGTTTTAGTCCGGGTTTTTTATATTGATAATACAAATTTTAAGATGGTGTTATAAAAGATATTTTAGAATTTTACAAAGATGCATTTATACCGTATTTTTGCTAAAATAAATTGTAACAATCTAAATAAAATACTATGGCAAATACAATGAAAGCCCTTGTTAAATCAAAACCAGAACGCGGTTTATGGATGGAAGAGGTAGAAATTCCAAAAGTTGGAATTAATGATATATTAATTAAAGTTAAGAAATCGGCTATATGTGGTACCGACTTGCATATTTACAGGTGGGACGAATGGTCACAGAAAACAATAAAAATCGGCCAGACTATTGGCCATGAGTATGTTGGAACTGTTGCCGAAATGGGTGCAGGGGTTACCGGATTTAAAATCGGCGAACGTGTAACAGGAGAAGGACATATCGCTTGCGGACAATGTCGTAACTGTCGCCGCGGTCGTCAGCATATTTGCGAAAATACTGTAGGAATAGGTGTGACAAGAAATGGTTCATTTGCTGAGTACGTGGTAGTTCCGGCCACCAACGTTATGAGAATGCATCCATCTATACCCGACGAGATGTTAGCTATTATGGATCCTTTTGGAAATGCTACCCATACAGCTTTATCATGGTCGCTTATTGGTGAAGACGTTCTTGTTACAGGTGCCGGTTTAATTGGCAGCATGTGTGTTGCTGTTGCAAAATTTGCAGGCGCCCGTTATGTTGTAGCTACTGAAACAAACGATTTTAGAATTGAACTTGCTAAAAAAATGGGAGCTACCCGGGTTGTGAATCCATTAAAGGAAAAGCTCAGCGATGTTGTTAAAGAACTGGGAATGAAAGGTTTTGATATTGGTTTGGAATGCTCAGGTTCACCAATAGCATTTAACGATATGCTCGAGAATATGTATAATTCAGGTAAAATTTCTTTACTGGGAATACTCCCTCCTAAAACAGGAATTAACTGGGATAAAGTAATATTTAAAGGACTTACCCTGAAAGGAATATATGGCAGAGAAATGTACGAAACCTGGTATCAAATGGAACAAATGTTACATTCAGGTCTCGATTTAAGCCCGATTATTACACATCGGTTCCATATAAATGATTTTGAAAAAGGATTCAAGATAATGGACGAAGGGAATTGCGGTAAGGTAATTTTGAACTGGGAATAAGAAAATAAAATGAGATGCCGGCTTTGTTCCGGCATTTTTAATCAGATTTTTGTAACTTTCGAAAAATTTAAATTATGGATAAAAGGAAAGTAAGAGTTCGTTTTGCACCAAGCCCAACAGGCCCGCTTCATATTGGAGGTGTCAGAACGGCGTTGTATAATTTTTTATTTGCCAGAAAAAACAATGGTGTTTTTATTCTGCGTATTGAAGATACTGATCAGACACGTTTTGTTCCCGGGGCTGAAGAATATATCATTGAATCATTAAAATGGTGTGGAATAACTATAGATGAAGGAATTGAAGAAGGCGGCCCTTATGGGCCTTACCGCCAGTCCGACAGAAAAGAACTTTATAAAGAATTTTCGCAACGACTCATTGATTCCGGGAATGCATATTATGCTTTCGATACTGCCGAAGAACTGGAAGCTATGCGAGAACGATTAAAAGAACAAAAAAATTCTGTTCAGCAATACAATGCAATTACCCGGGGTGATATGAAAAATTCACTCACATTAAGCGAAACGGAAACAAATAATTTATTGAATTCAGGAGCCCCATTTGTTATACGATTTAAAATGCCTGATAATGAAAATGTTCTGGTTGAAGACATTGTTCGAGGAACTGTTTCTGTAAATACAAACCAAATCGACGACAAAGTGCTTTTTAAATCCGATGGAATGCCTACCTATCACTTGGCGAATGTGGTTGATGATCATCTGATGAAAATTTCACATGTTATTCGTGGGGAAGAATGGTTACCTTCATTGCCTTTACATGTTTTATTGTATCGTGCTTTTGGCTGGGAATCAACAATGCCTGAATTTGCACATTTACCATTGCTTCTCAAACCAAGCGGACAGGGAAAATTAAGTAAACGCGACGGCGATGCCTTGGGGTTTCCTGTATTTCCATTAGAATGGACAGATCCTGGCACGGGAGATGTTTCAAGAGGATATCGCGAAGATGGTTATTTCCCCGATGCTTTTGTGAATATGCTTGCTTTTTTAGGATGGAATCCAGGAACAGAAGAAGAAATACTATCATTAAACGAAATGGCTTTTCATTTCGATTTAACAAAAGTGCATAAGGCCGGTGCTAAATTTGATCCTGAAAAAGCCAAGTGGTTCAACCATAAATACCTGACGAAGAAAAATTCAACCAAACTGGCTAATTTGTACCAGGAAGTGTTAAAGAAGAAAAATATTCATGTAAGTGATGATTATGTTATAAAAGTAGTTTCCCTGATTAAAGAAAGAGCAAATTTTGTATCAGATTTTTGGGATCAATCCTGTTTCTTTTTTCAGGCACCTCAAAAATACGATCAGGACGTGGTAAAAAAACGTTGGAAAGAAGAAACTCCTAAATTATTGTCGGAAATAAAAGAACAACTTGAAAAGGTCGAAGATTTCGATTTAATGAGCCTTGAAAAGGTTGTTCATGATTTTGTCGAAGAAAAAGGAATAGGCATGGGGCAATTAATGAATCCTTTGCGGTTAACACTTGTTGGAGCAGGAATTGGCCCTGGTGTTTTGGAAATTATGGAGCTTTTAGGGAAGGAAGAAGCATTAAAAAGAATCCGGTCAGGAATTGAAAAAATAAATTAAATAGTATTATTTATGAAAACAGAGTTTTTTCCATGGAAAGAAGAATACAGTGTAAAAGTAAAAGAAATTGATGACCAGCATAAAGTATTGATTAAATTACTTAACAAACTTTATGATGCATTCATGAAAAAGGAACACAGTACCATTATTGGGGATATAATTCAGGAATTAACCGATTATGCTTCCTATCATTTTGGAACGGAAGAAAAATACTTTAAGAGATTTAATTATAAAGAAAGCGAAAAACACTTGTCTGAACATAAGATTTTTACTGAAAAGGTTAATGAATTTAAAAAAGAGTACGAAAAAAACAAGTCGGCTTTAACATTTACAATTATTAATTTTCTTAGGGATTGGCTAAAAAATCATATCTTAATTTCTGATAAAAAATACTCTGACTTTTTTGCACAAAATGGCATAAAGTAAGTGTGCTAACTTAGAAAATGAAAATGAAAATTTATGACAATAATTTTTTAAATTTTCATGTACATCAGCATGAATCCGGTAAGGAAGAGATTGTTATTCAAAGTTTATTTTTACAGGAAAACCGTATCGTTGAACCAGGCGATACGGTTTTTTATACTGCAGGATTGCATCCCTGGCATGCAGATCTGTTATCCGGAACGGAAATAGAATATAGATTACAAAAGCTGATTGAAGAAAAAAAAATTATTGCTGTTGGAGAAACCGGCCTCGATAAAATTCGTGGTGCTAATTGGGAAACCCAATTAAAAGCATTTAGTTTACAGGCACATATTGCTGAGAAGAATAACCTGCCCATAATTATTCATTCTGTAAAATCACACAACGAAGTTTTGAAGTTAAAAATTAATTTGAATTCAAAAATACCCTGGGTAATTCATAATTTTACTGGTAGCGAGCAAATAGCCACAGATCTTATTCGTCATGGATTCTATTTGTCTCTTTGCCATCACATTCAAAATAGTAATTCCAGAATAAGTGAGTATTTTAATACTTTACCTTTAGACAAAATATTTTTGGAAACCGATGATTTTAATGTAAATATTAAAGGTTTATATCATACTGCAGCAACGAAATTCGGGATAAGTATTGAAGAGTTAAAAAAACAAATAGTTATGAATTTTGAATCATTATTTAATTGATACTCGATTTATGAATAAAGAAAACTGGCAGGAAAGAACAGAATTACTATTGGGTAAAGAAAATATCGGGAAATTAGGCAAAGCACATATATTGGTTGTTGGACTAGGTGGTGTAGGAGCCTATGCTGCGGAAAGTTTATGTCGTGCCGGTATTGGTGAAATGACAATTGTTGACGGCGATTTTATTCATTCTTCAAATAAAAACAGGCAGTTGGCTGCAATGGAAAGTACAATGGGAAAACCAAAAGCGGAAATTATTGGAAACAGGCTAACAGATATCAACCCTGAACTAAAATTACATATTATCCCATTATATATTAAGGACGACCGGATGATTGAAATTCTTGACAAACCGTATGATTATATTGTAGATGCGATAGATACTTTATCTCCAAAAGTTTTTTTAATTTACCACAGTATTCAAAAAGGATATAAAATTGTTAGTTCGTTAGGTTCCGGTGCCCGGATGGATCCAACAAAAGTGAAAATTACAGATATTTCAAAATCATTCAATTGTAAGCTGGGATATATTTTACGTAAAAGATTACGAAAACTGGGAGTACACAAAGGGTTTAAAGTTGTTTTCTCTGAAGAAAAAGCTAACGGGGAAGCCGTAATTGTGGATGAACCCGGAGAAAATAAAAAATCAACCGTGGGCACAATCTCTTACATGCCCCCAATTTTTGGTTGCATGTGCGCTTCGGTTGTAATTAGGGATATTATTAATCCTGCTTCTTCTTAAACAATGTTACAAAAAGAAATGCAATTCCAATTCCGAATAAAAATCCTGAAAAAAAGCTTATTAACTCAATATTAAGGGTTGTATTCGTATCTTTTATCAAAATGTTTATTACCAAAGAAGAGATAATTAGAAGAACAGAAGCAATAATTGCATTTCTCTTTGTCATAATTATATAAAATAAATTTAACTTATTCTTTATTCTGAATCTTTGTCCACGAATCTTTCAATGGTACTGTTCTGTTAAAAATAAGAGCTCCGGGCCTTGAGTCTTTTTTATCGACACAGAAATAACCTAGTCGCTGAAACTGGTATTTCGATTCGGGAGCAGCATTTTTTAAACTTGGTTCCAGCTTACAATTTTCAAGGACTTTTAAAGAATCGGGATTAATAAAATCTTTATAATCTTTGTCCTTATGTCCATCTGGAGCTTCGTCGTTAAAAAGGCGATCGTACAAGCGAACTTCTGCTGAAATTGCATGTTTAGCCGAAACCCAATGCAATGTCCCTTTTACTTTACGCTGACTGGCTTCCGATCCGCTTCCGCTTTTTGTGTCGGGGTCGTAAGTGCAATGGAGTTCTGTAATATTTCCAGTTGAATCTTTAATTACCTTTTCACATTTAATAATATAAGCACTTTTTAATCGAACTTCGGAACCAACAGTTAACCTGAAAAATTTCTTTGGAGCATCTTCCATAAAATCATCTTTCTCAATAAATATCTCGCGGGAGAAAGGCATTTCACGGGTTCCCATTGTTGTATCTTCAGGGTTATTCTCTGTAATTACGAATTCTTCTTTGTTTTCGGGATAATTGGTTATCACAATTTTTAAAGGATCGAGAACGGCCATAACTCGGGGAGCTGTTTTATTCAGGTCTTCCCGAACATTGAACTCTAAAAGTGCAACATCAATAACATTATCACGTTTGGCAACACCAATGGTGTCGGCAAACTGGCGAATAGAAGCAGCGGTATATCCTCTTCTTCGCATACCCGAAATTGTAGGCATTCGTGGATCATCCCACCCTGTTACTATATTTTGCTGAACCAGCTCGAGCAACTTGCGTTTACTCATTATGGTATAGCTTAAATTCAACCGTGCAAATTCAATTTGCCGTGGTTTAATGGTTCCTTCGGTATAAACATGATCTAAAAACCATTCATACAAAGGCCTGTGAACTTCAAATTCAAGTGTACAAACAGAATGCGTAATTCCTTCGAGATAATCCGACTGGCCGTGGGCATAATCGTACATAGGGTAAATACACCATGTATTCCCGGTTCTGTGATGTTCGCGCTTTAAAATACGGTACATGATTGGGTCGCGCATATGCATGTTCGGAGAAGCCATGTTAATTTTTGCCCGTAATACTTTTTCCCCTTCCTTAAATTCACCATTTTTCATGCGGGTAAAAAGATCGAGATTTTCTTCTACAGAACGATTTCGGTATGGACTTTCTATTCCGGGCTGAGTAGGAGTTCCTTTTTGCTGACTGATAATTTCTGCCGATTGATCATCAACATAAGCAAAACCATCTTTAATGATTTTAACTGCCCAATCGTACAACTGCTGAAAGTAATCAGAAGCATAACGGGCTTCACCTTCCCAGTTGAAACCAAGCCAGCGAACATCTTCCTTTATGGAATCGACATATTCAACTTCTTCTTTTTCGGGATTGGTATCGTCGAATCGTAAATTGGTTTTCCCATTGTAACGCTGGGCTAAACCAAAATTCAGGCAAATTGATTTTGCATGCCCTATGTGTAAATATCCATTCGGTTCGGGTGGAAAACGAGTGCATACAACACCATTATTCTTGTTGTTTTTTAAATCTTCCTCGATAATACTTTCAATAAAGTTGAGCGATCGTTTTACTTCTGGTTCTGTGTTTTCGGTTTTCATATATCAATTTAATTCAGTCAGGTTTTTAGAATCTTACAAAAGTAAAAGATTTTCTCCAATGCTGCTAAATTGTGATAAAAAAGATATCAATTAACCATTTATAAATTAAATTTGATGTTTTAAACCGATAATCAAATGGGACAAATACAAATAGAAAACATGGAGTTTTATGCATACCATGGATGTTTTAAAGAAGAACAAATTGTAGGAAACCGTTTTTTGGTTGATTTAACCATTGAAACCGACATGAATATTCCTTCGAAAACCGATAACATAAACGATGCATTAAATTACCAAACGGCATACGAGTTGGTAAAACAGGAAATGCAGAAAAAATCACATCTGCTTGAGCATATTGCGGGCCGTATTCTGGATGTGCTTTATGTTAAGTTTAATTCCATAAGAAAAGCAACGGTTAAAGTTTCGAAAATGAATCCTCCAATGGGAGGTAAAATGGAGCGGGTAAGTGTAACAATGAGCCGTTAGCCTGCTAAACGGGCAGTTAAGCCTTTAACAAAATGAATTCAATAATTTCCAATACAAAAAAAATTAAACAAAAAGCCCTTGAATTGGGTTTTGCTGATGTTGGAATATCGCGGGCTGGTTTTGTGGAGAAAGAATCGTTGTTGCTTCGTGAATGGCTGGATAATGGCTGCCACGGCGAAATGGCGTACATGGAGAATCATTTTGAAAAACGCACAGACCCTCGCGAGTTGGTTGAGGGAGCCCAATCGGTAATTTCGGTTTTATATAATTACTTTAATATCAATCAGCAGCCAAAAGATACTTACAAAATTTCGAAATATGCCTATGGGCGCGATTATCATCATGTTATAAAAGAAAAGCTAAACCATTTTTTTGAATTTATTCAAACTCTTGAACCCAAAACTACAGGCCGTATTTTTGTTGACTCGGCACCGGTTCTGGAAAAGGCATGGGCCGCGAGATCCGGCATCGGGTGGATTGGGAAAAACACGAACCTTATTTCGGGGAAACATGGTTCGTTTTTATTTATTGGTGAAATTATCCTTGATTTGGAACTTGAGTATGATGTTGCCATTAAAGATTTCTGTGGGGCATGTACAAAATGTATTGATGCTTGCCCGACAAAGGCATTAAAACCACATAAGCTTGATGCCCGGAAATGCGTTTCGTATTTAACTATCGAAAAGAAAGGCGAGATACCCGAAGAATTTAAAAACCAATGGGAAGACTGGATTTTTGGCTGCGACATTTGCCAGGATGTGTGCCCCTGGAACTCGAAAGCAAAGGTGCACAATGAAAAAGATTTTCTTCCAAAGCCAGAAATACAAAACTTCTTAAAATCCGATTGGGAAAACCTTTCACCTGGAGAATTTAAACAAATTTTTAAAGATTCTCCACTCGAGCGTGCAAAGGCTGAAGGGATAAAACGGAATATTCAGGTTTTAAAACAGAAATATTAGCTTTCTGTCAGGACTAATGATTTTTAATATCAACATTAAAGAATGCAATAATATCCATTAATTGTTCAGCCTGTCCGGAAAGCTCTTCTGCTGTTGTGGCTAATTCTTCACTTGAAGAAGCATTTTGTTGTGTTATATTATTTAATTGCTGAATAGTATTATTAACCTGACTTACACCATTGTTCTGTTCTATACTTGCCGCGGCAATCTCCTGAACAAGCTTAGATGTTTTTTCAATTTTAGGAATCGTGTCTATCATTACTTCACCCGCGGTTTGTGTCATTTTTAGTGCTGTATGTGCAAGATTAACTATTTGCTCAGCTGCTACCTTGCTGTTTTCGGCAAGCTTACGTACTTCGGCTGCTACAACGGCAAAGCCTTTTCCATGTTCTCCTGCTCTTGCAGCTTCAACCGCTGCATTTAACGCAAGTAAATTTGTCTGAAAGGCAATATCATTAATTATAGTAATTTTATCTGCAATGTTTTTGTTTGCATCAATTGCCTCTTTCGCTTTTTCTGCAACATCTTTTAATTGTGTGTTTGCTTCAAGCGATACTTTTTCTGTTTGTTGTGCACTTTTAGTATTTTGTTCAATATTTGATGATACCTGCTCCATTGTAGATGATACTTCTTCAATAGAGCTTGCCTGTTCATTAGCACCTTGTGATAACTCTTGCGATGCACTGTTCATTTGTTGACTGGCTGATACAAGATTATCAGCATTGTTTTTCAAATCAATAATTATCTTTTTTAAAACTCCTGACAATTGTAAAAGAGAGTTGTTTAATACTCCTAATTCATTTTCTGATTCAGATTTTTCGACATTTATATTCAGGTTTCCTTCTGAAAGTTCTTTTAATTGGGAAATTGCATTTTCAAGAGGTTTTCGTAACACCTTATTTATATACATGAAAACAAATGCTCCAATCAGGAAATTTATAGGAGTAACCCAAAGCAAAGTATTGCCTCCAAGTTTACCAATTAATATAGACATATAGCTGACATAAAGAACAAATAGAACAACATAGAAACTGAATGTAAACATGATTGATTTTTTGAAAATCAACTTTAGTACAATATATGCAAAAGGGGCACATCCAATAATAATAATTGCTTGTCTCAAGTATTCATTCATGATTATTTTTTTTAATAGTTTTGAGAAAAGGTACAAAAAAAACAATTAAAAAAGAAGTCTTTTTAATTGTTTGCATAATCATGTCCTGAGTTATAGTGCTGATTATTTTTTGCCATTAAAAACTTACAGGCAAGTATGATCTGCCTGATTATTAACTCTGACTAAATGGTTTATAATTGTTAGTTGAGAGTTATTATTTTTCAGATTCAATTTTCAATTGTTGATTCATTAACTCAAATCCTCTGCGGGTATTGTCGTCCAGCAGTTTTTTAAATAATGAGATTAAAATCCCGTTAAATTTCTCTCTCTGAATAAAGGTTGTAGTACCATTTTGGTTATCTATAAGTTCGAATATATGTTCTCCATCAAACAATCCGGGAATAATCAAATGTCCTGACCATCTAAATTCTTTCTCATTATTTACTTCAAGAATCGTGGGGTTAATTGTCATTCCTTTTGCATCTGGTGGTTCAAGCCTTGCTGATATTTTATTCCCTTTGAGTGGTTGCCCGGTAATAGACCGTATAAACGGGTTCCATTCAGGATACTTATTAAAGTCCATCAAAATAGTCCATATTTTTGAAGGATTTGAATTTATTATAATCTCAGTTTTTATTTCTTTGGGATGTTTGGCCATAATTATTAAAAATAAAATGAATACATGCGAATGCATATAAAAACAGATAAGAGCCGGTTTTGTTCGCCCCGTCCCGTTAAAAATATTTTAAATAAATGAATTCCTTCATTATTAAAAATTATCAAGAGACTAACCATAAACAGTCGATGCATTAACAATCTAAGCTCATTACTTGTCCAACTATTAATAAAAATTGATATCAACTTTAAGAATTTCTGATTGCCTGGCGGTTTTGACTTGAGGCCCCCAGCCTTATGCTCCGCAAGTAAAAAAATAGGTATTTATAACCCCAACTTAATTCGTATAGTTGATTGGTGATAAAATTTAATGGAAATAACTGCCCGTGATGTGTGTGTCCTGAAAATTCAATTTTGTTTTGTTGAAAATGCCTTCATCGTGTAATAATTTGTTTGTAACGAAAAACAATATTCGCACTTCTGCTTAAACCGGGTTTTTTATCTTTTTAATTTTGAACAAGCGGTAACGAACCATTTACTTCTTTTAAGAACATGCAAAATAAGGTAAATAACTAAAACAAGTGCAAGTTTATCATGTATTTCGATAAAAATCAATCTTAAAACACTGACACTGCCCGATAAATCAATAAACCAGGGAATAAGGCCGGTAAGAGCAACCAGTAAAAA
Organism: Bacteroidetes bacterium GWB2_32_14; assembly: GCA_001768235.1. Lineage (GTDB taxonomy): Bacteria > Bacteroidota > Bacteroidia > Bacteroidales > UBA12077 > UBA12077. The sequence goes on from MENK01000035.1 coordinate 272,833, forward strand.
GAGTATCGACAATGTCATTACCTGGATGTTTTTGTTTATTAAACGTTTAGAGATAACTCCCTTATACCATTTCCAATGAATGTAAAGGTGATATATCATGAACAGGGAAAAGAAAACAATGGCAAACTTGTGAAGTGTTGACCAATTGGAATAATTTATTCCCCCAATGGTATCGGGTGTATCTAATCCTCGAGCCTGTTCATAGTACACTGTTTGGGATTGTATTCCGCTTCTGCTTTCATGTTGTTCTCCTGGTGAGCCGACATGAAATCCAAGCTGAAGGACTAATCCGGAAACAATCATTATCAGGCCAAACAATAGCAAGAGATTGTTTGTGATGAAACTATAGAAAGTTTTATCCCGTTGCTTTGCAGCTTCCTGTTTTGTTTTATCCGCTATTGAATAGGCTCCATATTCGCATACTTCGATACATTTTAAGCACCCGGTACATTTTCCGGGCTCTGCAATCAGGGCATGTTTGTGCCAGGGCAAATCTACTTTGGTAATAACCTGGTTTGGACAATTATCAAGGCATTTCCAGCATGCTTTACATTTCCGTGTGTCGATTTGTACATGTGATGTTCGTGTATGTTCACGATTTAAAAATCCCGGTTTCATATTCTTGTTTTTTACAAAAATGCTTCAGGAAAAAAGATCTTAACGATAACAATTGTTAAGAAATGAAAATTATCTTTTATTTCTTATCCTGCTTAACGAAACGGGTGTAATTCCTAAATACGAAGCGATATAGTGTTGTGGTACCCGTTTTATGATTTCAGGATGGTTATTTACTAAATCCTTATAACGCTCCCGGGGTGTATCTTTAATCCGGGAAAGAAAAAGATGGGCATAATTTCTGAATCGTTGAAACAGGATCTCTTGAAACCCATTCTTTAGTTCGGGGTAAACCTGTTGGAGGTACTCAAAATTTTCCCTGCTGATTGAAAGAATAACAGAAGGTTCGATGCTTTCAATTGTAAACATGCCGGGCTGGTTACTTAAAAGACTATCAATTGAAGCAACAGCCTGTCCTTCAAAAAAGAACTGGAATGTTATATCCTTCCCGTTTTTATTAAACCACATGCGCAGACAACCTTTTTTTATAAAATATAACCGGTTTGATATTTCCCCCTCGTGTAACAGAATTGTTTTTGAAGCGATTTCTCTTTCCGTGAAAAAATCTTTAAATTTTGCCCAGTTTATATTGTCCTTCTTTATTTTATCAATCAGTTGGTCAAGCATAATCTGCAAAGTGTAGGGTACTGGTGTAAATATTCGCTGTTAGCAAAGTTTAAATTTAGTATTTATTTTCTACTTTTAAACTGTTCCGGTTACAGGTAAAGTAAATTTAAAATTGCTACCCTTTCCAATTTTACTAGTAACCCCAATTTTACCACCGTTTATTTCTACAAATTCTTTGCAAATCATCAATCCTAAACCTGTCCCTTTTTCTCTTGCGGTGCCTTCGGTTGCCTGAATTTGAGAAAATTTAAAAAGGGTAGTTATTGTTTCAGGTTGTATTCCAACACCATTATCTGAAACTGTAATTGTGATATTTGTGTTATTTTGTTCTACATAAATATCAACTTGTCCGCCATTATTGGTATATTTTATTGCATTTGAAACAAGATTGCGCAAAATTGTATTTAGCATATTTTTATCGGCATATACGTACACGTTATCAGAAAAATCAGGATTGATTTTAATGTTTTTATTATTGGCAATGAGTTTTAAACTTTCGATAACTTCAATACAAATAGTTGAAAAATTAAGTTTTTGAGGATTATAAGGCAATTTACCTGATTGAGAACTAACCCAAATTAATATATCTTCCAATAAATTATAAATTCGATTCGCAGAGTCATTAATGATATTTACCCGGGCTTTAATTTCATCAATAGTGTAGGTGTGGATATTTGTGGTTAATAAATCGGCAAAACCCAATAGTGCACTAAACGGACTTTTTAAATCGTGTGCAAGGATTGAGATAAAGCGGTCTTTGTCGGAGTTAAGTTTTTCTAGTTGTGCGTTTAGCAGCAAAATCTGCTTTGCCCGAAATTGTTTATTGTATAAGACTATTGACAAAGCAAATATCAATATACTAATTGAAAGGCCGCTTATTAAAACAATTAATATTTTGCCACGAAAAATAGATAAATTTTCATTATGTGCCGTAAATTGTAATATCCATTTTTTACCATTAAATTCAATAGGGAGTTTAAGATGTAAATTTGATTTGTTGTTGTTCGAAATTTTATCCTTACCCTGACTATCATATAAAAGAGCATCATTTGATATGGTTTCGTTATCATAAATTTTTAATCGTATTCGATTTTTATTTGGTAAGTCCCAATTTCCTAAAATCCCGCTCATCATATCATTCATCCGGTAAGGACTGTAAACCCATCCTTTAATAGCAGCACGGCGTTCTTCTACCGTGTTTGTTTGCATCCCATTTCGATAGACGGGAACATACATTAAAGCACCTGATTGTAAATCATCATTTGTTTCTTGTACAAGGATTACTTTGTCCGATAAGATAGCATTATCTGAATCACGAGATGTTTCCATTGCTTTCCTGCGTATTGGTTCAGAAAACATATCATAACCAAAAGCACGCAGATTTCTACCCGTAAAAGGCTCAAGATAAATTATTGAAGTATATATTTCCCTATCGCCATCCGGTTTTACTATATAATCAGGAAACCCTGTTTTTCTGAACGATTCAATATGTTTTTTTAATTGATTTTTGTGAATTATTAACGAATAACCTACACCTTGAATCCCGGGTAAATTTTTATTTATTTTTTCATATTCAATAAATTTTCTCCATCCTTTGCAAGTAACAGTATCTGTAGCTGCAAATAAGGCAGCACCACTTTGCAGAAGTTGAGCATGCGCGTTAAGTCGGGCGTCTAATTTTGTTTTTAACGTATTGCAAATGAATTCAAAATCCTGATTTGCAATCACATTTACGGTGTTTTTCGTGTAAAATGTAATAACTATTGTTAAAACAATTCCTCCCAAAAGAAAAACGAAAGATTTCCAGGTATTTTTAAACAACAAAAAGGGAGTTAGAAGTTGATTTTTAACTTTTGTTATTTTCATTAGTTTAGTTTTATATTTGTTATTGCATAAAACTTTTGTAAATAATCATTGCATAGATTTACAAATCAATATTGCAAATCGTACTCTTATTTATTAAAAACCAAGGAGAATAGTTTTAACCATTTAAAACGAATGTAATAAAATTTTATTTATAATGTTGTTTCTCAGTGCCTTTTATTTAAACCCAACAAACTTTTATCGTGTTTTTCCCAGAACAATCGAATTAAATTTTTCTACTTCTTCCATAATTGGGCTATGGGCAGAGTTTTCAAATGTAAAGAATTCTTTTCGCGGTGCTTTAAGCTGATCGTAAAAGTCTTTTGCAACCGAATAAGGGGTTTGGTAATCGTATTTTCCCTGGAAAATATACACAGGAACCTGCATGCTGTCAATATCGTTAAACAGGTTTTTATTTATCACATCTGGCCATAGATATTTAAACGAAAACAAGCTGCCTGGCATAAAATTCATTTTTTCTTTAAACGTGTATTCTTTTATATTGAGTATCATTTTAACTACCGGCCACATACCGGTCATTTCGTGAGTTACACCACCACCAAATTGAGTTACATAATTCCGTTCGTTCATTAAAAATTTTTGCCATACGTCAATACCTGCAAGAGAATCGGGGAAAGTTAATTTTGAGAGTGCGTTAATTGCTTTTTGGTTATTCTGTTTAAGGGCTTGTTCTTTAGTCCATTCAAACGAAATGTATTCTCCTTTATACTGGTAACATACCTGCCCAATACCAAAATATGCATGAAAAAGTTCAGGATACTCATAGGCGGTTAAGATTCCTAAAAACGAACCCCACGAATGCCCCATGAGATAGATTTTTTCCTGATTAAAGCGTTTGGCAAGATATTCACTTAGTTCCCGGGTGTCGGATATAAATTGAGCCAAATTCATACTTTCGGCAGGAATATTTTTTGAATAGGATTTTCCTGCTCCGCGTTGTTCCCAATAAACCATCACGAAATCATTTTCAATAGCCCTGTTCGTGGCTTTCATGAATGCATATTCGGGGCTTCCCGGTCCGCCATGCAGAAACAGCATTACAGGTTTGGCCGCATCTGCACCACGAATAATAAGATATTGTTCTTGCCCGCCAAGCATTATTTTTTCAATTGTAGAAATGCTCCCGGCAAGCATTTTCCCGTCTAAACCAGTTATTGGATCAGCTTTTCCCGGACTTTTAATCCAGAGATTAATTGCAAGGATTAAAATAATTATAAGTATTCCGCCAACAATGTACAAGAATACTTTGCCAATTTTTTTTTTATTTTTTTCATTTTTATAAGCTTGTTTTAAGTTATTTTGCAGCACGTAACCAGTTTTAAAGTACGAACAAACATTATGCACGGAGAATGTTTTAAAGTGCTATTTTGTTAATACGATTTATATCAAATGTAGCAATTTTACCTGAATCCTGGTACTAAAAAATCAATTTCTGATTTTTATTAAGGTTGAAATCATATAGATTTCATAAGAAGGCAATAAATTTATCCCTGAAAAAGAGCTATCTTTGCCTGTTTTAACTAATTAGCGATATTTATTAATGAAGTTTACAGAATTTAATTTGAATGATCGTTTGCTGGAGGCGATATCATACATGGGTTTTGATGAGGCCACCCCGATACAGGAAATGGCTATACCCGAAATAATGAACGAAAACGATTTGATTGCCTGTGCTCAAACAGGAACAGGTAAAACAGCTGCATTTATTTTACCTGTTTTAAATAAATTAACCGGAGTAAAAAGTTCTTCAATTAATACATTAATTATTGTTCCTACACGTGAGCTGGCATTGCAAATCGATCAGCAAATCCAGGGATTTTCATATTTTGTGCCTGTTAGCTCGTTACCCGTTTATGGCGGTGGCGATGGAAACGATTTTGAAACAGAACGAAAAGCCCTTTTGGGTAATTCCGATATTATTGTTGCAACACCGGGCAAATTGATTTCGCATTTAAAAATGGGATATGTTAAATTCAACGACATTAAGCATTTAATTCTCGATGAGGCCGACAAAATGCTTGATATGGGGTTTTACGACGATATCCAAAAAATAATATCTTATATTCCAAAAAATAGGCAAACACTCATGTTTAGCGCAACAATGCCTCCGAAAATCAGAGTATTAGCCAGCCAGATTCTTAAAAATCCAAAAGAAATAAGCATTGAACTTTCTAAACCGGCCGAAGGTGTTTTGCAGGCATCGTATCTGGTATATGATAATCAAAAAACAGTTTTAATAAAATACCTGTTATTGAATAAACCAGAATACAACAGCATCCTTATTTTTACATCAACAAAAAGCAAGGTTTCCGAAATAGTAAGGGAATTAAAACGGAAAGATTTTGAAATTGAAGGGATATCTTCAGATTTGGAACAGCAGCAACGCGAAGAAGTGCTTTCACGGTTCCGTTCTAAAAAAACACGTATTTTAGTTGCTACCGATGTATTAAGCCGGGGAATCGATATTAAAGATATAAACCTGATAATAAATTACGATGTACCCGGTGATGCCGAAGATTATGTTCACCGTGTCGGCAGAACTGCCCGTGCAAATACAACAGGTGTTGCTTTAACGCTTATAAATGAAAACGATATGCAAAAATTCAGGCGTATTGAAGAGCTTATTGAACGTGAGATTATTAAAATACCTGTTCCTGCCGAATTAGGCGAAAGCCCCGCGTGGAATCCCCGGCCTTTTCATAAGCACTCGAAACCTAGGTATAAAAGAAGAAAAGGTAAATAATTTATGATATCTAATTGGGAATAAAATGCTCCCGAAAAACGGAATCAAGTATTACTCAAGCACTTAACCTTTGATGCTGTAAATCAAAACATTATGGCAATTTCACAAACTTTAACATAATTTATTCGTAAATAAGGTACAGTTTTTGTTAAATTGCATAAAAAATAAGCTTATGAGAAAATATTTACTTTCAATCATATTTCTCTTATTTTCGGTTTGTTTGTTTGCTCAGGGAAATTCTGAAAAAACAGATTCAATACCTGTTCACGAAAAATTTTTTCAGAAACAGGAAATGAAAATTTATCCTAACCCCGTGGTTGATTATTTCTACGCAGAATATTCGATAGAATATATAAAAGATGCAAAACTACAGGTTTATAATTCTCTTGGGGAAATAGTAATCAGCAAAGATTTAGAAGAAAAAAAGGGAAACGAGAAGATTTATGTTACCGGGCTTAAAAACGGGCTTTATTTTTGTTCTCTTCTCGTTGACGATAACCGTGTTAGTACAAAAAAACTTCTGGTTAATCGTTAAAAAGATATTTGTTTTTCAGGTCGTTAATTAAAGCTTGTACACCAGTGCAGGCTTTTTCTTTTATGCAGATCAGGTTTTTTATTGCAGGTAAGTTAATTTCGTTGGGATCAATTAAGTAAATGGGAATATGTAACGGGACATAATCAATTAACCCGGCAGCGGGATAAACATTTAACGATGTGCCAATAACGACAAAAATATCGGCTTTTTCACAAATATGGCTTGCTTTACTAATTGCAGGAACCGATTCGCCAAACCAAACAATATGGGGCCTGAGTTGTGAGCCTTTTTCGCACTTATCTCCCGGGTTTAATTCCCATCCCCGGATTGTATAAATAAGTGATGAATCTGCCGTGCTTCTTGATTTTCTGATTTCACCATGTAAGTGTAAAATGTTTTTACTTCCGGCACGTTCATGCAAATCATCTACATTTTGAGTAATAATTTGTACATCGAAATATTTTTCAAGTTCAACTAAACCACGATGTCCCTGGTTGGGTTCCGATTCAATAACTTTCTTTCTTCGCTCATTGTAAAAACGTAATACCAATTCAGGATTGTTGTGCCATGCCTCCGGGCTTGCAACATCTACAAAGTTGTATTGCTCCCATATTCCACCCATATCACGAAACGTAGGAATTCCACTTTCCGCACTTATCCCCGATCCGGTTAAAACAACAAGTTTTTTCATGATTGCTGATTTTGTAAAGCAAAATACAAAATATTTTATTGATTTTGAATTTGTAAAGAGTTTTCAAAAGATTTATAATTGACCATCTATTTATTCTGCAGTTAATTTTTAGTATTTTAGCCGTTACCTGGGTGGAAATTAATCTCCATAAAATCAGGCAAATATATTTTATGATTGATTTCAATACCATACAACGCATAATTGATACAGCAGAAATTGTTGATGTAGTTCAGGATTTTGTGAACCTGAAAAAGCGGGGTGTTAATTATTTGGGTTTATGCCCGTTTCATAACGAAAAAACCCCGTCGTTTACCGTTTCTCCGGCTAAAGGAATTTACAAATGCTTTGGTTGTGGCAAAGGAGGAAATCCGGTAAACTTTATTATGGAACACGAGCATTTGGGATACGCAGATGCACTCAGGTACCTGGCTAAAAAATATCATATCGAAATAGTTGAAAAGGAACTATCTGCCGAAGAAATTCAGCAACAAAACGAACGCGATAGTTTGCTTGTTGTTACAAAATTTGCGAATAGCTATTTTCAGGAAAAATTACACAAACACACCGATGGCCGGGCGATAGGATTAAGCTATTTTAAAGAACGGGGCTTCCGTGACGAAATCATCGATAAATTTGAATTGGGTTATAGCCTCGATATTCGTGATGCTTTTACAAAAGCAGCAATTGAAAAAGGATACAAACTAGAGTTTCTCGAAAAAGCCGGATTTACTATTGTAAACGAGCAGGATAAATTTGATCGTTTTCGTGGACGGGTTATGTTTCCAATACACAGTTTGTCGGGAAATGTGATTGGTTTTGGTGGCCGTGTTCTGAAAAAAGACGAAAAAACAGCTAAATACCTGAATTCGCCCGAGTCGGAGATTTATCATAAAAGTAAGGTCTTGTATGGTATGTTTCAGGCAAAAACAGCAATAACACAATCGGATAAGTGTTATTTAGTTGAAGGATATACCGATGTTATTTCAATGCATCAGTCAGGAATAGAAAATGTTGTAGCTTCATCGGGAACATCATTAACTGTTGATCAAATACGATTAATCAAACGATTTACCCCCAATGTTACCATAATATACGATGGTGATGCGGCTGGAATAAAAGCATCTTTGCGGGGGATTGATCTTGTGTTGGAACAGGGAATGAATGTTCGTGTATTGTTATTACCCGAAAATGAAGATCCCGACTCGTTTGCAAAAGCGCATAGTGCTTCAGAATTGCTTGCATTTATACAAAAAAACGAAGAGGATTTTATTACATTCAAAACCCGCTTGCTTTCGAAGGATACAAAAAACGATCCTGTAAAAAAAGCCAATTTAATTAGTGATATTGTTCATTCTATTTCAGTTATTCCTGATGGCATTATCCGAACAGTATATATTAAGGAATGTAGCACTATACTTGGTATTGATGAAAAGATTCTTTATTCCGAAACCAATAAAATTCGTCGCAGATACGCAGATTCTGAATCACGCAGGGTTACAACTCCTTCGGATGTTTATAAAGTAGCTTCTCCGGCAGTTCCATCTTTTGTTGAAGGATATTATGCGGAACCGCAGGAAAGAGAAATCATTAAACTGCTGTTACATTATGGTAACCAGGTACTTTATTCGTACCAGGAAGATAAATTTGATGAACCCCGGCATGTTAAGGTTGCAGAATATATTATTAAAGAAATACTGAATGATGACCTGGAGTTTAAAAACCTGGTTTATAAACAGATTTTTCAGGAATATCTTGATGGAATGAGTAAAGATCTGCTTCCTGAAAGTAAGCAGTTTATTTTTCATAACGATCCGCAAATAAGTAAATTAGCTGCCGACTTACTAAGCACGACTTATACTTTAAGCAAGATATTTAAAAGAAAAGGGGCTTTGATCGAAAATGACGAACTTAAATTGAACCAGATAGTACCGGAAACAGTTGTTGCGTATAAACGAAAAATATTGGAAATAGCTCAAAAGGATGTTTCAGAAAAACTTCATATAGCACAGGAAAACAAAATTTCAGTCGAAGAATTAAATACAATTCAAAAGGAGAGTATGTTAATTACTTCGGCTATTATTGCCATTTCGAAGGACAGGGGATGGGTAATAATTCGTTAAAATCAGGAGATATTCAGTGTAAATGTAAATGTACTCCCTTTTCCATGTTCGCTGGTTACAGTTATAGTTCCTCCATTGTGCTGGATAAATTCTTTACACAGGATTAGACCTAAGCCGGAGCCTTTTTCATTTTGTGTGCCGGGAGTAGTATGGTGTTGATCAATTCTGAATAATTTGTCAAGCTCTTCGTTTTTAATACCAATTCCGTTATCGGTAATACTTATTGTACACAATTCGTTATTTGCCGTACACCTGATTTCAATTTTCCCCTTGTTTCCGGTAAATTTAGCTGCATTTGAAATTAAGTTGCGAATAACGGTATGTATCATATTTTCGTCTGCAAAAACATCTAATTTATCGGGAACAAAAACCAGTAATTCTATTTCTTTCGACTCGAGCTTATTTTTAATTAATTCGATATTCTCCTTAATTATACTTACAATATCAAAAGTTCTGGGATTAAATTTTATTTCTCCCATTTGGCTCGACGACCAGTCTAAAAGGTTTTCAAGAAGGTTGTATGTTGTTTGAGAAAGCTTGTTTAGTTCCGATAAAAATGATTTTGTTTTTTCTTTGTCAAAATCATCTAAATCGGTTAAAACATAGGCTGTAGAATTTACAAATGTGCTTATTGGGCTCCGTAAATCGTGAGCAATAATTCTGAAAAACTTGTTTTTTGTGGCGTTACTTATTTCGAGCTGATCTTTTTTCTTTTCAATTTCTTCTTTTTGACTTTCCAATTCAATGTTTTTAGCACTTATCCATTCGTTAGCATCTTTTAAATGTTCTGCCTGGACAAGGATTTCTTCGTTTTGCATCAATATTTCCTGGGTACGCTGTTTTACGATTTTTTCGAGATTTTCCTTTTCTTTAATTAAATTGTATGTATAAAGCTTTACAATCAAAACAATAAACAGGGTGCTTAAAATAAAATAACTTAAATAGGCTGCAAAAGTTCTATACCATGGGGGTAAGATTACAAACTTATACTCTGCAGTACCACTTTCAATACCATATATGTTTTTTGATTTTACTTTAAATGTATATGTTCCCTCGGGAAGGTTCGTGTATTCTTTTTTATTTTCTATACTCCATACAGACCAATCTTTATCGTATCCATCAAGAAAATAGCTATACGTGTTCTTTTGTTCTTCTTCATAAAAAGGTGAAGCATATTGAAATGTTAACGAGTTGTTTTTATAATTTAAAACGGTACCTGTATTTATTGTTGGATTGGGATCGAGCAGCAATTCAAAGGATGTTGAATCGGGATGAATTTCTACTTTTTTGAAATTTGTTCCGTTGTATAAGACAGAGTCTCCCGAAAAAACTTTTCTGATTAATGCAGGGTATAAATCGAAATAATCTTTATCGGGATGCCCGATGTATCTGAAAGTACCTTTAGTTGTTCCAAACCAGGTTGTAGAATCTTCCTGGGTAGCAATATAAAAATTTGTTATAATTTCGTCATTTATCCTTTTCCACGAAAGAGTATCTGCAAAGACATTTTCTGATGTAGTATCTTTGGGATGGATGAATAATTCGAATTTATTTTCATTATAATTAAAGGTATAATATTCTCTGTCGGACGAGAAATGCAGTTTGTTATTTACATTAATAATCTGGTTTGATTTTACAGAAGATAATCCATTCGATGTATCATAAAATTCAACATTGTTTAGTACATTTTCGTTTAATGGATTTTTAATGCGGATTAATCCCTTGTAGTTTACGCTTAGCCAAAGATTACCTAAAGAGTCTTCGTTTATATCCCTGATAATATCATTTATGCCAAATTGTATTCCGTGGTTAGTCCATTTTCCATTATTGTAGCTGGCTAAAGCAAGGCCGGTATTTAATCCTAAAAATAATTTCGTGGGATCTTTTTTATACTGGTGTAATTTAAAAGTAATTCTATAATCAGATATTTGTTTTGATTTGTCGTCAATAATTTGAAAAAGGCCCCTGTTTGATGCTACCAGTAAAATAGTTTTATCGGTTACTGTTAAATTCGATACTTTCTGTTTTTTTTCAGAATATAGATGCGGGGGTTGAAAATACAAGAAACCCCAGGTTTGCTCAAATGTTCCTTTAACAGGGATAAAGCTATTTACACAAAAATTTATTTTATCAGGATTCTTATTTGTACAATAAATACCCGATCCGGTCGAAATATAAAGTTTATTTTTTGTTTCGGCTACATCAGATATCACGCCGTTTATACCCTTTTCATCATTCCAGTATCTAAAAGGAGAATTTATTTCAACCTGGCAAATTCCGTTGGCAAGAGCTAACCATAGGGGCTGATTTTTTTGATAATATAAAAAATGGGTTGGGCTGACAATTCCGATCGATTCATGGTTTATTATATCAACAACATTCCAGTTGCCATCAACAATCAGAATACTTCCGTAAATTGTACTCATAGCATATAAGTTATCAGAAATCTCTATGCCATGATAAAAAATATTTTTTATTAAGTAATTATTCAGATTTTTTGTGATTTCCGAAATTTCAGAAAATGAGCGGATCACTACTTGTTCCCCTTTTCTGCTATATAAAAAGGCGCCATCGGTACGGGTACAAATAATTAAACCGTTTTTATGTTTGAAAATGGAATGTATTTTTTTGTCAGCGAAAAAATCTCCCTGTTCAATCAGGTTTAATGAATCGTGTTCGAGTTTTAATAATCCTCTCCCTATTTCCTGAACAAAATATGAGTTATCAACCTTATGGCTAAGGTAAAATCGCTCCTTATTACTGGAATAATAGCTAAATTTTTTATTGTGATATTTAAAAAGATACTTATCCGTAAGAAAGAAAACAGTGTCGGAAAAACAATTAATATCCCAAATATCACCAAAATCCATGTATTGAGAATCGATAAGATGGGTTAGTGATTTATAAACCAGGTTTCCTGATTCATTTGGAATTAAACAACCTATTTCATTAAAAGCTCCTGAATATAGTATGTTTTTATTATCAATAGCTAAGCTGCGTACTGTTGAATTGTTTTTTACAGGTATTGTTTTCCAGTTCTCACCATCATATTCCAGAATGCCATTAACATTACCAAAATACATAATTCCTCGTTTATCCTGAATAACAGCCCAGTTTTGAGCTCCGCTATTATAATCCTTTGCCGAATAGTATTTTGATGGCAACAAACCCCTTTCCTGTGATTTTGCATTAAAATTAAATGCAAACAGAAATATCAGGCCGGGAATTATAATTCTTTTATATGTATTCTGTGTGTCAAACATATAATTAAATTGTGTTATTCGGGAGCTTCATTATTTCCGAGCTTTTTAACAGCTTCATCTTTATACTTTCTTCCTATAGGTATTTCCATTGTCCCTATTTCTACCGAAGAACAACTGAAAGCATCAATTTGGTTTATTGCAATTATATATGATCTGTGAATTCGTAAAAATTCATTCGGATTTAATATGCTCTCAAAGTAACTGAGTTGTTGTTTTGTGATTACTGTTTTTTGTTTTGTAACAACTTTTACATAATCTTTTATGCTTTCAAGGTAAAGAATGTTCGGTATATAGATTTTAACCATTCTTTTATTTTCCTTCAAATAAATATGACCAGAAATTTCTTGTTCTTTATCGGATTCTGTTTTCCCTGTTTTTATATCAATAAGTTTATTTATAGCTTTAATAAGCCTTTCAAACGTTATAGGTTTAAGTATATAATCTGCAACATTTAAATCAAATCCTTCAATTGCATAATTTTTGTTTGCAGACGTAATAATGACTAAAGGGGGATGGGTAAAACTTTTTAAAAAATCAATACCTGTAAGATTTGGCATTTCAACATCAAGAAATAGAAAATCTACTTCATGATCTTTTAAGAATTCATAAACTGAAATAGCATTGTTAAATGTCTCTACAACTTCAATAGCAGGTATTTTTTTTAGATACCCCTGTAATACCGCTATAGCTAATGGTTCGTCATCAACTATAACACATTTTAGTTTCATAAACTCCTCAAATGTTAGGCTTAGGTCAGGTTAATAAATAATCGGGCAATTTATAAATAATTTTTCAAAAATTTAAACATTCAATACTTTAAATATTATTTTCATTTTTCCAAGCAAAATGATTTTTAGGGGTTGATAATTGTTGTTTGTCGATAGCCAATTTTTATATGGATAATTGTTTGTAATTTTTGCAAAATTTACTTTAACCCTATAATCTTATTGAACTATGAAAAAATTTACTTTGTTAACTTTTGTGTTCTCACTTTTTTTAGTTTTTACGGTATTTGCACAAAAGGGTTATGTTAACCCTGCTGCAAAATATTGTGAAATGCTGGGATATCGTTATGAAATTACTTCTGTTAAAGGCAGTGGAGAGGTTGGTATGGTTCACTTACCCGATGGCCGAATTGAAAATGCATGGGATTTCTTTAAAGGCAAAGTAGCCCAGGAATATTCTTATGCAGCACGTTATGGTTTCGATATTGAAACAGAAACTGTAAAAGAAAATGGCTTTACTGTAGAAAGAGCTGTTTGTGTTCGCAGCAACAAAGGAGTTGAAGAAAGGATTCCTTTACTTGATTTAATGGAAATGAATGGAGATCAGCTTATGACGAATGAAAACAGAAGCTTATCCGATTTTCATGCAGATGCAAAGATAGATCCTAATTTCACTGCATCTAAAGCTCTTCCAACATCTTTCGACTGGAGAAGTTACAATGGAAATTCTTATATTGGAGATCCCCGCGACCAGGGAGGTTGTGGTTCTTGTTATGCTTTTGGTGCAGCAGCATGTGCTGAAGGAACATATAATTTTGCTACCGGAAGTTATAATAGCAATACCGCAGATTTCTCAGAAGCTTATATTGCGTGGTGTTTAAGCACTTTGTCAGCATATAGCAGCCACTTTGGAGGTTGCGATGGCGCAGATTATGATTACATGGAATTACAGGCTTTAGTTGATGTTGGTATTATTGATGAAACCTATTTCCCATATACTGATACAGACAATCAATCTTGTCCATCAACAACTTCAACTGCCCCAAAAACACAGTTTGCAAGCTGGAATCGTGTTACTTGTTCCGATATAGATGCAATTAAAACTGCAATTATGACTTATGGTGTTGTTGATGCGGCAGTTTATGTTACAACAGCATTTCAAAACTATACAGGGGGTATTTTTACCGATAGTTATACTGCCTGTTCATCCAGCCCTTGTTACGATACTCCAACAAACCATGCTATATCATTAGTTGGTTGGGGTTATGATGCAACATATGGAGATTACTGGATTTTAAGAAACTCCTGGGGAAGCTCCTGGGGAGAAAGTGGCTACATGAGAATTGATGCTACTGCTGCTCGTGTTGCTTGTTCTGTTTGTTATATGACATATGTAAGCGATGGAACTACTGTTCCTACAGTTACAACAAATTCAGTTTCTTCAATTGCAGATAATTCAGCCGTTTGTGGTGGAAATATTACTTCAGATGGTGGTGCTACAGTAACTGCCAGCGGGTTAGTATATGCAAAAACAACTGCCCCTACATTATCTACAGGAACCGTTGTTTCTACTTCACCGGTTACTACAACAGGTTCTTATAGTTTAACCATGAGTGGTTTAACTGCCGGAACAACTTATTATGTTCGTGCTTATGCTACAAATGCAAAAGGTACAAGCTATGGATCTGAAATTAGCTTTACTACAACAGGTACAACTCCTGTAACATATTGTACTTCAAAGGGAAGTAATTACAGTTACGAATGGATTGCCGGTGTTGCAATAGGTACTTTTAGCAATACTTCAACTGCTGCAGGTTATACCGATTTTACAAGCAAAACGGTTAATATGACAGCAGGTACAACCTATAATATTACACTTACCCCCGGGTTTGCAAGTACAACTTATTTAGAGTATTGGAAAATCTGGGTTGACTTAAATGCAGACGGTGATTTTGATGATACAGGGGAGAATATTTATGATATCGGGACAATGAGTAAAACAATAGTTACCGGTACTATGAGCATTCCTGCCGGAACAACAGCTAAGTCAACACGAATGAGAGTTTCAATGAAATACAATGCAGCACAAACATCGTGCGAAACTTTCAGCTATGGCGAAGTTGAAGATTATACTGTAGTTATTTCTGCAGCAACAGCCGATACTCAGGCACCAACTGCTCCAACAAATTTAACTTCAGCAAGTATTACTCAAACTACATTCACACTAAGCTGGACTGCTTCAACTGACAATGTTGGTGTTACAGGATATGATATTTATCAGAATGGCGTATTAAAAGGTTCTTCAACAACAACCAGTTACAGTGTAACAGGTTTAACTGCTGCAACTACTTATTCATTTACAGTAAAAGCTAAAGATGCTGCAGGTAACGTTTCTGCTGCAAGTACAGCTTTAAGTGTAACAACGTTATCAACCGCAATTACATATTGTGCTTCAAAAGGAACAAATGTTGTTTACGAATGGATTGATTACGTTGCTATGGGAGGTATGACAAATACTACAACAGCAAATGCAGGGTATGGAGATTTTACAACTACTAAAATTGCTACCGTTGCTTTAGGTGCAAGTACAACAATAAGCTATAGCGCTGGATTCAGGAGTACATTATATACTGAATACTGGAGAGTATGGATTGACTGGAATCAGAATGGTACATTTGAAACTACTGAGTTAATGGTTAGCGGTTCATCATCAGCCAGCACTACTTTATCAACTACATTTACAGTTCCTTCAACTGCTTTAATTGGATCAACCCGCATGAGGGTGAGCATGAAATATGCTTCAGCACCAACAGCTTGCGAAACATTTACTTATGGCGAAGTTGAAGATTATACAGTAAATGTTACCGGAAATACATTTGTAAGAACAGAAGTAATTGGTGAAGAGCTAGGTAATGAAGCTCCAACCAGTTTAATAGTTTATCCAAGTCCTGCTAATGATTTTATTACAGTTAAAATTAGTAATGGAACCAGAGTAGGAACAGTTTCAATCTATAATATGAGCGGAGTATTAGTTAAACTCGTTGATATTAATGGTGAAGAAAGAGAAATTGGTATTTCTGAACTTCCATCTGGTTCATATATTGTTTCTGTTGAAGACGAGAGAGAAACATTGGTGAAGAAAATAGTTAAACAATAGCTTTTCAAGATAAAAAACACTCTAATTTAATTACTCACTCTATTTTATTAACCTTTAGAAGAGTACCGAAAACCGGTACTCTTCTTTTTTTAGGTAACTCAAACCCGGTTTTTCTACAATCAATCTCCTTTTTGCGGAAAATAGTTTAAAAACATAGGATTCTAATACGCAGAATATTGAATAATTGATAATTTTGGAAAAATTTTAAAATGAAAGACTTCTCAATTATTTCTGTTTCTATTATTAACTTATTGATAGGAATAAGATATTGTATATTAATTTATAAAAAAGAAATAAAGCCTGCTTTAGCAATGTGGATTTTTTTTACACTTGCTGTTGTTATGAGTTTAATAACATATCTTGCAGACGGGAATTATAGTATTTGGGATAATATTTTAAATACAACCGATATTCTTCTTGTGTCAACAGTTTCCGTTTTTATTTACATATACGGTGATAAAAGTTCAAAATTTAATAAATTCGATACCGTATGTTTAATTGCGGTATTACTAATAATTATTTTTTGGATAATATCACGAAATCATGTTATAACAAATCTTCTGATACAACTAATATTAGTTATTGCTTATTTCCCGGTAATAAAGCGGCTGATAAAATCGAAAGAAAACACGGAGCCTTTTACTGTATGGATAGGGATGATGCTGGCCCCGGTATTTGCTCTTATTTCGAGCAAGGGTGCTTTGGCTACTATTTATTCAGTAAGAGCTATTATATGTGTTGGTTTGCTTTTATTGCTGATGTTACGTGTTCAATATTTATACAGGAAAAATTCTCCAGGCTAATTTTTAAAGAGTTTTACGAAAATCACGAATTGAAAAATTAAAAGTATAGGGATTATTTAAAGAATTTTTCTATTTTTGCAGTCTGATATGGTCAGTTGGCCGAGTGGCTAGGCAGCGGTCTGCAAAACCGTGTACGGCGGTTCGAATCCGCCACCGACCTCAAGTAAAAAACAAGCGCCTGTAAACTAATAATTTGCGGGTGCTATTTTTTTAGGGCGGAAGTATTTAGATAACTGCTATCAATGAATGACATTAAATAATAATAAATTTTAAATAGGGTTTTTTAATAGATGATTATCGTTTATATAAAACAGGTTATACATGAGACGGTACTCTTTTTTATTGATTGTAGCAGGATTTATATTAAATAATTCTTTTGCTCAACTTTCCGATAATAAAGTTATTGACTCTTTAGTAAATGAATTATGGGTAAACACGAAAGGGTATAAATCGTCAAGAATAATAAAAAAAATTGAAAAGCAAAATCCCCAATTTGATTATTTAACCTGTGTTATTAAAAACCAAATCAAATTTCCCGGGAATGTAAAAAAGGGATTTGTTGAATGGGAGTATGAAATAGATTCAATAAAACACTATTGTATTGTTATTATTCCAAATAATTACGATCCTGCAAAAAAATATGCAGTAACCGTTTTTTTACATGGTGCAATAATGAATTTAAACCCTCGCTATGTAAGCACATTTATAACTCCGACAAGCTACAACCCGGATTCTCTGGATAGAATTATTATTTATCCGGCATCGTGGATGCAAAGTTTATGGTGGAACAACAGACAAGTCGAAAATCTTAAATATATCATCGAAAGATTAAAGAAAAACTACAATATTGATGAAAATAATATCCATTTATCAGGGTATTCTGACGGGGCAACAGGGAGTTTTTACCAGGCAAACATGAACGGAACTCCCTGGGCAACAATCAGGTCTTATATTGGAAATCCTAATGGTGTCGCAGATTTAAGTAATCAGAATATTTTTTTGAAGAATTTCAATTCTGTTCCCTGGCTAATTGTGAATACTACTAACGACAAATTATTTCCTGCATCGGAGATAACCCCGTTTATTCAAAGGATGAGAATGGCAGGGAATACGGCTTATTATTATATAATGGAAGGATATGGACATGATCTGAATTGGGTTCCATTGTTAAAAGATTCAATCCGGAATTTTCTAAGCCAAAATATAAGAAATCCATATTCTTCTGAGATATATTGGAGAACAGAAAACACATTAAAATATGGAAGAAACCGGTGGGTTATTATTGATAAGCTGAAAAAAAATACAAATACTTCTGCATATAATGATATTACAGAAATATTAGTGCCGTATAACCGGGAATCAATTAATTTATCAGGGTTTATTCATGTAACAACAACCGGGAATATAATAAATGTTACCACTGAAAATGTAGAACAATATACCTTGCTCATTTCACCTGAACAATTTAATTTTAATAAACCGATAACAGTTTATACAAATGAAAATCTTTCATTTGAAGGGGAAATAGAAAAAAACATGCATACATTATTAAAATGGGTTTCACGCGACTTAGATCGAACCATGTTGTTTGGATACGAACTAAAAATTCGCTTGTAAAAACAGGTATTAAAAAATCACGTTGATTAATTCAATATCGAATAATAAAACAGAGTTCTTGGGAATACCAGAAATGGCAACATCTCCATATCCTAAGGTGGAAGGAATAAAGAGTTTAATATGGCCACCTTTTTTAATTAAAGGAAGGCCTTCTTGCCAGCCTTCTACCAGGTTTTCTAATATAAACGAGTTTCTTTGGCTGTCGAAAATTGTGCTGTCTAAAAGCATCCCGGTATAATTTACATCAACAATTGCTTCGTTTGTTGGTGTATCACCAGTTCCTTCTTCAAGAATAATGTAATGCAATCCCGATTCGGTAGATTGTGCAGTTAAATTGGTTTCTTCAAGGTATTGTTCAATTTTGGCGATGTCAATTTTTAATTGTTCGGCTTCGGAAATTTCATCATCATCATCATCGCATGCAGTTAATGCAAATATTGGTAAAAGCAACAGTAAAAATAATTTTTTCATGGGTATATATTTTTTTGTGATGTTTAGATTGTTTGTATTTTATTCTTTTTCGTTTTGTGCAATTTTTTGCATGGATATTTAATTTAGCTTGTAAACATAAGCAATTTCTATAAAAACAAAAATTTTTTAAATCTTTTTAACTTACCGGGGTAGTTGACCAAAGACTTTTCTCAAAAATTTGTGAAATTTATGAACACTGGTTACAGGTTCCGCAAACATGAAAATACATTCTTTGTCTATCAGGTCAATATCATTTTCTTTTGCAATTTTAGAGGTGTCTTTTGTATTCGACATTTGCTGAACCCAAACATGTTTAATTCCTTTTTCAGCAGCTTGTTTTAAAACAATATCGGTTTCATTTTTGGGAGTAATGATGAGAAGTTTCTGATATTCTGCGGGAATTTCAAAAACGGAGTTGTAACATTTTACGCCATTAATATCTTTAGCTTTGGGGTTTACCGGGCAAACATCAAACCCTTTTTGTTGAAGTTCGTTGAATACTGTATATCCGAATTTTTTTGTATTTCTCGACACCCCGACTATTGCAAGTTTTTTGGGAGCCAGGAACTGAATTATACTTTCTTTTTTTGTCATAACTTTCCTTTTTTAATTATTTATACATTCAAAATTAATATATTCTTTTTTCAGTTAACAGCATCAACAGCTAATGAAATAAATTCCGCGGTATCCCATCCCAGTTCACCTGTTGCGGCATCATTCCCAAAACGTACAAGAATCATGTTTTTTGATGGAATAATGACAATATATTTTTGAAAAAGCCCGACAGCCATGTATGTCTCTTCAGGAATACGTGTGTCAATATCGTTTGGATAGCGTTGTGCTGTCCAGAACATATAGCCGAACTGTGGATAATTTTCTAAGGGAGGAGTGTAAGAATCTGAAACCCAGTATTCAGGTAAAAGCCTGGTTCCATCCCATATTCCATTGTTTAAATAAAGATAACCCAGTTTTGCATAATTACGAACAGTTGTTAAGATTCCCCATGCCCCAATTGTATGCCCTTCGGGGTCGGATGCCCATTCAATATTTGTTATTCCGAGAGAATTAAACAGATTGTCTTTTGCAAAATCAAAAGCCAATTGTCCTGTTGCATTTTCAATTAAGCCGGCAAGCAGTACAGGCATCCCGCTACTGTAATTCCATACTGTTCCGGGAGTATCAATTACAGGTTTATTCAAAACATAATTAACAAAATTTGTAGAACCTGTTCGCATACTTAAAAGGTCGTTATCGCCATTTAGTAAAAGTTCTTCCTCGTTCCATTGAATTCCCGATGTCATTGTGAGTAAGTGCTTAATAGATATTTCGTTTTTTTCTGGTTGAACATTATCGCCTTGAAGTTGAGGAAAATAATCAGCAATTTTATCATCAACACCATTAATGTATCCCTTTTTTATAGCTACCCCTGTAAGTGAAGCTACAAAAGCTTTAGCAATAGAATAGCTTGGTTGAAAAGTAGAGATAGTGTTTTTATTAAAATAATATTCGGCAACGATATACCCGTCTTTTATAACAATAAACGCGTCGGTTTTTCGAATATCATCAGCACAATAATCGTAAACAGCTTTAAGTTTTTCGGAACTCATTCCAACTTCTTCGGGGGCACATTCTTTCCAATCGGTCGTGGGAAAATAAAACCCGTTGGCAATTCCTTCTCCTAAAAATTCAGGATTTCCGGATTCATCTTCTTTTGTACATGTAGTTAAGAGAATAAGTAAAATTAAAAATACTGTTCCTAAATTAAAAATCTTCGTCACTTTTAATATTGTTTAGAGTTCAAAAGGCAGTTCTTTCAATAATTCGATTTTTTCAGGAGTAACATTAACCTGCATGGGAATAATTTCAACCCCTTTTTCATAAGCTATTTTAAGTACTTTTGCATATTCGGGGTCAATTTCTTTTGCCGGGGCAAAAATTTCCACATCGTTTCGTTGAATAACATATAACATTACTGCTCTCATTCCTTGCTCTTTAACCTTCGCGAGTGTTTCGAGATGTTTTTTCCCGCGGCTTGTAACCGCATCGGGAAAGAGAGCGTATTTCCCTTCTTTTAAAGTTACATTTTTTACTTCGATAAAGCAGGTTTCTTTTTCGTTTTTTGCCATCAGGTCGAAGCGGCTGTCATCGAATTTTACTTCGGCCTGTACTTCGGTGTAACCTTTCAGTTTCTCGATTTTGCCCGATTTAACAGCCTCGTAAGCGAGTTTATTTGGATTCCCGGTATTAATCCCAACCCAATTGCCATTTATTTTAATCATTTCCCAGGTGAATTTTGTTTTTCGGTTTGGGTCATCTACCGGAGATAAATAAACTTCTGCATTATCTTCCAAACAACTTTTCATAGTACCCGAATTGGTGCAATGAGCTGTAACAATATTGCCAGAATCGAGTTTAATATCAGCTAAAAATCGCATGTATCGTTTTATTAAATACCCGTGAATCAAAGGTTTTTGAAAATTCATATAACGTGCGTATAATTTTTATATTGGTAAAATTAAAGATTCATTAAACAAAGTGCAAAATTATATCTTATGAGAATTAATAATTTTATGCTTTTACTTTGCACTTAAATATTTAATACCTGAAATTTGTGTTTTTAGGATTGTTGAATAATTATTTTTATTATGGATTGCCGCGAAGGATGTGCCGCTTGTTGTATTTATCTTTCAATTTCATCACCCATTCCCGGGATGCCCAATGGTAAATCGGCCGGAGTACGATGTATTCATCTTTCCGAAGATTTAAAATGTGAAATTTTTGAATCTCCTGAACGCCCGCGGGTTTGTGCCGGGTTTAAACCAGAAAAACTGTTTTGTGGTGAAACGGCTCAGGAAGCGTATGAAATTCTTGCAAAATTAGAGGGAGTAAAGATTATATAAACTGAATTCGCTTAAAAATATTTTTCAGATTAAATCACAGGCGTCTGCAGGCATCCAATGAGCATCTTTTCCTTCCCATTTCACGTTACATCCTATGGGATTTGTAACGGGTATCGAGATTTTATTCCCTGATAAATGTTCTTCTAATGCTCTTTCTAAATCATTTACAGTCATTTTTGATGTATCTCTGGGGCTGTCAATAGCTCTTCCTGTATAAATTAATTTTCGTTCTTTATTTAAAACATAAAAATGCGGGGTTCGTAATGCCCCGTAAGCTTTTGCTATTTCCTGTGATTCATCGTACAAATAAAGCCAGGGGAATTTATTTTCCTCCATTCGTTTTACCATATTCGGGAAATTATCTTCGATATAGGTGTTTTTACTGTTAGCGTTTATTGCTACAAAACGAATTCCTTTTGGAATATATTTTTCTGCCATTTTACGGGTTACTTCATCGGAACCAATTACATACGGGCAATGATTGCAGGTAAAAAATACAACCAGAGTATGTTCATTAAAATCCGTTAACTGGTATGTATTCCCATTTGTAGCAGGTAATTTAAAATGAGGAGCTTCTTCGCCTATTTGTAATGTAAATGCCATAATTTGTTTTTTTATTTAAACAGTTTATTAAAGAAAATGTTTATTTATCCGGAAAGCAGTGGTGATTTTTTGAACATAAAAAAACCGCCCGAGAGCGGTTTTTCTATTGAAAAGAATTATTAAGTAAAAATTATTTGAGAACCTTCGCCACCAGCCATATTGTAAAATTCACCAATTGTAATGATATCAATTACATGATCTGTTAAATCTTTTTTCTCCAGTTTAAACATGTCAACAGCTAATTTGCAAGCATAAATTTCGCCACCACCAGCAGTAATCATATCTAAAAATTCTTCGACAGGAGGAATATCGAGTTTGTCCATTTGGCTTCGCATCATAGCAGAAACACCGGCTTCAACACCAGGTATTAGTCCCAGAAGTGTTGGGAAGGGTAATCCCCCGGGCATACGCATTGCCGGGTTTCCAACTGTTGCTGTATGCAATTTGTTCATGTATTTCTTTGTAATTGCATCGAGTCCAAAAAAAGTAAAGAAAACCTTTGCTTCCATACCTTCCATAACAGCACCATTTGCCATTACCAAAGCAGCATAAACATCTTCAATAGTGCCTTTTGCACATATTATTGCTACTTTCTTAACTTTAATATCTTTTTTTTCTGTCATAGCTGTATTCTTTATTTGTTATACACAACTGGTTGGTTTATTAATTCCAGCAATTTTAGAAGATAATTTTAAAGGGCCTCCAGGGAATAAATCGTAAAATCCTTTAATATCTACAATCCCTGATTTACCTACCTTACGGATGGTTAATCCGGCCTGGTTTTCACGAATGTATTTTAAAACAGCGAAATGTTTGTCGGTAAGTTCTATACCTTCTTCTTTTGCTATTTCTTTTGCTATTTCTTCGTTCCATTTTGTTGAATCTACTAAATAGCCATCTTCGGTAACTTCTAGTGTTACACCTGCATAAGTTTTTTGTGCCATGGTATTCTTGTTTTTTTTAATGAATTATTGAGTTATTGATTTTGTTTCTTGAGACATGTTTTTTAAGAGTGTTAACATAAACCCAATACTTTGTTTAACTTCAGGACTATTTATTTCTCGCATAATCCTCCATAAAGAGTATTGTTTTGTTGGTTCATTCGTTGTTTTATTATAAGCAACAACAGCATTATCGAATAGTTTTGCCATCTGGCCCAGGAACTCGAAATATCCTTTTTGTTCAAATTCATGAAGTTTGTTTGTAAAATCAATTCCTACTTCAGTAATTATCGGACCCATATCCTTAGCCAAATCATTTAAGCTTTCGAACATATCAATAAGTTGAGAAAAATTATTGATGTTTCGTATAAACTTAAAAACCAAAGTTTTAAGATCGTCAACATTTAGTTCGATTCCTTGTTTATCAAGCTCTTCAATGGCACTTGTAAATGCATCTTTACCTATAATAGACAGGTCGCTAACCAAATCTTCAATTGCTTCGCTTTTTAATCGTTGCTCATTCACATAATGCAGCACCAGATCAAGCTTTTGATTTATCTGATTAATTTGTTCCTGGATATTATCTGTTTTTAATTCCATTTTTAATTCTTTTTAAATTAATTATTTCTTTTTACCAGCCATCGACATTTCTGATTCTACCGGGAGTTCTTTCCCTTTAAGAAGAATATGCCAGTAAATCCATCGGAAAATTACTTTCCCGTAATGATTCATTTTTGTATTTTGCAATAAACCAAAAGGGCCTATCCCGGGTAATGGATAATTTCCGGCAAGAGGTTCCGTTTCATAATTAAAGTCGATAATCGAGCCTTTACCAAACCCGGTTTCGATATAACAATTTGCATGTCCGTCGAAATGAGCACGCATTCTTCTGCCTTTTATTGAGCACATTAAATTATCGAACACTACATCTGATGCAAAGTGAACAACAGATCCTGCTTTTGATGTAGGAATATTTGATGCATCACCCAATACAAAAATATTTTCATATTTCTCGGAACGTAATGTTTGCTTATCGGTAGGGATATAGTTTAGGTCGTCGCCCATTCCGCTTCGTTCTATTGCATCATCACCTTTGTTTACAGGGACAATGGTTAATACATCGAATGGAATTTCTTTACCATCATAAGATTTTATTTTCTTTTCTTTATTATCAACACTTTCGAGATAAAAGTCTGGAATAACGGTAATGTTTTTTTCTTTTAAAAGCTCACCCAACATTTTTGTAGCTTTAGGTTTTGTAAATGCTCCCGGTAAGGGTGTAACATATGTAATATCTACCTTGTTTCGAATGCCAGCCTTAGTAAAATACTCATCGGCTAAGAAAACAAATTCGAGTGGAGCTACAGGGCATTTAAATGGAAGTTCGGCAATGTTCATAACCAATCGCCCACCCTGCCATGTTTCAAAAAATTCTCTTAATGCTAAGGCACCTTCAATTGTATAAAAATCAAAAATCTCCTTGTGCCATAGCTCTTCTTTAAGTCCCGGAGTATCTTCGGGGCTTACATGTGTGCCTGTTGCAATAATTAAGAAATCATAATTCAGTATTTGCCCGCCTTCTAAAATAACCTTGTTGTTTTCAGGTTCAATTTTGTCGATTTCGTTAAAAATTAACTTTACGCCCGAAGGAATAAAATCTGCTTTAGATTTAATAACATCTTGTTTTTTATAGATTCCAAAAGGAATAAACAGGAACCCGGGTTGATAATAATGGGTTTTATGTTTATCAACAATTGTAATTTCCCATTCTTCCCGGTCGAGAGCTTTTCTCAATTTATTTGCCATAATTGTTCCGCCTGTTCCGGCACCTAATATTACGATCTTTTTCATTTTTGATTTATTTTATAGTATTTTTATAAAGTTTACTGTTACAAAAATAACACATATAAACATATCGACATTTTTATATATTATGATATATATCATAAGTGATATATATCATTTTTAAAAGAGGTAAAGTGTAAGATGGAATTATCAGTAAAAGTGAATGATTGTAAAGAGTGTATTTATCGTTCATGGGCATTTAAGAATTTGTCTGACGATGAATTAAAATTAATAAATAGCCGGAAAAAAGAAAAATTTTTTCGCAAAGGAGAACTTGTTTGTTTAGAAGGCGATACTGTAACATCGTTTTTATACCTTCAAACAGGTTTGGTGAAACTGTATAAAACGGAATCAAATAATCGTGAACATATAATAAGTATTGCAAAACCTATGGATTTTATTGGTTTGCTAAGCATTTTCTCTAATACGGTTCATGTTTATTCAATAACAGCAATTGAAGATTCAATTGTTTGCCTGGTAGATTTGGAAGTAATAAAAAACCTTATAAAAACAAACGGAGTATTTGCTATTGATTTTTTTGAGAAAATAAGCAAAGTTGCCGATTCGGTTATTAAAACCAGGGTTGATATTAATACACGGCAATTACGGGGAAGAATAGCATACATACTTTTGCATTTTTCAAAACATATTTACAATTCATCAAAATTTAACTTGCCAATTAGCAGGAAAGAAGTAGCTGAACTTATTGATATGAGTACAGAAAATGTAATCCGGGTATTATCGGAATTCAGGAAAGACAAAATTATCCAGATTGAAGGGAAGAATATTGAAATTTTAGATATTAAACGTCTTGAAAAGATATACGATCTTGGTTAATGATGATTTTTTAGGTCTTTAATTTTTTGTGATAATTTTGATGCAAAAATAAAATTGTTTAATTCTGAATTGTCTGAATCAAAAATATCGTCTTTTGTACCTTCCCACCATATTGTACCATCTGCAATAAAAATTACTTTATCTCCGATTTCCATAACGGAATTCATATCGTGTGTATTTACAATAGTTGTCATATTGTATTCGATGGTTATTTCTTTAATTAAGCTGTCGATAACAAGTGCTGTTTTGGGGTCGAGCCCGGAGTTAGGTTCGTCGCAAAAAAGGTATTTTGGATTAAGAGCAATTGCACGGGCAATAGCTACTCTTTTTTTCATTCCTCCACTAATTTCGGCAGGATACAGTTGATTTGCATTAATAATATTTACCCGTTTAAGGCATTCGTTCGCTCTTTCGCGTTTCTCTTCAAAGCTCATTTCTGTAAACATGTCAAGAGGGAACATTACATTTTCCTCAACCGTAGATGAATCGAACAAAGCACCACCCTGAAAAAGCATGCCAATTTGTTTACGCATGTCTTTTTTATCTTTAAAATTGAGTTCATTGAAAACGATATCATCGTAAAAAATTTTTCCTGAATCAATTTCGTGTAATCCTACAATAGATTTTAGAAGTACTGTTTTGCCGGATCCGCTCTGGCCTATGATTAAGTTGGTTTTACCTTTTTCGAATAAAATGCTTATATTATTTAAAACCTGTTTATTATCAAACTGTTTAGATATGTTTTTTACTTCTATCATGAAAGTAACAATTGAGTAAGGACTAAATTAAATAACAATATTGAAATACTACTATGGACAACGGCTTTTGTGCTTGACTGGCCTACTTCGAGGGATCCTCCATAAGAATTATAGCCATGGTATGCTGAAATAGATGTGATTAAAAATGAAAAAACAGCACTTTTAATAAGTGCATAAACGATATAATAGGGAATAAATGCGTACTGAATACCATAAATATAATCCTGTGATGTCATAACTCCAGTTGCCACCCCAGCGATCCACCCTCCAAAAATTCCAATAAACATACTCAGGATACACAAGAACGGGCTAAAGAAAACCGTGGCAATAATTTTAGGTAAAATAAGGTAACTCGCCGAATTAACACCCATGATTTCAAGAGCATCAATTTGCTCGGTAACTCTCATTGTTCCAATTTCAGAAGCAATATTAGAACCAATTTTTCCTGCAAGTATTAATGCAACAATTGTTGAAGAAAATTCAAGCAGTAAAGTATCGCGGGCAGTTAACCCGATCAAATACTTTGGATAAATCGGGTTTTCGGTATTGTATGCAGTCTGTATGGTAATTACCGCACCCATAAATACCGAGATAATTACAACAATCCAAATAGAGTTTATTCCCAGTTTATCAATCTCCTTAATTGTTTCTTTGTAATATATTTTCAGTTTCTCGGGTTTCGAAAATACCCTGGTTAGCAATATAAAGTACCTACCTATGTGATTTAATAAATTCATTTCTGAAAAGTTGTTTTTTAAAGAGATACAAATATACAAATATTGTTAGGATTCAAATTATAAAGTTTAAGAGTAGTTTTTTTACTTTTTGCTCATTTAATATGCGGGCTTTTGTTATTTTAGTGTCTTTAAAAATAATCGAAAAAATACCAGAAATGAATAAAAATAACTATTGTGTTATAATGGCCGGAGGTGTTGGAAGCCGGTTTTGGCCTTTAAGCCGGTCAAATAAACCCAAGCAATTTTTAGATATTCTTGGAACAGGCAGAACACTTTTACAAATGACTTTTGATCGATTTAAAACAATTTGCCCGGTTGAAAATATTTTTGTTGTTACGGGTACTCCTTATGGTAAACTAATTGCCGAACAATTGCCAGAGTTAAGCGAAAACCAGATACTTTTTGAGCCTATCAGAAGAAATACAGCTCCTTGTATTGCATATGCCAATTATAAAATATTTAAAATTAATCCCGATGCAAATATTGTTACAGCTCCATCGGATCATTTAATTTTAAATGAAACCGAATTTAAAAACGTGATATTACAAGGGCTTGATTTTATTTCAGACAAAGACGCTTTACTTACTTTAGGGATAAAACCCAGCAGGCCTGAAACGGGTTATGGATATATCCAGTTCAATCAAAAACAAAAGGAGAGTAAAAATTCACCAATATTTAAAGTAAAGACATTTACAGAAAAGCCAAATAAAGACTTAGCACAGGTCTTTTTAGATAGCGGGGAATTTTTTTGGAATTCAGGAATATTTATATGGTCGCTTAAATCAATAATGAAAGCTTTTAATTCGTACCTGCCTGAAATAGATTCTTTATTTAAAGAAGGATACAATATGTACAATACAGACCAGGAAGAATCTTTTATTTCAAAAACCTATTTTGAATGCCGCAATATTTCTATTGATTACGGGATAATGGAAAAAGCAGATAATGTATTTGTATATTGCAGTAACTTTGGTTGGGCCGATTTAGGAACATGGGGTTCGCTTTATGAATATTTACCCCAGGACGAAAATAAAAATTCAATTCGTGGTAAAAATACGTTTACCTATAACCTGGAAAATTGTATTGTCAATTTACCTGACGATAAACTTGCAGTTGTTCAGGGCCTTTCAAATTATATTGTTGTTGAATCTGACGGAATTCTTCTAATTTGTAAAAAAGAGGATGAGCAGGAAATTAAACAATTTGTGAATGATATTAAATTAAAAAATGGAGACCAATATCTATAATCATTTAAAGTATTAAAATCCTTTTAATTAACATACCTGTTTTCTTTCTGATAAAGATGCGTTGATATTTTTTCGCATCTTTTTTTTGTCCAATTCTCTATTAAATTGTTAATTTCATCAATTTAGTATAACTTATTCAAGTTAAAAACGTTATACAGATTAATTTTTTTACAGTTATTTTTTAATGAAACGATATCTACTCATAATCCTGCAATTACTATTCATAAACGGCTATTCGTATTCTCAAAACTGGGGCGATATATTTTACATGGATATGGATGCAGAGTATTTACTCGATGAAAAAAAATACGACAAAGCAATCGAGATTTATGAAAGAATATTAAAAAAAGTCCCCAACAGCGCGTTTGTTAAATTTAAAATAGGAATAACATATTTAAAAACAGACGATCAGCAAAATAAGGCCATAAGTTATCTTGAAGAAGCGGTTAAAGATGTGGCAAAAGATTTCGATAATCAATCCATATCAGAAACCCGTGCTCCTATAGAAGCTCATTTGTATTTAGGAATTGCGTATCAAATTAATAACCAAATTGCGAATGCCCTTACTTCATTTACAAACTATAAAGGACTAATTGATTCGGGTAATGAGTATTATTCTATTGTAAATCAATATATATCTAGTTGTAACAATGCCGAGAATCAGCTTAAAAACCCTAAAAAAATTAAAACATTAAACCTGGGAGAAAATGTAAATGATCAGAATTCAAATTTTAACGCGGTAATTTCTGGCGATGGAAACACGTTGGCTTATACATCATATACTTCGAACTATATCGATTTATATATTTCAAAAAAATCAGGTGAGCAATGGAGTAAACCAAAGAATGTTTCAGAAAAAGTGAGTAAAAAATATTATTTAAAAACCACGGGAATATCTTTTGATGGAAACACACTCTACCTTGCAACAGACGACCCGGCCAATAACGATATTTATGTTAGCACGTTTAGTGAGAATGAGTGGGCAAATGCAAAAAAATTAGATAAAACGATTAATGGAAAATCGAATGAAACACATGCATCGGTTTCTAAAGATGGTAAAACACTTTATTTTACAAGTGATCGTGAAGGCGGATTTGGTGGCCTTGATATTTACAAATCAACACTTGACGAAAAAGGCAAATGGGGCAACGCGGTAAACCTTGGAAGTAAAATTAATACCCCTTTCAATGAAGAAACTCCTTTTGCTACCATGGACAACGAGTACTTATTTTTTAGTTCCCAGGGTCACACCAGTATTGGCGGGTACGATGTGTTTTATGTAAATTTAAATGGCGAACAGGAAGTTATAAACATTGGTTATCCAATTAATACAACAGCAAATGATTTGTTTTTTGTTCCTGGTGAAAACATAAATTCAGGGTATATTTCTCTTTTTGATGCTCAAAGTAAGGGTAAAAAAGATATTTACCTGGTTACAATTACACCCGAGATAAAATTAAATGGAAAAATCTTTATTGATAACGAAATAGCGTCTGTTGAATCCCCATTTACAGTTTCTGTTGTGAATACCGAAAATTTAGAAACGGTATCGGTTGATTCAACAATTTACAATAATTTCAGCATGGGTTTAACTCCCGGCAATTATAAAGTAAGTATAATAAATCAAGGATTTCAGCCATATACACAAGAACTTGTTTTAGAACAGGGTTATTCTAAAAACGAATATTCATTCGAAGCACATTTAAATCCAATTATCGAAGAAAAACCGGTATTAGTTGCAGAACAAATAATGCCTCCAGTTATAACCGAACCGGAAATTGCAGCTGTTTTACCTGTAGCAGCAAGTACAGAACAAACAACAGATTCTGCTGAACTCAGGCCAGAACTAGTTGCTGATGTTGTTAAAGAAGAAATAAGTATTCCCGAAACACAACCCGAAGCTATCGTTTCACCCACAGAATTACCAATACCAAAAACGAATGACTTTATTGTTCGGTCAGAAAATGAAAAGAAATCATACTCTGTTCAGATAATGGCTCTTAAAAATCCTGTAGATACTGATTTTTTCGCAAATCTGGATCATGTTGTAATCACCTTATCACCAGATGGTTTCTACAGATATACAGTTGGATATACAACATCCTATTTGGATGCTGTTGAATTAAATGAAAGAATACACCAATTGGGATATACAAATGCATTTATTAAAACAAATTCGTTTATTCCAAATTTTACAATTCAACTTATGGCTTTAAAGGCTCCTGTTGATTTAAATTTTTTTAAAAATTTGCCGATAGTATCTGTTACCAAAGGGGCTGATGAGTTTTACCGTTATACTTTTGGTGTATATGAATCAGTTTCTGAAGCAAAAGAACATGTCAAGAAACTTTCTGATTTAGGATATAAACAGGTGTTTGTTAAGAAAATGGATACGGGAACCCACTTAGCTAATAAGTAGTTTTTGACTAAGGGTTTTATTGTTAAAAATGATTTGGATAATATAAACTCCTTTTGGTACAGAATAAAGCTGAATCTCTTTATTTATTTCGTTTGTATTTATTCTCTCTTCGTGAACAATATTCCCGGTAATATTAATTATTCTAATTATTGCCCCGGAATATTTTGTTAAGTCATTGTCAAGAATTAGTGTAAAATTTCCAGGATTCGGATTAGGAAAAATTTGAAAGTTTGTTTCCGGATTATCAATTTGAGAAATAGAATTTAATATCAGATGCTTTACTTCCGAAGTTTCTGTACAACCCGCAAAATTTGTTACTTCAAGAGAATAATCTCCATCTTGAAGGATAGTATAAGTTTTTGAAACAGCGCCGGGTATTATTTCATCATTTAAAAACCATTGATTTCCATAAGGAGATGTTGAAGTTAGTATATTCCCGCTCACGGTAAAATCGGGTAAATTGCTAAACCCAAATACTTTAATAAAATCAGGGATATATTTAATGTATGTATTATTTGCAATTAATGTTACAGGTTTAAGCCCCGGGGTTGTATAAACAATTTTATGAGGGCCAATACCTGTGGCTGTTTTTGGAATAGCTGTTTCACCAAAATCCCAACTTAAATCATAGCTGTTATCTAATGATGTTGAAAACAGGATTGTGTCTAAAGTACAAACAGTGTCGCGATCGGACGAAAACTCAACTGAAACAAATTTTGTATCTTCAGCAATAAGAATACTATCAATACTTATTCCATACCCATGCAGCCCATATCCTTCAAATGCAATTTGAGTATTCTCTGAATTCCCGGGTAAAGAAACAAATACTTTCTGCCATCCTGTCTTTGGATTTTCAAATGATTTTATTTCTTTCCAGCTTAAAGAATCATTCCCGCGGTAAAGTATTTTTAATTTATGAGCTTTATCGCCAATACTGTCTAAATTTAAATAAAATGAAAGTAATGCATTGTTTGTTGTTCCTAAATTAAATTTTGGAAGAATTAATTTTGATTTTTCGCCTGAAGTACTGTAGAAATAGGCATTGTAAATTCCTTCGAAAGCAGTATCCAGGTAACCGGCATATCCTCCGCTTTTAAATTCCCAGCCAACGGTATCATTGGTTTGCTCTTCATAAAAATCTGACGGGATAAAATTGCTGTCGAATAACTGGACATAAGGAAGACTTAATGCATCCATTGTTCTTACCGTTATGGTATTCGATTTTGCTGATTCTTTTTTACCCGGATCATTGTATTTTACTGTAATCCAGTATGAATTTATCGTTCCTTTAAATGCAAAAGAATCGATGTAATTTGTATTTATTGTAGAATCAAATTTAACAGAGTTTCTATATATATAATAGCTATTGATTTCGGCAGAATTCGTTGGTTCGTTCCAATATAATTTAATGATTGTATCAGCAACCGATGCTTTTAGATTTGATGGCATGGTATCGTAAGGTAAAAATCCGTCTAACTCGATTAAACCTGAATTTTGTGGGTCGAGCCAGGCTTTCAATTGATTATTAATATTGTCGCTGTTTTGCCATGAATGATGAAATTGCTGGTAATAATCATTAAAGTTATAAACACAGTTGGCATCGCCACCGGTTAAGTCGCCAATTATTCTTTTGTTTTGATCAAACAAGGGAGAACCAGAAGAGCCTCCTTCTGTTGTGCCTGAATCCCATGCATCAATCCACCAATGAGTAAAAGAGGAGTAATCAGTTTCGTAATTTCCCGTCGTGGCACCGTCAAGCGATTTGGTAATTTTTTTTACATCACCAGAAGGATGGTGAATTGAAGTCGCGGATGTTGGATCGGATATATTCCTGTTCCAACCCGCGTAATATGGAAAATATGCCGCAGGAGGTTCGGAGCTGAGTTCTAATAGAGTAAAATCTAAACTGTTGTTTGCCGATGTTGCTATTATTGTTGAACCAGAAAGGGTTTGGTCGGTAGGCCCGTCTATACCGTTACATTCCGGGCTTTCGTAATTAAAATAAAAGATTGCCGCTGATGCTTCATAAGCCTGATCGATGCAATGTTGAGCTGTTAATAAAAAAGGATTGCCATCAAAATTGGTATTGTTTATTAACGCTCCCGTGCAAAGCCACCCATTCTGAGTTATTTTACAGACTGAATGTTTATGAAGTTGCCACTCATCTCCGTCTGTACAATTAATATCAACATTACAATCCCCGGAGCTGCCAAAACCTTTTGTATCTTTTGTTAAATGTTCGAAAATATTTTTGTAGTCGTGGGCTATTGATGAAATATGAAATTCACCTTTAAAATCAACGTTCTCTGGTTCAAAATATTCGATTATAATTTCATCACCTTTTACAGGTGCAGTAGCTAAAATATTATCTGTTTTATTGTTTTTATATGTAAATGCTCCTAGTATATGGGTTTTATCGGGATTGTAAATAAAAAGTTTTGCCCCAACAGGCAACCTGTATTTATCAAAATAAACACCTAACGAGTATGCTTCTGGTGATTTTATTTTAATATTCCATATTTTATCACCGGTTTGTAGTATTTCCCATTCACCGTTTTCTGCCGGATCAACATCAATATCAATAATTTCAGCATATCGCATTGATTTTAATCCTGTTTGTTCATGTATCTTATCTTCTGAAAGTAATTTGGAAATATTTATTGAAGGCAAAACGATTTCGGGAATTGCTGACGTGTTTTTGTAAAAAATGTATGTACTGTTTTTTTCCTGGATTTGCCCATACCCGGGAATAGATAATGTGAAAATAATCAGGCAGAAAATGAAAATAAAAGAATTTTTCATTTATAATTTTTTGTAAAACTATCAAATATACAATTTGTTTTTCTTCATTTCAACAACACGAAAAATTTCATTTGGTTCGATTTTAAAAATAACAGCTTAAAAAATGGAATAAATGGAAGCTTTCTTTAAATCAGGCAATAATATAAAACTGTATTTTAAATTTTTACATCCCCGAAATTTATGTATTTTTAGCGTTTGTAAAATTTGCAAGCAATGTACGAATTTATAAAAGGCAAAATACAGGAAATATTTCCCACATATCTTGTTTTAGAAAATTCTGAAATAGGTTATTTTATTCATATTTCGGTAAATACATATTCAAAAATTTCAGGGCATCAGGAATGCATGCTTTATATTCACGAGGTTATCCGCGAAGATGCCCATTTACTTTTTGGGTTTTTTGATAAAAAAGAACGTGATATTTTTTTGCAACTGATTTCTGTTTCAGGTATTGGTGCGAATACAGCAAGAATGATGCTTTCATCGTTATCTCCCGGCGAAATTCAAACAGCTATAATGCAGGGGAATGTTCCACTGCTTAAAAGTATAAAAGGAGTAGGTGCAAAAACTGCAGAAAGAATAATTGTTGATTTACGCGATAAAGTCGGGAAATTACCGGATGGTCTGGAAATAATTACTCATTCAGACAATACTATTAAAGAGGAAGCGTTATCTGCTTTAGTAATGTTGGGTTTTCCTAAAGCTAAAATTGAGAAACTGTTAAGTGATATTCTAAAAGAATTTCAAGGACTTACTGTTGAAAACCTTGTAAAAGAAGCTCTTAAAAGGGCGTAATGATTAACCTATTTTTTGCCTTTGTGTTAAATAAAAATTTAAAATACGTATTCCTCTTATTTTTTGTGCTTTGTACATTTATTGTTGAGGCACATTTTTATAATATGTCGTTTAATGAACAGGTATTTTTGAATAATGCTTTTACCCTGAATCTCCCTCCTGATACCATTGATTTGCCATTTCCATTTAAAGATTCGGAAGAATATAACCCGCGATTAACAGAGGAAGAATCTCCATTGTTTTTAGGTGAACCCGAAAATATTGAAGAATCTGTTGAATATGATCCCGAAACCAATGAATTTATTGTTTCTAAAAAGGCAGGTTCTGTTGATTACAGGCCTTCATCGAGAATGACTTATGACGAATACAGTAACTATCAGTTTGAGCAATCGATTAGGAAATACTGGAAACAACGATCGCGTGGTGGCAGCGGGGATGCTCAATCGGGGCTTTTCCCAAATTTACGACTGGGAGGAGAAACATTTGATAAAATATTCGGAAGCAATGTAATTAATATTGTTCCAATGGGTTCTGCCGAACTTATTTTCGGGGTGAATATCAATAAGATTGATAACCCGATTCTATCTGAAGATTTGCGTAGTACAACAACCTTTGATTTTAAGACCAAAATCACCATGGAGGTTAAGGGAAATGTTGGCGATAAAATTAAACTCGGAATTCGATACGATACCGAAGCTACTTTTGATTTCGAAAATCAAACCAAGCTCGAATATGTTGGGAAAGAAGATGAAATTATAAAACGTATCGAAGCAGGGAATGTTACATTGCCTTTACCCGGATCGTTAATTACAGGCAGCCAGAGTCTTTTTGGTATTAAAACTGAAATGCAGTTTGGTAATCTCACGGTTACAAGTGTTTTTTCACAACAGAAAGGCGAAACCAAAGTAATTAATGTAAAGGGGGGTGCACAATCGCAAACTTTTGAAATAGGTGCCGATGAATACGAAGCCAATAAACATTTTTTCCTTTCGCATTTTTTTAAAAATAATTATGATGATATACTCAAGAACCTTCCTATTGTTAATTCACCATACAATATTACCCGTGTTGAAGTTTGGGTAACAAATAAAACAAACAACTTTGAAGAAAACAGAAATATACTTGCATTACTCGATTTGGCTGAAGCCGATACTATTTTTGCATCACCAGATATTATAAATCCCGCTACTATTTTTCAACCAAATCCTGCAAATAATACAAACGGATTATATGATAAGCTATATAACCTGGCTGGTATTCGCGATATAAATCAAATACAAAATGTACTTCGACCCTGGGAAGTTTATAATTATAATTCGGGGCAGGATTTCGAAAAAATTGAAAATGCCCGAAAACTAAAAGAAAATGAATATACAATTAACGAACGTTTGGGTTACATTTCGTTAAATTCTGCATTAAATTCCGATGAGGTTTTAGCTGTTGCTTACGAATATTACTATAATGGCGAACGTTTCCAGGTTGGAGAATTTTCGACCGATGGGTTAACAGGCTCAAGTGTATTACTTGTAAAACTTTTAAAAGGAACAACCCTTACCCCAAGTATTCCAACCTGGGATTTGATGATGAAAAACGTGTATGCTATTGGTGCATACCAGGTTAATTCTGATGATTTTATTCTCGATGTGCTTTACCAGGATGATAAAACGGGTAATGCAATCAATTTTATTCCGGATGGAAAAATAAATAAAAAAATATTACTCAAGGTTTTAAATCTTGATAATTTAAACAGCCAGCTGGATGAATCTCCCGACGGGAGGTTTGATTTTATTGAAGGTACAACTGTTAACTCGTCTAACGGAAGGATTATTTTTCCCGTTTTACAACCTTTTGGCAGTTATTTGAGAGAAGCTTTTGGTGAAAGCGATGCCGATCAGATTATTGCCGACAAATATGTTTTCCAGGAACTTTACGATACAACAATTACTTATGCCAAATTAGTAGCTGAAAAAAATAAGTTCTTATTAAGGGGCGAATACCGTTCTGCTGTTAGTTCAGAAATTTCGTTAAGTGCAATAAATATCCCGCAAGGTTCGGTAGTAGTTACGGCAGGAGGAAGAAAACTTACCGAAAATATAGAATATACCGTAGATTATAATTTGGGAAGGGTACGAATTATTGATGCCGGTTTGCTCGA
The DNA here is from genome assembly GCA_001768235.1 of Bacteroidetes bacterium GWB2_32_14. GTDB lineage: Bacteria > Bacteroidota > Bacteroidia > Bacteroidales > UBA12077 > UBA12077. The sequence continues at coordinate 310,123 of MENK01000035.1, forward strand.
ATCAGGAACTCCAATACAGGTGTCGCTCGAAAGCAATGCTCTTTACAGTATCCAATCAAAAACATTAATCGGAACGCACTTAAATTACCGGATTTCTGACGATTTTAATATTGGCGGTACGGTTATTAATTTAACCGAACGGCCTTTAACCCAAAAAGTAGCAATTGGCGAAGAACCCATATCAAACACTATTTGGGGTTTAAATACATCATACCGTACAGAATCCCAGTTTTTAACAACATTAGTCGATTATCTTCCATTTCTTGAAACCAAAGAAAAATCTGCAATAAATTTTGATGCAGAATTTGCACATCTTATTCCTGGACATTCCGATGCTATTGAAGAAGAAGGAAATGCATATATCGATGATTTTGAGGGAAGTGAAACGTCATTTGATATCCGAACATATAATTCATGGGTATTATCGAGTATTCCGCAGGGCCAGTCCGATCTTTTTCCCGAAGCAAATGCTGATAGTGTTGCCTCCGGGTATAATCGTGCAAAAATTGCCTGGTACAAAATTGATCCCTTGTTTTTACGAAACTCATCTTTAACTCCGGGGCATATAAAAAGTGATCCTGAACAACAATCGAGTCATTTTGTACGGGAAATTTTTGAACAGGAAATTTTCCCAAATAAGGAATCAGAAACACAGGTACCAACTGCATTACAAGTATTAAACCTGGCTTATTACCCCAGAGAAAGAGGCCCGTATAATTTTACAACCAATTCTTTAAATGCAGACGGAACATTAAGTAATCCGGAAGAACGATGGGCTGGGATAATGAGAGAAATGCCTCAAAAAGATTTTGAAACTTCAAATGTGGAATATATCGAGTTTTGGTTAATGGATCCTTTTGTTTATGATTCTTTACATACTGGTGGTGAACTGTATTTTAACCTGGGGAATATTTCAGAAGATATATTAAAAGACTCTCGAAAAAGCTTTGAAAACGGGTTGCCAAATTCTGCCGAAGTTATTGATGTTGATACAACAGCATGGGGCAGGGTACCTTCAAACCAGTCAATTGTTGATGCTTTTGACTTAACCCAGGCAAATGCCCGTAAATACCAGGATGCAGGGTTGGATGGACTTACCGATTCCGATGAACAGCAGTTTTTCAATTGGTATTTAACAGCTTTGAATGCTGTTGTCAGCACAGATGCTTTACAGAAAATCGAGAACGACCCATCAGCCGATAATTATCATTATTATCGCGGGGGTGATTATGATGCTGAAAAAGTTAGTATTCTTAATCGGTATAAAAATTTTAATAATCATGAAGGAAACTCTCCAACCGATGAACAATCGCCAGAAGGTTATCCTACATCGGCAACGAATGAACCCGATGTTGAAGATATTGACAGTGATAATACGTTAAGTGAAACAGAAAGTTACTTCCAGTATAAGGTTGAATTACGCCCCAATATGATGCGTGTTGGAGAGAATAATATCGTGGATAAAAGAACGGCTACTGTCAAACTTCCTGTTGGAGAGGGGACAATTACATGGTATCAGTTTCGCATACCTGTTCGTGAACCCGAACGTGTTGTGGGGGCAATTCAGGATTTTAAATCCATCCGTTTTATGCGTATGTTTATGAGAGATTTCGAAGACAGTATAATTCTTCGATTTGGAAAACTCGAATTGGTTCGTGGTGAGTGGCGAAAATACAACCTTTCACTTATGGAAGGCCACGAAGCTATTTCAACACCCGAATATTCAAATGGAATTCTGGATATTGCATCAATAAATATTGAAGAAAATACGAATTATGTTTTACCTCCCGGAGTTGACCGTGTAATAGATCCTACAAACCCTCAGTTAAGGCAGTTGAATGAACAATCGATGGTGCTTCGAATCAAAAGCCTTGATGATGGTGACGCACGTGCTGCATATAAATCTCTCAACCTGGATATCAGGCAATATAAAAAACTTAAATTATTTGTTCATGCTGAACCGCTTGAAACAGAAATATTAAAAGACGAGGATTTGCGTATTTTTGTTCGTTTAGGAACCGATTACCGGGATAATTACTACGAATACGAAATACCTCTTGTAACAAGTAACCCTGGCGATAAAAACCGCAATAGTGTTTGGCCTGACGAGAATAATGTGGAAATCATACTGGATGAACTGGTTAATGTTAAGCAAACCAGGAACACCGAGATGCAAAAAGCTAACTCGGCAATTGCTATAAATTCCATTTTTTCGGTTTACGATGGCAATACCAGGTTAACTGTTCGTGGAAACCCCAACCTGAGTAATGTAAAAACAATAATGATTGGTATTCGAAACCCGAGCAAACAAAGTAATATTCTTTCTGATGATGATGGAATGCCTAAATCAGGAGAAATATGGGTTAACGAATTACGGTTAACCGATTTTAAAGAAGATGGCGGATGGGCTGCACGAGCCCGATTATCGACAAGGCTGGCCGATTTTGGAACCGTGAATGTTGCAGGAAGCATGAGCACTCCCGGTTTTGGAAGCATCGAAAAGAAAGTGAACGAACGCAGTAAAGAAGAAATTATTGAGTATGATTTATCCACGAATCTTGATTTGGGTAAATTTTTCCCTGAAAAGGCACAGGTAAGTATTCCAATGTATGCAGGATATTCAGAAGGGTTTATTAATCCCGAGTATAATCCGCTTGATCCTGATGTCCCCTTAAAGGTTGCTCTTGATAATGCTGCATCAAAAACGGAAAGAGATTCAATAAAAAATATTGCACAGGATTATACCGAACGAAAAAGTTTAAATTTTACTAACGTGAAAATTAATAAACCGTTAGAGAAACCCCGGGTATATGATCCATCAAACTTTTCTGTGAGTTATTCATATAACGAAGTATTCTCAAAAAATATTAACACGGAGTACAATATTCAAAAGAATTACAGGGGAGGGATTAACTATAATTATATTACCCGACCAAAAAATGTTACTCCATTTCGAAAGGTGAAGTTTTTTAATAACAACTCGATGGCTCTTTTTCGCGATTTCAATTTCTATTACCTGCCATCGAGTTTTGTATTCAGAACAGATATGTACAGGAGATACCAGGAAGTAAAAACACGAAATATAAGCAACCCGGATAATATTATTGAACCAACATTCAGTAAAGACTTTACCTGGAACAGGTATTACGATTTAAAATACGATATTGCCCGCTCTTTAAAACTCGATTTTTCTGCACAAAATGTGGCTCGTATCGACGAACCATATGGAATTGTTGATAAAAACAGAGATAGAGATTCTTACGAACACTGGAAAGACTCTGTTTGGAATAATATCAAAAATTTTGGCCGCAATACACAGTACAATCAAAATATTAATTTAACCTATACTGTTCCAATAAATAAAATACCTCTGTTCGACTGGGTAAATGCATCTGCCCGGTACAATGGAACATACAACTGGGATGCAGGGCCCGTTTTAAAATCATATGCTTTTGAACGAGGTAATACAATCCGTAATTCAAGAACGTATCAATTAAACGGGCAAACAAACCTGCTTACTTTGTACAATAAGGTTGGTTTCTTAAAAAAGATTAACCAGAAATACAGCAGTACTGCAAACCGCAAAAAAAGCAAAAAGCTTGAAGCAGTTACTTATAGAGAGGAAAAAGTAAGCTTAAAGGCCAACCGTTCGAAAACAATTAATCATGAATTATTAACTGAAGATATTACAGTTAAAGTGATTGATAAAAATGGCAAAGATATAAAAGGGGAAGTAGAAATTATTTCGAAAAACAAAGTAAAATTCAAACCAGAGATTGATGCTGATGATGTAACGATTAGTGTTCAGGGAAAAATTGAAAAGAAAGAAAATCCATTTATATTTATAGCAGAAAATACAGCCCTTCTGTTAATGTCGGTAAAAAATATATCCGTTTCATATTCAGTAACCGAAGGGTCGAGTATATCCGGGTATAAACCATCAACATCCATACTGGGAATGGAAAATGCTTTTGAATCATCTTCGGCACCTGGATGGCCTTACGTTTTCGGATGGCAGGATGAAGATTTTGTAGCTAATGCAATTAAAAATGGTTGGTACACGGATGATACAACCATGATTAATCCCTATTTAATGACACAAAACAAAAGCCTGAATATACGTGCAACACTTGAACCGATTATCGGATTAAAAATTGAATTAACAGCTAACAGGAGCTCATCGGAAAATAACAGCAGGTATTATTTGCCAACAGATAGTGATCCATATAACCAACAGGTTTCCGGCAATTTTTCCATGTCGTACTTAACCATTCTTACAGCATTTGAAAAAGTGGATGGTGATAATAATTACTATTCACAGGCTTTCGAAGATTTTAAAAACTATAGAAGCGAGATTTCAAACAGGTTAGCTTCTAAGCGGGTTGCAAATCCGGAGTTTGAGTATGATCCAAACGATCCACACAGCGAAGATGGTGCTGAATATAAAGCAGGTTATGGTAGCTTATCTCAAGAAGTTATGATTCCGGCATTTCTTTCTGCTTATGGTATTTCAGATAAAAATAAAATATCACTTGATGTCTTTCAGAAAATACCTTTACCTAACTGGAATATTCGATTCGACAGGTTAAAGGATATTCCATTCCTGAAACGCTATTTTAAATCCATAAACATCAGCCACGCATATCGATCGACATATAATATCGGGACATTTATAAACAGTAGCGAATATAAAATCGAAGATGATGGATATAGTTATGTGGTTGATGCACAAAATAACTTTATTCCTGAATACAATGTTTCTTCAGTATCTATAAATGAACAGTTTGCGCCACTTATAAATATTGACATGACCTGGGTAAATAATTTGACTACCCGTTTCGAGATGAAAAAATCAAGAACAATAACACTGAGTTTTACAAATAACCAGATTACCGAAGTATATAGTGATGAAATGGGAATAAGCCTTGGTTATCGTTTCGATAATTTTAATCTTATTTTTGATTTTGGTAATCAGCAGGAAAATTTTAAAAGTGATTTAAACCTTAGGGCAAACCTGAAAATTAGGGATAACAAAACGGTTTTACGCGAAATCGCAGAGAGTACTTCACCACAACCACCGGCAGGGCAAAGCACGATGGTTGTTGGCATTTCTGCCGATTATATGTTAAGCGACAGGCTTACTCTTCGTATTTTCTATGATTTGAATACATCAACACCTTATGTTTCCAGTTCATATCCTACATCAAACACAAATGTTGGTTTTAGTCTTAGATTTACCCTTACCCAATAATATGTTTTAAATAAAATTGTTTATTTTTGGCTAAAATTTATTTTTAAGCACTATTTAATTAAAAAAAATATTATGAATATTCCACAAAATTTAAAGTACACCAAAGATCACGAATGGATTCGTGTTGAAGGTAATGAAGCATATGTTGGAGTTACTGATTATGCACAAGGCGAACTCGGTGATATCGTGTTCATTGAGATTGAAACATTAGGCGAAAAATTAGCCAAAGAAGAAGTTTTTGGAACTGTTGAAGCTGTTAAAACAGTTTCTGATATGTTTATGCCTGTTGCAGGTGAAGTACTCGAAGTAAATCCAAAACTTGAAGAATCTCCTGAAGTTGTTAATAAAGATCCATATGGCGATGGATGGTTTATTAAAATCGCTATTGAAAATGCTGCCCAGTTAAATGAATTATTAGATGCAGCTGCATATAAAAAATTATTGGAAGCTTAAATTTTTGATATAGAGGTCAAAAATAGTTGGTAAAAAGTTCCATAATAATAGATATACTTGAGCTACAAAAGAGTTAATTGAAAGTTGTTTCAATTAA
>MENK01000036.1 GCA_001768235.1 Bacteroidetes bacterium GWB2_32_14
AAAGAGCTATTTTTTCAAGATTTATTTAAACACCGAAAGCCCTTAAACACTAGAAACTGTCATTATAAAAAATTGCCCGTGCTTAAACCTAACGGTGGAGGGTGTGAAGCGTGCCCCGTCATTTGGAACAACTCATTCATCCCACAGGTAAAGTTAGATTGAAACTTTTAAGATTCCAAATCAGCGAGCAGTGGGGCATGCTTTACACCCTGTGTTAGCGGGAGTGGTTTTAGTATCTGGTTAAAATTCAGGCAAATATTTTTCAAACCACAATATTCAACTTCAAAGGCGCAATTATCTCAGCAAGGTTTTCAGCGGGTAAGCCCGTGCGGTCGGCACAAAATATTTTTTTGAGGCTCACCTTTTCAATCTTTTCTTTCAAAGGGCTGATTCAATAAATTTTTCCCTACAATATTTCTAAATTTCAGCACGTGATTCAAAACTTAAAAAAACTGTTTTTTTCTTTACCTGTATTAAAACAAAAGCTCAAATCCTCAAAAATTTCACTTAGACTCTATGTTTTCAAAAGATGATAAAATTCTATTCGATAATTCAGTTTCAGCACGTGCTATGAATTCAACCACTTCTAAAAATTCAGCCCGCTTTTCAAATTTTCTTCCCCGTTACGGTCATTGTTTAAAGTCAAGCCGAAAAAAAATATTCTCTAAGTCAGCAGAAGCCTGTCCTCCACCACAACTTCAAGACGTGCTATGAATTCTAAAAAGCTCAATTCGTTCCATAATTTCATTTCAGAGGACAGTCTTCTAATGACTTAAACCAACCTTTCAGCCTGAATTTCAACCATTACCGCTAACGTTGAGTATATGCAAAGTAGGCGATTGCGGGCTTTAAACTTTTCAAACCGTTAAAAATTTGAAGCGGGCTACTGCCGTTGAATTTACTACAATTGCGCCTATTTTGTATATACTGTGTTGTGTTTTCGTGCTTTATTCTCCGCTGTCTGCCTGTGCGCAGGGGCAGACATACTCTTTGACAAGTTTTGGTCTGTGCGTTAGCTTTTTTGCACGACTTGGCAATGTGTATGGATGCGAAGGTAGAGCAATCAAACATTTTTCTTCTTTAAAATTTCTAATACTGGTGCATTCTTTTTATCTGATGGAATTATTGGATTATCTTCTGGTGTAATACCCATTCTGTCTGGGTCATTAACTCCAATTTCCCATGCCTCACGAATTATTAATTCCGTTTTGAGAATACCATGAGTTGTATATGGGTTTATAGACTGAGGATTAAATGTTATTTCCGCTGGGCATAGTATGAATTTCTTTATGTTTTTGTAAGCCTCAATAAGTCTTTCTAAATTCACTGAAGAATCTGGGGTCATTTTATGAGATTTAGTCATTGAAACTGTGATTTCGCCTGGTTTATGTTTCATTTTCCTAAAATCAGAAGCTATACATACCCTATACCAAAAAGGGTTTTGTTTATCTATCCCTTTGATAATAGAAATGCGAATAATATCCTCTGAATCTTGTTGTCCAAATTTTTTGTGCCAATCTTCAAAAATAAGCTTGCCATTGTTCCCATTCTCAAAACCAATAAAGACATAAAATCCTTTATCTGTAAAGAAAAAACCAAAACCTTTCCATTTTGCAACACTCCATTTGTTTTCATCAATTATTGAAGATACGCTTCTCTTAGCATGGGATATATTATTTAAATCAAAATCTGGTTTTTTACTATCGTTGGAAGCATAATTATATTCATTTTTATCTTCTTGTTCGATTATATTAAAGGGGATTTTTCTGACGTTGGGAAATTCTTTTATGTTAGTAGAATACCAATCCTCAAGAAATAGCTTGGGATTTTGTCCTAAGATATCAAGGGTAAAATTCCTATGATGCAAGATAAACGAAAACCTCTCATTAACTTCTTCGTTTTTAAACAAGTTCTCAAGGTGTTCCAATGGATTATCAATAAAGAAGTTTGAGGTCAAGATGTGTACTGTAAATTCTAGTATTTTAGTTATAATCTTTGATTGGTTGTCTCTATTAAGCGAGAATTGATTTATACTAAATTCATACAAGTCCCTTTCTGGATTATACAAAAAAGTAAATTCTCTCTCTTTTACATCCCTTATAAGTTCAATAAGAATCGTTTCCTTAGTCGGAATTACATTATTTAGAGATGTTGCTAAAAAACTTTCAAAAAAGGCCGCCAAAGTTTCTGCGGTAAAAAGTAATTCTAAATCTTGCTCAAATTTGAATATAAAAGAGCATCCAAGAATTTTTGAGATTATATTGACTTTATTTCCAGATAACAAATTTGTTTCATACACCATTTGTTCCTTAAACGGCTGCCCTGCAATTAATTCAAAATATTTCTTTAAATCTTCTTTATTTTCAATTCCTATTTTTCTATAATCACTTTCAATTTTTTCTTCATGCCCCAACTTGTACAATACCGAGTTTTGGGATAACCATAAACTTTGGTTTTCTAAAATATCAGGTAAAAATGTTAGTAGACTATCTTGTTCTGAATTTGTGTTAAGAAATCTTACTGATAAACAAGCATCAAATAGTTCATAAACAGGAATCTCACCTTTCTCTTCTTTTTCGATTTGGTTTGCGATTACATGAAACAGCTCATGCCAAGTAAGAAAATTTGGAATTCTGCCAATCAATTGTTCATTAATTGCTAGTTGTTTCGCACAATCATATACTCTAGAATCAAGGATACCTTCCTGATACCATGACTTAAAAGCAATTGAACTTGCAGAAATAAAGCAATTATTCGATGCCCACAATAATCCCATTTCATTATATGCATAACCAAGACCTTTGAGAGCTATATATAAACCATCATATGTCTCTTCTTTAGCCAGTTTTAAAACAGACTTCCCAAAATAAATAATACTAGATTTATAATGTTTAGAATCAAATTTTTGAATAGCCCTTCTTAAAAATGTATGACCAGCGGCGAGTTCAGATGACCTCTTTTCATCTAAGAGGGCAATGGTGTCAATCAGGTTGTCATATTCAAAGTTATCAGGAAATAGTACTCCCAGTTCTTCAAACATTTTTTTAAAAGTATCAAAGGGGAAATCAATTAACCCTTCACTTTCCAAAAGGAGATTTGACAATTCTTCAAGATGTTTATTTGGAGATTTTTCATCTGGGATTGAATCCATTAGAACTTCTATTTTTTGATAGAACTTAGCAATTAAAGATGTACATGGTTTATCCTCCTTTGTAGAAAAATTGTCTAATAACAAATAAAGACTTTCTCTTTCTTTTGAAAGGTCAACTTCGAATAATTCCAAATCACAATTTGCAGCGCAAAATCCTCTTAATGTGTTAAACAAATTAACGTACAGCTCAATTTCTGATATTGAAGATGTAATAGAGATATACTTTTTAAATTCTTTAAAGTCTGCAATAAAAGCTGAGAAATCATCAAAGTAATATAAATAAGTCCAAGCCCGCTGATAGTAAATTCGAATCCATTGTTTTTCTCGGTTTAATTTTTTGCATAATCGAAGAGCCCTGTCAAATTTACCTTCAATTTCATCTCTTGGTTTTTCCAATTTTCGAGATAATATTGCCACTTCAAGGGCATCCTCCACTAATTGAAAATCAAATTCTGAGTATCGGTTCGAATTTTGAATTTTCTCCTCCAATTCTTGCAATAAATTGTTGCGCGCAGCATCGTTACTGCCAATAACTATTTTTTTGTCTTTAAAAACTTCTGATAGATTCAGGGAATCTACAACTATGTCTAAAAGTTTATTGTCAAATACTTTTTCTAAAATCCATATACCGTCAAGAATTACAACCTCGATTCCATATTTTTCTTTAAGCTCATCTTGTGCATCTTTTTTCTTTTTACTGGATGGAGTTTGGTTCGTAATAAAAAATATTTTTGTATAGTCTCGCTTTGTGGCAATTATTTTTGATACGTCTTTTTCTGCTTTTGATTTCCAAGTTTCCTTTGCACTAAATGCGAAAGCCCATTTCTCATCTTTTTCCCATCCATTTTCAGGTACAAACCATCTATCAGAAATATCCGAAGATACAGGATAAGTTTCTGAGTCCGTTTTCCCGTCCCCACCACCAGTTGGGCCAACCTGAGGAATTAGATTAGGAGATATTAGTTTTTCTGATAGTCTTCTACAAAGTGTTTCAAACTCATCTTGCTTTTGATTTGTTGTAATCTGAGATAATTCAAAGGCAAACTGTTCTCGAGTTAATTCTACCGTATGGGTAATTTCTGAATCTGAAAAATACTCAGGTCTTCTTAATCTGTAAAAATCTGATGGTCTATTTTTTATTATATTTTTCATTTTCAAATTATTTCATTGATAACGCAAAATCGTGCGTCGGCAAAAATTTGGCTCTTTTGCAAGCTGAAGTGTCAGCATGTGGGTTTGGGCTTGCGAATGTGCCAAATGTGCGTTGGCATTTGTTGCACGGTCTTTCTTAGCATGAAACACAACGGTCTCGGCATTTGAAACGTGCGGGTTTTTCGCCCAGCGTTCCAATCAGCCGTTAAAAAATTAAAGTTAAATTAAAAATGTCAAAAAACCACCAAAACCCCGCATGTTTTGAGATGCCGTGTTAGCCACTGTATGTTTACTTTATCTTAAATATTCTAAAAATTATAACAGTCAATAATAAATAAAAACCTATCAATCGTAGAATAAATAAGTTGTCTATTGGCTTTTTATGTAAAAATGCATAAACTGTCAAGGTGATTGTAAAAATAATTAAAAAGTATCCAACAGGTTTTGCAATTTTTGAATTATAAAAATTTTTTTGTTCAATTTTTGGAGTTTCATATTTAATATTTATTCCGTCAATCTTATTTTTAACTCTTTCAACAAGTTCTAAAAAGTTAATACTGTCCTGACCTTTTAGTTTTCCTAAAATTTTAATACAAGAACCAAAATTATCTCTAAGTATTAATTTGCCAAAAACTGCAGATTCATCATAGTCGTAACTTTTTATTTCAGACCAATTTAACTTTTTGTCACCAATCCAAATATATTCATCTGTAATTTCAGCGAATACAGTATAATATATTGATAGCTTTATCACAAAATATAACAAAAGAAATCCAATTGTAATAAATGTGAAAAAGAATTCTACTGATATGTCAAATTTAACATTGAGAATTATAGAAACTAAAGGAATCAAAATGGAACCTAAAATTGCAATTATTAAAAATCTACTTTGCGATACTAATTTAATCTTCATTTTCTTCTGAACATATTGTGGCTAACGGTTTGCGGTATGAAAAGTTGGGGAGTTCGGAACAGATTACCTATCAAGGTACAACTTTGCTTGATGCGAGCCGCAAAGCTCGCACACTTACAAAACCCCAATTTTTTATGACCGCGTGTTAGCCACAGTAATTTCATCCATTTTTTTTGAAATTTCAATTGCTTCATCAATCAAATCGTTTGGATAATCGTTGATTTGAAGAATCCTAATTGCATTTCTGTTTTTCAATTTTCCTTCTTTTAATTTATAATCAAAGCCAACATTGTTCTCTTTAACAATCTCACTGAAATGATACAATTCATATTCATCGGACAACATATCTGTTAATTCAATATCATGTGTTGAGACAAATACGATATTCTTATTTTTCGAAAGCCTTGAAAGAACTGCTTTCCCAGCCGATATTCTTTCGACAGTGTTAGTTCCTTTAAAAATCTCGTCCAATAAAAACAAGTTTGGCTTTCCATTAGAACTTTTTTCAATCATTTCTTTAATGGTCAATACTTCTTCGAAATAGTAGCTTTTATCGTTCATTAAATCATCACTAATCCGGATAGCTGAATAAATCCGTAATTTTGGTATTGACATGGTTTCTGCAAAACATGTATTTAATGTCAATCCAGTTATCATATTAAGTCCAATTGTTCGAATGAATGATGTCTTACCAGACATGTTTGAACCTGTCAACAGTATAGATTTGTTTGATATTTCAATAGTATTTGTAATACATTCAGGTATTAATGGATGATAAACATTTTTTGCTGAAAGTTTCGAATCACTTATTTCGGGCAGGCAATATTTGTCTAATCCGTTTCTAAGTGATGCAATTGAAACCATAATATCAATTTCTCCAACAAAACTGAAAACATTTTCAATCTCTTTTCTCTTTAAATCAAGTCGTTTTAATACTCCAAATAATAGCAATGGCTCTAAAAGAAATGCAATTTTAAAAAGCTCTAATATTCCCCAAAAAATGGCTTCCATATCACTTTGAAGGCTGGCTTCCAACCTAAAAAATGACATTCTGTTGCGTACCTGATTTATTACTCGAATAGAATTTGGTAACTCAGCGTCAATGGCCTTAAAAAACTGGTCTTTGTGGAGATTATTTGCAATTGCATTTAATCTTAAAAGTTGTGGAATAGAACCAAGATATTTATACAAATGTTTTTTGTTCCAATAATGAATTCCTGTGTTGACAAGGAAAACACCAAGAAAAACCAAAATCATTTGTGGGTTAAAATGATACATTATAAGAGATAACACACTTGTAAACGATAACAACCGAATAACAAAAAACCATTTCGGAGGTTTCTGATGTTCCTCTTGAAAAAGGGATGAAATATGAAATACATCCTCTTTATTTAGTTTGTCAAGTTGGAGTTGTGTGTTAATCCTATAGTCGTCATCATCTGTTAGTTTCTCTATCAGCTTTTCTTTGTTGACAATGTCGCTGATATTATTAGGAATAGCTTTTAATCTATTGTATAAGTATTGCTGTCCAACTCTTGATGTTGTTCTGTCAAGAAACATGAATAATTCTTCAAAATCTAAATCATTACAGGTTTTATCAGACAGAACTTGAAAAGAATCGGAATTATCTTTATTTACAAAGTATTTTTCAATAAAATCGAATCGGAAATCATCATCTTTGAGTTGTCCAAACGATTCTTTTAGTCTCTCTATAGTTTTCTTTTTACGCATTATTGATTTGTTGCAGAATGTTCTTTGTTATTGTGGCTAACGGTTTCGGCATTTGAAACGTGCGGGTTTTCCGCCCAGCGTTTTTGTCCGCCGCTAACCAAGTTTAAAGATAATTAAAAATGTCAAAAAACCACCAAACCCCCGCATGTTTTAAGATGCCGTGTTAGCACACGTTTTATTTATCTGCGTATAAAAAAAATCAGTATCAAATAGATATAAAGAACTTGATCCGTCACTATTTAACTTGTATGTTATAAGATATTTTCCATCCGTGGTAGAAGTTAGTTGTTTTAAATCAGATAAAACATCTGTCCACATTAGAGTTGTAGCTGAATTATAATCTAATAACTGAAAAAAGTTTATATCATAGTAATAAATGAATTCTTCTTCATTATCTCTATAGCTAAAATCAGCACTTCCGAACCATCCGTTATCAATATATGAAACTTCACTTATCGCATTACCTGCAAAGTCTATAATACATTGTTCCATGCCAAATCCTAAATAGATGGAATTGTTCTTCTTATTTACAGTAATATATTGAGGTAAAGCGCCAATACTTGGGATAATCTCATTAAATTCAAGATTTCCACTATCAAATATATAAATTTTAGCACCAGATCCACGAGTAACTAGCTTAGTCTTATCATAGTTTGCATAAACTTCTGAAAACTCTATTAATGAATTATTCCAATATGTAGTATCGTTATTTGAACTGTCAATTATTCTTGATTTTCTCCCTGTTGAACCATTTATTTTCAACAAAACTATACCAACTCCATTTTTAGAAAAACACAGATCATATGGTATAATTGCAGGATATACAATATTATCTGATGCAATTGGTTTTATTTCAATGCTTTTTTGAATACTGTTTAAATTACCATCAACCAAATATATATAAGGGATATTTGATTGAGTATATACATAGGTTGATGATGGATCAGCTCCAATAATATATATTAAATTATTAAATGGATTTATTGTAAATTTTGTTGGTGCAATTATATCGTCAAGATTTAACACATTTATTATTTTATTTTCCATTATAGAATATTTGTATAATCTATTTGGATTAAATGTTGATATTAATATATCTTGGTTATCATTTATTATTTCAAAATCCGTAATATATCCTTCGAAATCTATTTTACTATGAAAGAATGAGACTTCAACTTCTGATTCCAATTTCACACCTTTTTCATCATTAACAGAAAATACAACAGGGTAATTGCCTCCAAGTTCAGCACATGTAAAAACACCAGAGACTCCCTTTTTATCATTAGTTAACTTAATATTATCTATGCAATACTCCCAAGCTCCTCTACTTTTTATATAATTAACTTCAATTGGTTTATTAAATTTTAAAATAATTGAATCTTTTATTCCAACTGCATGATTTCCAATTATACCTTGAAAGTCTACAAGGTTTAATGCATAGTCCTGTTTAATAATTATTTTTTTAGAAATATTACCACAAACAACTTCAACTGTCCCAATACGATTCATAGAGCTCAAATTTTCCTCCCAATTTAATCTAATATTTAAACTTCCACACCCTTCTTTTTCAGAAGTACTAATCCAAGAACAATCGTTATTTATAACCCAACTAGAGTTTGAGTATATATGGATATAATTTGAACCTGCTATATTTGAAACATCATAAATTGAATCTGATATCTCTAAACTATTTTCACCTATTATTAATGTTATATTTAAATTAACTGTTTCATTCCTAGTTATGCTAACTAATTGCGATGCTGTAATAAATGTTTCTTTTGAAAATGATATTTGATAATTATCTACTGGTATATTTTTAAATACATATCTCCCATAAAGTTGAGTTTCATATTGGAATTCACCTAAATTAACTGTCACTCCAGCTAAAGGTTGATTATATTCATTACTCACTATTCCTTCAAGGTTGCCATAATATTCAAGTTTATCTTCTTCTTTATTGCAAGATATTAGAATAGTACTAAACAATATAATTAACAACAATTTTCTATCCATAATCAATAAATTTAATGTGTGCTAACGGTCTGGCATAGGAAAAGTGCGGGAATTTTGTCCTGCGTTTTTATCTGCCGCTAACCAAGTTTAAAAATAATAAAAAATGTCAAGAAA